>NZ_CAMISV010000013.1:0-152368 GCF_946227095.1 Serratia proteamaculans
CTGGGCGAAGACGGCCCGACGCACCAGCCGGTTGAGCAGATTGCCAGCCTGCGCGTGACCCCGAACATGAGCACCTGGCGTCCGTGTGACCAGGTGGAGTCGGCGATTGCCTGGCAGTACGGTATCGAGCGCAACGACGGCCCGACCACGCTGATTTTCTCGCGTCAGAACCTGACTCAGCAACCACGTACCGCAGAGCAACTGGCTAACGCCTACCGTGGCGGCTACGTGCTGAAGGATTGTGCCGGTACGCCGGACGTGATCCTGATTGCCACCGGTTCGGAAGTGGGCATCACCGTGGAAGCGGCAGACCAGCTGACCGCGGCGGGCCGTAAGGTGCGCGTGGTTTCCATGCCGTCTACCGACGCGTTCGACAAGCAGGATGCGGCCTACCGTGAATCCGTGCTGCCGGCGGCGGTGAGCGCCCGTGTGGCCGTGGAAGCGGGTATCGCGGACTACTGGTACAAGTATGTGGGCCTGAACGGCGCCATCGTGGGCATGACCAGCTTCGGCGAGTCTGCCCCGGCGGAGCAGTTGTTCAAAGAGTTTGGTTTCACCGTGGAAAACGTGGTGGCCAAGGCGCAGGCACTGCTGAAATAAGCTGTATTGCATCGCTTTACCCGAGCCCGGCAAATTGCCGGGCTTTTTATTGCCTAAAAATCGGTCAACCTCACAAAACCCGAAGATAAAAAATCAACGGCGTTGCTTAGGAACACTTATTAACTATATGTTAATTTTTAGTTTCTTAAATGTAACCAGGAGTTGATCATGTTGACAAGAATCGGCGCGTCGGTGGTGGCGATGGCGGTACTGGGTGCAGTGCCTGCTTACGCTGAATTTCCGGCAGGCTATCCAGCCGACTATCAGAAAATTGTGGACGGCGCGAAGAAAGAGGGCAAGGTAGTGGTGTACTCCACTACCGATACCAAGGCTGCCGGCCCGCTGATCCAGGGGTTCGAAGCGGAGTATCCGGGCGTGAAGGTCGAATACAACGACATGAACAGCACCGAGCTGTACAACCGGTATATCAGCGAACAGGCGGCGGGTGGCACCAGCGGCGACGTGGTATGGAGTTCGTCGATGGATACCGCGCTGAAGCTGGCGACCGACTATGCGCAGGAATACGCTTCGCCGGAACAGGGTCAACTGCCCAAGTGGGCGGTATGGAAAGAGAAAGCCTACGGCACCACCTACGAGCCGGTAGTTTTCATCTATAACAAACGGCTGATCCCGCAGGGCGAAGTGCCTGATTCTCATGCCGCGTTGGCCAAGCTGATCGCCAGCCAGACCGACAAATTCAAAAAGAAAGTCACCACCTATGACATTGAAAAGTCAGGGCTGGGTTTCATGCTTTCGGTGCAGGACTTCAAGGCCGATCCAAATTATTTCGCCACGCTGGCTGAGGTCGCCAAAGGGGGGCTGGCGGTGCAGTCCTCTACCGGTACCATGATGGAAAGGGTGTCATCCGGTGAGAACCTGATTGGTTTCAATATCCTGGGTTCCTATGCCGAGGCCCGCGCCAAAACAGATCCTTCACTGGGTATCTCTTATCCGAAGGATTACACCCTGGTGCTGTCGCGCGTGTCCTTTATCAGCAAAGAAGCGGCCAACGCCAATGCGGCAAAACTGTGGCTTAACTATGTGCTGTCGGAAAAGGGCCAGAGCATTCTTGCCAACCAGGCCGATATTCCTTCGATTCGCAATGACATTGAAGGCAAAAACGACATTGACGGTATGACCAAAATGCTTGGCAAAGCGCTGAAGCCGATCCCGGTAGATGAAAGCCTGCTGGAGTATCTGCAACCGGCCAAACGCCTGGATTACATCAAGCAGTGGCGTACCGCCGCAGCAAAATAATATACCCGTCATACTTGGCGCTGCCTCTGTGTTGGCTGCACTCACTTACCCGAATCACTTACTGAAGTAAGCTCATCGGGATAAGCGCTCTTGCCGCCTTGATGCAGCGCCAATTATTTTGGGTATAACAGGATACGGACGCGCGTCTGCCATTGTGGCGCGCGCCCTTTGGTCGTCGTCGTTTACAACCATCGGGATATATTATGGAAGCATGGCGCAGAAAGTGGCAGAGTCTGCCGCGCGGCTTGGTGGTGCTGATAACCGCACTGGTTATCTATGTGCCGTTGTCGTTTATCGTGATTCAAAGTTTCCTCTCCGCTCCCTTTTTCTCCCCCTCCAAGGTCTTCAGCCTGGAGGCGTTCCAGTTTATTTTCACCGATCCGGACTTTTACAAAGCACTGAAAAGCGGGTTTATCCTGGCTTTCGGCCTGGTGGTGATTGCCATTCCGCTGGGAGGCATTCTGGCCTTTTTGATGGTCAGAACCGATTTGCCCGGCCGCCGTTTTATTGAGCCGCTGATCCTGGTGCCGATCTTTGTCTCGCCGATGGTTCTGGGCTTTGGCTACGTGGTGGCTGCCGGGCCGGTCGGCTTCTTCTCGCTGTGGGCGGAAGCGCTGTTCGGCTTTGTGCCGTGGAATATCTACTCGATGGCCAGCATTGTGGTGATCGCCGGGCTGACGCACGTACCGCACGCCTATCTTTATATTTCCTCGGCCTTGCGCAGCGTCGGCTCTGACGTGGAGGAGGCTGCACGAACGGCGGGGGCCTCGCCTTTGCAGGTGATGACCGCGGTCAGTTTACCGATGGTGCGACCGTCGATTTTGTATGCCGGGGTGCTGCTGTTTTTCCTCGGGCTGGAAGTGTTTGGCCTGATGCTGGTGCTGGGCGATCCGGAAGGCAACCTGGTGCTGGCGACCTACCTGTATCAATTGACCAATAAGCTAGGCACGCCGTCTTACCATCTGATGGCGGCGGTGGCGGTGGTGCTGATTTGTATCACCATACCGCTGGTGATGTTACAGCGCCGTCTGATGCGAACCGCGAACCGCTTCGTCACCGTCAAGGGCAAGGCGTCGCAGGCGCGGGCGCTGCCGCTGGGTAAATGGCGTTGGGTTGCCGGTGCGGTAGTGGTGTTCTGGCTGACGGTGACCATCGGCGTACCGCTGGTGGGAGTGGTGCTGCGCGCCTTTATCTCCAACTGGGGCGTGGGCGTTTCAATCTGGGACGAGCTGTCGCTCAATACCTTCCGCACCATTTGGCAGCAGCCGAACCTGCTGCGGGCGATCGTCAACTCGATGGCGATTGGGGTGTTCGGTGGCGCGCTGGCGGTGGTTTGCTACCTGTTTATCGGCATTGCCATGCACCGCAAACCCGACGGTGCCACCCGTTTCCTCGATTACAGCGTACTGGTGCCGCGTGCGGTGCCCGGTCTGCTGGCGGGGCTGGCGTTCCTGTGGGTGTTCCTGTTCCTGCCGATGTGGCTGGATAAATCATTGAAAGAGGGCTGGCTGTCGGCGTTGCCGGTGGCCGAGTGGCTGCGGGAGCACCTGATCGTCTGGTTGCGGTCTTTGCGCAGCACCATCTTCAGCGTCTGGCTGGCGTACACCGTGGTGTGGATGGCTTATGGCCTGCGGCTGATCTCTTCGACGCTGCTGCAGGTGGGCCCGGAGCTGGAGGAGGCGGCACGCAGCGCTGGTGCGACCCGGGGACAGATCACCCGTCACGTCACCATTCCGCTATCGCGTTACGGCCTGATTGGCTCGTGGCTGCTGATGTTCCTGATTTTCGAACGTGAGTATTCCACCGGGGTGTATCTGTTGTCTCCGGGTACCGAAACCATAGGTTCGATGCTGGTTTCCCTATGGGCGGCGGGCGCCATTGATATCGTTGCCGCGCTCTCGTTTATTAACATCCTGCTGGTGGTGTTGGGTCTGGGTATCGCCCTGCGATTTGGAGTGAAATTACATGATTGAACTTTCGGTAGAAAACCTGCATTTGACCTACGGCGACAACCCGGTGCTGAAGGGGGTCTCGATGGACTTGAAGCGCGGCGAGGTAGTTTCGTTGTTGGGGCCGTCGGGCAGCGGTAAAACCACGCTGCTGCGTGCGGTCGCCGGGCTGGAAAAACCGACCCAGGGTCGCATTATCATCGGCAGTAATACCGTTTACGACGGCAGCGCGCGCAGCGAAATCCCGGCGGAAGAGCGCAATCTGGGGCTGGTGTTTCAGTCCTACGCGCTGTGGCCGCATAAAACCGTGTTTGAAAACGTCGCCTATCCGCTGAAATTACGCAAGGTCGCCTCGGCGGAAATCAACCAGCGGGTACAGGGAGTGCTGGACCAGCTTGGGCTGGGGCATTTGGGCAAGCGTCACCCGCACCAGTTGTCCGGTGGTCAGCAGCAGCGTGTGGCGATTGGCCGGGCGCTGGTGTACAACCCGCCGGTGATCCTGCTGGATGAGCCCTTGTCGAACCTCGACGCCAAGCTGCGTGAAGAGGCGCGGGTGTTCTTGCGTGAGCTGATTATCAAGCTGGGGCTTTCGGCACTGATGGTCACTCACGACCAGAACGAGGCGATGGCAATCTCCGATCGTATCCTGTTGCTCAACAACGGAAAAATCGAGCAGCAGGGCACGCCGCAGGAAATGTACGGTTCGCCGTCGACCCTGTTTACCGCCGAGTTTATGGGCAGCAATAACCGTCTGCACGGCAAGATCAGCGAGGTGAGTGAGGGCAAAGCGCGCATAGAAGGCAAAGACTGGACGCTGTGGGGCATGGCGGGCGCAGGGGTAAAAGTCGGCGAAGAAGCCACTGCGGTGATCCGTGTAGAGCGCGTGCGCCTGGGGGATGACCCGCAGGGCAATCAGCTTGAGCTGCCGCTGCTGACCAGCATGTATCTCGGCGACCGTTGGGAATACCTGTTCCGCACCGTCGCCGAGGATTTTGTGGTACGCGCTTATGGCACCGAAGTGCGTGGTCAAACCCTGTGTCGGCTTTCCCTGCCGGCCGAGCACCTGTGGATTTTCCCTAAAGCTTAAGGCTGCTAGCTTGGTTATTGTCAAAATATCTGGCGCACGACCAAGGATTGGATATGAAAAAGTGTGCGCCAGATCATCTTATTCTCGCAAAGTGTCGTTCCGTTGTCGGGCAGGCTGCCGCACCTGTTCCTTTTGCTAAAACTTTGGTTTATGCTCGGCTGAAGCGTTTCAGTTGTGACGGTGTTCAACAGAAACGGCGGAATGAGACCGGTGAAACAGTGCCGGGCCGAAGGAATAATGTGATGTGCCGATTCACAGCAGGTGGTGCGCTAAAGTACTCTATGCGGGTTCGCTTGATAACCAGTCAGCGCCCTCTTGAACACGGTGAATATGCCCGGTGAGAGAAGGCCCTTTTTCAGGAGCAGCATGACAATCCGCATAGCGATAAACGGCTTTGGCCGCATAGGCCGCAGCGTTTTACGCGCACTGTATGAATCGGGACGAAGAGCGGAAATTTCCGTGGTGGCGATCAACGAATTGGCGAACGCCGAGGGGATGGCCCACCTGCTGAAATACGACTCCAGCCATGGCCGCTTTGCCTGGGATGTCCGCCAGGAATGCGACATGCTAACCGTCGGGGACGACACCATTCGTTTGCTGCATCAGCCAGCGGTGGAACAGCTTCCCTGGGGCGAGTTGGGCATCGATGTGGTGCTGGATTGCAGCGGTGTGTACGGCAGCCGGGCGGATGGTGAAGCCCATCTGGCGGCGGGGGCGAAAAAAGTGTTGTTCGCCCACCCTGGTGGTAACGATCTGGATGCTACCATTGTGTTTGGGGTCAACCATCAGACGCTGTTGGCAGAACACCGTATTGTTTCCAATGCGTCATGCACCACCAACTGCATTATTCCGGTGATCAAGCTGCTGGACGATGCCTACAGCATCGAATCGGGCACCCTGACCACCATTCACTCTTCGATGAACGATCAGCCGGTGATAGACGCCTATCATCAGGATTTGCGGCGTACCCGCGCGGCGAGCCAGTCGATTATTCCGGTCGACACCAAGCTGGCCGCGGGCATTACCCGCATTTTTCCGCAGTTTTGCGATCGTTTCGAAGCGATTTCGGTACGCGTGCCAACCATCAACGTGACGGCCATCGATCTCAGCGTCAGCGTTAGCTCGGCGGTGAAGGTGGCAGAGGTCAACCAGCTGTTGCAAATGGCCGCACGGGGATCATTTCGTGGTATAGTTGACTATACGGAACTACCATTAGTCTCGATCGATTTTAACCATGACCCGCACAGCGCTATCGTCGACGGTACGCAGACCCGGGTCAGCGGTCAGCACCTGATCAAGACCTTGGTCTGGTGTGATAATGAATGGGGCTTTGCCAACCGGATGTTGGATACAACACGGGCAATGGCCGCTAGCGGTTTCTAGTACGGCGGCATTGGCATGACCGATGCGCCGCCCAGGCAACTTTATAGTTTATAGAGAATCAACCAAGAGGGTTCACCATGTCTGTAATTAACATGTCCGATCTGGATCTGGCCGGTAAACGCGTTCTGATCCGCTCCGATCTGAACGTTCCAGTGAAAGACGGTAAAGTGACTTCCGATGCACGTATCCGTGCCTCCCTGCCGACTATTGAAGCTGCGCTGAAACAAGGCGCCCGCGTGATGGTAACGTCCCACCTGGGTCGTCCTACCGAAGGCGAATACAACGAAGAATTCTCCCTGCTGCCTGTTGTCAACTATCTGAAAGACCACCTGAAAAACCCGGTTCGTCTGGCTAAAGACTACCTGGAAGGTGTTGACGTTGCAGAAGGTGAATTGGTCGTGCTGGAAAACGTCCGTTTCAACAAGGGCGAGAAAAAAGACGACGAAACCCTGTCCAAGAAATATGCAGCGCTGTGCGACGTGTACGTGATGGACGCCTTCGGTACTGCACACCGTGCGCAGGCTTCCACTCACGGCGTGGGCAAGTTTGCTCCTGTCGCCTGTGCGGGCCCGCTGTTGTCAGCAGAATTGGAAGCCCTGGGCAAAGCGCTGAAAAGCCCGGCTCGTCCGATGGTTGCCGTGGTGGGTGGTTCTAAGGTTTCTACCAAATTCGATGTGCTGAACTCGCTGGTGAAAATCGCCGATACGGTGATCGTGGGCGGCGGTATCGCCAACACCTTCGTGGCTATCGATAACAACGTTGGTAAATCCCTGTACGAACCTGACTTCGTCGATGCAGCGAGAAAACTGCGTGACGAGTTTAAAATTCCGGTTCCTACCGATTCTCGCGTAGGCACGGAGTTCTCTGAAACTGCCCCTGCTACCTTGAAAAAAGTCAGTGAAGTGAAAGATGATGAAGAGATCATGGACTTCGGTGACGAAACTGCGCTGGCTATGGCCAAGTTGCTGAAAGAAGCCAAAACCATTCTGTGGAATGGCCCGGTTGGCGTATTCGAGTTCCCTAACTTCCGCCGGGGCACCGAAATTGTCGCACGTGCTATCGCAGACAGCGATGCATTCTCTATCGCTGGTGGTGGTGATACGCTAGCGGCTATCGATCTGTTCGGTATTGAAGATAAAATCTCTTATATCTCTACCGGCGGCGGTGCTTTCCTTGAATTTGTGGAAGGTAAAGCGTTACCGGCAGTAGTCATGCTGGAAGAGCGCGCCAAGCAGTAATTCAGACAGCGGGAGGCGAAAGTCGCCCGTTTATTTTATACCGCGCGGCATAGGCGGCGCGGCATGAAAAAATCGATTTACATCCATCTACGGCCGACGAAACAGGACAAAGTAACATGTCTAAAATTTTTGATTTCGTAAAACCGGGTGTCATCACTGGTGATGACGTTCAGAAAGTATTCGCAGTAGCTAAAGAGAACAACTTTGCTCTGCCAGCAGTGAACTGTGTAGGTACCGACTCTATCAACGCCGTGCTGGAAACAGCCGCGAAGGTACGCGCTCCGGTTATCGTTCAGTTCTCCAACGGCGGTGCCGCGTTTATCGCCGGCAAAGGCGTGAAGACTGACGTTCCACAGGGTGCAGCAATTCTGGGCGCTATCTCCGGTGCACACCATGTTCACCAGATGGCTGAGCATTACGGCGTGCCGGTTATTCTGCACACCGACCACTGCGCGAAGAAACTGCTGCCATGGCTTGACGGCCTGTTGGACGCCGGCGAGAAGTATTTCGCGACTACCGGCAAACCACTGTTCTCTTCCCACATGATCGACCTGTCTGAAGAGTCTCTGGAAGAAAACATCGAGATTTGCAGCAAATACCTGACTCGCATGGCGAAAATCGGTATGACCCTGGAAATCGAACTGGGTTGCACCGGTGGTGAAGAAGATGGCGTGGACAACAGCCATATGGACGCATCCTCCCTGTACACTCAGCCAGAAGACGTGGCTTACGCTTACGAAAAACTGAATGCGATCAGCCCACGTTTCACTATCGCGGCGTCCTTCGGTAACGTGCACGGCGTTTATAAGCCAGGCAACGTGAAACTGACCCCGACCATTCTGCGTGATTCTCAGGACTATGTTTCCAAGAAATATAACCTGCCGCACAACAGCCTGAACTTCGTGTTCCACGGCGGTTCTGGTTCTAGCGATGCAGAGATCAAAGAGTCCGTAGGTTACGGCGTGATCAAAATGAACATCGATACCGATACCCAATGGGCAACCTGGGACGGCATCCTGCAGTACTACAAAAAGAACGAAGGCTATCTGCAAGGCCAACTGGGTAACCCAGAAGGTGCTGACAAGCCGAACAAGAAATACTATGACCCACGCGTATGGTTGCGTTCAGCCCAGACTTCGATGATTACTCGTCTGGAACAGGCTTTCAAAGATCTGAACGCAGTAGACGTTCTGTAATCTCGGTTAGTTGCTGATATAAAGGCTCCCCTCGGGGAGCCTTTTTCGTTTCTAGCTCAACAGGCTGGCGCCGACGTTAATCGACAGCCCCAGGATCACCAGGTTGAAGACAAAGGAAATCACCGATTGCAGCAGGGCGATTTTGCGCACTTCGGCCGCGCCAACCGCCACGTCGGCGGTTTGCGACGCCACGGCAATGGTGAATGAGAAATAGGCGAAGTCCCAATAGGTCGGTTCTTTGAGATCGCCGGGAAACAGCAGCGGCAGCGGATCTTGCTGTGCGCCCTGACGGTAAAACTGATGGGCATAGTGCATGGTGAATGCGGTGGGCAGCAGCAGCCAGGACACCACCAGCGTGGCACCGGTCAGCACCAGATGCAGCGTTTTCAGCGAGTCGCTGACCTGCTTGGCGGTGCTCAGCTCGAACAGAATCGACAGAATACTCACCAGACAGCCGATGCTGACCAGCGCCAGCACCATGCTGGCACTTTCATCCTGCCTGCGGGCGAGTTGGCGGATGTGCTTCGGCGTACTGACCAACATCAGCCGCCAGAGCGACAGCAGGTAAATCCAGGCCAACATGTTCCAGCCGAGCATCAATCGTTGCAATTGATTGAGCCTGTCCGGCAGCAGCAAGTAACACAGGATGCCCGCGGCGACGGAAAGCAGCAGCCTGGGGCGAACCTGCCAATAGTGTTTAATTGACGAGGGAATGTGCATAACGAGCGAAGTTCCTTATCCTGATAAAGGTGAGAGCGCTGTGTTCAGCATAGAGGAAGTTCGGCTATTTTTACCGCTTACGGTTGGCATGCTGCGGAAATGTTAGTTAACCTAGGGCGGTGGTTTCCGACTGACGCCCTATGTCAGTTTTTTTGCGAGTTTATCCCCTTAGGGAAAAGTTAGGACGACACGAATGAAAGATCTGAACGTAGTAGACGGCATCAACGGTGCCGGTAACTGGCTGGTGCAGAACCAGGATTTATTGATTCAGTATGCGGTGAACATCGTCGCAGCGATCGTTATTTTCATCATTGGTTCGATCATTGCCCGGGTAGTCAGCAATGCGGTAAACCGCGTGATGAAGATGCGCGGCATCGATGCCACGGTAGCGGATTTCCTGTCGGCCATGGCGCGTTACGGCATTCTGGCCTTCACCTTTATCGCTGTACTGGGGCGCGTTGGCGTACAGACCACCTCAGTGATCGCCGTGCTGGGTGCCGCTGGTTTGGCCGTCGGTTTGGCGTTGCAGGGCTCGCTGTCCAACTTCGCCGCAGGCGTGTTGCTGGTGGCCTTCCGTCCACTGCGTGCCGGTGAGTATGTTGATCTGGGCGGCGTAGCCGGTACCGTGGATCAGGTGCAGATTTTCTCCACCACGCTGCGTACCGCAGACAACAAAACCATCGTGGTGCCGAACGGTAAAATCATCGCCGGTAACATCATCAACTTTTCCCGCGAGCCGAACCGTCGTGTGGATATCGTGGTTGGCGTGGCTTATAACGCCGACATCGATGTGGTGAAAAAAGTGCTGGGTGATGTGATCGCCGCCGACAAGCGCATCATGCACGCCAAAGGCGTGACCGTGCGTCTGAACGAGATGGCACCTTCTTCACTGAACTTCGTGACCCGCTCCTGGACCACCAATGCCGAGTACTGGAACGTGTACTTCGATCTGATGGAGAACTTCAAGCGCGCGCTGGATGCCAACAACATCGGTATTCCGTTCCCGCAGATGGACGTTCATCTGTATCGCAACGATGCGACCACCGCGAAAGCGGAATAACGAAAAGGGGCCTTGGCCCCTTTTTTATTGGGTCAGTTGGGTAATGCAGAATCAGCCGCAGGTGCCAGGCGGTGTAAACTGAGTCTGTAGAGCAGGAAGATGGCGGCAGAGCCCACCAACACCGGCAGCGCCAGCCAGATAAAGAACACTTCAGAGGAACCGGCAGCGGCAATCATCCAGGCACCGAGCATCGAGCCGACGATGGAGCCGAAGCGGCCGCTGGCCATTGCCCAGCTTACCCCGGTGACGCGAGCCGCAGTGGGGTAGATAGTGGCGGAAACCAGATTCAAACCGTTCTGCGCGCCGGCTACGCCGAAACCGATGAGGAACACGGTGGCGGCCAGCGTATAGACATCACCCATCAAATAGCCGGTGGCACCGATAACCAGCGCGGCACCCAGGTAGGACAGGGCCAGCACCCGGTATGGTCCAACGCGGTCCATCAGCAGCGCCATCAGGATGGCTCCGAGGGTACCGCCCAGTGGCACCATCGCCCCAATGCGTGATGCGTGGACGATATCGTAACCGGCATCCTTGAGAATGCTCGGCAGCCAACTGGTGAGCTGGTAAAACACGAACAGCGAGCAGAAGAAGGCCAGCCACAGCAACAGGGTACGCACCGCGCGGCCTTCGATGAACAGGTGTGATATCGGCGATCTGACCTGCGTTGGGGGCTCGTCATCGATAATTGCCACGCCGGCCCAGCTTTTACCGGTAATGCGTTCAACCACCAGACGTAACCTATCGGCATGTTTTGGGCTGGAAGTCATAAAGCGCACGGACTCGGGCATCTGCCAGGCCAGCAACGGTAGCAACAGCAACGGTACAATGCCGCCGAGCATCAGTACGCCACGCCAGCCGAATTCGGGAATAATCTGCCCGGCAAGCAGACCGCCCAGAGCCAGACCTGCGGTGAAACCGCTCCAACTCAGAGTGACCATGATCATCCGCCGACGTGCCGGGGAGTACTCCGAACTGAGGGTGATACAGGTGGGCATTGCGCCACCCAAACCAATACCGGTGATTAAACGCAGCAGGGTCAGCGACTCGATGGAATGGGTATAGGCCGAGGCCAGAGTACCCCCGCCAAAGATCAGTATCGAGACCAGCAGCACGCGTTTACGGCCAATGGCATCGGCGACCGGACCGAAGATCAGACTGCCGATTAACAGGCCCAGCAACCCCGCGCCGAAGGCAGGAGATAACTGTGCAGGCAGCAGGCTCCACTCTTCACGCAGGGCAGGAGCAATGTAACCAATGACGGCGGTATCAAAACCGTCCAGCAGGACGATCAGAAAGCACAGGCTGAGGATCAGGATCTGGTAAGGCGAGATCTTCGCGTTGTCGATGATCTCACTGATACGAGCGGTGTTTTGGCTCATGGAGGTTCCACTTGAATAGACGAATGTGGAGCTGGCTGGAGGGCAATGTAGGCGTCAGGTTCCTGCTGAAACGGGCCTGATCCAAAGCCGCTTTGGCTTGCATGGCGTAGAACCCCGAGTATACACCAGAGCCTGGGGCTTGCGGGGGCGTAAGCCAGATTAACGGCCTATCTAACACACGTGGCATGATAATCTGAATAACTGACAGGAGTCGTAGCTTCTGGGCAATCATCATAAACGGACTTAACCATGACAAAAATAGCGATTCTGATACTACTATCAACCACAGTGGTCGGCTGTTCCCCTCTCACCCCCAAAGATTGCCAGAAAACGGGTGCGCTCGATTTATGTACTTATGAGCGCTCTGGTAAAGTCACTGATAAAGATATCTATGGTGAGCAAGCGTCTGGCATTAAAAAGGCCTTGGATGCTGCGCTTAAAAAGCCGCATGTCTGGGACGGTAAAAGATGTAATGTGCATCTGGATTTCAAAATTGATGGCACCCTTCAGAATTTCATCATAAAGAGCGGCGATAAGGAATATTGTCATGCCCTGGCTGAGGCGGCAAAATTAGCCAAATTTCCAGCATTTACTGACCAGCATGTTTACGACGTGATGGGGTCTGCGCGCTGGAATATGCACGGGCAACCATAATCATGAATATATTTTTCTTATAATCACCAGAAGTGAGCAGATTCCAGAGAAACGCATTCAGAACGGGCTGGCATTATGGGCTTTGATCGGCTCTTGGCTGACAGGATGAACAAAATGCAGCTCACTGGCATGCAGCATCAGCCGCGGGGTCTGTTCGGTACCCGGCAGCAGGCGACCGCCATACAGGTCACAGCCCAAAATAGGGTGACCCAACTGCTGGCAGTGGATGCGCAGTTGATGGGTACGCCCGGTTTCCGGGGTTAGCTGTACCCGCGTCAATGGCAGTGATCTCCCGTCTTCCAACTCGTGGTAAAAGCGTTCAATGACCCGATAGCCGGAGCGAGCTGGCTTGCCGTGGATGGCACAAATCGACATCAGCGGGAACAGCGCCGGATCTTTGGCAATCGCTGCGTCTATCACTCCTTCGTTGTCGTCCAGATGCCCACACAGCAGTGCGCTGTACACTTTGGTCACTGTGCGCTGGCTGAACTGTTGGCAGAGGGCGGCATTGATAGCCTTATTGCGGGCAATCACCATCAGCCCGGAAGTGCCGAAATCCAGGCGGTGGATCAAAGTACAGCCGGGGAATTGCTGTACCAGCCGATGATGCACCGAATCGAGATTTTGCGGATTTTTCCCCGACAGGCTGAGTAACCCGGTGGGTTTATTGATCAGCACCAGACTCTCGTCCTGATAGAGGATCTCGATCTGGTCATGGCACGGTGGGGCAATAAAGGTATCGATAATCTTGGACATCAGGCCAACCAGAGGGAGAGTGGGTGTGGATGATAACGAATTTTAAACCGACAGGCGAATGACGACCCTGTATCGTTCAAAACCGCCTGTGGGCAGTTTGCTGTCATAAGCTGGCGTTGTGACGAAAGCATCATGCCAACAATTTTAGAGCCAGAAGGGTTATCTCAGTTCTCTGTTTCATTTGATTAAATTTGCCGGTTGTCGTTTCCGGGATATGCGCAGGGCATCAACCACCAATGAAAATGCGGGAGAGACTTGCTTGCGACTGGGATAGTAGAGGTAGTATCCGGGAAAAGGCTGACACCAGGCTTCGAGGACCCGGAGCAGGCGGCCCTCCCTGATGTGTGAGCCAAACTCTTCTTCCGGAAGAAAAGCAATGCCCAAGCCTGCCAGCGCCGCATCGACAATATGTTCGGATGTATTGAACGTAAGCTGTCCGCTCACCCGCACATTCAGATCGCCCCCATCCTGATCAAAATCCCAGACATAGAGCCCGCCAGATCGGACCATGCGCTGATTAATGCATTGATGTTGCGTCAGTTCATGAGGCGTTTGCGGGATGGGATAACGTGAAAAATAGTCCGGCGAGGCGACGGCCGCCATGCGTAATTTCGGGCCGATCGGCAGGGCAATCATATCCTTATCGATGGTATCTCCCAGGCGAACCCCGGCATCAAAACGGTCGGCGACGATATCGCGGAAGCCGTGGTTAGCATCGAACTCGATACGGATATCCGGGTATTCATGCAGCAGCGGCGTCAGCTTTGGCAACAGTGTGGTGCGCAGGACATCCGGGCCGCAGGTGATTCGCACGGTGCCTGCGGGTTTATCGCGCAGCTCCGTGAGCATATCCAGCTCAGCTTCAATCTCGTCGAAGCGATTGCCGATAGCCTGCAAGAGACGTTCTCCGGCAACCGTAGGCGAGACGCTTCGGGTGGTTCGGGTGAGCATGCGGATCTGCATACGCTCTTCCAGGGCTGAAATCGCCTGGCTGAGGGCCGGTTGCGTCACACCCAGATGAGCCGCTGCACGCGTGAAACTCCCTTCACGGGCCACGGTAACGAAATAAAGCAGGTCATTCAGGTTACGTTTCATTAGCGAGGTCCTCAGGATTAATAATCACAGCTTATAAGCCCATTAAGTATTCATTAGCTAGTCAGGCTACACCTGTCGTGTGAAAATTTCAGTAAGAGATAACCCCGGCGATAAACAACTATCGCTCTTCATTCTTGATACACATTTTGAGTCGCTATTCCCGTGCATAGCGTCCGCCCCCGGCTTGTCTGAATTTGGCCTGGGAAGCGTCAGAGAGGTTGATTATGTCCACATTGAGCGGTGAAACACCGCATAACCAAGAGCGCGCATGCTGGAGCGGCGTTTTTGCCATGACCCTGTGTGTGTTTGTGCTGATTGCGTCGGAATTTATGCCGGTCAGCTTGCTGACACCCATTGCCAGGGACCTGGGCGTGACTGAGGGCTTGGCAGGGCAGGGCATTGCCATTTCCGGTGGGCTGGCGCTATTGACCAGCCTGACAATGTCCAGCGTTGTCGGAAATCTGAACCGTAAAGTTCTTCTGTTGGGGATGACGGTTCTGATGGCAATGTCGGGGATGATTATCTCCCTGTCCTCCAGCTACCTGGTCTATATGGTGGGGCGAGCGCTGATTGGTATCGCTATCGGGGGATTCTGGTCGATGTCCGCTGCGACCGCCATTCGCCTGGTCCCTCAGCGTCTGGTGCCACGTGCATTAGCCATTTTTAACGGGGGTAATGCGCTGGCTACCGTTGTGGCAGCCCCTTTGGGTAGCTATCTGGGGGCAACCATCGGCTGGCGCGGGGCCTTTTTCTGTCTGTTGCCGGTGGCGATAGTGGCCTTCATCTGGCAGTGGTTCAGCCTGCCCTCAATGGAAGCCGATAAAGGCCGCCAGTCACGCGGCTCGATTTTCCGTCTGTTCAGCTACCCCGGTGTTTCTACTGGCCTGTTGGCTTGTGGACTGTTCTTCATGGGCCAGTTCGCGCTATTTACCTACCTACGCCCGTTCCTTGAGACGGTGACCCGGGTCGATGTCAGCACCTTAACCCTCATTCTGCTCATCATCGGCGTGGCGGGTTTTATTGGCACACTGGTCATTGGCGCATTTTTGAAAGCCGGGTTTTACCCGACACTGATTGCCATTCCTCTGCTGATGGCGAGCATTGCCGGGATGTTGATCCTGGCCGGGCACAGCGTTTGGGTAGTTGCCCCTCTGCTGGGTATCTGGGGACTGATTGCGACAGCCGCGCCAACCGGATGGTGGGCATGGGTCGCACGAACGCTGCCGAATGATGCTGAGGCGGGGGGCGGGCTGATGGTGGCAGCCATTCAGCTTGCCATAGCACTGGGATCCACCGCCGGTGGCTTTGCGTTTGACCATCTCGGCTGGCAAAGCACATTTGCCCTGAGCGGCGGGTTGCTTCTCATCGCGGCCGCACTGACCTTTCTCACCGCACGTCAAAAACACAACACACATTAGAGGATTAGCTTTATGAAAAATATGACCCTGGCGCTGGGGCTGTTAATCAGCTCGTTCGCCGCCACTGCTGCCGATATGTCCAATGGCGCGGATAACTTCTACCAAAGCGATAAGGTCATACTGGAAAAAGTGACCTTCAAAAATCAGTACCAGATGAACGTCGTCGGCAATCTGTTTATTCCGAAAGAGATCAACCGTCATGTGAAAAATCCGGCGATCGTTATTGGCCACCCGATGGGCGCAGTGAAAGAGCAGAGTTCAAACCTGTACGCGCAAAAACTGGCGGAGCAGGGGTTTGTGACGCTGGCGATTGATCTGTCATTTTGGGGGGAAAGTGAAGGTAAACCGAGGCACTTAATCTCGCCGGAAATCTATGCTGACGACTTCAGCGCGGCAGTCGATTACCTGAGCACGCAGTCGTATGTGGATCCAGAGAAAATCGGTGTGTTGGGTATTTGCGGCAGTGGCAGTTTTGTTATTAGCGCCGCCAAAATAGACCCTCGCATGAAAGCGATCGCCACGGTCAGCATGTACGATATGGGTTCAGCTTTCCGTAATGGACTGAACCATTCTCAGTCGTTAGCACAACGCCAGGCCTTTATTAAGTCTGCCATCGAACAGCGATTTGCCGAATTTAAAGGCGGCGCTACGGTTTACATCCCTGGAACGGTTAATAAACTGGATGATGCTACACCGGCAATCCAGCGTGAATTCTTTGACTTCTACCGTACTGAGCGCGGCGGCTATACGCCTAAGGGCGATAAAGAGGAACTGACTACGAAGCCTGTGTTGAGCAGCATCGGCAATTTTATGAATTTCTATCCGTTCAATGATATTGAAACCATTTCACCACGCCCAATGCTGTTTATTACTGGCGACCAGGCACATTCGAAAGAATTCAGTGAAGATGCGTATAAACGCGCCGGGCAGCCGAAGGAACTGTTTGTGGTTCCAGGGGCTGGCCATGTCGATCTGTATGACCGCACTGACCTGATCCCTTTTGCTAAGCTGACATCGTTCTTCAAGACTAACCTGAAATAATGACAAAAGCCGCGCCCGAAAAGGCGCGGCATATTTCGGAGGAGACGGAATGAATAAACCGTGCTTTCTGTTACTTTGCCTGGTCGCGAATGGCCTGTTTCCCGTTTATGCTATTACCCCAGGTCAGACGGAAAAGGAAAACCCTATGACAATCAATATGAGTATCAATCAGCAGACATACGAAATTTCGTTGTCGGATACAGCGGCGGCCAAGGATTTTGTTGAACAACTCCCTCTGACGCTGAACATGGAAGAGCTTAACGGCAATGAGAAATTTGCCGATCTCGCTCATAGCTTACCCGCCCGCCAGAGCAGACCGGGCGCCCTCCATGCAGGGGATCTGATGCTCTACGGCCACCAGACCCTGGTACTTTTCTACGAAACGTTTCAGACATCCTACAGCTACACCCCCATTGGCAAGGTTATTGCGCCAGAGGGTCTGAAAAAGGTGGTAGGTGATAAAAACATTGCCGTGCACTTTTACCGCGATTAGAGAGTGTTAAGCCCCGAAAACCATCATGGTGATCCCGGCCAATCTACTGCCCATAGTAAGCATTCTTGCCGTGCTTACGCAGGTAGTGTTTATCCAGCAGCGCGGGTTGCATGCTGTTGATGCCCGGCGTCAGTTGGCGCGAGAAAATCCCCATATAGGCAATTTCTTCCAGCACCACCGCGTTGTGCACCGCGCTGTGCGCGTCCTTGCCCCAGGCAAAGGGGCCGTGTGAGTTGACCAGCACCGCCGGAATGGCGTTCGGGCTGATGCCACGGCGACGGAAGGTATCGATAATCACCTTGCCGGTCTCCAGTTCGTAATCCTGCTCAATCTCGGCCTCGGTCATTAGCCGGGTGCAGGGAATGGCACCGTAGAAGTAGTCGGCGTGGGTGGTGCCCCAGGCGGGGATGTCCAGCCCGGCCTGTGCCCAGATGGTGGCATGGCGCGAATGGGTGTGCACGATGCCGCCAATATCGGCAAATTCACGGTACAGCGCCAGGTGGGTGGCGGTGTCCGAAGAGGGCTTTTTGCTGCCCTCGACGGTTTGCCCACTGGCGAGACTGACCACCACCATGTCCTCTGCCGTCATGTGTTCATATTCCACGCCGGAAGGCTTGATCACCACTAGTCCGCATTCGCGATCCACCGCGCTGACGTTGCCCCAGGTGAAGGTCACCAGATTGTGGCGCGGCAGCTCGAGGTTGGCTTCCAGTACCTGTTGTTTCAGTTGCGGCAGCGTTAGCATGTCATACCCCCTTGTTGCATTTTTTGTTCGATCCAACGGCGTGCCTGAACGATTTCGGCCACCGGTTCTTCGGCTTTTTCGGTCCACATTTCAATCAGGAAAGCACCGCGATAGTTAAGCTGTTTCAGCGTGCGGAACACGGCGACGAAGTCGACACAGCCTTCGCCAAACGGCACATCGCGGAACTGTCCCGGCGAGCTTTCGGTGACCGGATAGGTGTCTTTCAGATGGATGGCGGCGATGCGATCAATACCCAGTGCCAGCTCCTGCGCCACGTCATTGCCCCAGGCGCTGAGATTGCCGACGTCCGGATAGACCGTGAACCACGGTGATGCCAGGCAGGCGTCCCAGGCTTTCCATTTACTGATTGAGTTCATAAACGCGGTGTCCATGATTTCCACTGCCAGCATCACCTGGGCGGCGGCGGCGCGTTCGACCGCCCACTGCATGCCTTCGGTAAAGCGGGCGAGGGTGCTTTCGTCCTGTTGCTCGTAATAGACGTCATAACCGGCGAGCTGGATGGTGCGGATACCCACGTCCTTTGCCAGTTGAATCGCCTGTTCCATCACCTCGAAGGCACGCTGGCGCAGCGCGTCGTCATGGCTGCCGAACGGAAAGCGCCGATGGCCGGACAGGCACATCGACGGGATGCTGATGCCGGTTTCCAGCATGGCGCTGACCAGCGACAGCCGCTGTTCCTTGCTCCAGCTTAGGCGTGCCAGCCGTTCGTCACTTTCATCCACCGACATTTCGACAAAATCAAAACCGCAGGCCTTGGCCAGTGCCAGCCGCTCGGGCCAGGTCAGGTGTTTCGGCAAGGCTTTTTCATAGATTCCCAACGGGTGCTGGCGCATATCAACTTCTCCAGATGTCATCAATGACGGTGCGGAACTGACCGGCGGCGGCCAGCGGATCGGCGGCCTCCGCCAGCGCCCGGCCGACGATAAAGGCGGTGACGGCGATGTCTTTAAACAGCGGTAAGTCGGTTGGTATGATGCCGCCGGTGACCGACAGCTCAATGCCCAGATCCGACAGGGCTTTCATCAGATCCAAATCTTGTTGGCTCCAGGTTTGCCCGCTGGCCTGCGCGTCGCGGCCACGGTGGTAGATCGCCTGGCGGATACCGAGTTCGCGCCACTGCCGGGCGTCGTCCAGCGTCCAGCGGCCGAACAGCTCAATCTGGATCTCCCCCTGGTGTTGTTGCGCCACTTCCAGCGCACTGGCCATGGTGGCTAACGGGGCGGCGCAGATCACCGTCATCCAGTTGGCACCGTGGCTGAAGGCCTGCTGCGCCAGCGTGCCGCCGGCATCGGCCACTTTCAGGTCGGCCACCAGCGTATGTTGCGGGCAGCGTTCACGCAGCGCGCTCACCGCCTGAATACCGGCGCTGATGCATAAAATGGTACCGGCCTCGATGATGTCGACGTGCGGTTGCAGGCGTTCTGCCGTCTGCAGGGCGGCGTCCAGCCGGGTGTGATCGAGCGCCAGTTGCAGGCGCGGTTTATTGCTCATAGGGCCTCCTGACCGGGTTGATTGAGCATTTGCAGCGTTGCCACCAGCGCCTGATAACGTTGATATTTTTTACCGTAAGCCTCTGCGGCGGCGATATCCGGCAGCACCCGCTCGATACGCGGTGCCAGCGCCTGCTGGGCGGCGGTGAAATCGCTGAAGGCGCCGCTGCCGACCATCGCCGCCATGGCCGCACCCAGGCAGCCGGTTTCTTCCACCTGCGGCAGTTCCACCGGCAGGCCACTGACGTCGGCGAACATCTGCATCCAGGGGGCGGATTTGGCCGGGCCACCGGTGACGCGCAGAGCGGTGGCCGCAGGGAAGCGTTGCCGCATGCGGGTGAGGTGGGTCATATGGCAGAACACCACGCCTTCGTAAATTGCCTGCACCAGATGTTCGCGCTGGTGGAAGGCCTGCAGGCCATGGAAGCTGGCGCTCAGGCCCAGCCCGGCGTTGGAGCCGTACAGGAAGGGAACAAACAGCAGGCTGCTGTCGGCCTTCGGCAGCGTTGCCACCCAGTCGTTGAGCTGGGCGTAGTCCTGCAGTCCCCATTGGCGACAGAACCATTCCAGGTTGGCGGCCGAGGTCGGGCTGGCTTCGTGCACAATGTATTGACCGGCTTCGGCGTGGCGGCCATAGACAAACGGATAATCGAATCCCTCGGTGATTTTGTCGGTAATGCCACTGGTGACCGACCAGGTGCCCATTACCGCGTTGAGCCGCGTTTCGTCCCGTAACCCAGCACACAGCGCGGTGGACACCACGTCGAACAGCCCGCCGACCACCGGCGTACCCGCCAGCAGCCCGGTTGCCGCCGCGGCGGCGGTGTTAACTCGCCCGGCGATCTCGGCTGAACCGACTAGCGGTGGCAGTGCCGGCATGATGTCGCCGATGCCCAGCAGCTGTGCCAGCGCCGGGTCATAGCGGCCAGCGGCCATCTGGTACAGATTGGATTCGGAAATATTGGTTTCTTCACAGGCCAGCTCGCCGGTCAGGCAGTGGCGCAGGTAATCGTGCGCCATCAGCACGCTGCCAATCTGGCGATAACGTTCCGGTTGATGTTGCCGAACCCAGCGCAGTAACGACACCGGGTGACCGGTCCACAGCGTTTGCCGGGTCTGCGGATACAGCGCTTGCGGCATGCCCTGTTTTTGCCACTCCTGCACCAGCGTCAGGGCGCGCTGATCGGAAGACAGCATGGCGTTGCCCAGCGGCTGCCCTTGCTTGTCCAGCAGAAACGCGCCTTTGCCCTGCGCCGAGATACCCACCGCCTGAATATCTCCGGCAGCGATCTGGTTGCGGGTCAACAACTCACGGATCACCTCGGCAGCGGTGTGCCACAGCGCGGGCATCTCCCGTTCCGCCCAGCCGGGCTGGGGCGAGATAATCTCCAGGTTGCGGCGAGCGATACCCAGCTCAGCGCCCTGACGGTCATACAGCCCGGCCTTAATGAAGGTGCCGCCGCAGTCCAGTCCCAGCCAATAGTCCATTATTCGGCCCTCGCACTTTGGTCACATTTGTTCGGCAGCATCAGCGCCAGCACCGAGGCGATGGCCAGCGATACCGCCAGGCTGTAAACGCCGACGTCCTTGCTGAACAGGCTGATCAATACGCCGACCATATAGGGGCCACAGAAGCCGCCCAGATTGCCCAGTGCGTTGATCACACCGCGTGCGCCGCCGGCGACTTCGGCGTTGAACAGTTTGGGCGGAATGGTCCAGAACACCCCGGCCGCCGCCTGGATGAAGACGCCGCAGCCGACCAGCGCGGCGTAGGACCACCAGATGTGATCCTTCAACAGCACCGACAGCGCCATACAGATGGCGAAGCAGGCCAGCGGCAGTGCGACGAAAATTTTGCGTTTGCCGGTACGATCAGAGAGTGAGGAAATCACCAGCATGCCGAAGATGGCGCCGATATAAGGCAGGATCGCCAACATTCCCACCTGTTCCATATTGCCGTTGGTCAGCCCCTTGAGGATGGTGGGCAGCCACAGGGTGTAGCCATAAATCCCGGTCTGGTAGAAGAAGTTCACCAGGATCAGTTGCCACATGATCTTGTCGCCCAGAACCCGGCGCAGCGAGGCGTTGCGCACCGTTTTGCCTTTGATCAGCAGTTGTTCGTCATGCAGCGTTTTGATCAGGTAGTCTTTTTCCGCTGCTGAAATCCACTTGGCCTCCTGCGGGCGGTTGCTGATGGTGAAATACCACAGCACCATCACTACCAGCGACAGTGCACCTTCCACCAGGAACAGCATGCGCCAGTCCCAGACGGTGATGATCCAGCCGGACAGCGGGGCGGTGAGAATACCGGCAATCGGTACGAACATGATGACGATGGCATTGGCGCGCCCGCGTTCCTTGTCCGGGAACCAGTTGCTGATCATGGTCAGCACCACCGGCAGCATGCCGCCCTCGGAGACGCCCAGGGCAAAGCGCAGGAACAGCAGTTGGTACTGGTTACTGACCAGCCCGGTCAGCACTGAAATGATCGCCCAGGCCAGCAGCGACCAGCCGATGAATTTTTTGCCGTTGCCGTACACCGCCAGCTTGCCGCCGGGCACCTGCAGGAACAGATAACCGATAAAGAAGATGCCGCCGGCCAGCCCGGCCATCGAGGCGGTAATACCCAGCTCGGCATCCATGCCGCCGGGCATGGCGAAGGCGATATTCACCCGGTCCATATAGGAAATAATGCAGGTAATCAGGATCGGCGGCACGATCCGCAACCAGCGTAATTTAGGGATCGCCTGGCTTTGAGTGACAGAAACAGAGGCAGTGTTCATATGTACACCTGTAGAGTCAGATTTTATTGTTTTGGTGGTTTAAGGCGTAGGGGCGCCCGCAACGGCCCGCAGGCCGATGTTTTTTATCTTTAATTTCTTTGCTGTCGGTTAGGCGCTAAATAATTCCAGCGGTATTTTCACCACTACTTTACGAATAGCGCCGGGCTGTTGATTAATGCAGGCCGGGCGATGAACGTCCTGCGGGAAAAATACCGCAAAGTTACCGGGCTGCAGGGTTAACCAGGATTCATCCGCGACCTCCTGATAAAAAATGATGTCGCGCTGCGCCAGTAACTCCTGGTGGATCAGGTTATCGCCGCGATCTGCCGCCACGCCGATCAATTCGGTGCCGCTGACCAGAAACTGCACGTCGACATTTTTGCGGTGCACTTCAGGCCGCAGATCGCTCGGCTGCTGGGTGTACAGATCCAGCACCTGCACCACGTAGCCGGTGGCGGGATCCTGATAGCGTCCGGCGGGCAGGGCGCTGAAGTCGGTGCTTTGCAAATAGGCGATGGCGCTAGCCACCGGTGCTGGATACTGCTCCGGTGAGGTATGGGCGATATGGCCGAAGATCATGGTTATTCTCCTGTTACAGCGCCTGAATGCGCGCCCAGATGCGCTCATCCACCGGGATGCCGTCACGCATGTTTTCTGCATGAATGCGCGGGAATTTATGGCCCGGCAGGCGGATAGCCACTTCCGGGTTATCGCGTTCGGCGCTGGTGATGTAGTCCATGATGCGCTGCAGTTTTGCATCGCGGGTGGCACCGTCGATCAGCCGTTCGATCTCAATGGCGATAAACACCTGCGACACACCGTACTCATCGCGGTTGTCTTCGGTCACTTCCGCCACCGAAGATCCGCCGGACAGCAGGGTGGCGATCATATCCAGCACGATCGACAGCGCCGATCCTTTCCAGTAGCCCATCGGCAGAATGCGCCGGTTTTCTTCAATGGCGGCGGGATCGCGCGTCAGCTGTCCGTCGTTGTCAAAGCCGCCGTCCACCGGCAGGGTTTTGCCCGCCAGCCGGTTCAGCTCCAGCGCGCCATAGGAGAACATCGACATCGACATATCCACCATGGTGATCGGGTTGCCCGGCACCGCCACGATCAACGGGTTGGTGCCGATGCGGCACTCTTTGGCCCCCCAGGGCGGCATCACGGCTGCCGAATTGGTCCAGCAAATGCCGATATACCCTTTCTCCGCCGCTTGCCAGCCGTAGCCGCCACCGCGCATCCAATGGTTGGCGTTACGCAGGGCCACCAGGCCGATGCCGTGGTTGTCGGCTAACTGCATGGCGCGATCCATCATTTTGCGGGCGGTGAGGTTACCGATGCCCTGATGGGCATCCCACTGTTCAATGGCACCCAGCGACAGCAGCTTGCTGGGTTCGGCGTCTGGCACGATATCGCCCGCGTCCAACTGCTGGATAAAGCGTGGAAACCGGTTAACGCCGTGGGAGTAAACGCCGCTGGCGGAGGTATCGGCGAACATACCGGCACAGTCATCGGCGGTGGCTTCCGTCACACCTCGCGCCAGTAGCACGCGTTTGAATTGCTGTTTCAGATCGGGGTAACTCACTCTCATGCTGATTCTCCGCTACGGCGCATTTGTTTGTTTTATGCTCTTTAAATTTCATTATACGAAATCACATTTCAAATAAATGCTATACCTGCGGTTAGATGAAGTCAAAGCCAGGGGGGAGAAAGTTATTTATATAAAACAGTGTGTTAAATTAACTTGGTGAATTTGTGATCGGCGGCACGTTTTGGCCTGCTGGTGCGTTTAAGACGTGGCAAAGCAGAGCGGAACAGGCCCGCTCTGCGATCTTCATTTTTGCCCATTATCCGCGAGTATTCAGCACCATGCGGTATAACGAGGTGGTGGCGGTAATGTATAACTCATTGCCGTCCGGCCCGCCGAAGGTGCAGTTAGAGACGCGTTCCGGCAGATTGATTTTACCGAGCGGTTTACCCTGGCTGTCGAAGATCAGCACCCCGTCGGCACAGCTGCAAAACAGGTTTCCGGCCCTGTCGACACAAAAACCGTCCGGGAAACCGGGGGCAACCTGGGCGAAACGCCGACCGGCTTCCAGTTCACGTCCGTTGACCTGATATACCCGCAGTTCACTGCGCCCGAGGGTTGGGAAATCGACGATCGACATGTCTGCCACATACAGCAGCGACTCATCCGGTGAGAACGCCAGGCCGTTCGGCCGCTGTAGATCGCTGGCGGCAATGTTCAGCGAGCCGTCGCGCGGATCAAAACAGTAGAGGTAGCAGCCGATCACCTGGCTTTCCGACTTGTAGCCCTCTTCATCACCGGTAATGCCATAGGGCGGATCGGTAAACCAAAGGGTGCCGTCGGAGCGAACTACCAGGTCATTGGGGGAGTTGAAACGCTTGCCGTCTACCCGATCGACCAGTATCTGCACCTCGCCGTTACTTTCAGTGCGGCTGATGCTGCGCCGCCCGTGTTCGCAACTGACCACCCGGCCTTCGGCGTCGCGCGCATTGCCATTGGCGTAATGCGACGGGGAACGCCACAGGCTCAGTTCCCCCTGTCGCGACCAGCGGAACATGCGGTTGCCCTTCACATCGCTGAACACCACCGCATCCTGCTGCGGCAGCCACACCGGCCCCTCGGCCCAAATGGCCGGTGAGCACAGGCGTTCAAGCAGGTGGTCCGCCATCAGTTCATTCATGTTGACCTCCGCTTACTTCACGCCCCAAATGGCTTTGTAGTGGCCCTGATAATCATTCTGCGGGTCATACAGGTTGCTGCTGCCACCGTCGGCAGTGATATTGTCGCGGGTCACCAGATGCGCCGGGGTAACGTAGCCGGAAGGCGGCTGTTTGGCGAAGGCGCGGTTGAACTCGTCCAGCAGCTGCCAGCCGTGCAGTTTGAGCGGTTCCGGTACCGTGGCCGACTGACTGCCCCCGGAACGGATGCGCTGGTAGGCAGAAATAGAGCCGTCGCCGGCGGAGATGCTGTAGGGCGCATTTTTGCCGCCTTTACCGGCGGTTTTCAGCGCCGGTGCCATGAAATCAAAATACAGATCGTTGATGGCCAGCGCGTACTGGAACTGGTCGCCGTATTTTTGCAGCAGGCTGAAGGTCATGGTTGGCATGCGGTTAGCGGTATCGGCCAGCGGGGTGTCAATAAACTCAACCACCTTGCAGCCGCTGCATTTACCGATTTCCTCTTTCATCACATTGGCCTTGTCCAACGCGATTTGGTACAGCGAATCGGTAAAGATCAGCACGCTGGCCTTGCCGCCGGACTGCACCACCGCATACTGGGCAGCGATGCGCGCCACTTCGTTGGAATCGGAGGTGACATTGTAAAATACGTTGTATTTGGCGATTGGCCCCGGCTCAGGCACCGCGTGCCAGGCGGTCAGCACGATCCCTTGCTGGATGGCTTTCTTCAGCGGGATCTTGGCCACGTTCGGGTTCCAGCCGCCGATGACGATGCCGTCCGGCTTCTGGGCAATCGCCTGGTTCAGCGACGCCAGCTGATCTTTTACCGAGCCGCCGCCGTCCAGGGTTTCCAATTTCCAGCCGGCCGCTTTCGCCGCTTCACTCAGCCCTTCCTGCACGCCCTGCACGCCGCCGTTTTTCATGTCCGAAGCGATAAAAATGATTTTCTTGTTGGCCTGTAACTTCGGTCCGCTGGTTGGCCCGTCCCATTGGGTCACGCTGGCAGTGGCCTTGGTGACCGCCGCCGTAGCCTGATCAAGATAGGCATCGGCCCAGGCGGATGAGGCCGCGCCAGCCAGGAGCAGGGTAGTCGGTAATATCCAAAGACGTTTCATAGGGTGAACTCCTGGTTAAGGATTGATCGCTTTTTGGTTATTTTTATCAGCCGGAGTGGCTGGGCTGCGTTGTACCGCTTTTTGGTTGAGTAACCGGCGGCGCTGGGCATAGCCCGCCAGGGTGATCGACAGCAACAGCGTCGCGCCGTTAAACAGCGGTTCGACCCAGAATTCGCCGCCGAACTGCTGGATACCGGCGATGCCGATGGCCAGTATGGCGATGCCGACTACGGTGCCCCAGACGTTAACCCGGCCGGGACGAATAGTGGTGCTGCCGAGGAAGGCGCCAACCAGCGCCGGTAACAGGTAGTCCATGCCGACGCTGGCCTGGCCAACCCCTTGCTCGGCGGCGATCAACACTCCGCTAAAGCCGGTCAGCACGCTGGAGGCAATAAAGGCGCCGATGGTGAAGCGATTGACCGAAATGCCATTCAGCCGCGCGGCCGCCGGGTTACCGCCCACCGCGTACATGCAACGGCCCAGTGGGGTGTGTTCGGTGATCAACCACAGCACCACCGCGACGATCAACACGTAGAAGGCCACGATCGGGATCCCGCCGATCTCGGTGTGGTGCAAGGCGGTAAAGGCGTCAGGCAGATCGCCGACGATCTGTCGCCCGCCGGAGTGCCACAGCGCAATGGCGTAAAGTACGGTGCCGGATCCCAGGGTGGCGACAAAGCTGTCGATATCCGCCAGCGCCACCAGAATGCCGTTCAACAGGCCGTACAGCGCGGAGAGTACCAGCACCGTCAGCACCGCCATCTGCCACGAAAAGCCGTATTCCACCTGTAGCGTGATGGCCAGGATATGCCACAGCACGATGCCGAAGCCGACGTTAAGGTCAATCTTGCCGACGATCATCGGGATGGTCGCCGCCAGCGCCAACAGGGCGATCTTGGCCTTGCTGGAGAGGATCGCCTGCAGCGTTAGCATCGAGGCGAAAGAGGGAGAGATCAGCGAAAACAGGATCACCAGCGCAATGCACAGCAGCAGCAGGCCGTAGCGGGTGAGAACCTGCATCAGCCACGGGCCGGTACCGTCCTGTGACAGGCTGACTCTTTGCTCCAGTGCCGTTGATTTAACAGATGTTTTAGACATGACCCACCTCAGATTCTAACGTTGTCGCGAGGGTTTCCCCGGAGCTGGCGGAGGCCAGTTCCAATAAATTGGCGAATGACACCTGCTGATTTTTCAGCTCGCCGACCACTTTTCCCCGGTTAAACACCAGTGCGCGGTTGCAGATATGGGCGATCTCCTCAAAGTCGTTGGAGATCACCAATACCGCCACGCCTGCTTCCAGGGATTTATTTAATAGATGATAAATTTCCGCCCGTGCGCCCACGTCGACGCCGGCGGTGGGGTCTTCCAGGATCAGCAGCGGGGTGCCCAGGTGCATCCAGCGTGCCATCACCACCTTTTGCTGGTTACCGCCGGACAGGGCGCTGATATCGATATTGACGTCCTTGGGCCGCACGTCGAACAATTGGACTTTCCACCAACTGGCGCCAATTTCGGCCCGGCGGCTGTAGCGTGACAGCAGTTTGTGGCCGCTGGCCACAGGGTTGATAAACAGGTTTTCACGCACGCTCATCGACATCACCAGGCTTTCGCCGGTGCGGTCGCCCGCAACCAGCGAGACGCCGCAGGCCATGGCTTGCTGTGGGCTGCTGGCGGTGTAAGGCTGGTCGCGAAAACGAATTTCGCCTTCATCGGCGTGACGCAGGCCGAACAGCAACCGGCCAATCTCTTCCTGACCGGCACCGCGCAACCCCGCCAGCGCCAGCATTTCCCCAGGCTGCAGAGTGAAGCTGACCGGGCCGATATCGCCTACCGCCACGTTATTGAGCTGTAGCACCGGTGGACGATCCTCCGGTAAGGGTTCACGCTGATCGTCTGCCATCGCTTCACCCACGATCATCTGCACCAGATCGCGCAGCGAGTAGTCAGCAGTATTGCCGCCCGCCACGTAACGTCCGTCGCGCATGACACACACCCGATCGGCGATCTCGATCACTTCATCCAGCCGGTGGGTGACGTAAATCATGCCGACCTTTTTGGCACGTAGCCGGTTAATCACTGCGAACAAATGGCGCACATCGTTGGCGGGCAAGGACGCGGTGGGTTCATCCAGCACCAGCAGTTCGGCGTTAACCGCGACCGCTCGGGCGATCGCCAGCAGCGATTTTTCGGTGCGTGACAGCTCAAAAACCCTGGCATCGGGATCCAGCTCTATGCCGACATCCTGCAGTGCCTGAACGGCGCGGCGACGGTTGGCACGCCAGTCAATCAGACCGAAGCGGCGCGGGAAACCCATCACCAGCGCCATATTTTCCGCCACCGTCATCCACTCGATCAGCCCGAGATCCTGATGAATAAAGGCAATAGGCTGGCGGCTGTCACTTTTTATTGCCGCGGCGGAGGCTATGCTGGCCCCTTGAAACTGAATATCGCCACCGTCGCGTGGGTAAACCCCGGCCAGTACTTTGATCAGCGTCGATTTGCCCGCGCCATTTTCGCCCAGCAGGGCCAGGACTTCGCCCGGCATCACCTGCAGGCTGACGTCATTTACCGCGACGTTGCCGCCAAAGCGTTTAACGATATGGCTGAGGCTAAGAATGGGTTGTTCCGCATTATCTGGTGTCATGTGATGCGCCCCTGGTCCCTGCATCCGCGATCCGCGAGATGCTGATTGGTGGTTATATCGCCTTTAAATTTCAATATGCGAAATTCAATTTCAAAAATAATATGCCGATTGCCGATCTAAAGCAAAGCCGAAGGGGTTTTAATTATCTTTTTAAAACAATTGGTTATTTATATCTTTGCGGAATTGTGACGCACAACTCACTTCGGAAGTTAGCGGAATGTTGCGGATTTTTAACCTGCTACCGACAATGAAACGGCGTTCCGTCTTCACCTGATGCGGGCCTTGGGGTAACATTCCCGGCAAAGGGTCCGTTTACCACGCCGTGGCGTTGGCTGGCGGCTCGACACTGGAGAAATTGCGCTATGAGCCTGAAAGCTGTCGACGAGAAAGATGACAAGAAAGACAAACCCCTGGGCAGCCAAAGCCTGTTCCGCGGTTTGCAACTGATTGAGATCCTGAGCAACTTCCCTAACGGCTGCCCACTGGCGCACCTGTCTGAGTTGGCCGGCATGAACAAAAGTACCGTCCACCGCCTGCTGCAAGGGCTGCATACCAGCGGCTATGTCACCCAGGCCCCGTCGCCCGGCAGCTATCGCCTGACCACCAAGTTTATTTCTATCGGTCAGAAGGCGCTTTCCTCGCTGAATATTATCCATGTCGCTGCGCCGCACCTGGAGCAGCTCAATCTGGAAGTGGGGGAGACGGTCAACTTCTCTAGCCGCGAAGACGACCACGTCATTTTGATCTACAAGCTGGAGCCGACTACCGGCATGATGCGTACCCGTGCCTATATCGGCCAGCATATGCCGCTGTACTGCTCGGCGATGGGCAAGATTTTTATGGCCTACGGCAACAGTGATTATCCCGATCGTTACTGGCAAACCCATCAGCATGAGATCCAGACGCTGACACGCAATACCATCACCGAACTGCCGAAGATGTATGAAGAGCTGGCCGATATCCGCCTGCGCGGTATGGCGATGGATCGCGAAGAGAATGAGCTGGGAGTGTCCTGCGTGGCGGCGCCGGTGTTTGATATTCAGCAGCGGGTGCCCTATGCGGTGTCGGTTTCGCTACCGACAGCCAAGCTGCAGCAGATTGGCGTCAAAGCGCTGATTAAGCCGGTGCTGGCGACCGCGCAGCGCATTTCTCAGGAGCTGGGGTTTGTTACTCCGGCCTGACTATTAGCATTGCTGATAGTTGATTAGAAATATCAATTTCACCTAATAATTTTTTCCTCCTATGATGCGCGTATTGACCGATACGCGCCGCTGCCCGGCGCTTTGTTCTCTGTGAGGAATACCATGCTAGCTGTCTTTTTACAGGGCTTTGCCCTGAGTGCCGCGATGATCCTGCCGCTGGGCCCGCAAAACGTTTTTGTTATGAATCAGGGTATTCGCCGTCAGTACCACCTGATGGTCGCGTCGCTGTGTGCGCTGAGTGATATTGTGCTGATCTGCGGGGGTATTTTCGGTGGCAGCGCCTTGCTGAGCCGTTCGCCGTTGTTATTGGCACTGGTGACCTGGGGCGGCGTCGCCTTTTTGCTGTGGTACGGCTGGGGTGCGTTTCGCACAGCATTCAGCAGGCAACTGGCGATGGCAACCGCTGAGGAACTGAAGCAGAGCCGCTGGCGGCTGGTGGTCACCATGCTGGCGGTGACCTGGCTGAATCCACATGTTTATCTCGATACCTTTGTGGTGCTGGGCAGCCTGGGCGGCCAACTGACGCCGGATGTTCGTTCCTGGTTTGCGTTGGGTGCGGTGAGCGCTTCCATCGTTTGGTTCTTCGCGCTGGCGTTGTTGGCTTCCTGGCTGGCGCCCTGGCTGAACACCCAAATGGCACAACGCATCATCAATACGCTGGTCGGCGTGGTGATGTGGGGCATCGCTTTGCAGTTGGCCTGGCAGGGGGCAAGTTTATAAGAATTTGTCACTAATCCGAATTCAAAAGCCCGTGCAATATGCTACGTTTGATGCCAAGGAACCGGCTGTTCTCAGTAGAGAAAGGCCGGTAATCAGTTACAGCCTGTCATCAAGGAGACACTGTGAAGCTTAAAGCATTGGCTATGGCCGCAATGGTTGGATTAGGGACGTTACCTCTGGCGCTGCAAGCGGCGGAAGTGCCGGAAGGGCCGCACGTGGTGACCTCGGGCACATCCAGCGTCGACGCAATTCCAGACATCGCCACCCTGGCGATCGAGGTCAGCGTCTCTTCCAAAGACGCCGCACAGGCGAAGAAGCAGGTTGATGAGCGCGTAGCGCAATATTTTGATTTCCTGCAGAAAAATAACATTGAGAAGAAAGACATCAGCGCTGCCAACCTGCGCACCCAGCCGGAATATGATTATCTGAAAACCGGTGAATCGGTGCTGAAAGGCTACCGTGCGGTACGCCAGGTACAGGTGACGCTGCGTCAGTTGGATAAGTTGAACGAGCTGCTGGACGGCGCGTTGAAATCCGGGCTGAATGAGATCCGCGCCGTTGAGCTGGGCGTGGCGAAACCGGACGTTTACCGTGAGCAGGCGCGTCAGAAAGCCATTGAGAACGCCACTCAGCAGGCCGCTTCACTGGCGAAAGGCTTTAACGCCAAGCTGGGGCCGGTTTACAGCATTCGTTATCACGTTGCCAACTACCAGCCGATGCCGGTAGCACGCATGTATAAATCGGCGGGTGCAGCGGCGGAAAGCGACGCGGCGCAAACCTACGAACAGCAAAGCATTCACTTTGACGATCAGGTGGATGTAGTGTTTGAGCTGCAGCGCAACGCGGCGCAATAATATACCCGTCATACTTGAAGCTGCATCTGTGTTGGCTGCAGGCAGTCACCCCAGTTACTTACTTGAGTAAGCTCCTGGGGACTCCTGCCTTGGCCGCCTTGATGCAACTCCAATTATTTAGGGTATAAGATGGGTCTTTCAGACTACTGATAAAGCCCGTTATTAGGGAGAGCGTGCCGATGGGGTCGTAGCAGCTTTAGCTGCCGGAGCGCCCCTCGGTGCGCTAGGCCCGGGTATCTCGGGCTTAAAAACAACCTGAACAGCAACCTTTTCTATTTAATCCTGGCGCAGAACCTGGCGACCATGCTCCAGCAGGGCATCGGTCACTTTACGCATCATGCGGCTCTCCGGCGCGAAGCGGTGCCAGAACAGCATGCGGCGCTGGAACAGGCCCGGCGTCAGATCGATCAGTTCGCCCGAAGCCAACTCTTTCTCAATCTGCAGATGCGGGATCATACAGCAGGTGGTGCCCTGACGCGCCAACTGCACGAAGGCTTCCGATGAGTTGACGATATGGCAGGGCACGCTACCTGGCGACAGATCAAAGTTCTGCTGCAGGAAAGCCTGGTGCATGTCGTCGAGATGGTCGAATGCCACCGCCGGTGCTTTCAGCAGCGCGGATCGCGTAACCCCGTTTGGGAAGTAGCGCTCGGCAAAACCTTTCGAGGCGACAAACAGATAATCCAGCGCGCCCAGTTGGTCCACCAGACAGCTTGGCAGTGGCTGCGGCTGGATACTCACCGCACCCACTACTTCACCGCGGCGCAGGCGTTCCTGAGTCCGGGTTTCGTCTTCTACCTGCAGGTTCAGGCGGATCGGGGAATCGGTCAGCACCGGTTTCAGCGCCGGCAGCAGCCAGGTTGCCAGACTGTCGGCGTTAACCGCCAGCGACAGCAGCAGCGGCGTATCAATGCCGGTGTCGTTGCCCAGCCACTCTTCTTCCAGCAATTCTACCTGGTGCAGCAGCGCCAACAGCTTCTGACCCTGTTCGGTCGGGCGTGGCGGTACGGTACGCACCAACAACGGTTGGCCAAACAGGTTTTCCAACTGCTTGATGCGCTGGGATACTGCCGATTGTGTGATGCAAAGTTTTTGCGCGGCGCGCTCAAAGCCACGCTCACGGATCACCGCGTCCAGCGCTTGTAGCGTTCGATAGTCTGGGCGTTTCATCGGAAAGATATCCCTTAAAGTAAATTGATACTGGCACTATGCCACATCTCTGGTGTTTTACAGGTGGAAAATCACCGGGCCATCTTGCCGCGGCGCGCCTAAAAATGCGGCTCGGGGTGAAGAAGTGTGATCCTGCCTAAGTGAAAAATAGCGATTTACCCTATAATACGCACACGTTTTCGTACAGAGGCAATGGACATATTATGACGCAGGATGAACTGAAAAAAGCGGTTGGCTGGGCAGCGCTGGATTACGTGACCCCGGGCACCATCGTCGGGGTGGGTACCGGCTCGACCGCCGCCCACTTTATTGACGCGCTCGGCTCGATCAAACACCAGATCGAAGGCGCGGTGTCCAGCTCCGACGCCTCCACCGCCAAGCTGAAAAGTCTCGGCATCCACGTGTTCGACAGCAACGAAGTGGATTCGCTGGATATTTATGTCGACGGTGCGGATGAAATCAACCGCCAGATGCAGATGATCAAAGGCGGCGGCGCTGCGCTGACGCGTGAAAAAATCATTGCCGCCATCGCGCGCAAGTTTATCTGTATTGTTGATTCCACCAAACAGGTTGACGTGCTGGGTAAATTCCCGCTGCCGGTAGAAGTGATCCCAATGGCACGCTCCTACGTGGCGCGTGAGCTGGTGAAGCTGGGCGGACTGCCGGAGTATCGTCAGAATGTCCTGACCGATAACGGCAATGTGATCCTGGATGTGCATAACCTGAGCATCATCGACGCCATTGCGCTGGAAAACAAAATCAACGGCATCGCCGGTGTAGTGACAGTGGGGCTGTTTGCCAACCGTGGCGCCGATGTGGCGCTGGTCGGCACGCCTGATGGCGTGAAGGTCATCGGCTAATGTAGAGTCCTCTACAGGTATGCGGTCTTGGATCCCACCGGGCCGCATAATTCACTGGTTAAAATATCTTTTATTAAAAGCGCCAAATTTGGTGACATATGTCACATTACGAGCGATAGCTCCACGAAGCTTCTGCCTATTTCTTTCCCTATGGCATTTTCTGCCAGAAACCAGCAACAACGCTGAGCCTTGTCCTGACGGGCGGGCAATCGTTTGTATTGCCGCCTGCGTTATTTTTGTTATGTTGGATACGTGCTGTTTCACAACAGCCGCTTCTGAAGTCTGAACATAGGGTCGGGTAAATGGCAAAAGTATCATTGGAGAAAGACAGGATTAAATTCCTGTTGGTGGAAGGGGTTCATCAGAGCACGGTAGATAATCTGCTGGCAGCCGGATATACCAACATTGAATATCACAAAGGTGCGTTAGACACCGAATCGCTTAAGGCATCGATCCGCGATGCTCACTTCGTCGGCATCCGATCGCGTACACATCTGTCCGAAGAGGTTTTCGCCGCTGCAGAAAAGCTGGTGGCGGTAGGGTGTTTCTGTATCGGTACTAACCAGGTTGATCTGAAGGCGGCGACCAAGCGCGGCGTTCCGGTGTTTAACGCACCTTTCTCTAATACCCGATCCGTGGCCGAAATGGTGCTGGGCGAGTTGCTGCTGATGCTGCGCGGCATTCCGTCCGCCAACGCCAAGGCACACCGCGGTGAATGGCAGAAACTGGCCGTAGGCTCGTTTGAGGCACGCGGCAAGAAGCTGGGGATTATCGGCTACGGCCATATCGGCACCCAGTTGGGTATCCTGGCCGAAGGCCTGGGCATGAAAGTGTTCTTCTACGATATCGAGAACAAGCTGCCGTTGGGCAATGCCCAACAGGTACGCCACCTGTCCGATTTGCTCAACATGAGCGACGTAGTGACGCTGCACGTGCCGGAAACCCTGTCGACCAAGAATATGATGGGCGCAGAAGAGCTGGCACTGATGAAGCCGGGCTCAATTCTGATCAACGCCTCGCGCGGTACCGTGGTGGATATTCCTGAACTGTGCAAAGTATTGGCCAGCAAGCATTTGGCCGGTGCGGCGATCGATGTCTTCCCGGAAGAACCTGCGACCAACAGTGAGCCGTTCAACTCACCGTTGTGCGAGTTCGATAACGTGATCCTGACCCCGCACATTGGCGGTTCGACTCAGGAAGCGCAGGAGAACATCGGTGACGAAGTAGCCGGTAAGCTGGCGAAATACTCCGACAACGGTTCGACCCTGTCGGCGGTTAACTTCCCGGAAGTGTCACTGCCGGCGCATGGCCCTAATGCCAGCCGTCTGTTGCACATCCATGAAAACCGCCCTGGCGTACTGACGCAGATTAACCAGATCTTCGCTGAAGAAGGGGTGAACATCGCTGCGCAGTACCTGCAAACCGGTCCGGAAATCGGCTACGTGGTTATCGACATCGAAGCTGAAACCGAACGTGCCGACGCGGCACTGCAACGTATGAAGGCGATTGCCGGCACTATCCGTGCTCGCTTGCTGCTCTGATTGAACGCGTTGTAACAACCAAGGCCGGATTTATCCGGCCTTTTGCTATTCGGCCATCCGCCATACCCAATTCTGCGATGGGGTAACGATCTCCGGCAGCGGAATATCCCAATGTTCCACCGGCAGTTGTTCCACCTGCTGGCAGTCATGTGCCAACCCGATCGGGTAGGGGCCGACATGTTGCCAATTTTGCAGAGTGCGATCGTAAAAACCTCCACCCATCCCCAAACGCTGACCCGTACTGTCAAACGCCACCAGTGGCGTCAGCACCACGTCGAGCGAGCCGACCGGCAAGACGTTGCGAACATCGAGCTGTGGCTCAAGGATATTGAAGCGGTTGTTAACCAGCGGCGTTTCCGGGGTGTAGCGCAGGAACAGCAGATTGCCGGGGCTAAACGGGTGCAACACCGGCAGATAAACCTGTTTGCCTTGCTGCAATAACCGTTCAATCAGCGGACGGGTATCGAGCTCGCCATCGAACGACAAAAACACCGCAATGCTTTGTGCCGCCTGGATACGCGGATGCGCAGCGATGCGTTCAGCTGTCTGCAGGGCGAAATTATTTTGTTGTTCGGGTGTTAGGGCGCGTCGAAGCTGACGGATTTGGTTTCGGATGCTTTGCCGCTGTTGGGCATACTGGGCTTGAAAAGACATAGTCAGCACACTTACCGCTGAGGAAGGGGAATCTCCGAGATGCCGTCGCAGGCTGTAACCCTTGAACCCATGGTTCAAGGTGAACGTGCTGTCGCAATCTTAAGGCTTCTCGGCGGGCCGAGCATGCACACCGATCGCGGATCATCACATTCTGTTGGTACTAATTATCGGCTCAGGGGACTGGCCCGCTGGCGAACATCTCAGAGAAATTTTTTACTCATTGCCGAAACCTTGGATTTCAGCAACTTAAGTTATTCGAATTGTGCATCCTGACGTTCAGAGATGCGACCCTGTTCAAGCAAAGCCTGTTCAATGGTCTGTTGTAGCATGCGAATGCGTTGTTCCATATTGGACGCATAATCACGGGTTTTCAACCGTTCTTGAGCAAGTTCGTGACAAACATTCAATGCTGCGATGAAAACGAGCTGCTCAGTATTTGTGACTCTAGTGCGAACTTTAAGATCTTGCAACCGTTCGTTAAGATCGACCGCTGCCATGTTCAACGCATCTTGTTGTTCTGGCGGGCAATTGACTCTTAAAGAGCGACCAAAAATTTGAATATCTACCGGTTGTGCAGACATGCCACCTTCCTGCCTAAATTTCGCGCCAGCCCCAGTCTACCCTTACCGGGCCACCAAAGCGGGCGCCACTATATATACCTCGGTACCAAGATACAACCCCTTTTTCAGTACCTGGTTGTAATCTACCGCGACAGACATTACCAGTCAAAAAAGGGTTTCAAAATGCGTATTTAGCTTCATTTTGTTCCCTGCCGGTACTGTGTGAATTCTGACACATCACGATTATAACTAGCCACTGAGGTGTCGTGCTTATCTGGCACAGCGACGGACCTTGGTGGTAGCATAACACGAACTTATCCTGCCAACGATGACGAATGCGCATGTCTATACAGAATACATTTCCAAGTTACCAATCTTTGACCCTTGCCCTTAACCAGCAAGCGGTGGCGTTGACCGCAGCAGAAATGCACGGCCTGATCAGTGGCCTGTTGTGCGGTGGCAGCCGTGACGCCGGCTGGCAATCACTGGTCTATGATCTGACTAATGAAGGCGTGGCCTTCCCGCAGGCGCTAAGCTTGCCGCTTCAGCAACTTCATGAAATTACGCGTGAAACGCTGGAAGACGACGATTTCATGTTCCAACTGATGATGCCGGAGGGCGAAACGGTCAGCGTGTTTGATCGCGCCGACGCGCTGAGCGGCTGGGTGAACCATTTCCTGCTCGGCCTTGGCATGATGCAGCCGAAACTGGCTCAGGTGAAAGACGAACTGGGTGAGGCGATCGACGATCTGCGCAACATCGCCCAACTCGGTTACGAAGAAGATGAAGACCAGGAAGAGCTTGAGCACTCTCTGGAGGAAGTGGTGGAGTATGTGCGGATGGCGGCCATTTTGTGCCACACCGAATTTACTCGCCGCAAGCCGACGGCGCCGGAAAATGCCAAACCGACCTTGCACTAAACACCCTATTTCACGTCCTTGAGGCCGTGAGCACAGGCAGATTGATTTCAGGAGAAGGTGATGACTCAGCAGGAATTCAACAACCGCCGTCAGGCGCTGTTGGCGAAAATGGCTCCGGCCAGCGCGGCAATTATTTTCTCTGCGCCGGAAGCAACGCGCAGTGCAGATACCGAATATCCTTACCGTCAGAACAGCGATTTCTGGTACCTGACCGGCTTCAACGAGCCGGGCGCGGTATTGATTCTGGTGAAGAGCGATGAGACGCATAACCACAGCGTGTTGTTCAACCGGGTGCGCGATTTGACGGCGGAAACCTGGTTTGGCCGCCGTCTGGGCCAAGAGGCCGCCCCGGCGAAGCTGGGTGTGGACCGCGCGCTGCCGTTCGATGAAATCAACGACCAATTACCCCTGTTGCTCAATGGCCTGGACGTGATCTACCACGCGCAGGGCCAATACGACTATGCCGACCAAATCCTGTTTGCTGCGCTGGACAAGCTGCGCAAGGGCTTCCGCCAGAACCTGCAGGCACCGGCAACCCTGACCGACTGGCGTCCGTGGCTGCACGAAATGCGCCTGTTCAAGTCATCGGAAGAGATGGTGATTATGCGCCGTGCCGGTGAGATCAGCGCGCTGGCCCATACCCGTGCGATGCAAAAATGCCGTCCAGGCATGTTTGAATATCAGCTTGAGGCGGAAATTCATCATGAGTTTACCCGCTTCGGCGCCCGCTACCCGTCCTACAACACCATCGTCGGTGGGGGGGACAATGCCTGTATCCTGCACTACACCGAGAACGAAAGTGAATTGCGCGATGGCGACCTGGTGCTGATCGACGCCGGCTGCGAGTATAAAGGCTATGCTGGCGACATCACCCGCACCTTCCCAGTCAACGGTAAATTCAGCCGACCGCAACGCGCAGTGTATGACATCGTGCTGGCGTCGTTGCAACGGGCGCTGGAGATGTTCAAACCGGGCATCAGCATCCGCGTGGTCAACGATGAAGTCGTACGCATCATGATTACCGGGATGGTGGAGTTGGGGATCCTGAAAGGCGAAGTCGAACAGTTGATTGCCGAGCAGGCACATCGTCCGTTCTACATGCATGGCCTGGGTCACTGGCTGGGGCTGGATGTGCATGATGTCGGCCATTACGGTACGCCGGATCGTGACCGTACGCTGGAGCCGGGCATGGTGCTGACCGTCGAACCGGGGCTGTACATTGCGCCGAATGCCGATGTGCCGGAAGAATATCGCGGCATGGGCATTCGTATTGAAGACGACATCCTGATCACCGCGACCGGTATTGAGAATCTGACGGCCAGCGTAGTGAAAGACGCTGATGCCATTGAAGCACTGATGGCAGCGGCAAGGTAACAACATGAGCGTAATCATCGTTGGCGGCGGTATGGCGGGCGCGACTCTGGCGCTGGCCATTTCCTCGCTGACTCAGGGAAGATTGGCGGTTGACCTGGTCGAAGCGACCCGACCGGACGACCGCAGCCATCCGGGGTTTGACGCCCGCGCCATTGCCCTGGCGCAGGGTACCTGTCAGCAGTTGACGCGCATTGGCGTTTGGCCGGCGCTGCGTGACTGTGCGACGGCCATCACCCAGGTGCATGTTAGCGATCGCGGCCATGCCGGGTTTGTTAATTTGCACGCGCAGGATTACCAGGTCGATGCGTTGGGGCAGGTGATTGAGCTGCACGATGCCGGCCAACGGTTGTTTGCGCTGCTGGCCAAGGCACCGGGTGTGACGTTGCACTGTCCGGCCCGGGTGGTCGATGTGGTGCGCACGGCGGAGCAGGCTGAAGTGCTGCTGGATAACGGTCAGCGTATCAGCGGGCAACTGCTGGTGGCGGCGGACGGCTCGCGTTCGGCGCTGGCGCAGGCCTGTAATCTGCAGTGGCAACAGAGTGACTATCCGCAGTTTGCTACCATCGCCAACGTCACCACCGCAGAGCATCCGCAGGGGCGCGCTTTTGAACGCTTCACCCGCCACGGGCCCTTGGCTTTACTGCCGATGTCTCAGGGGCGCAGCTCACTGGTGTGGTGCCATGCGCGTGAAGATCGCGAGCAGGTCGACGGATGGGACGATGAGCGTTTTATCAGTGAATTGCAGCAGGCGTTTGGCTGGCGTCTGGGGCGAATTCTTCGCGCCGGCAAACGCCACAGCTACCCGCTCAGCCTGCTGACCGCCAATCAGCATGTCAGCCACCGGCTGGCACTGGTGGGCAATGCCGCACAGACGCTGCATCCGATCGCCGGGCAGGGGTTCAATCTTGGCCTGCGTGACGTGATGTCGCTGGCGGAAACGCTGGCCGAGGCGCAGCAGGCCGGAGAAGATCCCGGTGGCTATGCGCTGTTGGGGCGTTATCAACAGCGGCGACAGCAAGATCAGCAGGCCACCATTGGTGTGACAGACGGCCTGATCCGGCTGTTTGCCAATCGCTACGGTCCCCTAGTGGTCGGGCGTAATCTGGGTCTGATGGCGATGGCCCAGTTGCCGTCGGTGCGGGACGCCTTTGCCAAACGTACTTTAGGCTGGGTGGATCGCTAAGCGGTGTATAGGCACAGGCGCAGCATGCTGTGCCCAAAGCGCTGGGCAATGGCACAGCGAGTCATTTAAGGAAATTAAGCAGCATGCAATCATTTGACGTGGTTATCGCCGGCGGCGGTATGGTGGGGCTGGCTCTGGCCTGCGGTTTGCAAGGCAGCGGCCTGCGCATTGCGGTGCTGGAACACCAGCAACCGGATATGACGCCGCCACCACCACAACCGGCACTGCGCGTCTCCGCCATCAACGCCGCCAGCGAGCGCCTGCTGCAGCATATTGGCGTGTGGGATGAGATCCTCTCCCTGCGCGCCAGTGCTTATAACGCCATGGAAGTGTGGGATCGCGACAGCTTCGGCAAGATCGCCTTTCGGGGTGACGAGTGTGGTTTTAATCATCTTGGCCACATCATCGAAAACTCAGTGATCCAGCAGGCGTTGTGGAAGCGGGCGGAAAGCCTGAGCGACGTCACACTGATGACGCCTGCGACGCTCAAGCAGGTGGCCTGGGGCGAGAACGACGCTTTTATCACCCTGGAAGATGGCCGCATGCTGACCGCCCGACTGGTGATTGGGGCCGACGGTGCCCATTCCTGGCTGCGTCAACATGCCGATATCCCTCTGACCTTCTGGGATTACCGCCACCATGCGCTGGTGGCCACTATCCGCACCGAAGAACCACATTTGGCGACGGCGCGGCAGGTGTTCCACGGCGATGGCATTCTGGCGTTTCTGCCGTTCAGCGATCCGCATTTAAGCTCGATCGTGTGGTCGGTGGCACCGGAAGAGGCGGAGCGCCTGAAACAACTGGAGCCGGAGCAGTTTAACCGTGAGTTGGCGATGGCTTTTGACCTGCGCCTCGGCGCCTGCACCCTGGAAAGTGAACGTCAGACCTTCCCTCTGACCGGGCGTTATGCGCGTAGCTTTGCCGCGCACCGTCTGGCGCTGGTGGGCGATGCGGCGCATACCGTGCATCCGCTGGCCGGGCAGGGGGTGAATCTGGGCTTTATGGATGCAGCAGAGCTGATCGCTGAACTGCGCCGTCTGCAACGTCAGGGCAAGGACATAGGCCAACACCTGTATCTGCGCCGTTACGAACGCCGTCGCAAACACGGTGCGGCGGTGATGCTGGCCAGTATGCAAGGGTTCCGCGAACTGTTTGATGGCAACCACCCGGCGAAGAAACTGCTGCGTGATGTCGGGCTACGCCTGGCCGACAGCCTGCCGGGCGTGAAACCCAAGCTGGTGCGTCAGGCAATGGGCCTGAATGACCTGCCGGAGTGGCTGGCCTGATCGCTGTCTGAGAGAGGTCGTCCGGCCTCTCTACCTCATTTTCCCCGCATTATCATCGATAGCCAAAGGCGCAGCCCTGCGTCTTATACCCATAGCTTTTTCTTATATAACCCTTCATTTGAAATAATCTAATTTCAGGCTGCTTTTACCATTAGTTTTTCTAATTCCATGTTCGGTTATCAAAAGTCGAAATTCCGTATCCGGCCTTGGGTTTGTTATATAACTTCGGATTTTTGGTGCTTTAATTGTTGGTTTTGTGCCTTAAAGCGCATTTTTCCAGTCAAAAACTCTGCACACTAGCCCGGCCTTTTACTGGCCCTGAACGACGCCAAGCCTATTTTAACTTATGGTTAATGGGGTCGTTCAGTGATAACGTCAGGACAAAGGTATCGTTTGCGTCGCGGCGGTTAGCCGCCGTTTTTGCACGTTCGGCGCAGCGTTTCTGTTGGGCAGTCAGTGCGCCACGCAATCCGGCCGCGAGCCATTATCTGACGTATTGCGTAGCAGCACCCTATCTTCAGCTTCTGAGTGAAATGAGGGAAAAGATGGCAAAGCAAACCCCACTGTACGACCAGCACGTGGCGTGCGGTGCGCGCATGGTAGATTTTCATGGCTGGATGATGCCGCTGCATTACGGCTCCCAGATCGATGAGCACCACGCCGTGCGTCAGGATGCCGGTATGTTCGACGTCTCCCATATGACCATTGTGGATCTGCGCGGTGCCCGCACCCGCGAGTTCCTGCGTTACCTGCTGGCGAATGACGTCGCCAAGCTCACTCAACCTGGCAAAGCCTTGTACACCGGCATGCTGAATGCGTCTGGCGGTGTGATCGACGACCTGATCGTCTACTTCCTTACTGAAGACTATTTCCGCCTGGTGGTGAACTCCGCCACGCGCGACAAAGACCTGGCCTGGATCGAAGAACACGCGGCTCCGTACGGCGTAGCGCTGACGGTACGTGACGATCTGGCGCTGGTTGCGGTGCAGGGCCCACAGGCCAAAGAGCGCGCCGCCACCTTATTTACCCCGGAACAAAAAAGCGCGGTTGAAGGCATGAAGCCGTTCTTTGGCGTACAGGCCGGGGATCTGTTTATTGCCACCACCGGTTATACCGGCGAAGCGGGTTATGAAATTGCCCTGCCGAAAGAGCAGGTGGTCGATTTCTGGCAGAAACTGCTGGCGGCGGGCGTGAAGCCGGCCGGCCTGGGGGCACGCGACACCCTGCGTCTGGAAGCGGGTATGAACCTGTACGGGCAAGAGATGGATGAAGGTATTTCTCCGCTGGCTGCCAACATGGGCTGGACCATTGCCTGGCTGCCGGAAGATCGCCAGTTTATCGGCCGCGAAGCGCTGGAAAAACAGCGTGAAGTGGGCACCGAACAACTGGTCGGCTTGATCATGACGGAAAAAGGCGTATTACGTAATGAGCTGCCGGTGCGTTTTACCGATGAAGCAGGTCAGACGCAGGAAGGGGTGATCACCAGCGGTTCATTCTCACCGACCCTGGGCTTCAGCATTGCCCTGGCCCGCGTACCCGCCGGTATTGGCGAGCGGGCCATCGTTCAGATCCGCAACCGCGAAATGCCGGTCAAGGTCACCAAACCTGGATTCGTGCGCGCCGGTAAGCCACTGACTAATTAATTTTTTGTTTATTGATTCTTTATTTCTTCGAAGGAGTAGCTGGCGATGAGCAATGTGCCAACAGAATTGAAATACGCAACATCCCATGAGTGGGTGCGTGACGCAGGCAACGGCGAATACGTGGTAGGCATTACCGAACACGCGCAGGAACTGCTGGGCGACATGGTGTTTGTCGACCTGCCTGACGTGGGTACCGCGGTTAACGCTGGCGAAGACTGCGCGGTAGCGGAGTCGGTGAAAGCCGCTTCCGATATCTATGCCCCTATCAGCGGTGAAATCATCGCTGCCAACGATGCGCTGGAAAGCTCTCCGGAGCTGGTTAACAGCGACCCGTACGGCGAAGGCTGGCTGTTCCGCATCAAGGCTTCCGACAGTGCCGAACTCGGCAACCTGCTGGACGCCGGTGCGTATCAGGCTTCTATCGACGAGTAACTGTTGTAACGCCCCAGGCCCATTGGCCGGGGCGTTTTAGTTATAGATCAGGCTATATCCCGTACCCCGTAAGCATTCAGGAATTTGTAGCAATGACTCAGACACTCAGCCAACTTGAACACAGCGGTGCGTTCATCGAACGCCATATCGGCTCTTCTGCAGAACAACAGCAGCAGTTGCTGGAAGCGGTGGGCGCACGCTCGCTCAACGCGCTGATCCAACAGATTGTGCCGGCAGACATTCAACTGCCTGCGCCGCCGCCGGTGGGCGATGCGGCTACTGAACATCAGGCGCTGGCCGAACTGAAGGCGATTGCCTCGCAGAATCAGCGCTACAAATCCTATATCGGTATGGGCTACAGCGCGGTGCTGACCCCGCCGGTGATCCTGCGCAACATGCTGGAAAATCCGGGCTGGTATACCGCTTATACCCCTTATCAGCCGGAAGTGTCGCAGGGCCGCCTTGAGGCGCTGTTGAACTTCCAGACCGTGACTCTCGATCTGACCGGTTTGGATCTGGCATCGGCCTCATTGCTGGACGAAGCGACTGCGGCAGCGGAAGCGATGGCGCTGGCCAAACGCGCCAGCAAGCTGAAAGACGCTAACCGTTTCTTCGTGGCTGACGACGTGCATCCCCAAACGCTGGACGTGGTACGTACCCGTGCCGCCACCTTCGGTTTTGAAGTGATCGTCGATAAAGCCGAGAAAGTGCTGGAACTGCAGGGCGTGTTTGGCGTGCTGCTGCAACAGGTCGGTACCACCGGTGAACTGCACGACTACAGCAAACTGCTGGCCGAGCTGAAAACCCGTAAAATCGGTACCAGCGTGGCTGCCGACATTATGGCGTTGGTCATGCTGACCGCACCGGGCAAACAGGGCGCCGACGTGGTGTTCGGCTCCGCACAGCGCTTTGGCGTGCCGATGGGTTACGGTGGTCCACACGCGGCCTTCTTCGCCTGTCGTGACGAATTCAAACGTTCGATGCCGGGTCGTATCATTGGTGTTTCTCGCGATGCTGCCGGTAACACTGCACTGCGCATGGCGATGCAAACCCGTGAGCAACATATCCGTCGCGAAAAAGCCAACTCGAATATCTGTACCTCGCAGGTACTGCTGGCCAACATCGCCAGCCTGTATGCGGTGTACCATGGCCCACAAGGCCTGCAACGTATTGCCGGGCGTATCCATCGCCTGACCGACATTCTGGCCGCCGGGCTGCAACAGGCCGGGCTGCAACTGCGCCACAAAACCTGGTTCGACACCCTGACGGTGGAAGTGAAAGACAAGGCCGCGGTGCTGGAACGCGCTTTGAGCTTCGGCATCAACCTGCGTACCGATATTCACGGTGCGGTGGGCATCACGCTGGACGAAGCTACCTCACGTGAAGACGTGCAAACGCTGTTCGCCTTGTTGGCTGGTGACGAGCACGGTCTGGACATCGACGCACTGGACGCGGCAGTGAGCAAAAATAGCCAGTCGATCCCGGCGGGCATGGTGCGCCAGGATCCGATCCTGACTCACCCGGTATTCAACAGCTACCACAGCGAAACCGAGATGATGCGTTATATGCACCGTCTGGAACGCAAGGATCTGGCGCTCAACCAGGCGATGATCCCGCTTGGTTCTTGCACTATGAAGCTGAATGCCGCGGCGGAAATGATCCCGATTACCTGGCCTGAGTTCTCTGAGCTGCACCCGTTCTGTCCGCCAGAACAGGCGGCAGGCTATCAGCAGATGATCGGCCAACTGTCACAGTGGCTGGTGCAATTGACCGGCTACGACGCGGTTTGCATGCAGCCGAACTCCGGCGCGCAGGGTGAATACGCTGGGCTGTTGGCTATCCGTCATTACCATGAAAGCCGTAACGAAGCAGGCCGTCATATCTGCCTGATCCCAAGCTCCGCACACGGTACCAACCCGGCCTCTGCCCAAATGGCGGGCATGAGCGTGGTGGTGGTGGCCTGTGACAAGAATGGCAACATCGATCTGCACGATCTGCGCGTCAAGGCCGAGCAGGCGGGTGAAGAGCTGTCTTGTATCATGGTGACTTACCCGTCGACCCATGGCGTGTACGAAGAAACTATCCGTGAAGTGTGCCAGATCGTTCATCAGTTCGGTGGCCAGGTGTACCTCGACGGCGCCAACATGAATGCTCAGGTGGGCATCACCACCCCAGGTTACATTGGTGCGGACGTCTCACACCTTAACCTGCATAAAACCTTCTGTATCCCACACGGCGGTGGCGGTCCAGGCATGGGGCCAATCGGCGTCAAAGCGCATTTGGCACCTTTCGTTCCAGGCCACAGCGTGGTGCAGATCGACGGTGTTACCACTCAGCAGGGCGCAGTTTCTGCGGCACCGTTCGGCAGCGCCTCAATTCTGCCAATCAGCTGGATGTATATCCGCATGATGGGCGCGGAAGGGTTGAAGCAGGCGAGCCAGGTAGCGATCCTGAACGCCAACTACATCGCAACCCGTCTGAAAGACGCTTACCCGGTGCTGTATACCGGTCGCGATCACCGCGTGGCGCATGAATGTATTCTCGACATTCGTCCGTTGAAAGAAGAGACCGGCATCAGCGAAATGGATATCGCCAAACGTCTGATCGACTACGGTTTCCATGCGCCGACCATGTCGTTCCCGGTCGCGGGTACGCTGATGGTTGAACCTACCGAGTCGGAAAGCAAGGTAGAACTAGATCGCTTTATCGACGCGATGCTGGCTATCCGTGGTGAGATTGATCGGGTGGCGAAAGGTGAATGGCCGCTGGAAGACAACCCACTGGTGAACGCACCGCACATTCAGGCGGAACTGGTCAGTGACTGGCAGCACGCTTATACCCGTGAGCTGGCGGTGTTCCCAATCGCCGGTGTGCGTGAGAACAAATACTGGCCGAGCGTGAAACGTCTGGATGACGTATACGGCGACCGTAACCTGTTCTGCTCTTGCGTGCCGATGAGCGAATACGAATAAGCCCCTCTGCAAGTAGTTGATTCATAGGCAGCGCATTATGCGCTGCTTTTTTTTGTCATGACTCTAAGGGTTTTCTTGCTTATATGTTTGATTAATTGCTAATTATTTTATTTTCTGTGCTGTTCCTCGCAGTTTATTTCCCATCTGGTTTAAGACGCTGTCCGGTTTACATTCCGTTTAAATCCGCGTGGTTAAATTGGTCTCAGCAAAATATTTTGCAGGGAAGATTGACTCACAAGGAGTGTCCTATGAAAAGGTTGGCTATCGCAATTATTGCGGCTTTACCCTTCTGCTCCGCGCAGGCGGTTGAAAGTTATGAAGTGCGAAATAACAGCGGGCAAACGGTCTTTAAACTGAATTTCTATGCCCCCACCGATGACGGCTATTTTACTGATAAGGGTGTCCCTCAGCACTCATCCTGGGTATTGGATGAGGCGCAAAAGGCGCAGGTGATCAGCGCCGCACAACGCTGGGCCGATATTATCAAACCCAAGCCGGGCCAATTGCCGGGGGTAATCAACGTCGGCACCTTTGACGAGAAGAATGCCGGCGCGATGAGCCCTAACGTCAGTGACGATACCTTTAGCCTGACCCAGCTTCAGGCGGTATTACAGGGCCAGGAGGCAGGTGATTTGGACAGTGGTGCCCATGCCATCGTCCGTATTGGCAAGCTGGACTTTACCCCAGCACAGGCCCAGCCGGCACAGATCCCAACCGATCATCGAACCGATCTGGAAGTCACGATATTTCATGAGATTGCCCACGCATTAGGGATCAGCGCTGATGCCGGAGTCGCGGGCGGTGTGACCCAATTTGGCCCGACGCAGGGGAGCTGGTCATCGCATCTGTTTGACGACAACGGCAACCCGGCACAGCCGGGCCAGGCGATTTTGTGCAAAGGCTGTGAGGGGCCGGATGACCCTTCCGGCTTCGACGTGCGCAAGGATCAAGGCTATTTCGCCGGTAACCACGTCAAAGAAGTGCTGGAGGGCGCGATGCCGGGGGTGCCGGTACGCATTCTCGATGTGTTCGGCGATCTGGATGACGATTACATGTCTCACATCGAGCTGGATCGCAGCCTGATGAGCCACCAAAACTACCGCAATTACACCTCGATGATGGAAGCCGAATTGGCGCTGTTACAGGACATGGGGTACGACATCGATCGCCGTAACTTCTTTGGTCGCTCGGTTTATGGCAGCGGTCTGGATGTGGTTAATCAGCAAGGGTATTTCGCGCGCAATGCTGACGGCAGCGATTATATCGGCGGCCAAGCCAATACCGTTGCGCGGGGCGTCGGGTTGCACATCTATGGCAGTAACAATCGGATAGAGCAACGTGGTGACTTATTGGCCAATGGCGTTGCCGCCGCCGGTATTCGCATTGACGGTGCGGGCAACACGCTGAGCATCGCACCGGGTACCCGGGTGCAGGCCAACGGTGATTATGGCACCGGCTTATTGGTGGCCTATGGGGATCGGCACAATATTATCCAACGGGGTAGTCTGGAGGCACTAGGCAAAGAGGGGATCGCTGCCCGTTTGGATTTCGGTAACAACATGTTGGGCAATGATGCCGAATATCGTGGCTCGTATATCTGGCAGTGGGGCGGGCTCGACCTGTCCAAATACCGGGCAGCGCCGCTGGTGTCCAATTTCGATATCACCGGCTCGCTAAAGGGCAGCAAAGCGGCCATCTACCAGTCAGATAATGCACTGGCCGGCGCAATCAACGTGATGCGTGGAGCTGACATTCAGGGCGACATTATCTCTGACTATGCACAATGGGATGAAAATAATCAGGCGCGTCTCACCCGTTTAACCTTCGGTCTGCAGCCGGATGAGCTGGGGCAGGTCACCGCGGTGGCGGATAGCGGTTTTGAGTTCACCTATAACGGTAATATTCGCGGTAAGGATAATTTTGCGCTGGTGGCTGAAGGGGGAAAAACCACCCTCAACGGCGCACATCAGGTGTATAGCGTGGATATTGAGCCGGGCGCTCAGTTGGCAGGCAATAGCCGCTATGAGCTGTCGGATGCCGGGCTGTTTACCAATAACGGTTTGCTCACCACCGGTTCACCTTTTGGTCTGGTTTCGATCGTCGGCGATTACTCGCAGGGACCACAGGGGCGTTTGCAACTGATGTTTGACAGCCTTGGCCGTGGGGACCAGGTAATCATCAGCGGGAAGTCCAGTCTGGGCGGTGCCTTGGCGCTGATGCCGGTAAAAGGCTGGTACCCATCAGATTGGAAGCTGAACAGCACTTCCCTGTTGCAACTGGGGCAGGCCAGCGGCGAGTTCGATCAGATCAGCGTGCAGACGCAGTCACCGACCTTAAGCTTCAGTGCGACACCGTTGGCGGCCGGGGAATATCAAATCAGCGCCAGCCGTGGTGCATCGGCCTACAGCCAGTATGCACAGAGCGCGAATGAGCGAAATGTCGGGCTGGCGTTGGCCCGTACGGCGGCGACGGCGGGTAATGATATGCGTCCGTTGCTGACGGCGCTGGACTTCTCGGCCCCTGATGGCAAGCAGGTCAACAATGCTTTGGCACAGCTGGAGCCGTCGGCCTATAACAGCCTGATCCAGGCCTCATTCGATCGCGAACGTCAGTTAACCCGCACGTTGACGGCAGCGGAACGCAATCTGACGCTGGCCCCGGTCGACGACGAGCAAGATTGGATCAGTTTTGCCCTGCCTTATGGCGGCGGTAACTGGCAGCGTAGTTCGGGTAATATCACCGGTTACAACGCATCGCGTTATGGTGTGCTGTTTGGCGCAGAGAAACGTAATGTGCTGGTGCCAGGGTTGACCACCGGTTTCCACGCGGCGGTGGGCGGACAAACCGTCAATGCCAAAAGTGCCGATCGGGCACGGACGCACAGCACTTCATTTGATCTCGGTCTGCAGTTCAACTTTGCACAGGACGTCATGGCTGGGCCGTTTGCTTATGGTCTGGGCCGGGTGGGCGCGGAGGATAATCATATGAAGCGTCAGTTTGATGTTGCCGGTGTGAGCGGCACCAGCAAGAGCGACTGGACGGCCTGGAACGGTTCATTAACCCTGGGTGGCGGCTATCATTTTGCGTTAACCGATTCATTCAGCTTTGGCCCGGTAGCGGCACTGGATTATACCGCCACCACCCATCGTACGATCAAAGAGTCCGGTGCCGGCACCTTACCGATGCAGATTAAGGGCCATTATGCCGACTCGCTGCAAAGCACCTTGGGCGTAGAAGCGCTGTACCAGGGAACGTCGGCATTATCCGCCAGCCTGCGCCTTGGCTGGCAACATGAGCTGCTGAGCAACCATGTTACCCAGCGTGCACAGTTCGTCGGTTATGACTCCTCGGCTTTTGATAGCAAAAGCACCTTGGCTGGGCGTGATGGGCTGGCGGCACAGGCGGGTGTGCAGTATCAGATCAATAAAGATGTTTCTGTCGGGGCTGGCCTTTCCAGCGAGCTGTTCCGCCAGGGCAGTAATTCATTAGAGGGCAATATGTCTGTGAGCTGGCGGTTCTGATTTCTCCAACAAAAAGCCGATGAGTTAATATCAATAACACGTTCGGCAAAGCGTACTATCAAGGGACACTGCATGATGCAGTGTCCCTTTTTTACTGCCGCTGAACAGCAACATCCCCAACGGAATTAGGAGCAATGATGAGAGCTGCAATAGTTAACGCGTTAGGCCAGGCACCCGTAGTCGGTGATGTGGATGAGCCGATAGCCAGAGAAGGGGAGACCCTGATCGAAGTGATTGTCGCCGGAATCAAACAATTGGATCGCGCCATGGTGGCGGGAACCCATTACTCCAGCCCGAAGGTGTTACCGATCGTGCCCGGTACCGATGGCGTTGGCTATGCACCGGACGGTCAGCGGGTTTATTTCGCCTCTTTCCGGCAGCCGCACGGTGCACTGGCGCAGCGCACCGTCGCTTCCTGGAGCGTGCCGGTGCCGAAAGGCGTGGACGATGCCACCGCAGCGGCCTTGATTAATCCGGCATTTGCCGCCTGGCTGCCGCTGCACTGGCGCGCCGAGCTGCAGGCGGGTGAAACGGTGTTGATTATTGGCGCGACAGGCACCTCGGGCAAATTGGCGGTGGCGGCTGCTCGTCAGGCGGGTGCGGGGCGGATTGTCGCAGCTGGGCGTCGGCAGAGCGTATTGGATGCGCTGGACGTCGATGCTACGGTGGACCTCAGCCTGGAAGGCGATGCACTGGTACAGGCTTTTGCTGCCGCTGCGGGCCCGAACGGCTATCAGGTGATTGTCGATTACATCTGGGGTACGACTACCGAAGCGCTGCTGGCCACACTGAACAACCACGACCTGTCATCCTACGCCGGTGGGCGCGGTATTCGCCTGGTCAACGTAGGTTCAATGGCTGGGCCAGATATCCGCTTGCCGGCGGCGGTACTGCGCAGCAACCAGCTGCAGATTTTGGGCAGCGGTACTGGCAATTTCCCCCCGGTGGCTGAGATGCAGCGATATGCCAGTGAGATCCTGGCGTTGGCGGCCGCAGGTCAGATCTCGGTTGAAACTCAGGAGCACGGCTTATCCGAGATCGCCGAAGTGTGGGATCTGAACAAGAAAAGCGATGTGCGATCGGTGATCCGTATTGCCGGATAACTGTTCTCAGGTTTATGGGCAAACACGTTTTTGCCCATTGATCTGTCACAGTCAATCAAGCCGATACCGCGGCAGTAAAATAGCGGCTTTCATGTTGGTTTAACTTTCTGGTGGCATCAGGTAATTCTCAGGCAGATCGATAACAAACCCGATACCGCGTTCATCAAGCCCTTCGGTGATCCGCAGCTGCGCGCCGATTTTATCGGCCAGGTTTTTGGCTATCGCCAGCCCCAGACCACTGCCGATCTGCAGGGTGCCCGGCACGCGGTAAAAGCGCTCGAACAACCGTTTGTGGTATTCCTGGCCGATGCCAGGGCCATTGTCGCGCAAGGTAATGTAGCAACCCAGCGGTGACAGCGAGCGAATATTGGCTTCGATTCGCCCATTCACCGGTGCGTATTTTATGGCGTTTTCCAAAAGGTTGGTGAAGATGGTAATCAGTGATTGGCGATCGGTATCAATCATCACATTTTCACTGCCATCCAGCGAAAGTTCGACGTTCTTTTCCAGCGCGTAGGGCACGTGCTGGGCAATGCATTTGCTGATTTCAGCGTGAATATTCACGGTTTCAATCTTCAGCGGAAAGTCTTCTGATTCCAGCTTGGCCAGGTCAATCAGCTGGCGCGAAAGTGATGCGGCGCGATCCAGCCCCTGCTGCATGTCTTCAATGATTTCCTGTCGTTCGGTTTTATCCGCCACCTGGGTCAGCAGATGCAGCTGTGCCAGTACGGCAGCGATCGGCGTGCGTAGCTCATGCGCCGCGTCAGCCATAAAGCGCTTCTCACGTTGATTGGCTGCATCGATACGTGACATCAATTTATTGATTTCCAACACTATTGGCCGGATTTCTTGATATTGCTCGGTTGCATTGATCGGTGACAAAGTACCAGGCTTGCGGTCAGAGATCATTCTGGCGATTTGCCGTAGCGGTCTCAGGCTGAAATAGGCGGTGATCAGCAGGGCGGCAATGGTTGCCGCCAGGGTTAGCAGCAGTGGGATAGCGGTACTTTCCGCCGGGTTGCCGAAAATAGTGGTGCGATTGTCAAAGGATTCGCCGACGATCACCCTAAATTGCTGTTTATCGCTCCAACTGCCGGCGATATGCCAGTTCATATTGGCATAGCTAATGGTGCCGGACAGCACGGAAGGCGGCAGGAACAGCGGTTTTTCCTGCGCTGGCGAGGCGTAAAGCATCTGATTGTTATGATCGTAAACCACAAATAAGGGGCGATAGTCTATTTCATCCTGCATACCGTTTTTGATCGAATCGATATACATTATTTCGATGTCTTTAATTACCTCAATAAAATTGTGGTCGTTGACATCGGTCTTATCAAGAATATTGGCAATGCCGCGAGCGACAATTCGTTGCTGATTATCCAAATATTTTTCGGCATCGGGGTAATAAAAATATTTTACCCAGCCCATCAATACGCCCCACAGCAGTAATATGGCTAATACCTGAAAAATAATGGTGCGCATAAAAAAGGATTTAAAACTTATCATCCCAGCGTCTCTTTTTTTAATAAATAACCGATGCCACGCACGGTAATAATTCGCTCCCTACCTATCTTGCGTCGCAAATTATGCATATGTACCTCCAGCGAGTTACTTTCCACGCTGTCGCCATGACCGAAAAGACTTTGCTCCAGTGCGGTTTTGCGCACCACGGTGCCGGCACAGCGCATCAGTTCATGTAGCAACCGGTACTCCTTTTTCGATAACAGCAGCAGTTCACCATCCAGCGTCACCTGGTGGTTCATTGGGTCCAGATACAGATTACCCAGGCTCCAGGTTTGGGAGGCAAATCCGGCCATGCGGCGGTTCACCGCCTTCACTCGGGATATCAGCTCAGGCAAGGCGAAAGGTTTGGCCAGAAAGTCGTCCGCGCCGGAGTCCAGGCTATTGACCAGGCTCTCAATCCGGTCGCGGGCGGTCAGAACAATGATCGGGATATTTTGTCCGGCGGCCCGCCACTCGACCAGTTTTTTTAATCCATCGCCGTCAGGCAGGGTCAGGTCCAGCAGCATTAAATCGAAGCTGGCTTGCGAGAGTTTACTTTGGGCATCATGGACCAGCCGCACCCAGCACAACTCAAAACCCGCCAGCTCCAATGCGCGGCATAAGGCCTTGCCTAATTGCAGGTCATCTTCCACCAACAGTATGTTCACGTGCCATCCGATTAATATCGATGTGTCGACGGCTATATAACTACAACCATCAGGTGAAGACAACGGCGTCATCCTTTTTGCTCACCCGTTCTTAAGCAAACCTTAATCTGGCATTAATTTGGCGTTAAGGGAGCTTCGACTTGTTTCTTGTAAGCTAATTCCTGCACTAATCATTTGGGTGGGGAAAAATGCGAGTAGATAAATTTTCAACGGTGGCTATTTGCACTGTCGCGATTTTATTTTTGGTGCTGGCTACGCTGCCTTCCCCTGTCGGCACGCAAGGTGGCAAACATGTCATTTCACTCTCATCGCCCCTGCCGTTTATTCAGCATGCCGAACCTCCGGTTTTTTATAAAAGCTTAAAACCCCGCATTAAAAAACAGCTGCGTCGTCTGGTGCAGCTACAACATTTAATTTAATAAGGCAGACAAGTTGAAAAATACTCTGGGTTATTCCGTGGCGGCGCTGTTGACAATATTTCCCCTGCAGGGGTCTGCACAAGAGGGCGGGCAAGCTTCATTGACTCTCAGCGGAGGTATGGCGGTAGCGCCGCTGTATCAGGGGGCGTCTACCTATAGCGCCGTGCCGCTGTACGATATGCAGGCCAGCTACGATGGGGCGGCCTGGGGCGATTTCGGTATTGGGTTGGGGGGCGCCAGTTGGCAATTGCCGTTGTCGGGGCCGTTTGGCATCGCCTTATTAGCCGGTTATGACGGCGGAAGAGACGAGAAAGTGAAAACGCTGAGAGGGCACAACAATCGGCTGAAAGGTATGGGCGATTTGGACGGTGCGTTTGAGGCCGGCATTGAACTGAGCTATAAACTTGAGCCTTTCCGCGCTTATGTCAGGGGCATGCAGGCGACCAAGGCGCGTCGCTACGGCGATGAAGATTTGGGGCATACCGCCTATGTCGATCTGGGTGTGGCAGCGCTGTATCCCTTAACCGATGCTCTTAGCCTCTCCGCCGATCTGACCACCACCTGGGCCAACAGCGGCTATCAGCGGGGCTACTTTGGTGTTACCCAGCAGCAGGCACAGCAAAGCGCTTTCGAAGCTTATCGGCCAGGCAGCGGTTTTAAACAGGTGATGCTCAACACGGCGCTGAATTATCAATTGACGCGGGAAATCGCTTTCCAGGGCGGAGTCGGTATCTATACTCTGTTGGGCGATGCGGCTAACAGCCCGATCGTCGAGAAAAAGGTGGCTGGGGTGGCTTTCCTGAGCGCCAGCTACCGTTTCTGATTTCCTAACCAGAGAAAGGAACAGCATGACTAAAGTTGCATTGGTCACCGGTGCCAGCCGGGGTATTGGCCGCGCCACGGCACTGCTGCTGGCCCGTCAGGGCTACGCGGTGGGCGTTAACTATCTTAAGGATGAGGCTGCGGCGCAGCAGGTGGTCGCAGAGATAACCTCCCTGGGCGGCCGGGCGCTGGCGTTGCGGGCTGATATCGGTGACGAAAGCCAGGTGGTCGCGATGTTTGCCGGACTGGATGCCACCCTCGGCCCTATTAGTGCACTGGTCAACAATGCGGGCATTTTGTTTCAGCAGACCAGCATCGAGCAACTGACTGCCGAACGTATCAATAAAGTGCTGAGCACCAACGTTACCGGCTATTTCCTTTGCTGCCGCGAAGCGGTGAAGCGCATGGCGCAGCGTCATGGTGGGCAGGGCGGGGCTATCGTCAACGTCTCTTCCGCCGCCTCTCGTTTAGGGGCACCCTGGGAGTATATCGACTACGCTGCCTCGAAGGGGGCGGTCGACACGCTGACCACCGGGCTGGCGTTGGAAGTGGCAGCTCAGGGTATTCGCGTTAACTCGGTGCGGCCGGGGTGTATTTACACCGAGATGCATGCCAGCGGCGGTGAGCCGGGCCGTGTTGATCGGGTGAAGAGCAATCTGCCGATGCAGCGTGGTGGCACGCCGGAAGAGGTGGCGGAAGCCATCGCCTGGCTGCTGTCCGATGCTGCTTCTTACGTCACCGGCAGCTTTATCGAGGCCTCTGGCGGCCGCTGACGGCGACGTTATTGAGGTTATCCGTATCATTTCAGCCCGCAAAGCGGATGCACGAGAAAGGGGGAAGTATGAAACGCAAAAATTCGGTTAGGAATGTGCAACATAGCGTGCTTCCTCCCCTGACGGAGGAGCAAAAAGCGCAGATAGCCTCCTTGAGGGTTATGCCGGATGATGGGATTGACTATGGTGACGCCCCCGCGCTTAGCGATGAGCAATGGGGAACGGCATTACAGGGGCGGTTCTACAAACCGATGAAGGTATCAAAAACGGTCAGAATCGATACTGACATTTTGGAATGGCTGCAGAGGCCAGGTAAGGGCTACCAGAAGCGTTTGAACGCGGTCTTGCGTGCCGCTATGTTGAAAGGCCAAGAGCTCGAAGAGTAAAATTATCTACCCACAGTTTAAAACCCGGTAGCTTTAGAGGCGCCGGGTTTTTGGTGCGGCATTATCTCTCTCCAATCAGCCCTCATGCAGCAGCGCACTGCGGAAAGACAGAATGTGCGCCTCTGCCGCATTGGCCGCGGCGTCGTCGTCCTGTGCGGCCAGTGCGGCGATAATCGCCCGATGCTCCTCGATAACCTCCCGCATATGACCTTCGCGTGACAAGGTGCTGGCCCAGAAACGCTGCGCTCTGGCGTGCAGCACGCTCAGAATGTCCGCCAGCATATTATTGCCGGCGATCTGCGCCAGTTGCTGGTGAAACTGGTGGTCCAGCGTCATCATCTGTACCCGGTCACGGCGCTGGCTGGCGGCTTCGATTTGTTGATTGAGGGCCGTCAGTGCGGCGACTTGTGATTCGGTAATGCGCTTGCTCGCCAACCGCATACACAGCATTTCATTGGCCAACCGCACTTCAATCAGTTCCAGTGCGTCATCCATCGACAGCGGCGAGACCATCACCCCTTTACGCGGGATCACCTGCAGTAACCCTTCATTGGCCAGCCGGTGGATCGCCTGATTGATCGGCGTTCTGCCCATATCCAGCTCACTCATCACCTGAGCAGTATTGAGGTATTCACCAGGTTTATAGCTTAACGTCACCAACGCCTGCTTAAAGCGCCGATAGGCCAGTTCATTCAGTGACATTCCGGCTTCCTCTGCCGTCGGGAGTTCCTGGCTCTCTGCGTCAAGGGTCATCACGTTCTGCTCCTGCAAGAAGAAAGTTTTTAGACATAGTACACAAAAACATGGCATGGAAATCGCTTATTTGGTAACTAAAGATATAGTGAAATTTCACAGTATTTTAACCAAAGAGGCACAAACGCCATGAGACTGACCTTCACTTTACCTGAATCCAGCGGTGCCGGGGGGCTGGATGTTGAGATTGATCATCTGGTGATCGCCGGCTGGACCGGCCGCGATCGTGAGGCGATCCTGCACCACATTAGGGAGTTGGCGGAGCTGGGTGTGCCCCAACCCAGTGCAGTCCCTCTGTTCTATCGGGTGGCCGTTAATCAGCTTAGCCAGAGCGATTGCATTGAAGTGATTGGCAATGCCAGCTCCGGCGAAGCGGAACCGCTGATCTTCACTCATCGCGGCGAGCTGTTTGTTTCGCTGGCCTCGGATCATACCGATCGTCAACTGGAGGCGCACAGCGTAGCGCTGTCCAAACAAATTTGCGTCAAACCGGTAGCTCGCGCCGCGTGGCCCCTGCGGGAAGTGATCGCACATTGGGATTCGTTGATCTTGCGATCCTGGATCAAAGAGGACGGTGAGTTCCGGCTTTATCAGCAGGGTTACCTTGCCAGTCTTCGCACGCCTGGCGATCTGCTGGATCGTTATCTGAGTGGTCAGCAGGTGCCCGAGGGCGGGCTGACGGTACCTCAGCCGCGTGACGGTCTGGCGATGGCCTGCGGCACGGTGGCGGCGATTGGCGGTATCCGACCGGCGACCGAATTCCGTATGGAACTGGTGGACGAGGTGCTGGGACGTACCATCAGCCACGGCTATCGCAGCATAGAACTGCCGGTGGTGGCGTGATGGAAAAGCTGACTTTAACGCAGGTCGCCACCGGGTTGGCCAAGGGTGAATTAACGGCTGTGCAGTTGACTGCCGCTGCGCTGGCGCAAATTGCTGACGAGCAGGGAGAGGGCGCACGCACTTTTACCTATGTTTATAGCGACTGGGCACAGCAGCAGGCACTGGCGGCCGATCGACGGCGTGCAGCAGGAACCCCCTTGTCGGCGCTGGACGGCGTGCCGGTGTCGGTCAAAGACCTGTTTGATGTCGCCGGGGAAGCCACCGCCGCCGGATCACGGGTGCTGGCCGACGCGCCGGTGGCTAACCGCCATTCTGCCGTGGTGGTGCGGTTGTTGCAGGCTGGCGCGGTGGTCATCGGGAAAACCAACATGACCGAGTTTGCCTATTCAGGGCTGGGGATCAATCCCCACTACGGCACGCCTGCCAATCCCTGGGATCGCTCTGCACGCCGGATTCCCGGCGGTTCGTCTTCCGGTGCGGCAGTCGCGGTGGCTGATGGCATGTGCTTTGGTGCGATAGGCAGCGACACCGGTGGCTCGGTACGTATTCCGGCGGCCTTCTGCGGCCTGACCGGTTATAAACCCACCGCCCGTCGTATCGACAGTCGCGGTCTGCTGCCGTTGTCGCCCTCACTGGATTCGATCGGCGTGATCGCTCATGACGTTGCTGGTTGCATCGCGCTGGATGCGGCGATAGCCGATCTGCCGCTGCATCCGCAGCAGAAAACCTTGAGTCAGGCGCGCTTTGCCGTGCCCCAAACGCTGGTGCTGGATGGCCTGGACGATGAGGTCACTGCCGCGTTTCATCTCAGCCTGCAGCGGCTGACGCAGGCCGGAGCAAAGATTGAATTTATTCCCTGCCAGGAGTTTGGCGAACTGGCGACGATCAACGCTGCCGGTGGTTTCAGCGCGCTGGAGTCCTGGCGCTGGCATCAACCGCTGATTGCCGAACATGCCGATGGCTATGACCCAAGGGTGTTATCGCGTATTCGTCGCGGCCAATGGCTGAATGAGCAGGATCTACAGCAATTGCAGTTGCTGCGTGCCGATTGGCAACGGCGGGTGACGGCTGCAGTGAAAGGGTTTGACGCACTCTTGATGCCGACGGTGCCTATGGTTGCGCCAACCATTGCCGAGTTGGAAGCGGATGAAGACGCTTATTTTCGTATCAACGGCGCTGCGCTGCGTAACCCTTCGGTGATCAACTTCCTCGATGGTTGCGCACTATCACTGCCCTGCCAATCGCCCGGTGCGGCGCCGGTTGGCCTGATGGTGGCCGGGTTGCCCTTGCAGGACGAGGCGCTGCTGGGTTGGGCGCTGGCGATCGAACGCTGCCTCACCGAGGTGTGATTTTCCGGTGGGGTCGACCCCGCCTTACTTTGAGCTAACAGGAGAGTACCCATGACCGGTTCCCCGAACGGAATGCTGTTTGTCGCAACAGATGTCGCCGCGCAGGACGAGGCGGATTTCAATCAGTGGTACGACCGTGAGCACGTGGAAGAGCGGGTACGGGTGCCCGGTTTTTTGTCGGGCACGCGTTATCAGGCGCTACAAGGCGGGCGTAAATACCTGGGGCTGTATAAAACCGAATCCCTGGCCAGTTTTACCTCGGCGGCTTACCGCGCCGCGTTTAACCAACAGACCCCCTGGTCGGTGGCGAGCCTCGACAAAATGCGCGACCCAATGCGCCGGGTCTGTGCGGTAGAGGCGGTGACCGGACAGGGCTGCGGCAGCCATTTGGTTATTGTTACCCTGGGGCCGGCGGCACCGGAAGTCCTGAAGGCCGGTATCCATCATTTGGGGGCGATGCTGGCCGAGCAACCCGGTTTTGTGCGCAGCAGCCTGCTGTCGCCGGATGTTGAACTCAGCTCGCCGCTGCCGAAAGAGTCGCGGGAAAATCGCCAGTTGTTGCCGATGCTGTTGATCGAAAGCAGCAGTGCCGAAGCCGGTCAGCGGCTGAATGAGCTGGCTTGTCACCACTTGAAAATCCCTGCCACCGATGCGGTGCACTATGTCCTTGGCTGGCAACTGACCACGCAGGAGCTGTCATCATGAGCACTTCAACCACGGAAACACCGACCGCGAATTTATCTGCCGACGATACTGCCGCTCATCCACCGAATACCGGCAAGCTGGCCGCGGCCAGTTCGATCGGCACCGCACTGGAATGGTATGACTTCACCGTTTACAACATCATGGCGGCACTGATTTTCAACCACGTGTTTTTCCCGTCTTTCGATCCGCTGGTGGGCACCATTTTGGCGTTTTCCACCTACGCGGTCGGTTATGTTTCACGGCCGATTGGCGGCATCGTGTTTGGTCATCTCGGCGACGTGCTGGGGCGCCGTTTTGTCCTGGTGACCACGCTGGTGATCATGGGCGTGACTACCGCACTGATGGGGCTGCTGCCGGGTTATGCCAGTTGGGGCATTTGGAGTCCGCTGCTGTTGGTCACGCTGCGCTTTATTCAGGGGATTGCGTTGGGAGGCGAATGGGCGGGGGCAGTATTGCTGTCGATGGAACACGGTAAACCTCATCAGCGTGGGCGTAACGCCTCCTTTGCTCAGGTCGGCCCTTCCTGTGGGACCCTGATCGGCACCGGTTTGATCACGCTGGTGACGGTAGCGATGTCGGCAGAAGATTTCCAGCAGTGGGGTTGGCGTATTCCTTTCCTGCTTAGCCTGGTGTTGGTGGTATTTGGCCTGTGGCTGCGCCGTGGGGTGGGGGAAACGCCGGCGTTTCTGAAACTGGAGGCGTCCAAAGACGTTACCCATTCGCCGATCCGCGAGGTCTTCACCCAGCATCGGCGTCCATTGTTGATTGCCGGTGGCTCACGTATCGGTTCCGACGTGCTGTATGCGCTGGTGGTGGTCTTTACCCTGACCTATGTCACCACGGTACTGAACCTGCCGCGCCCGCTGGCGTTGGCCGCTACCATGTTGGGGGCGATCGGTAACGCGATTACCGTACCGATGTTTGGTGCACTGTCCGATCGTTTTGGCCGTCGACCGGTGTATATCGGCGGGGCGCTGGCGGCGATGGTTTGGGCATTTGTGTTCTTTATGTTGCTCGACAGCAGCCAGCCGGTGCTGATCTGCCTGGCAGTGGTGGTGGGGTTGTTGATCCATGCGGCGATGTACGGCCCGCAGGCGGCCTTTATCACCGAACAGTTCCCGACCCGGGTGCGCTATGCCGGATCGTCGTTGGCCTATACGCTGGCAGGTATTATCGGTGGTGGTTTTGCACCCTTGATTATCGCATCGCTATTCAAGTCTTACGACAGCACGCTGGCGATCTCGGTCTATGTGGTGGTGGCGTTGTTGATCACGCTGTGGGCGGTGATTGCCGCAAAGGAAACGGCCCACAAGCCGTTGTGAATAGCTTGCCGGGTGAAGGGATCACCCGGCATGTCGCAACAGCAACAGCGTTATTTCAGCCAGCCTTTGCGCTGAGCGTCGTGCAGGTGCTGCAACAGGTATTTCCACAGCTCCGGCTGAACGTCGGCGATGGTGGCGTTGCGCGAAAGTACCTGCTCCAGGCTGATGCCATTTTCGACCCAGCTTTGGCCTTCGTTATGCAGGTTCATCAGCATTGGCATGGTGCGATCCAGCACCAGCGCGAAACGCGCGTCAGCGCTCTCACCATCTTCATACTCCTGCCATAAAGCGGTGAAATACTCGCGCTGGGTGTCTGGCAGCATACCGAACAACCGGCGGGCTGCCGCCACTTCTTTATCATGGATCGCTGCGCGGGCCGCCAGATCGTAGACCAGCACGTCACCGGCATCGATCTCAACGATGTCATGCAGCAGTGCCATCTGGATCACCCGTTGGATATCCACGCCTTCCCCGGCGTAGGGGGCCAGGCTCAGGGCGCCAATAGCAAAGTGCCAGCTGTGTTCGGCGGAGTTTTCCTGGCGTTGAGTGCCCAGCACTTTGGTGCGGCGTTGCACGCTTTTCAACTTGTCGATTTCCATCAGGAACTGGATGACCTGGGTCATGGAGCCGAAATCTAACGCGGGTACAGCGGATGACATGGTGTAAACCTCAAGGTAGATGGGTTGAAGCCGAACGATTGTAGACCAGCGGGCGAGGGATTTCGATGGTTACACGCGCACACAGTTTTATTTTAGCGTACACGTGTACACTGAAATTATTCTCAGTTAAGCTGCTTTGCGGTAATTTCGAACAATGTTGGCTGTTTTGAGGGGTTGTGCTTTATGGGAAAAACGGGCGTAGTAAAAGCCGGTAGCGAAAAAATTGCCGCTGCGGCCTATCCGTGGGCGGAAGAGATCGCTAATAGCATCAGCCATGGCATCGGCCTGGTTTTCGGCATTGTCGGCCTGGTTTTGCTGTTAGTTCAGGCGGTCGATACCGGCGCTGACGTGACGGCCATCGCCAGCTACAGTCTTTATGGTGGCAGCATGATCCTGCTGTTCCTTGCCTCCACGCTCTACCATGCCATTCCCCATCAAAAGGCCAAGCACTGGCTGAAAAAATTTGACCACTGCGCCATTTATCTTTTGATAGCCGGTACCTACACACCGTTTTTGTTGGTGGGGCTGAACTCGCCGCTGGCGAAAGGGCTGATGGCGGTAATCTGGGGATTGGCACTGCTGGGCGTATTGTTCAAACTGGCCTTCGCTCACCGTTTTGAAGCGCTGTCGCTGGTGACCTATCTGACCATGGGCTGGCTGTCGCTGATCGTGATTTATCAGTTGGCGACCCGTCTGGCGGTGGGCGGTGTGACGCTGCTGGCGGTAGGGGGCGTGGTTTATACCCTGGGGGTGATTTTCTATGCATCGAAGCGTTTCCGCTTCGGTCACGCCATTTGGCATGGTTTCGTGCTCGGCGGCAGCCTGTGCCATTTTATGGCGATTTATCTGTACGTCTGATCTCCGCCAGTAGAGCGTTAATATCATGTTGATTAAGCGTTTCTTTTCAGTTAGAAAAGAAGCGCTTGTTTCTTTCGGGTATCCAGCAAGCCCATTTCTTCATTCCTGAGCCCGCGAACTACACCTTCGGTGTTTACGTTAACCTTTTCAGGACTCATCAATATGATCGTTCGCTTATCCAAAGCGTTGCTGGTGTGCGCGATGGCGCTGTTCGCCACGCTGGTGGCATTTGGCAATATCACGGACTACGGCTCCAACTTCGCCTTTGTACGTCATGTCTTTATGATGGACACCATTTTCCCTGACGCCACCATCACCTACCGTTCAATACAGACTCCGTGGCTGCATCATGCCGGTTACATTGGCATCATTGCGCTGGAAAGCCTGACCGCACTGCTGTGCTGGATAGGCGGACTGCGTCTGCTGTGCGGCTTGAAATTGCCTGCGGTGGCCTTCAACAGAAAGAAAACGCTAGCGGTGGCCGGCCTGACGCTCGGTTTTCTGACCTGGCAGGTCGGGTTTATGTCGGTGGGAGGTGAGTGGTTCGGTATGTGGATGTCGAAACAATGGAACGGGGTGCCTGATGCTTTCCGATTCTTCGTCACCCTCATTTTGGTGCTGATCTATCTGGTGCAGCGCGACGGCGAATTGGACGAGTAAGGAATCAGGCAGCAGGCGTGAGCCTGCTGCCTGGGTATTATTTTTCTTCCGTCAACGAATATGGCAGCGGTTTGATGGCCAGTTGGCTGGCGGCATCATCGCGAACCCGTAGCTTGCTGTTGGCATCTAGATCGTTATTCAACACTACCTGTACCCACAGCGTGCCGTCGGCCAGCTTGGCAGCAGTCAGCACCGTACCGGTACGGCGCCAGTTCTCACCCAGTTGCAACTCCACGTCTTCAGCGGCCTGTGGCACTCGCCCGGCTTTGCCTTCCAGCCAGTACAACGCACGCTTGTTGGCACCGCGGAACTTGGCGCGAGCCACCATTTCCTGACCGGTGTAGCAACCCTTGCTGAAACTGATGCCTTCCAGCGCCTGCAGGTTAGTGGCCTGAGGGATCAATTGCCCGCTGTTGGCGGTGTCGATCACCGGGTAACCGGCTTCGATATCCAGCGTCAGCCACTGTTGGCTGTCGTTCAGTTCTGCCTGTTCATGCAGCTTGTCAGCCAACTGTTCGGCAATGGCAGCGGTGGTAACCAGCAGAAAACGTTCCGCCGGCAGAGAGAAGTGCAACAGCGTGGTTTCACCGTCCTGCACCACCTGATGTTCAGCATCCGGCAGGCTGTTGAACACCCCCGCCAGCGCTGCGCGTGCCTGAAAACCGGCGACGCCCAATAAGACGGCTTCGTTGTCGGCGGCAATGGTGAGTTTGGAAAATACCGCGTACTTCTTGATTTCTGCCAGTTGGCTGTCCAGCACGCTGCGGCGTTCCAGATAGGCAAAGCCTTCACCACGATGGAACAAACGCAGATTGCTCCACATTTTGCCTTTGGCGTCGCAGTGACCACACAACACATGACTATCGACCGGCAGCGCTTCGATATCGGCGGTCACCTGGCCTTGAAGGTATTTCACCGTGTCCGGTCCGTTCAGCGTCACCATTGCCCAATCTTCCAGCGAGATCAGGGTCAGGGGCAGATGGGAAGAAGCGGAGGGCTGACGGGGTGGAAATGGAATTTTATACGCCATAGTAAGATCCTGCTTAACGTTTAGCTTACCTGAAGGTGTGTTGACCCCATGGTAAAAGAGGCGGCGGGCTTTGCAAACTGTTATTCACGCTTGCTTCACTGGCAGCGCTTTTTTTGACATTTAGCGCTTTATTACGCTTTACACAGAGAACGTCCTTCCCGGCGAGTATGTCAAATTGTTACTCTATAGGCTTGCGGCCAAGGGTAACCCTTGCAGACAGATCTTTGGCTGATGGAATTATATCGCGCCGGTGTTGCCATACAGTGTGTCAGTTGAACCCTGCGATGGCGTTGCCACGCTGAAAAGAGGTTAGTCATAACAACATGGATATTAATAACAAAGCACGTATCCACTGGGCTTGTCGCCGTGGTATGCGCGAGCTGGACATCTCCATCATGCCGTTCTTCGAGTATGAATACGACCAGTTGAATGACACAGATAAAGCGCTGTTTATCCGCCTGCTGGAGTCCGACGATCCCGATCTTTTCAATTGGCTGATGAATCATGGCGCTCCGCAGGACAGTGAACTGCAGAGAATGGTGACACTGATCCAGACGCGAAATAAAGACCGTGGCCCAGTGGCGATGTGACGTCCGTATTTCCTGGCGCACCCAGTTACTTTCCCTGCTGACACACGGCGCACTGATCCTGCTGATCCTGATTTCACCCTGGCCGGAAGGCTACGGGCCGATCTGGCTGGTGTTGCTGACGCTGGTGGTGTTTGAGTGCATTCGCAGCCAAAAGCGTATCGCGTCGCGGCAGGGCGAACTACGCCTGCTGGAAAACCAACGCCTGGGTTGGCACGGCCAGGAATGGCAACTGGTGAAGCAGCCCTGGATGCCGCGTTACGGTATTTTGCTGACTTTGCAGCCCGTGGGGGGCAAAAAGCGCCGTCGACTGTGGCTGGCATCCGATGCCATGGCCAAAGCCGATTGGCGGCATCTGCGCCAGCAGTTGCTCTATCCGCCGGCCAGTGATGACGAGGAACCCTGATGAAGCCGACGCTCTGGCTGGTGGAAGATGAACCCAGCATTGCCGATACGCTGATTTATACCCTGGAAAGCGAAGGCTTTCAGGTGCGTTGGTTCGAACGTGGTGAACCGGTATTACAGGCGTTGGCGCAAGGGGCACCTGCGCTGGCGATCCTCGATGTTGGCCTGCCGGACATCAATGGTTTTGAACTCTGCCGTCGGCTGTTATCACAGTCGGCGGATTTACCGATTTTGTTTCTCACCGCCCGCAGCGATGAGGTCGATCGCCTGATTGGGCTGGAAATCGGCGCTGACGATTACGTTGCCAAACCCTTCTCTCCACGAGAGGTCAGCGCCCGGGTGCGCACCATTCTGCGTCGTCTGCAAAAACAGCAGCGCCTGCAGCAGCCTGCTCTGTACAGCTTCGGTCCTTTTGGCCTGGATGAACAAGCCGCGGCCATCTATTACCATCAGCAGCCGCTGCCGCTGACCCGTTACGAATTTCTGCTGTTGAAAACCCTGTTGCTGGCCCCCGGCCGGGTATTCTCACGCCAACAATTGATGGAAAGCGTCTGGGCACTGGCCGAAGAGAGCCTGGACCGCACCGTCGACACCCATATCAAAACGCTGCGCGCCAAGCTGCGAGCCATCGATCCGGCTGAACCGCCGATCCACACCCACCGCGGTCTCGGCTACAGCGTGAGCCGCCAGTCATGAGAATAGGCCTGCGGCTGCTGTTGGGGTATTTCCTGATTGTGGCGGTAGCGGGCTATTTCGTGCTGAGCATTTTTGTGCAGGAAGTGAAACCTGGCGTGCGGCGTGCGACCGAAGGCACGCTGGTGGATACCGCCAACCTGCTGGCGCAGATCGCGCGTTTGGACATGCAGCACGCCGACGTGGCGCACGGGCAACTGGCGCAGGCGTTTGCTCAACTCAATCAACGACCGATTGGTGCCAATATTGCCGGCATCCGCAAGGATCGCAGCGAATACCATGTCTATCTCACCGATCAACACGGCAAGGTCATTTTTGATTCCAGCGGCAAGGCGCTCGGCCAGGACTACTCGCGCTGGAATGATGTTTATCTGACGCTGCTCGGCCAGTACGGCGCGCGCAGTACGCGCAGCGATCCGCAGGATGAAAACAGCTCGGTGATGTACGTCGCCGCGCCGGTAATGGATCAGGGCAAAATTATCGGCGTGCTCAGCGTCGGTAAACCGAACAGCACCATGGCACCGGTGATCAAGCGCAGCGAGCGAAGAATTCTGTGGGCCGGTGCGCTGCTGTTGGGCATTGCCTTGCTGATCGGGCTGGGTTTTGTCTGGTGGATCAACCGCTCAATTGGCCGGCTGGTGCATTATGCTGACGGCGTGGCGAAGGGTGAAAGCGCACCGCTGCCAAAAATGGGCGGCCATGAGCTGACACAGCTGGCGCAGGCGCTGGACAGCATGCGGGTGAAGCTGGAGGGCAAGGCACACATCGAACAATATGTGCATACCCTGACCCACGAGCTGAAAAGCCCGCTGGCTGCCATCCGTGGCGCAGCCGAGCTGTTGCAGGAACAGCCGCCAGCGGCCACCGCCCAGCGTTTCCTGACCAATATCGAACAGCAAAGCGCGCGCATTCAGCAACTGGTGGATAAATTGCTGGTGCAGGCGCGGCTGGAGAGCCGGCCTGGATTGGAGCTGGCTCCGCTGGCGATGGCGACGCTGGTGCGTCAGGCGGTGGCAAGCAAAGAGGCGCAGGCAGAGCGACGCAGTGTTTCGCTGCAGGTGAATGTGGCAGAAGAGATCACGCTGAGCGGAGATGGATTGCTGATCAGCCAGGCGCTGACTAACCTGCTCGACAATGCGCTGGATTTTTCGCCACCGGGCGGCAGCATCAGTGTCCGTGGCGAACGCCGCGAGGGTCACTATCAGGTCACCGTCAGTGACGACGGCAGTGGCATTCCGGATTACGCGCTGGACAAAGTGTTTGAACGTTTCTATTCGCTGGCCCGATCGGACAAGCCGAAAAGCAGCGGCCTGGGGCTGAACTTTGTGCAGGAAGTGGCGCGCTTGCACCGTGGCAGCATCCAGTTGAACAACCGTCAACCGCAGGGTGTGACGGCTATTTTCACCTTATCGCTCTGACTTCACCGTCCCTTCACATAACCACATCCGGCTTTCACCTGAGGCTTTTATCGTAGCGCTATTACCTACATGGAGCGCGGCGATGATGAAATCGGTACTGTTTTGGAAAATAACCACTCTGCTGGGATTGATGATTTTAATGATCATCCCGGTAACGCAGTTAATGAATGTGATTGATGAGCGCAGCGGCTATCGCCAGAGCGTGGTCGGGCAGGTCAGCGAAAGCACCAGTCGGGCGCAACGCATTTTGGGGCCGTTGATTGTCATCCCTTACAGCGAGCGGGAAGAGAAGACGGATGACAAGGGGCAGAAGGTGGTGCAAATGGTTCGCCATCATCGTTATCTGCTGCCGGAGACTTTACAGGTTAACGGCAAGCCGAACGTGGAAGTGCGCAAGCTGGGCATCTACCAGACTCAGGTGTATCAGGGGCCGCTGCAGTTTAAGGTGAAGTTTGGCCAGCCGGATTTGACGGACTTGCAGCGCAGCAACGTAACAGTGGGGCAGCCGTTCTTGCTGATTTCGCTGAGCGACTCACGCGGCATCAAGAGCATCTCGCCACTGACCAGCACAGAGTCTCAAACGACCTTTGAGCCGGGCACTCAGGTCAATGTGTTGCATCAGGGGATCCATGCGCCGCTGACGCTGGCCGCATTGCAAAAAGCGGGGTTGGATGCCGAGTTCACCCTGACGCTGGCGGGCACCAGCAGCCTGTCACTGGTACCGCTCGGCCGTAGCAGTGAATTGACCTTGCAGAGCAACTGGCCACATCCGAACTTCCTCGGCAATTTCTTGCCGGACGAACGCAAAGTGACGGAAAAAGGCTTCAGTGCCCGCTGGCGAAGCACCTGGTTTGCCAACAACATCAACAGCGCTTTCCATTACGACGATGAAATTCTTGGCGAAGACAAATTACCCACCTTCAGCACCAGTCTGATTGAACCGGTGGATCACTACCAACTGACCGAGCGCGCGGTGAAATATGCGGTGTTGTTTATCGGCCTGACGTTTATGGCGTTCTTCCTGTTCGAGACCCTGACCGGTCTGCGGGTGCATCCGATTCAGTACCTGCTGGTTGGCGCTGCACTGGTGCTGTTCTACCTGATCCTGCTGGCATTCTCCGAGCATTTTGGCTTTGCTACCGCCTATCTGCTGGCCAGCATTGCCTGCAGCGGACTGATCGCCTTTTACCTCAGCGCGGTACTGCGCGGCAGGTTGCGGGGGGCGCTGTTCGCCGCCAGCCTGTTGATGTTGTATGGCGTGCTGTATCTGTTGCTGCAATCGGAAGATAACGCGCTGGTACTGGGGGCAGGGTTGTTGTTTGCTATTTTGGCAGGAATTATGCTGCTGACGCGTAAGCTGGACTGGTATCAGGTGGCCGATCCGGCACGCTTGAACGGCGAAACACCGACCGGTGAGGGTGAGAATCGCTTCCGGTTGTGGAAATAAGTACCAGATTGGGCGCGGTTCATTGCCGCGCCCATGGGCATTACAGCAGCGGTTCCATCTCCAGCAGGATCTGTTCGCACCACTGTTGCAGACGGTCTTCGCTCATGTCGTATTGATTCACATCATCCAGCGCCAGGCCGACAAAGTGTTTGCCGTCGGCGCTCAGCGGTTTCGGGCTGGTAAATTCGAAGCCTTCAATTGGCCAGAAGCCGATAAACTGCACCCCGAGCGGGGCAATGTGATCGTGCAGCATGCCGAGCGCATCGAGGAACCATTCGCCGTAACCGAGTTGATCGCCCATGCCATACATGGCGACGATTTTCCCCTGCAAATCCAGCGTGGTCAGCTGCGGCCAAATCGCTTCCCAGTCTTCTTGCAACTCACCAAAGTCCCAGGTTGGCATGCCGAGGATCAGGATGGAATACTCTTCCATCAGCTTGGGGGAGACGTCTTTCAGGTTGTGCAGGTCGACCAGGTCTTCACCCAGAATCTCACGGATTTTTTCTGCTGCCATCTCGGTGTAGCAGGTGCTGGAGCCGTAAAACAGACCAATCTTCATGTTTAAACCGTTTATATTGCCGTAGGTAGAATTGCAGCGAGTATACCCGATTTGTCCCGGCTTAAGGCATAATGCCTGTGGCATAAACGTAACAAAGAGAGGACCGCGTGCAACAGCAAGAGAGTGCGTTGATTGAGCAATTCCTGGATGCGCTATGGCTCGAACGCAATCTGGCAGAAAATACGCTGGCCTCTTATCGGCTGGATTTGCAGGCGCTGGCCGCCTGGCTGAACCAGCAAAATACTTCATTGTTACAGGCGCAGGCGCTGGATCTGCAGGCTTTCCTCGCCAAGCGTGTGGAGGGCGGTTACAAGGCCACCAGCTCCGCGCGTTTGCTGAGCGCCATGCGTCGCCTGTTCCAGTATCTGTACCGCGAAAATATGCGCGCCGACGACCCTACCGCGCTGCTGGCCTCGCCGAAGCTGCCGCAGCGGTTACCGAAAGATTTGAGCGAGGCGCAGGTCGATGCACTGCTGCAGGCGCCCTGTGTCGATCAGCCATTGGAGCTGCGTGACAAGGCCATGCTGGAAGTGCTGTACGCTACCGGGCTGCGGGTCTCCGAACTGGTCGGGCTGACCATCAGCGACGTCAGTCTGCGCCAGGGCGTGGTGCGGGTGATCGGCAAAGGCAATAAGGAACGGCTGGTGCCGCTGGGCGAAGAAGCGGTGTACTGGATCGAAAACTATCTGGAGCACGGCCGCCCGTGGATGCTCAACGGCCAGGCGCTGGATGTGTTGTTTCCCAGCAACCGCAGTCAGCAAATGACCCGACAGACATTCTGGCATCGCATCAAACACTATGCGATCCTAGCGGGCATTGACAGCGAGAGGCTGTCGCCGCACGTGTTGCGCCACGCCTTTGCCACCCATTTGCTGAACCATGGGGCCGATCTCCGTGTCGTACAGATGTTATTGGGGCATAGCGACCTCTCGACCACACAAATTTACACGCATGTAGCGACCGAAAGACTTAAACAGCTACATCAACAGCACCACCCGCGTGCCTGACACGCCGGGTTCAAAAGGATTGGAAGAATGAAGAAAGGTTTAATGCTGCTCTCCCTGCTGGTGGCTTCTGTGACCGGCGCGGCCCATGCCGACGACGCGGCAATCCAAAAAGCGCTTGGCAGCCTGGGCATTCAACAGGCGGACGTGCAGCCTTCACCGGTGACCGGCCTGAAAACCGTGTTGACCGATAACGGTGTGCTGTATGTGACCGAAGACGGAAAACACATTCTGCAAGGCCCGCTGTACGACGTCAGTGGCAAAGAGCCGGTTAACGTGACCAACCAACTGCTGACCGGCAAGCTGGAAGCGCTGAAAGATCAGATGATCGTCTACAAAGCGCCAAAGCAAAAACACGTGATCACCGTGTTTACCGACATCACCTGTGGCTACTGCCACAAGCTGCACCAGCAGATGAAAGAATATAACGATCTGGGCATTACCGTCCGCTATCTGGCGTTCCCGCGTCAGGGGCTGAATTCCCAGGCCGAGAAAGACATGCAGTCAATCTGGTGTACCGCCGACAAGGCCAAGGCTTTCGATACCGCCATGAAAGGCGATGCGGTTTCCCCGGCGACCTGTAAAACCGACATTAGCAAACACTACGCGCTCGGCGTGCAGTTCGGTATTCAGGGCACTCCGGCCATCATTCTGGAAAACGGCATGATGATCCCTGGCTATCAGGGGCCGAAAGAGATGGCCGCCATGCTGGACGCGCATCAGACCGCAACCAAAACCGGTGGTTAATCGCCGGTGAGCATCAAAACACAACTACGCCGCCGTGCGGCGACGGACGACAGCCATTTGCCAGCCAGCCTGCACCCGTTGCTGCGTCGCTTATACGCGCTGCGCGGCGTCCAGGCTGAGCAGGAATTAGAGCGAAGCGTCAAAGGCATGCTGCCCTGGCAGCAGTTGGACGGCATTGACACCGCCGTTGGCATTCTGCAACAGGCGCTGGCCGCGAGTCGTCGCATTATCGTGGTGGGCGATTTCGACGCCGATGGCGCCACCAGTACCGCGTTGACGGTGCTGGCGCTGCGCAGCATGGGTGGCAGTGCGATCGACTATCTGGTGCCGAATCGCTTCGAGGACGGCTACGGCCTGAGCCCCGAAGTGGTAGAGCAGGCGGCAACGCGCGGTGCAGAATTGATCCTCACTGTGGATAACGGCATCTCTTCCCATGCCGGTGTAGACGTGGCCCACGCCAAAGGCATGCAGGTGCTGGTGACCGACCACCACCTGCCGGGGGAAACCCTGCCGGCGGCGGAGGCGATCGTCAATCCGAATCTGCGTGGCTGTGAGTTCCCGTCTAAATCTCTGGCCGGTGTCGGCGTAGCTTTCTATCTGATGCTGGCGCTGCGTGCCCGGCTGCGTGACGACGGCTGGTTCGAACAACGGGCATTGGCGATGCCAAACCTGGCGGAACTGCTGGATTTGGTCGCGCTCGGTACGGTGGCCGACGTGGTACCGCTCGACGCCAATAACCGTATTCTGGTGTATCAGGGTCTGAACCGCATTCGTGCCGGCAAATGTCGGCCGGGCATTAAAGCGTTGCTGGAAGTGGCTAATCGTGACGCACGCCAGCTGGCAGCCAACGATCTCGGCTTTGCGCTGGGGCCGCGGCTCAATGCCGCCGGGCGACTGGATGATATGTCGATCGGCGTGGCGTTGTTGCTGAGTGACGACATCGCACAGGCGCGTATGCTGGCCAACGATCTGGACGCGCTTAACCTGACGCGGCGTGAGATTGAGCAGGGCATGCAGGTTGAAGCTTTGCAACTGTGCGACGAACTGGAGCGCAGCAGCACCGCCTTGCCTTACGGGCTGGCGATGTACCATCCGGAATGGCATCAGGGCGTGGTGGGTATCTTGGCTTCGCGGATTAAAGAACGCTTCCATCGCCCGGTGATCGCTTTTGCACCGGCAGGCGAAGGCATTCTGAAAGGCTCGGGGCGTTCGATAGCCGGTCTGCACATGCGCGATGCGCTGGAGCGGCTGGATACCTTGAACCCAGGGCTGATGATGAAGTTCGGTGGCCACGCGATGGCGGCCGGGCTGTCGCTGGAAGAGGCCAAATTCGACGAGTTCCGCCAGCGCTTTGGCGAACTGGTGGGGGAATGGCTTGATCCGGCGATGCTGGAAGGGGTTATCTGGTCTGACGGCGAACTGGCGATGCAGGAGCTTTCGCTGGAAACGGCGGAGCTGTTACGCGAAGGGGGCCCCTGGGGGCAAGCCTTCCCGGAACCGACCTTCGACGGCACCTTCCGTATCCTGCAGCAGCGGCTGGTGGGTGAGAAACACCTGAAGTTGATGGTGGAGCCGCTCGGCGGTGGCCCGCTGCTGGACGGCATCGCTTTTAATGTCGACACCACTCTGTGGCCCGACAGCAGCGTGCGTGAAGTGGAGCTGGCCTACAAGCTGGACGTCAACGAGTTCCGCGGCAACCGCAACGTGCAGTTACTGATCCAGCACCTCTGGCCGCGTTAATTTGTGGCTGATGACAGGTACCTGTGAATCACAGGTACCTGTCTGCTACCGGTCCAGTGGCGAAATAATGACGCTGGCCACCCCTTTCTGCTCGATAATTTCCAGCATTCTTAGCGCAGAACCCTGAGGTTTGACGGCGTTGCGTTCCCATTTTTGCACGCTGGTGGTCGACATATTGACTACGGCAGCCAGATCGGCCTGACTCAGTCCCAGACGCTCGCGTAGCATTTTGATGCGCGCGCCGTCCATCATCTGCGCCTGCTCACGGCGGACATTGCTTTCCCTTTCCTGCACACGAGCCTCAATATTGCGGACGGTTTCATCTGAAACAGCACCGATTGCGTTAAACCGCTGTGCCATTTTTTGCAGCCTGAGCAGACGGTTATCATTCATTACATTTTACCTCTCGCAAATAGCCGCTATCGACTGCCCGCTGAATAATCTCCGGCGACATGGCAAGAAAGTCTTTGGCGAGTTCTCGATAGGTTTCCAGTTCATCATCGCTAATTTCTTTGGCACCGGTTTGTTTCACGGTATTTTTAAGCCATCCATCAACAAAATACTGATGATGGCCTCTTTTAAATGCCACCACCGAGCGTGCGCCGCCGCGTTTGCCCTGGTTGATTGGAATACGTTTCTTGTATACGCCACCGCCCAGATCGCCGTCGTGCCTGTCATGCATGATCTCTTGGGCTGCTACGCATATCTTTTGGTCAAATATGCGGTTTTTCCTCATAAACTTGTCGAAGTCATCGGTGACGAAGATATCCATATTGAACCACCTGTCCCTGTTGAATAGTCATAATGACTATAGTCTTGATGACTACCGTGTTCAATATTTGATCGATCTGATGACCTGTTTTTTGCTACCAATAGAATCCTGGCCGGGCATGCTATCTGGACGCTAAACGGGATCCCCACAAAAACTAACCAACTCGCTATAAACTGACGTCTGGATCCGCTAGAATTACCGGTTCCAATGGCATTTCGCCATCGACGACATCAACGTAAAAGAACGCAAAAAACATGTTTGAAATTAACCCGGTAAAAAACCGAATTCAGGACCTGTCCGTGCGGACTGCCGTTCTTCGGGGGTATCTTTGACTATGATGCCAAGAAAGAACGCCTAGAAGAAGTTAACGCAGAGCTGGAACAGCCTGACGTCTGGAACGAACCCGAGCGCGCACAGGCGCTGGGTAAAGAGCGCGCGGCGCTCGAAGCCATCGTTGAGACCATCGATCAACTCGAGCAGGGGGGTGAAGACGTTACCGGCCTGCTGGAACTGGCGATTGAAGCCGACGATGAAGAAACCTTTAACGAAGCCGTCGTTGAGCTTGATCAACTGTCTGCCAAGCTGGAGCAATTAGAATTTCGTCGTATGTTCTCTGGTGAATACGACAGTGCTGATTGCTACCTGGATATCCAGGCCGGTTCCGGCGGCACAGAAGCTCAGGACTGGGCCAGCATGTTGCTGCGCATGTACCTGCGCTGGGCCGAGGCCAAAGGCTTCAAGACCGAAGTGATTGAAGAGTCCGACGGTGACGTCGCAGGGCTGAAGTCCGCCACCATCAAGATCATCGGTGACTACGCGTTCGGCTGGTTGCGTACTGAAACTGGCGTACATCGCCTGGTGCGCAAGAGCCCGTTCGACTCCGGCGGTCGTCGTCATACCTCGTTCAGTTCGGTGTTTATCTACCCGGAAGTGGACGACGATATTGATATCGACATCAACCCGGCGGACCTGCGTATCGACGTTTACCGCGCCTCGGGTGCGGGTGGTCAGCACGTGAACAAAACTGAGTCGGCGGTGCGTATTACCCACTTACCGACCAACATCGTAGTGCAGTGTCAGAACGACCGTTCTCAGCATAAGAACAAGGATCAAGCGTTTAAACAGCTGCGAGCCAAGCTGTACGAGTTTGAGATGCAAAAGAAAAATGCTGATAAACAGATGCTGGAAGACAACAAGTCCGACATCGGTTGGGGCAGCCAAATCCGCTCTTACGTGCTGGATGACGCCCGTATCAAGGATTTGCGCACTAACGTTGAAACGCGCAACACGCAGGCCGTATTAGATGGCGACCTGGATAAATTCATTGAGGCAAGTTTGAAAGCCGGGTTATAAGGAACAGAAATGTCTGAGCAACAACCACAAGGCGCCGAACAGGCGCTGGATCTCAATAACGAGTTGCAGTCACGCCGTGAAAAACTGGCTGCGCTGCGCGAGAACGGCATTGCGTTCCCGAATGATTTTCGTCGCGACACCACGTCCGACAAGCTGCACGCTGCGTACGGCGATAAAGACAACGAAGAGCTGGAAGCACTGGGTGTAGAAGTCACCGTTGCCGGCCGTATGATGACCCGCCGTATCATGGGCAAGGCATCCTTTGTCACGCTGCAAGACGTTGGCGGCCGCATCCAGTTGTACGTCGCACGCGACGACCTGGCGGAAGGCGTTTACAACGAAGAATTCAAGAAGTGGGACCTTGGCGATATCCTTGGCGCACGCGGTAAGCTGTTCAAAACCAAGACCGGTGAGCTGTCTATCCACTGCACCGAACTGCGTCTGCTGACCAAGGCACTGCGTCCGCTGCCGGACAAGTTCCACGGCCTGGCCGATCAGGAAACCCGTTACCGTCAGCGTTACCTGGATCTGATCGCCAACGAAGAATCGCGCAAGACCTTCAAGGTGCGTTCTCAGATCATGGCGGCGATGCGTAACTTCATGGTGGAACGCGGCTTCATGGAAGTCGAAACCCCTATGATGCAGGTGATCCCGGGTGGGGCTTCTGCTCGTCCATTCGTGACTCACCACAATGCGCTGGACATCGATATGTACCTGCGTATTGCCCCTGAGCTGTACCTGAAGCGTCTGGTTGTGGGTGGCTTCGAACGTGTGTTCGAAATCAACCGTAACTTCCGTAACGAAGGCGTTTCTCCGCGTCATAACCCAGAGTTCACCATGATGGAACTCTATATGGCTTATGCGGATTACAAAGATCTGATCGAACTGACCGAGTCGCTGTTCCGCACCCTGACCCAGAACGTGCTGGGCAATACTCAGGTGCAGTATGGTGATGAAGTGTTCGACTTCGGCAAGCCGTTTGTGAAGTTGACCATGACCGAGGCGATCAAAAAATACCGTCCGGAAACCGATCTGGCCGATCTGGCTGATATGGGCAAAGCGGTGGCTATCGCTGAATCCATCGGCATCAAGATTGAGAAGAGCTGGGGTCTGGGCCGTGTTGTAACGGAGATCTTCGAAGAAGTGGCGGAAAGCCATCTGATTCAGCCGACCTTCATTACCGAGTACCCGGCAGAAGTGTCCCCGCTGGCGCGTCGTAATGATAACAACCCGGAAATCACTGACCGCTTCGAGTTCTTCATCGGCGGCCGTGAAATCGGCAACGGCTTCTCCGAGCTGAATGACGCAGAAGACCAGGCGCAGCGTTTTGCTGACCAGGCTAATGCGAAAGACGCCGGCGATGACGAAGCGATGTTCTACGACGAAGACTACGTTACCGCGCTGGAGCACGGTCTGCCGCCAACCGCAGGTCTGGGCATCGGTATCGACCGTATGGTTATGCTGTTCACCAACAGCCACACCATCCGCGACGTGATCCTGTTCCCGGCAATGCGCCCGCAGAAATAACTTCGTAGTAATGAATATCAACCGGCGCAGGTGACTGCGCCGGTTTTTTTTCGTCTGATGAGTGATAACCGAGGGGAACGCGGCTAACTGCTTAAAACACCAGCAGTTACGCGTTATCTCCGCTTGCCCGGCGGGGATAACCGGTTATAATGGCAGCCGCACACCGATGCGGGTGTAGTTCAATGGTAGAACGGCAGCTTCCCAAGCTGCATACGAGGGTTCGATTCCCTTCACCCGCTCCAAAAACTTCCTGTCACTACCTTTCGTTAGCCAGTATCTCAAACAGAGTGTCGATTTCCTGTAGGGTATTGTAATGCATCATCCCGACGCGCAGTACGCCGCCGCTGTCCTGCAGGTTCAACCGACGAATTAACCCCAGTGCATAGAAATGTCCGCTGCCGACGCAGATATTCTGTTCGCCTAACCGGCGGGCGATTTGTTCGGGGGAGTGCTGCTTAAAGGTCAATGCAAAGGTGGGTGTGCGGCGTTGGGTGTCCGCCACGGGAGAACCGTAGAGCTGTACCTCGTCGATTTGCTGTAAGCGTTGTAAAAAATACCGACACAGGGTTTCTTCATGCCGGTGATAGTCGGCAAAACTTTCCTGTAAACGCTGCCTTAAAGAGGCGCCAGATGTTCCCCACTGTGCCAGGTAGTCAATGGCCGCCGTGACACCGACCAACCCTTCAAAACTTTGCGTGCCCGTCTCAAAACGCCCTGGCCCGACGTCGGTGGCCGGTTCGACCTTGTAAGGCTGCAGCCGTTGCAACCATTGTGGCGCGATATAGGCCATACCGATATGCGGGCCAAAAAACTTATAAGCAGAACACACCAGAAAGTCGCAACCCAGCGTCTGCACATCGATCAGGTTGTGCGGGGCATAATGCACGGCGTCGACGTAAACCAGTGCGCCGACGCGGTGAGCGGCTTCGGTGATGGTTTTAATATCGACGACGCTGCCTGTGACATTAGAGGCATAGGTGACCGCGACCAGCCGGGTTTTGGCAGTGATCTGCTCGCACAGCCGGGCAACATCCAAAGAACAATCCGATTGATGTAGAGGGATTTGGTGCACGGTGACGTGTTTATCGTTGGCCGCCTGTTGCCAGCTGGATACGTTGGCGTAGTGATCCAGCTCGGTGACGATAATTTCATCGCCGGCTTGCCAGTTGCGACTAATGATCCGGCTGAGGTGGAACGTCAGCGAGGTCATATTCATGCCAAAAACGATATTATCGGGCGAGGGCGCATTCAAGAAGGCGCGCACCGATTCCCTCGCATGATCCATCACCTCGGTTGTCTTATGACTGGAAAAATAGTGCCCGCCCAGGTTGGCGTTATATTTCCCCAGATAGTCGGTCATTTTTCCCAACACCGCTTGTGATACCTGAGAACCACCGGGGCCATCGAAGAAAATAACCGGTTTATCATTATATTGCTGGGTTAGCGCGCTAAATTGGGCTCGGGCGAGTTCGGGGGTGAAGGTCATGCTTTTTCTCCCCGCGCGGTCAGAACAAACAGATCAAGGTGTCCTTCTTGTTCCGGGACAATGGGGCTGATCGGCGTGGCGTTATGCCATAGCTTGCTGTCTGCAAGCAAAACGGCCTCACCGTCCGCCAACACTTTTTTAAAGAAAGGGGGCTGGTGATTGTCGGCGTATAACATGATTTCGCCGCCGACAATATTTTGCCGATGGATACCAATCATCGCGATATGATCAAAACCATCCTGATGGATCCCTTCCGGAGCTACCTGAGTCTCATGATGAATGGCGACGACGCGCATCTGATGAATCTCTATCTCCGTTCCCTCTGGCAGGTCATTGCTTTCTGCAAACAGATTGCACATTTCCTCCATGCCGGCGCTTTGCAACACGGCGTCGTCAATGGGTTCGAAATGGCGCACCACATTCCCCTGGAAATGGTTGATCTCATCGGACTGAACGAAGTTGCGTGGGCCAATCTCTACCACATGGCCATTGAGATGTTTGACAACCGAATAGCGACGCAAGCGGTACTTGCCGTCGGCGTGTTGTGTATGGGGCAATCCAGAAAACGACGGCATTAATTGTTGGGTGGCCTGGTGGCTAAGTGCAGTCATACTTATTACGTTTTCGTGTTTCTGTAACATAATCACCTCAAATATGAATCAATATTGATTTTGTAGGGAGGTATTTCGATTGAATTGTAGTCGACACTATTGCCAACGCAATTTTTAGCCGGCGCCGACTACCTTCAAGCTTTATGTTGCTGTAAACAAGAATGAACGTAGGACGGTATTAACCATCGGTTGAGCGGCTGACAGCTTCCCAGGTATCGATATCGCTGTTCATTTGATTTAGTTTCTCTCTGACGTATGTGAGGGCATCGCTGCCCAGCAGCAGTAATGCCGGGGGCTCAGGGCTGTTGATGAGTTGCAGAATGGCTTTGGCGGCCTTAACCGGGTCACCGGGTTGCTGGCCGCTGCGTTTTTCGCGTGTTTCACGGATCGGCCCGAAGCTCTGATCGTAATCGCTGATGCTACGGGGTGAACGCACCATCGAACGTCCGGCCCAGTCGGTTCGAAAAGACCCGGGCTGAATGGCGGTGACCGCAATATTAAAAGGCTTTAGTTCTTTGGTCAGCGTTTCGGAAATGCCCTGCAAGGCAAATTTGCTGCCGCAATAGTAGCTGATCCCTGGCAGGGTAATGAAACCGCCCATGGAGGTCACATTGAGAATATGGCCAGCCCGGCGAGTCCGAAAATAAGGCAGGAAGGCTTTAATCACGGCCACGGCACCAAACACATTGACCTCAAACTGATGGATCGCTTCACTCAGCGGCGACTCTTCCATGATCCCTTCGTGGCCATAACCGGCATTATTGACCAGTACGTCTACCGCCCCCAGTTCCTGCTCTACGGCATCGACCAGCGGGGCAACCGCGGCAAAATGGGTGACATCAAGAATACGACCAAAGCTGCGGCCTGGTGCCAGGGCTTCGAATTCATCTTTGGCCTGTTGATTACGGAGTGTTCCGACCACGCGGTGACCCGCTTTCAGTGCTTCTTCTGCCAGTGCACGACCTAAACCGCTACTAACTCCGGTAATGAAAAGTAATTTTGATTGGTTCATGACGCTCTCCTCAGTAAGGTGGGCAGGCAGAATAGGGCGGACAGGATAAAACCTGTAGCCCAGATCCTCTCTGATGTTTGCCTATTCCTCTGAGCTGTCTGGACGACCCCGTCGCTTACTGCCACACTTCAATGACTTTCCGCTTCTCTTTGCAGGCACCTATGACTCTTTTCATGCCAACGGTTACTGACCAGATGATTGAGATTTTGGATCGGCTAACACCGGATGAAGGCTACAATCTTACGGCTTTGGCGGACGTGCGCTTTTTACGTTCCAACCGCCCATTGCTGCGCACGCCGGTTTTATATGAGCCTGGGATTGTCATTGTGGTGCAGGGGAGTAAACGCGGATTTTTGGGGAGTGATGTCTATTTGTATGATGCGCAGCATTATCTGATGGTGTCAGTTCCTGTGCCATTTACCATGGAAACGGATGCCAGTGCTTCAGAGCCGATGTTGGCGATTTATATGCGGCTGGATTTCAGTTTGGCGGCGGAGTTGATGTTGCAACTCGCTGATCGCGGTCCGACGCTCAGTGAGCCTCCACGAAGTATGGTGTCGAGTCCGATGGATGACGCTATGAGCCACTCGGTTTTGCGTTTTCTGCAGGTGATGGCCTCACCGCTGGATGCCGAAATACTGGGGCTGGCGATGGTGCGGGAAATTTATTACCGCGTAATGACCGGGGCTCAGGGGCAAATACTGCGAAGCGCACTGACTACGCAGGGGCAATTTGGCAAAGTGACGAAAGCGTTACGAAAACTGCACGCCGAGTATGACTCGTATCTGGACGTGAAGGCGCTGGCGAAAGAGGCGGGTATGAGCCTGCCGACATTCCACAGTCACTTCAAAACCGTGACCAATACGTCCCCGATGCAATATCTTAAATCTACGCGGTTGCATCAGGCTCGATTGTTGATGCTGAGAAATAATCTCACTGCTTCGGCAGCCTGTGCGCGGGTGGGCTATGAAAGCGTTTCCCAGTTCAGCCGTGAGTTTAAACGTTTATTCGGGCTGACACCGCTCAATGAAGTTGAACGTATGAGGCAGAACTTTTCGCTGCCTGCACCCGTGACCCCTTCAGATTTTATTTCCTCTCACTGACGGGGGGAACCCGCGGGCCCGGCTTCAGTATTACCGCACGTCACGAAATGGCCACTAGAGCACCGATGATGGCGATCAGTAGGATCCAAAACCATTTAGAGGTTTTTTCCGGTTTCCATTCTTCACCATATTCAACCCGATAATCGGGTTTGCGATCCTTTTGATTCATCCTGTTCCCTGGAGTCCATATCCATATATATTCTGTGGCTACTTTAAGATGAATCCTAATGCTATTGAACTTAAACCTGTTTTTTGGGTAAAAATCCTAACTATTGAGAGGGGGGGACACCTTGGTTATTTCGCCGTCTTTGCATTTTCATCATCACTAACCCCGACCATAAATTTGCTGCGGGAATCACGGATCGTGGCAATGTTAGTCAGGATCCATTCCCACATCGGCAACATATTAACCAGAATGCCTTCGCCAGTTGGTGTCAGCCGATATTCCACGTGAGGGTGCGGATATTTTTGTTGAAAGTCATGGCGACTGATCAACCCGTCACGCTCCAGATGACGCAGTGTTCGCGTCAGCATGCGTTGAGTCACCCCGGTGATGGCACGGCCCAGCTCGGCATGACGCAAGGGTCCGCGGGTGCCCAGTGCATAGATGATGCTCAGAGACCAACGGTTGCCGGTATGCGTGAGCACTTCACGTTTTAAGCCGTCGTCATCATCGCTGAGTGCGCTGCATATTTTGGCAAGTTTGGCCTTTTGTTCGTCACTGAGTGTCATTTCATCCTCGCAGTATCAACGGTGTACCTGATTGCTCCCCTGTTATCAGGCTGACAGGATATGCCGACCAATACAGCAGGAGAGAGTATGAGCATCTCAAATAATCGTCAAATATCTAATATTCTGATCCTGGGGGCCGGCGAACTTGGCATGGCCATGTTGAACGGATTCGTGAAGGAAAAAGAACGGCGGCCCGAAGTCAAGCTGACGGTGCTGCTGCGGCCCTCATCACCAGGCAAGACTTCACCGGAAAGCCAGTCGCGCCAAAGACAGCTTGAAGCCTGGGATGTCGATATCGTTACCGCAGATTTTAGTCGGCAATCGGAGCAGGAATTGGCAACGATTTTTTCCCACTATGATGCCGTAATTAACTGCAGTGGCTTTGTCGGTGGTAAAGGAACACAGCTTAAAATTACGCGTGCCGTACTGCTGGCTGAGGTTGCCCGTTATTTTCCCTGGCAGTTTGGGGTTGATTACGATCGTATCGGTATGGGGAGCGGTCAACCGGTATGGGATGAGCAGCTTACTGTACGGGGCCTGCTGCGCGCACAACAAAGGACCAGTTGGGTCATCGTATCCACGGGAATGTTCACCAGCTATCTTTTCGAACCCAGCTTCGGCGTGGTTGAAAGAAAGAGTCGCCGGGTTAATGCGCCCGGTAACGCAGACTACTCTGTCACCCTGACCACCCCTGAAGATATCGGTCTGCTGACGGCAAAGATTTTTTTCCATCGGCCGCAGTTCGACAACGAAATTATTTATATCGCAGGGGATAGCATTACTTACCGCCAGCTCGCTGAACTGCTCAGTGAACATGACCGATGTCTTTATGCTCTGGTGGTCGAGGATCACCAGGCACTGCAGGATGCGGTGGCTGCGTCACCGGAGAGTCTGACGGCCGCCTACCGGCTGGCGTTTGCTCGTGCAGATGGCGTCTCTTGGGATAAAACGATGACCTACAATGTCCGCCAGGGTATCCCGGTGATCGACGTCAGGGAATGGTTGAAACAACAACGAACAGGTTTTTAATCTATCACTGCCAGCCTTGCTGGCAGTGATAGAATCATTTTCAATTTAAAGCAGGAGGTGTTTTCTGCTGACTATTATATAGCGTATTAGTTTACAGGTTTTTATTATAATTAACTTTCATTCATTACAAAATAAACATAAAAATAACCGTATTTAAACAAACCAATTCCAATGCGAATATTTGATGGTTTTTTAACTATAAAAACCATCCGTTTGTGATCGCTATCCCTCAATGAAAATGAAAAGAAGTTAATTATTAGCCTTCTTAAAAAGAATAATGAGGTTAGCATGTTATTTACTATTCAACTTATTGTCATACTGATTTGTCTCTTTTATGGAGCCAGAAAAGGTGGTATTGCACTGGGGCTACTTGGCGGTATTGGATTAATCATATTGGTTTTCGTTTTTCATCTACAACCCGGTAAACCGCCGGTTGATGTCATGCTGGTTATCATCGCCGTGGTGGCTGCGTCAGCAACGCTTCAGGCCTCCGGCGGGCTTGATGTGATGTTGCAAATTGCAGAGCGTTTACTGCGACGCAACCCTAAATATGTCTCCATCGTCGCGCCCTTCGTGACCTGTATATTGACCATTCTCTGTGGTACCGGGCATGTGGTGTACACCATCTTGCCGATAATCTATGACGTAGCAATCAAGAATAACATTCGTCCGGAAAGACCTATGGCAGCCAGTTCTATCGGGGCGCAGATGGGCATTATTGCCAGCCCGGTGTCAGTCGCGGTGGTGTCACTGGTCGCCATGCTGGGTAATTTTACTTTTAATGGTAAGCATCTAGAGTTTTTGGATCTACTGGCCATCACTATTCCATCCACTCTGTGCGGTATTCTTGCTATTGGCATCTTCAGTTGGTTCCGGGGTAAAGATCTGGATAAAGATGAAAAATTCCAAAGCTTCATTTCAGATCCGGAAAACTATAAGTACGTCTATGGCGACACGGCAACATTGCTGGATAAAAAATTACCTACCAGCAATTGGGTGGCTATGTGGATTTTCCTGGGGACCATCGCTATCGTTGCGCTGCTGGGAGCCTTTTCCGAACTGCGCCCATTAATTAATGGGAAACCGCTGTCGATGGTGCTGGTTATCCAGATGTTTATGTTATGTGCAGGCGCGGTCATTATTATCGCGACCAAAACCAACCCGGCTAATATCTCTAAAAACGAAGTTTTCCGTTCAGGCATGATTGCGATAGTGGCGGTTTATGGCATCGCCTGGATGGCCGAAACAATGTTTGGTGCCCATCTGGAAGAGATAAAATCGGTACTGGGCACCATTGTTAAAGAATACCCTTGGGCGTACGCCATCGTTTTGCTGATCGTTTCCAAGTTTGTAAACTCCCAGGCTGCTGCACTGGCCGCGATTGTTCCTGTGGCATTGGCCATCGGTGTTGATCCTGCCTATATCGTTGCTTCTGCACCGGCCTGCTACGGCTACTATATTTTGCCTACCTACCCAAGCGATCTGGCTGCCATTCAGTTCGACCGTTCAGGGACAACCAATATTGGAAGATTTGTGATCAACCACAGCTTTATCCTGGTCGGTTTGATTGGGGTTTCCGTCTCCTGCGTGATGGGGTGGGTCCTGGCCGCGGCATACGGCTTCTTGTAACGGGGTGGGGGTTGCAGTGGATAATACGGTTTGCTGCTGAGTCACTATTTTTCTTAGACGAGAAATGCAAAAAACCCGCTAAAAGCGGGTTTTTTTATCACTAATGCTTAACTGCTCAGGCTGATGCCTTCATCGCTATCGTAAGTTTTAGCGAGATTATCGGCGATTAAAGCGCGATAACATTAACAGCAGATGGGCCTTTAGCGCCGTCCTCAATAGAGAACTCCACTTTCTGACCTTCATCTAAGGTTTTAAAATCGCTGCTCTGGATAGCGGAGAAATGTACGAAGACATCTTTGCTGCCATCTTGTGGAGTGATAAAGCCGAAGCCTTTGTCAGCGTTAAACCATTTTACTAAACCAGTCATTTTGTTAGACATAGATATATCCTTTTCATTTTTTGAGCCACTCAATGTGGCGAACATGGCCTGTTTTGCAGATTTTTACTTATGGGGCACTTAGGAGGAGGCTCATGAAGAAGGGTATCTAGAGATAACGCTTGAACTGAGAACTGCTTTACTAAAACTGCTTTCATAAGGTCTGTGTTCCAAACCGATGCCGATATAGTAGGCTTGGTTTGATTTATTAAGCAAGGATTAATTTTTTTAATGTCATTGGCAGGTGAATATTTCCCTGGTGCCGTATGAGGGGGGATGGCGGGGCTTAGGCTGTATAGCGGGCATCTTTTTATCGTCATGTGGCTGATGCATAAAAGATAAAAGCCCTGACAAGGATTGCCAGGGCTTTTAAGGTACTATCGACTTCAAATTTAACATTAATGAACTTACTAATTTCTTACTGCTAAGGTACTAACATTAAATGTACAGGTTTAACACAGATAATATTGGGCGAACTAAAACCTCCCCTATATTTACCAGTTTATATTTCACACCAATCTAAATAAACATTCGAAGATTGGGCATCTTAAACAGTACATCTCCCCTCGCGATATAGACTCTTTGATGCGTAGCCTCACTTCCGTTGCGATTTTGGTGCACTAACTTGGTAAAAACAAATCGCAAACAAAGAACAGTTAAATCATGGCCTTACATCATCGCGTTTTGGTACACACCCTGCGATTGTAGTACTGACTACCTGGCCTTAAAGCTTCATCCAATGAGGATTTACTTTTCCTCAATATGATGGCCCATACAACAGATACCTCGTGGCCTTTATCGCAAAAAAAACTTTGATAACTTATTTCTAACACTTTAACTATTATCAGCTGGCTATTGTTTCGCTGCTGATGAATACCAATCTACTGGTTTTTAACGGGGTGTCAATACTGTTTTTAATATCATGTTTTTAATAACATGTCTTTATTGACAGTATTGATAAAAATCATCCATTAAGCCTTATCCAGAAGCTGTTTTAAGCGATGCGGCTTCATTTTTTTTGGATTTTTTCTGTCGGGATTTTGTTTATGAAGGGAGTTGGAGTGGAGAGGGAATATTTACCTTTTTATTAGCCGAGAAAAAACAGGATGATAACCGTACTGATGCAGCCCGCTGCCAGGGCAACGGGCTATTTCACGCCATCAGGGTTTGGTAACAAACCGTGCCAGCCGTTGGTGTAACTGGCTGTTTTCTTTGCGCAGATGCTCAATTTCCTCCAGCAGTGTCAGCGTGACCGCAATGCCAGGCCAGTCCAACGCCAGTTCACGATGCAACTGTTCTGCACGATGGAAAGTGATTAATGCGCGATCGTCAAAGATCCAGTCTTCCGTCGCGGGATCGCGCGGTTGAATCATCCCCAACCCGACAATTTCGGTTAGTTCATCCTGTGAAACGCCGGTATGCAGGCAAAACTCAGTAATGGTGAAAGTTACTTTTACGTTAGCCATTTTGCTTACTCCACTCTTTGCGCGGATCAAAGGTCTGCTGGGCTTCTGCCAACTGCTGCCACAGCGCGGCGCTTTTTTCGTCCGGCTTCGGTGGCATCATGACTTTGATCACCGCATACAAATCCCCGGTTTCTTTTTTGCCGACCAGGCCTTTCCCTTTGATGCGCAAGCGCTGCCCGGTTTGGCAGCCGGCAGGAATGGTCAGCAGAATGCTGTCTTTCAGCGTGGGGACCGGCACCTTGGCGCCCAGTGCGGCTTCCCACGGGGCGACTGGCAGGACGATCTCCAGATTGTGGCCGACAATGTCGAACAGCGGGTGCGGTGCAATGCGGATAATCAGATAGAGATCGCCGTTAGCGCCGCCGTCAGTTCCTGCCGCGCCCTGGCCTTTCAGGCGAATACGCTCGCCATCGCCCACCCCGGCGGGGATTTTCACATTAAGGGTTTTGGGAACTTCCTGCTCTACCATGCCGAAGGCGTTATACACCGGCAGGCTATAACGAATGGTACGAGTTTGCTCGGTCTGAGTTTCTTCCAGGAAGATCGCCACTTCCATCTCAATATCCTGACCGCGCATGCCCTGGCGTCGTTGGCGATGCTGCTGAGCTCGGGCATGTTCGCCGAACATAGAGGAAAAGATATCGGAAAAATCTTCGGCGTTATGGGTATTGCCGTGCTGCGTCTGGCGGCCAAAATTGGGGTCGTTACGGTGCTGGCGCAGTTGATCGTATTCGGCGCGGCGCTCTTCGTCTTTCAGCACCTCATAGGCTTCGGCAACCAGTTTGAACTGCTCTTCGGCGTTCGATTCGGTGCTGACGTCGGGGTGATACTTTCGCGCCAGTCGGCGATAGGCAGTTTTGATTGCCTTGAGATCGTCCGCTGGCTTAACCCCTAAAATGGCGTAGTAATCCTTGAATTCCATAGCGTTATCATCTCACTTCAATCTTTGGTCAGGGGGGATGGTTGAGCCTGTATTGGGTGAAACTTTACTCTTAGTCGGGCAGTTTGTCGTTAAGGTCCCGGCGTCATCGGCGGGTTTAGTGCCAAAAAGCGGAGCCGGATGGCCCCGCAATGGGATCACGCGCGTTTCAGTTGTCGGGCAACCTGGAACAGGCTGAATGAGCTGAACAGCATTTCAATACCGACAATGGTGGTGACCAGCACCACGGACGTCGCCGGATCGGCGCTGAGCAGGAGCCAGGCAATCGCCAGATCCAAGACGCCAATCACCAGCTGCAGCCAGCTTCCTTTGACTTCACGCAGCTTATAGCCGGCAACCAACCGCACAATACCGCCCAGTGCAAACAAGGCGGCGAGATAAATCGCCATGGCGAAAATACCTACGGCCGGGTTGGTAATAAAAACGTAGCCGATAATAAGGTAAGCCACCCCGAGCAGGATTCCGCCGATCATCGGCCAGGTATTTTGCACCCGGTTGGCGACCATGCCGAAAATCAGACCGAAACCGCTTAGCAGTAAGAAAATCCCCACCACCATACTGATTGCCGCGCCGGAGGCAAAGGGGCTGAACAGGCAGAAAAGACCGCCCAATAGCAGCAATATCGAGATGATTAACAGCGGAGTACGTTGTTTCTTTAGACTCTGCTCGTCGATTTTCAACGAATGAAGATGGTTCATATTTAGCATGATGTAACTCCCTTAGTTTTGAATGTCCTGTACTGTCCCACTGACTATTATAGTGGAACACGCCACCTTGAGGATGAGGCCTGGCTGCGGTGTATTGCTCAGCGTACCAAAAAGAGCCACCGCGGTGGATTACCTAAGGTTTTTCATGGCATACGTGCCAGAATAGATCATAAGCCAATACTGCGCTGCTGACCGAGATGATAGATAGCCGATGATGGATCCTTCCCGCTTACTGAAATTTTTGCTGCCTTACCTGTGGCCCAAAGATAACCCTAAACTGCGTTATTACCTGGTTATCGCCTTCGTCTTTATGGTGATTTCGAAGGTCAGCATCACGCTGGTACCGCTGGCCTACAAAGCGATGATCGACGCCCTGAGCGGCGAAACCGCCAGGATGCTGGCCATTCCCATGGGTTTGATCCTGGCCTATGGCGTCGCGCGCATCGGTGGGGCGTTATTTGAAGAGCTGCGCAACGTGATGTTTGTGCACGTCAGCCAGAATGCCACCCGATTACTGGGGCTGCGGGTCTTCAGACAGTTGCACGCGCTGAGCCTGCGTTTTCATCTGGAGCGCCAGACCGGCGGGTTGTCGTTATCGATCGAACGCGGTACCCAGGCGGTAGCGACGGTGCTTTCGCGGCTGCTGTTCTCCATTTTCCCTATCCTGTTCGAAATCACCCTGGTCTCGGTGATTATGTGGCATCTGCTAAACGGCTGGTTTGCCCTGGCAATCCTGGCGACGGTCGGCTGTTATATTCTGTTCACCGTCATGGCCGTGCGTTGGCGAACCCGCTTTAGGCGTGAGCTCAACCAGGCCAATGCCGATACCAACAGCAAGTCGATCGATAGCCTGCTGAATTACGAGACGGTTAAATACTTCGGTAACGAAAACTTTGAGGCCGACCGTTTCAACATGTCGCGCCGGCTGTACGAATACGCCGCTATCAAGAACCAGTTCAGTTTTACCGCCATCAACCTCGGGCAGACCGCCATTATCTCCATTGGGCTGATAGTGATGATGGCGATGGCGGCGCAGGGCATTGTGCAAGGGCGGATGACGGTCGGTGACTTTGTGCTGGTGAATGCCTATCTGCTGCAACTCTATCAGCCACTGAATTTCTTCGGTTTTATTTATGCCGAAGTCAGGCAGGCGCTGATCGATATGGAAAACATGTTCGATTTACTGCAGGAAGAGCAGGAGATTGTCGATAAGCCGGATGCGAAGGCGCTGCAACTTAGCGCGGGCGAAGTGAGTTTTGACGCGGTCAGCTTTGGCTATGATGTGCGTCGGCCGATCCTGAAAAACGTCAGCTTCACCATCCCGGCCGGTAATACGGTAGCGATTGTCGGTGCCTCGGGGGCCGGTAAATCCACCTTGTCTCGACTGCTGTTTCGCTTCTATGACGTGAGTAGTGGGGCGGTGTCGATTGACGGACAGGATATTCGTGACCTGAAGCAGGCCAGCCTGCGCGCAGCGATCGGCATAGTGCCGCAGGATACTGTGTTGTTCAACGATACGCTGGGTTACAACATCGGCTACGGCAAAACCGGTTCAAGCCAGGAAGAGATCGAGCGGGCGGCCAGGTTGGCGCACATTCACGAATTTATTGTCAGCCTGCCTGATGGTTATGAAACCCGGGTGGGGGAGCGTGGGCTGAAGCTGTCGGGCGGCGAAAAGCAGCGGGTGGCGATTGCTCGTACCATCCTGAAAAACCCGGCGATCCTGGTTTTTGACGAGGCTACCAGCGCACTGGATACTCAGACCGAACGCGAAATTCAGGCGCACCTGCGCGAAGTGAGCCGTGACCATACCACGCTGGTGATTGCCCACCGGCTGTCGACGGTGGTGGAAGCCGATGAAATCATCGTGCTGGAAGCCGGTGAAATCGTTGAACGTGGGCGGCATGACGCCTTGCTGGCCAGCAATGGCCGCTATGCCGCCATGTGGCAAAGCCAATATAACGACGAACAGCAGCCCTGAGGGTTCTGACCCCGGGCGCGATGCTGCGCCTGGGGGATAGTCGGGTTAAAGATCGCCGGTCAGGTACTGCGCTACACCGTTGCCGAAACTCCAGTCCCCCTTGCTGTTGGTGGTGATTGACACCATCAGGTCGCTGCTTTCAATCCCACAGCTTTCCTTCAACTCACGGCTGAGCTCGGCATAAAACCGCTGTTTCTGCTCCTCGGCCCGCGGGCTGGTTATCACCCTGACTACCACCAGATCGCGGGTGCGAGTCAGATTCAGCCCGGTATCTTCAATCACCATATGCTGAGCCTTATTTTCATGAACAATCTGGTAGCGATCGCGTGGTGGTACTTCAAAGGCGCTGAGCACCGCGCGGTGGGCGGCATCGAGCAAAGTTTTCAGTTCGGCTTCACTGCGGCCCTCGATGACGTCAAAGATAAGTAATGGCATTTTTATAATCCTGTCAGTGGGTTAATCTCGATATGAGGCAACGATTTATCTACGCTCTGGAAAACCCATCTTAGCCAAGCCCAGGGGCGGGAAGAAGCGCTATACTTGAACTCATTGTTTATATAAATGAACAGTCAATGATGAAAAACCCAAAAATAGAAACCCTGTGGACCCATTTGCACTGGCTTACCGTATTGGCCGAGCAGGGCAGCTTTACCCGTGCGGCGGAGCGGCTGGACGTCAGCAAAGCGGCGATGAGTCAAAAAATCAAAGAGATCGAAACCCTGGCCGGAGTACCGTTGGTGCAGCGGACGACTCGCAGCGTCAGGCTGACCGATGCTGGGCTGCGGCTGGTGGAGGAACTGCGCCAGCCTTTCGCGCAGATCAAACAGAGCTTCTCTGGCATTTGCGATTCGGCCGGGCCACTGCGCGGTTCGGTACGGGTGACGGCGCCGGTGGCGTTTGCTCGCCAGCAACTGGTACCGCGCATTACCGGTTTTCTGCGTGCGAACCCGGAGGTACGGGTGCAACTTGAGGTTTCCGACCGGTTGGTATCATTAACCACCGAAGGGTTTGATTTGGCGATCCGCCACAGTGACAGCCTGCCGGATACCCACGTCGCCTGGCGGCTGTGTCCGACCGAAACGCTGACCGTGGCGTCGGCAGACTACGTGAAACGGCACGGCCTGCCGACATCGCCGGCCGATCTGCAACGGCATCAGTGTCTTTATTATCCCCGAGGCAATGAACAGCCTGGCTGGAGTTTTGTTGCCAAACAGGCGCCACAAGGCAAGGCGGAAAAGACCCGGGTGCCGGTCAGTGGTCCGTTTGCCACCAACAACAGCGAGTCGATTCGCGACGCTGCAGCGGAAGGGTTAGGTATTGCGCTGCTGCCAGATTTTAGCGCTCAGCAGGCATTGGCGGACGGCAGGTTGATCGAGGTATTACCGGCCTGGCGACCGGTCGACGCCTTTGCCGACAGCCTGTATGTGGTACGGCCCTATGCACCTCAGGTATCGCGAGCGGTAACCGAATTCAGTCGCTATCTGCGCGGCGCTTTCGCCGAGGGGTTTACCATAGGGTTAGTGCGATGATTGCGTTGTGGTCCGGAGGATTGCTGTGATTCACATCACGATATGCGTTTTTTTACGCTTCAGTGGCGGTAATGTAAGCGCTGGCGAAGGGGTTCCCTCAATAGAGTTAATGGAGAAAATCACCGCCAGATAAATGAAATGAATTCAATAGATAAAAATTACGCTGAATACCGAACTGTCGGCTGGAATAATAAATAAAGCTGAAGTGTAAAACGTTAATATATTGATGAAAATGATTAATCACGGCTTTTTTGGGGCGTGAGGAGTCCCTGATAATAAAGTTTTATATATAAATAACAAAGTAATAAAATTAGTGATGTTAATAATAACCCGCCTGTAATGTACCTAACCCATCGATTTTCTGGCCATCGCCCACGCCCGGTTGACAGCCTGCCCACTTGCGATAAATTTAAATCGTTAACATGTTAATAACATCCTGTCAGACCAAAGGGTCCACTGAATTCGGGTTGCCGAACAGGGGTTGTGAACAGGGATATTGTCACTCATCAGTTACTAACAGGCAGATCACACCATGAAAAAATCGGTGGGGCGGGGTTCGATATTGAGTGAGGAAAACAGACTGCTGGTGATTCTGTTTTTTGTCTTTGGCTGCGTTTTTGTTGATCGTTTAACCATCTCCTTCCTGTTCCCGATGATTGCTGCCGATTTGCAGCTCAGCAATGTGCACCTTGGCACGCTGTCCGCGGTACTGGCGCTAACCTGGGCGCTGTCTGGTGCCGGGCTGGGAGCCATTGCCGATCGTTTTAATATCCGCAAGCCGATGTTGATCGTCTCAATTATCGTGTTCTCCTTATTCTCCGCATTATCTGGGTGGATCAGTGGTTTTGCCATGCTGCTGATATTTCGTGCATTGATGGGCATAGCCGAAGGGCCGGTATTGCCGATTGCGCAGTCGCTAATGGTTGAAAAGTCGCAGCCACAGCGGCGCGGGTTCAATATGGGGCTTATCCAGGGCGCGGCACCGGGATTATTGGGCGGCATTATTGCTCCGCCGTTGATTATTTATTTGGCACAGAAGTGGGGCTGGAGCACGGCCTTTCACCTGACGGCCCTGCCGGGCATTATTCTGGCCTGGCTAATTTATAAATATGTTAATGGCAAAAAGGATCCGTCCTTCGCCGCCGAGCCGGCAGTAAAAAATCAGTCGGAAAAGGCCGCCTACGCCGAGTTATTCAAAATTAAAAATGTGGTGCTGTGCATCCTGATTTCCTGCGTATTCGTCACCTGGTTTATGGTCATTATTACCTTCACGCCCAGCTTCCTGGTGACCGCCCGTGGTTTCAGCGAGCAGTCGATGGGCGGCATCATGAGCGCCATCGGCGTTGCCTGGGTTTTCTGGGGCGTAGCGGTTCCGGCGATCTCGGACCGTATTGGCCGTAAGCCCACCTTAATCTTCTTCTCGTTGCTGGCGATTTGCTGCCCACTGTTTCTGAGCTATGTCGACAATCTGTGGTTATTGGGGGGACTGGTATTTCTGTCCTATACCGGCCTGGGTTGCTTCACTCTGTTTATGGCCACCATACCGTCCGAAACCGTATCGAAAGCCCGTATCGCCACCGCACTGGGGTTGGTGATGGGGATTGGCGAAGTGATCGGCGGTTGCCTGGCGCCGTTTACGGCAGGTTTGCTCGCCGATCGCTACGGCCTGGTCAGCGTGATGTGGCTGGCGGCCATCGGTGCGGCCTGTGCGGTGGTATTAAGTTGTTTTCTCGATGAAACGGCACCCGCCGTGGTCAGCCGAAGAGCATTGAAAAGTCAGGGTATTGCCGACGTCTGAAACGGTTTTTACCCCTATCCTCAAGGAGAGCGAGCATGTCTTTAAACCCGTCAGTATTGAACCAGAACGCCGAACCGGAGTGGAAGAACTATGACGATTTTGCCCGGGGTATAGACACCAACCGTCTACCCGCGACGCAGGATTGGCGTGGAAAAACGCTGCAGTTGGCGTTTGAACAGGGTGAGCAGATGACGCTGAGTTTCAGTGCTGGTCATCAGCGGCTGAGCTGGGCCTGGCAGGGCGAAAGCGGTGAGGATACTTACGAGGAGGTGCGCACTTCCTCTGAACAATATTTCTTGAATATTCCGTTGCAGACACCGGGTAATGAATGCCTGACGCTGGTGCTGAATACTGACAGTGGCCGGGCGCTGATGGTGCGCAGCACGCTATTGCCGGAGCATCAGGTAGCGAGCGGCTCCCGCTTGGGACAACGCTTTCACGTTGGTCAGATCACCGGTATGGCACCGGTCGGTGCCGCTCCGCATCTGACCCGTGAACTGCTGGGCTACCGTACCTTGAATATTTACAGCCCCAACCATTATTACGAGCATTTCTATGTCAATACCGAGCGCTATGCCTGGCAGAATCTGCGTGGCGAGCAGTTTGGTCACGGCGATATGGACTACGCCACTTATTATAAATTCGATGAAGATCGGTATTTATTCACCTTCCGGGAAAAGATCATCCCGGTTTGTTCGGTGTTCTTTTTTGACTTTACCCTCGGCCGTTGCACCGGGATATTCCTGGGGCTGGATGCCGCCGGCAAGGTACTGGTCTCACCCGCCGGCGCTTTTATTCACAAGATGAGTTACAACGCTTATCCCGACGGGGTGCAGCCGCTGTAATCAGCGGCCGTTAACCAGTGAATCGGCGTTGATGTCCGCGATGGTCTTCGCGCCGATCAGCGTCATGGCGACGCGCATTTCTTTATCGATCAGCTCGAGCAGGTTGGCGACGCCGGCCTGCCCGGCTGCCGCTAACGCATAGGCGAAAGCCCGGCCCAACAACACCCCGTCGGCGCCCAGTGCAATCATACGCACCACGTCCAGCCCGTTGCGAATCCCGGAATCGGCCAACAGGGTGATATCGCCCTTGACCGCCTCGGCAATCGCCGGCAACGCATGGGCGGTAGACAACACGCCGTCGAGCTGGCGGCCGCCGTGGTTGGAAACCACGATGCCATCGGCGCCGAAACGCACCGCATCTTTGGCATCTTCCGGATCCAGAATGCCTTTGATGATCATTGGGCCTTGCCAGAATTCGCGGATCCAGTCCAGATCCTTCCAGGAGATAGAGGGATCGAAGTTGGTCCCCAGCCAGCCGATATAGTCTTCCAGGCTGGTGGGTTTGCCGCGATAGGCCGAGACATTGCCCAGATCGTGTGGCTTACCGCACAGCCCGACATCCCAGGCCCATTGTGGATGGGTCACCGCCTGCAGTATACGGCGCGCGGCGGCATTGGGACCGCTCATGCCGGAGTGGGCATCACGGTAACGTGCGCCGGGCACGGGCATATCGACGGTGAATACCAGAGTTTTCACCCCGGCGGCTTTGGCGCGCTCCAGTGCATTGCGCATAAAGCCACGGTCTTTCAAAACGTACAGTTGGAACCACATCGGCCGATCGATCGCCGGTGCCACTTCTTCAATCGGGCATACCGAGACCGTTGACAGGGTGAAAGGAATGCCTTTTTGCGCGGCGGCTTTGGCAGCCTGCACCTCACCGCGACGGGCATACATGCCGGTCAGCCCGACCGGGCCGAGGATCACCGGCATAGCCAGTTTTTCACCGAACAGGCTGGTCTCCAGGCTGAGATCCGACATATTGCGCAGTATGCGCTGGCGTAGTGCGATACCCGCCAGGTCTTCCGTGTTACGTCGCAGCGTATGTTCTGCGTAGGCCCCGCCGTCAATATAGTGGAACAGAAAAGGCGGGAGCTTAGCCTGTGCTGCGGCCCGGTAATCGGTTGAAGCGGAGATAATCATAGTTTTACCTTATTTCGATAACGTGCTTTTACGCTCAAAGAATCATGATCTGCGCCATCACAGCGGCGATCCCCCCGTACACCAACATGGGCAATACGGTCTTTTTGATAATTTTGCCTTCGGCATTGCCGATCCCAAGAATTGAGCAGACGGCGATAATATTGTTCAGGCATATCATGTTGCCCATGGCGCCGCCAACGGACTGCAGTGCCAGAGTCAGGTTGACGTTTAGCCCGCTGCTGAGGGCGATCGAATGCTGAATGCCGCCGAAGGTCAGATTAGACACGGTGTTGGAACCTGAAAAGAACGATCCCAGGGCCCCGAGGAAAGAGGAAAACAACAGCCAGCTTTCTCCGGTGAGTGCGGCCAGGGTTTTGCCAATGAGGATCACCGGCGCATTGTCACCGCCCAGCATCATCAGGTTGACCATCACTAAAGCGCCAAACAGCGCGATAAAGGGTTTAGCCACGCGTCCGCCGGTTTCTGCGAACATCTGTTTTACCTGCCCGCAGTTCAGTCGGAACAGGGGAATACACAGCAAGACCACCAGCAGGAAAGGGATCAGGGCCGGTACATACAGCGTTTTGTAGCTGGCGGCGGCAGAAGTGCCTAATACCTGCTGCAATTCAACGATCAGGGCATCGCTGACGCGTAACTCGCCCAGCCCGCTGAGTTTGGCTTGCCATAAAGGTGCGGTGCTGTTGAGCAAGGCTTTAATCCCCAATTGATGAATGCGCGTCACTATTAAAATAGCAATCAGCAGCAGGGTCGGGGTCATGGCTTTAATCACTTGAATGAAGGGCACGGGTTGAGGAGCAGTTTTGCCTTCGCAGCGGGTCAGACCGACGCCGGCACGTGCCAACAGAACCGACAGCATCAGGCCAATGGCGCCACCCACCAGTGCCGGGAATTCATAGTTAACCTGCGCCAGCAGCAGGTAAGGCACCGTGCAACTTAAGACGCTGAGTAAAATAAACGGCAGGTTGAGGCGAATATCACGCCAGGAAACGATAAAGCGCAGCGCCAGTAATGGGATAACAAATCCGGCGACAAAGTGGATCAACGCTGTCTGACGACCAATTTCCAGCAGGTTGGCGTCGGATAACCCCAAATTGGCAAAGCCGAACCAGGTAGGGGTGCCGACGGCGCCGAATGAGACGGGAACCGAGTTCATCACCAGCGTCAACAGAGCCACGCGCAGGGGGTTAAAGCCCAGGCCGACCAGTATGGGGGCGGCAATGGCGGCTGGAGTCCCAAAGCCGCTGGCCCCTTCAATCATAAAGGCAAATGCCCAGCCGATGATCATCAATTGAGCGACAGGGTTGGGGCTGATATTTTCCAGCCAACGACGAACCACGTTTTCCGCACCGCTAATTTGCATCAGTTTATTCAGCAATATTGCACCGGCGATGATGGTTATCGGGGTGAAAACCGACACCAGTGCGGTAATGATATTGGCGTGCAGCAGCAGGGGCAGGTTGTCGAACCAAAACATCTGTATGGCATAGACTGCGGCGGCCGTTAAGGGCAGCGCGATATAAGAAGGAACACCGTTCTTTTTGGTCATCATCCAAATCAGCAGGACGATGGGCGCAATACTGAAAAATAGGGACATAAGAGCCTCAGCGTTATTATTGTTATTTGTGGAGGTATGTAGCCGAAAGGTTAATTACCGCAACATTTTCATTCTAATCACAACGCTGGCTGATGTTCTATTGTGCAATTTTCCCGTAGGGGAATGTGGGGCGGTAGAGTGACTCTGCGGAGCAATTTCTAATGACTGGGGGTGTTTTTATTGTATTAAAAATCAAATGGATAGAATACTTTATTGTGTGATGAATGTGCTGGGTCACATTGATTACACAACAATTATCAATAGATTATCTTCAAAAACAGGGTAATCCCGGCGGCTCGCTGGCGAGCCCGCGCAGAACGATTAGGTGACCCACTTCAAAAATAATGGCTGATATTTTGGTAGGAGGTGATGATGTGTTCGATCAGCAGCCGGGTTTTTAACGGTAAATTGCGGGTGTAAGGGTAGACGGCGTAAATACCTAATACCTTGCCACAGTGGCCGGCCAAAATTTCCACCAGCTTTCCATCCTGTAAATCCTCGTACACCATGCAGCGTGGCACCATGGCAATGCCATAACCGCCGATCACCGCCTTGCGGATCGCCCGGGCGTTATTGGCGGACAGGTTGCCATTGACCTGCAGTTCATAAATCTCGTTGCTGCCCGGCAGCTTCATCAGCCAGTTGTCGGTGCCACTCTCCTGATAGGTATAGGTCAGGCAGTTATGCCTCAGCAGGTCGTCGGCGGACTGCGGCTCAGAATATTGTTGCAGATAACCGGGCGAGCAAACGATCACCCAGCGGGAGTTCAGGATCGGACGGGCAATCAGGCTGGAGTCCGGCAGGGTGCCGGTGCGGATCGCCAGATCTATTCCTTCGTTAACCAGATCGACGAAGCGATTTTCCAGCCGCATTTCAACCTTCAGGTTGGGATGACGAGCACAGAATTCCGCCACGCTTTCACTTAGCAACAATTCCCCCGAAATCGTCGGTACCGACATGCGGATCACACCGGTCAGGTCATCGCTATTTTCACTGATGACATTTAGGGCCTCCTGAGTTTTTGCGCTTATTTCTTTGGCCTGACGATACAGGCTTTGGCCATTTTCGGTCAGCGTCAGGCTACGGGTAGTGCGGTACAGCAGGCGCGCGCCGAGGGATTTCTCCAGGCGGCCGATACGTTTGCTGACCACCGAGCTGGTGATGCCGGCGGTTTCAGCGGCTTTGCTGAAAGAGCCGCAGTCAACAATCAGGGCGAACAGGATCAGGTCGTTGGCGTATTCATGTGTGGGCAACATCGGTGGGGGGGTTCCTTGTCCCGGAGTAACAGCCAGTGTAAATCCTCAGGTTCAGGAATCAATCGCCGGCGACAATATGAGAATTGTTATTGATATCACTTTTTGGCCGCTTACAATGCCTGCCATCTCAAGATTTCAGGCTAAGGGTTCTTCATGGAGTTGCTACGGGTGGTTTACCGCCAGTATCGCTGGCCGTTTCTGGCGGTCATGGCGTTGACCATGGCCAGCGCGGCACTGGGCATAGGCATCATTGCCTTTATCAATTTGCGGCTGATGGCGGTGGCGGGCAACCCTCTGGCCGTGCTGCCGGAGTTCCTCGGGCTGCTGGCGTTGCTGATGGCGGTCACGCTCGGCTCACAGCTGGCACTGACGACGCTCGGCCATCATTTTGTGTTCCGGCTGCGCGGCCAACTGGTGAAGCAGATCCTGGATACTCATATCGAACGGATAGAGCAACTGGGCAGCGCTTCGCTGTTGGCGAGCCTGGCCAGTGATATTCGCAATATCACCATTGCCTTTGTTCGTCTGCCGGAGCTGGTGCAAGGTGTGGTTCTGACCCTGGGGTCGGCAGCCTATCTGGGCTGGTTGTCGCCACAGATGCTGGCGGTGACGGCCGTTTGGGTGGCGGTGACGGTATTGGGCAGCGGGTGTCTGGTATCGCGGGTGTATCGTCATCTGACCAGCGTACGTGAGGCTGAAGAGCGCCTTTATGAACACTACCAATCGGCGATTGACGGCCGCAAAGAGCTGGCGCTGAACCGCGATCGTGCCAAAGCGCTGTATCAGCAGGCCTATCAGCCGGATGCCGAAGATTATCGGCACCATATTATCCGTGCCGATACCTACCATCTCAGCGCGGTGAACTGGTCGAATATCATGATGTTGGGCGCTATTGGCCTGGTGTTCTATATGGCCAACAGCCTGGGCTGGGCCGATATCTCCGTTGCGGCAACCTATTCACTGACGTTATTGTTCCTGCGAACCCCGCTGCTGCAGGCGGTGGGGGCGTTCCCGACGCTGATTGGTGCCGAAGTGGCCTTCGGCAAGGTCAAAGCCCTGCGGTTGGCTGATTATCAATCCGAGTTCCCTGCGGTGGCGGTCAACGCCTGGCAAACCCTGGAACTGCGTGATGTGGTGTTCCACTATGGTGCGATGGAGCAAAAAACCGGCTTCGCCGTCGGGCCGATCAACCTGACGCTGCGCCGTGGCGAACTGGTATTTTTGATTGGTGGCAATGGCAGCGGTAAATCAACGCTGGCGATGCTGCTGACCGGGTTGTATCAGCCGGTCAGCGGGCAGATCTTGCTGGATGGCGTGCCGCAGGCGCCGATCGATATGCCTGACTATCGCCGTTTGTTCTCCGCCATTTTTACCGACTTTCACCCGTTCCATCATTTGCAGGGACCTGAGGGTGAACAGCCGGATGCCGAAATGGTGGAAAGCTGGCTTAACCGCTTGAACATGAAAAGCAAACTGCAATTTGACGGCCTGCGGGTCACCAATCCACAGCTGTCGCAGGGGCAGCGCAAACGCCTGGCACTGCTGCTGGCGGTGGCGGAGAAGCGGGATATTTTGCTGTTGGACGAATGGGCGGCGGATCAAGACCCGCAATTTCGCCGAATCTTCTACCGTGAACTGCTGCCGCAGTTACGTGCATTGGGCAAAACGGTGTTTGCCATCAGCCATGATGACCATTACTTCGCGCATGCCGATCGACTGCTGCAAATGCGTGATGGGCAGCTCAGTGAATTGACCGGCAGCGATCGTGAACGTGCCAGCAAGGACTCTGTTTCGCAAATTGATTGATTAATCTCACCCATGCCTCGCTAAAAGGGGCTGGGTGAAACCTCCTGTTTGCACGGTGCTACCTGTGACACCAGCATATCCATTCATTTCTACATATCCACTCAGCCTGATTCATTGCCAATTTTGCTTAAGAAAAGTCAATTAATTGTATTTCCATTTATTTACTGGTGGTTTAATTTTGATCAATCCGCTTGTGACACACTGCTCCCTAATCCTTCAATTGAGCCTGTAACCATCGCCAAAGACCTGACTAATAGTGATGTCTTTCAGCTGTATACCTGACTTTAGGTACACTGATAGCAGAATTTTTATAAATATCCATAGGAATAAACTTCTTTATTGATCGTTTAAATAGATCAATAATTTAATTTTGATTAGTTTAATCTATTGGTGGGGGCGGCTGTGATAAGCAAGGATGACGTGGATATCAAACGTAAAGCTTGGTTGTGCGTGTTTATCGGCTGCGGAGTGTTTTGGCTGGCCGTCGCCACCGTGATTTATTGGCTGTTTACTTAGGAAACCTATTGATGGACAAGAAGCGCGTAAAGAACATGGGGGGCGCCCGGGATGACAGCCCGGTCAAGATCCCCCCTTCCTGGCAGTTGACGCCTAAACAGCAGGATTTTATTAACGATCTCTGGCAAGACGACGCGGCAGAATTTGCCGCAGAGCGACCCGCCCGCCCCGCAGTTACCGAATAATCCGATTACGCCCGGCCAGGATGCCGAACAACATTTGCAGCAGCGTCAGGCCCAACAGAATGGCCAGCGGCAACCGCCAGCCCTGAGTCAGGTCGTGTAACAGACCGAACAGCGTGGGTCCCAACGCCGCCAGCAAATAACCTACCGATTGCGCCATGCCTGACAGTTGCGTGGCCTGATGATGGTGACTGCTGCGCAGGCCAAAGAAGGACAGCGCCAGTACCAAGGAGCTTCCCGCTCCCAGTCCGGCAAAAATCAACCACACCAGCGAGTTGGCCGGCATCAACAGCAAACCGGCGACGCCGGTAAAAATCAGCAACGAACTGCACAACGCGATAGCCCGCTGATCGCGTGCGCGCGGCAAAATAAACACCATGACAAAGTTGGCGGCGATCGCCACCACCTGATAAATAAACAGCTCAAAACCCGCCTGTTGTGGTGAGGTGCCGTGACTGGCAGCAAAGGCACTGAACCAGCCGATAATGGTGTAGAAGGTGATGGACTGTAAGCCCATAAATAACGCCACCTGCCAACCGAGTGCGCTACTCCAGGGAGAACGAGAGGGTGCGGGCTGAACTGCCTGGTGATCACTGGCCACCGGGGCGACAGGGCGGCGCAGTTGCGGCAGCCAGACTATCAGCGCCAACAGGGCAGGCAGGCTCCAGCACAGCAGGGAAAAACGCCAGCCAAGATTGTTCAGCGCTGCCAGTGGCACCGCCAGACCGGAGGCCGTGGCGGCCACCAGTGACATCACCGCCGCATAACCGGCAATCATGGCGGCGGCACGGCCTGGGAAGTCGCGTTTGACCAGCGTCGGCAATACGACGTTGGCAAATGCAATGGCAGCGCCGATCAATACGGTGCCCAGCCACAGCATGCTGGTTTGCGGCAGAGAGCGCAGCACAATGCCACCCACCAACAGCAACAGCGCCATACCCAGCGTACGTTCAATCCCCATACGTTTGGCCAGGCTGGGGGTCACCGGTGACAGCACGGCAAACAGGATCAGCGGCAGCGAATTAAGCAAGCCGGCCGAGGTGGCAGACAGCGACAACTGCTGCTGGATTTGTTCCAGCAACGGGCCCACGCTGGTCAGTGCGGCGCGCAGATTGGCCGCAACCAGCATAATGCCGGTGATCAGTAACAGCGGATGGCGTAAACGGCTGCGCTTGTTGGCGACAGGCGTTGGGGATAAAGCAGATTGGGGCATCAGTTCCTCGCACCAGGGCATGCAGTCAATCAATACTGCACGGCATGATGCGTTGATTGACGTTAACGCTTACGTACCGGCAGGGGGCCGATATCTGCGCGCAAGTGTAGGGAAGAACCCCTGATCTGACAAGAGGCCGGTGAAGCGGAACATGCGTCATTCAGGCGTCGGCGGCGGGATGCCGGAGAGGCATAATTGCTGTTATGTGATCCCGATCACCTGATGAACTAAAAGTCAGCCTGCCGGGCCATTGCGCTACCCCTTTCGTTTTCAGCGGCACTTCGGGCTCCTCAGCCCGGCAGGCGCGCCCGCGCTGAGATTTCACTTTGCCTTTCACTGCTTCTTAATATTTTCATTTCATTTCGATCCGAAAGGTTTTTAACCTCTTTTTCTGCTAAAACAGCGCTGTAACCCCGATCACAATTTCATTGCTTTCGCTTTGCTGTAATGCCAGCGCAGTAGAGCGAAAGCCATCTTCTCCCCGGCCCGGCCGGAAACCTGAGGACCGCAGCTCATGCCAGTGAATACCGCAAAGCGACGTGAACACATTATCGATCTGTTATGCGAGCACGGCAGCGTGCGCGTGGAGCAGCTCAGCAAACAGTTTGCAGTATCCACGGTGACGATCCGCAACGATCTGCGCTTTCTGGAACGAAAAGGGTGTGCGCTACGAGCCTATGGCGGCGCGATGCTCAATCAGCAATTCGCCTTCGATCGCCCATTGCATGACAAGGGGCGGTTAAACCGCGATGTGAAGTCGCAGATCGCAAGCGTAGCGGCCAGCTATGTACGCGATGGTGATGCGCTGATCCTCGATTCCGGTTCCACCACCACCCAGATAGTGCCGTTCCTCAAAGGACGACGCGATCTGGTGGTGATGACCAATGCGCTGAACATTGCTTATGAGCTTTCAGGTAACGATGGGGCAGAAGTGATGGTGCTGGGGGGCAGCGTACGCCGCAACTCCTACTCGCTCTACGGTCCGGCTGCCGAGCAGCAATTGCGCCAGTACCGTTTCGACAAACTGTTTTTGGGTGTCGACGGTTTCGATCTGGTTGCCGGTATCACCACGCCTCACCCCGGTGAGGCACACCTCAATCGCGTGATGTGCGAGGTGGCGCGCGAGATTATCGCCGTGGCGGATGCCAGCAAGTTTGGTCGCAAGAGCTTTTGCATGATTCGCGAAGCCGGACAAATTCATCGGCTGATTACCGACAGCCTTCTTCCGGACGATTACGAGCGGGCGTTAACCGAGATGGGCGTGGAGGTTGTCATCGCCGATCGGTAGTACGGCGCCTGCGTGGGGGATTCATGCAGCAGTTGTTACAGCTTGTTGAGCAGCACAAGGCCGGAAAACCGGTTGGGGTATTTTCCGTTTGTTCCGCTCACCCCTGGGTGCTGAAAGCGGCCCTGCGGCAGGCCAAGGCGCGTGGTACACCGGTGCTGGTTGAGGCCACCTCGAATCAGGTCAATCAGTTTGGCGGTTACACTGGCCAGACGGCGCAGCAGTTCCGCGATGCGCTGTGGCAACTGGCGGATGAAGTGGGGCTGGCGCGCGATCGTCTGTGGCTGGGAGGTGACCATCTCGGCCCCAATGCCTGGCAGGATCGGCCGGCGGAAGAGGCGATGCAGCTGGCCGAAACGCTGATCGACGATTATGTCCGCGCCGGCTTTCGCAAAATTCACCTCGATTGCTCGATGTCCTGCGTCGGCGATCCCTTTCCACTGAATGATGAAACCGTGGCCGTTCGCGCTGCGCGGTTATGTGCCGTGGCGGAGCGCGCCTGGCAGGCAAGCGGCGGTGAGCCACCGGTGTATGTCATAGGTACCGAAGTGCCGGTACCGGGTGGCGCACAGGAAGCGCTGGAAGGCATGCAGGTCACCACACCGCAGGCGGTACAGCAAACCCTTGAGGTGCATCGCCTGGCCTGGCAGCGGGCGGAGCTGGTCGATGCCTGGACGCGGACCATTGCGCTGGTGGTACAGCCGGGCGTGGAGTTTGATCATCACAGCGTGGAACACTACCAACCGCAGCGGGCCCATGAACTGAGTCGTTTTATCGAACGGCAACCGGGAATGGTCTACGAAGCGCACTCAACGGATTACCAACCCCCACAGGCCTACCGACAACTGGTGGGCGACCATTTCGCTATCCTGAAAGTCGGCCCGGCGCTGACCTTTGCCCTGCGTGAAGCCCTGTTCGCCCTGGATCATATCGAACGAGAATGGCTGGGCGAGCATCAGTCGGCACAGCTGTGTGCCACGCTGGAACAGGTGATGCGCGAGCAACCGCAGCAGTGGAGCCGCTATTACCACGGTAACCCGCATCAACAGTATCTTGATCGCCACTATAGCCTGAGTGACCGGGTGCGTTACTACTGGCCACAGCCGCAGGTCCAGCAGGCGGTGGAGAGCCTGATCGACAACCTGCGTCGTAATCCGGTGCCGCTGGCATTGCTAAGCCAATATCTGCCCGATCAGGCGCGGGCGATGAATGCCGGCGAACTGAGCGACGACCCACAAGATTGGGTGATGCACAAGGTGACGCAGGTGCTCGATGATTATCACGCCGCCTGCTATCCGGAGGTGCATTGAAATGCCGAATATCTTGATGACCCGTATCGATAACCGACTGGTGCACGGCCAGGTCGGCGTCACCTGGACCAACACCCTGGGAGCCAATCTGGTGGTGGTCGCCAATGACGAAGCGGCGGCCGATCCGGTACAGCAAAACCTGATGGACATGGTGGTGGCGGAGGGGGTGCAGACGCGCTACTTCACGCTGCAGAAAACCATCGATGTGATCCACAAGGCGGCGGATCGACAGAAGATCTTTTTGGTGTGCAAAACGCCGCAGGATGTTTTGCGGCTGGTGCAGGGCGGGGTGCCGATCCGCTTCGTCAACGTCGGCAACATGCATTTTGCCGAGGGGAAGCGGCAGGTGCATAAAACGGTCTCGCTGGACGACGGTGACGTGGCTGCCTTTCGCGAGCTGGCGGCGCTGGGCGTCGAATGTGAGGTGCGCCGGGTGCCGGATGAAGCGGGTGAGGCGATCGGCAAACTGCTGTTTTGAGTTCGGGGGAAACCATGTTGACTGATGCGTTATTGATTGCACTGTTGGCCGGATTGGCGGGGGTCGACTTGTTCGACGGCCTGACCCACTTCCACCGTCCGGTGGTACTGGGGCCGCTGGTCGGCCTGATCCTGGGGGATGTTTACACCGGACTGCTGGTGGGCGGCACGCTGGAGCTGGTGTGGATGGGCATGGTGCCGCTGGCGGGGGCTCAGCCGCCGAATGTGGTGATTGGCGGGGTGATTGGCACGGCGTTCGCCATTCTGACCAAGGCCGATCCCAAGGTGGCGATTGGTGTGGCGGTGCCGTTTTCTATTGCGGTGCAGGGCTGTATTACGCTGCTGTTCACCCTGTTTTCACCGATGATGCATCGCTGCGATCGCATGGTGAAAGAGCTGAACTGGCGCGGTATCGAACGGGTGAACTATCTCGGTATCACCATCCTGTTCGCGTTCTATTTTGTGGTGGCGTTTCTGCCGATTTATTTCGGTGCCGACGCGGCCAGCGCCATGGTGCAAAAGGCCCCGGTCTGGTTGTTGGACGGCCTGGCCGTGGCGGGTGGCATGATGCCGGCGATTGGTTTCTCGCTGCTGATGAAAGTGATGATGAAAAAAACCTATGTGGCCTATTTCATCCTCGGCTTTATTTCCGTCACCTTCCTGAAATTGCCGATCCTGGCCGTGGCGCTGGGCGCGCTGGCGATCGCCCTGATCGATTTCTTTAACAGTCAACGGGCCGGTGCGGACCCGCTCAAACAACCTGTACCTCAGGAGGACGCTGAAGATGGCATTTGATGATTCCGACGACCTGCTGGCGCAAAAAGCGGAAAAACGTATGGCGCAGGCGCTGGCCACCAGTCAGGTGCAGCAGGACGACTACGTCGACAGCCAGCCCGCCGAGGCCTTGACCCGCGGTGATATCAACCGTATGGCCTGGCGCTCGTTGCTGCTGCAGGCGTCGTTCAACTATGAACGCATGCAGGCCGGCGGCTGGCTGTATCAGTTGATCCCCGCTTTGCGCAAGATCCACCGCAATCCGCAGGATCTGTCCAACTCGATGAAAATGCACATGGAGTTTATCAATGTGCATCCGTTTGACGTCACCTTCCTTTCCGGGTTGGTGCTGGCGATGGAGCAAAACAAAGAGAAGATCTCCACCATCCGCGCAGTAAAAGTGGCGCTGATGGGCCCGCTGGGAGGCATCGGCGATGCGTTGTTTTGGCTGACGCTGTTACCGATCTGCGCCGGGATTGGTGCTTCGCTGGCGCTGGAGGGAAGCCTGTTCGGGCCGATTGTCTTCCTGCTGCTGTTTAACGTGTTTCACTTCGGTTTGCGCTTCGGGCTGGCTCACTATGGTTATCAGGCCGGGACCAGCGCGCTGGCGCTGCTGAAAACCCATACCCGACGAATATCCCACGCCGCCTCGATTGTCGGTATGACGGTGATCGGCGCACTGGTGGCCTCTTATGTTCATCTTTCTACCCCGCTGGTAATGCATGCCGGCAAGGCCAGCGTGGCGCTACAGACCGACGTGCTGGACAAACTGATGCCCAACCTGTTGCCGCTGTGCTTTACGCTGCTGATTTTCTTCCTGATGAAGCGCGGCTTCTCACCGGTAAAACTGATTGGCGTGACGGTGGTGATTGGGGTGGTGGGCAAGTTTATCGGTTTACTGTGAGGAAAGGCTTATGCCAGGCATTGTGATTACCGGCCACGGCGGCTTCGCCAGTGGGCTGTTGCAGGCGGTTGAACAGGTAGTGGGGCCGCAGCCGTACTGCGTTGCGGTCAATTTTCCCGAACAGATGAGTACCGCCGAGTTAAAGGCCGCGTTGATCTCGGCATTGGCCGAGGTGGCACAGCCGGACGGCGTGGTGTTTCTTACCGATATGCTCGGCGGTTCACCGTTTCGCTGTGCCAGCGAGTTGGCGGATGCGCAAGGGCATTGCGAGGTGCTGACGGGCGTTAATATGCAGTTGGCGGCGGAAATGATGCTGGAACGGGATGGGCTGAGCCTGGATGAATTCCGCGAAGTGGCACTGGCGTGCGGCAAGCGTGGGTTGACCAGTCTGTGGCACGAAAGACGCCGGGTAAAATGTGAGGACGTGCAGACGGACGGCATTTGAGGGAAGGTGGGCGCTGCCAGGGAAGCAGCGCCCGGTTGATCAACCTGCGACCGGCAGTGGGCTAAGTGCCATACGCGCCGGTTGATTCTCTTCTGTACGGCTAAAGCGCCAGCAGCTCTGGTGATGTTTCGCCACGCTGTTGCGGTGTGCCACGCTGACCAGCGTCACCTGCGGCAGCTCATCCACCAACAGGCAGTACATCAGTTGCTCGGTTTCATCGTCCAGCGCGCTGGTGGCCTCGTCGAGGAACAAAATGTCCGGACGGGTCAGAATAGCGCGGGCAAATGCCAGCCGCTGTTGTTCACCCGGCGACAGGCGGTGGCTCCAGTTGGCGCTGGTATCCAGCCAACGTTGCAGAGGCTTCAGACGGCAATTTTCCAGCACTTTCAGCAGTTGTTCATCGCTGTATTCCGCCGCGAGATGCGGATAACTGAGCGCCTCCCGCAAGGTGCCAATCGGAATATAGCTGCGTTGCGGCAGGAATAAGCTGCTGCTGGCGGCATCCCGGCCGATAGCGCCGGAACCGTAGGGCCAGATACCGGCGATAGCACGCAGCAGCGTTGATTTACCACAGCCGGACGGGCCAACGATCAGCACGCGATCGCCGCGTTTCAATGTCATCGAAGTCGGCTCAAGCAAGCACTGGCCGTCCGGCAGTTGCAGACTGAGGCGGTCGAGGATCACTGGCTGACCGTTCTCCGACGGCAGTTGAATACCCCGTTGCTGATGATGCACCTGATCCACGGCGGCGTTGAATCCGGCCAGACGGTTAACGCAGGCTTTCCAGGTCGCTAAATCGCTAAAGGCATCGATAAACCACGACAGTGCCCCCTGCACCTGGCCAAAGGCGGAGGCGATCTGCATCATGCCCCCCATCTGTATAGCGCCGGAAAAGTAGCGCGGTGCCGCCACCAACAGCGGGAAGACAATGGCGAACTGGCTGTAAAAGTTGGAGGCAATGTTAAGCCGACGGGTGATACGCATGATCGACCACCAGTTGGTCCGAATGCTGTCAAAACGATCGCCCAACTGTTGCGCCTCGCGGGGTTCACCGTGGTACAGCGCGATAGCATCGTTATTTTCACGGATGCGGATCAGGCCAAAACGGAAGTTCGCCTCGTAGCGTTCCTGATTAAAGCCGAGCTGAACCAGTGGCTTACCGACCCACCAAATTAACAGCGACCCCAGTACTGCATACAGCAGGGCAAACCACACCATGTAGCCGGGCAGGGTGACGGCATGCTGATGGATAACAAAGGTCATTGGCCCGCTGACGTGCCAGAGAATGGTGATAAACGAAAACAGCGTCACCAGGCTGGAGAGCAGCCCGAGTGACAGCGACAGGGTGTACTGGGTCAGTACGTTGAGATCTTCGGCGATACGTTGGTCCGGGTTATCGACGATCTGTTGCTGTTCGGTATGGTAATAGGCCTGATGAGCCAGCCATTTCCCCATAAATTTTTCGGTCATCCAGCGCCGCCAGCGCATTTGCAGGCCCTGTGTCAGGTAAATTTTATACACCGCCAGCACGATAAAGATCAGCGCCAGGTAGGTAAAGCGCCACAGTTGCGCCTTGAACACCGGGTAGTTCTTGTTTTGCAGCGCGTCGTAGAACACCTGGTTCCACTGGTTGATCAGCACGCTGATGTAGACCAGCCCGAGCGACAGGGCGATGATGGCGATCAACATCGACCAGGCCCGCAGTTTTTCTTCTGAAACCCAGAAGGGCTTAATCAACTGCCAGACGGCGTGTTTGGGGGTGGGGGTTGTGTTCATGGGCTCTCGTTAATTCTGCATTTTTTTCAGCATGGGCCGGGGACAAGTAACAAACAAACCCTGACTGTAAGCAGTTTTAACGCGGCTAACCGTTTGAAATATTGTGGTTGGATCGTCAGAGGTGAAGCCGGGAGGGATGGCGGTTATACTGGCGCCGAAATTGGGTTTGTTTACTGCGGAAAGGATGAGTGATGAAGGCGTGTGTTCCCCTGCTGTTGGCCTATGGCGCGCTCGCCAGCGGCCAGGCGATGGCACAGATTGATGAGCCGGATATTGATGCCGATTGTCACAAGGTGGCGAGCTATGCCGAACTCGGGAAAAGCGCCTACCAGCGCGGCGATTACCCGCGAGCCGCCGATATTTTCCGCGATCAGGCCGCCTGGAGTGAGTTCTGCGGCCTGGAGCGTCAGGCGACCGCCACGGCCTATAACAACGTGGCGCTGGCGCTGATGCGTGCAGGTGAACTGCTTAAAGCGCGTGCCTATCTGGAACTGGCCCCGCAGGACAGTAAATCCCAGCATAACCTGAAGCTGTTGCGGCAGCGTTTGGCGAAACAGCCGCCGTTGAACGGACCGGCTGGCGTCTATTGGCAGTACGCCGGGCGCGGCGTCTGGAGCGAAGTGGAGGTCAAGCCACAAAACGGCCGCTGGCTGATCCAATACTCTGGCTATTACATGCCGCAGATGGGGCTGTATTACGGGCCGAATATGGGCGAATTCGCCGAGGCGTTACCGATTGAACACGGCAAGGCGCTGTACCGTCAACGGGAGCCTGAGGACGCGATGGCCTGTGATGTGACGATGCAATTCACCGCGGATGCGTTGGAAATGCATACCCAGGGTGACTGCGGTTTTGGTTTTAACGTGCGGGCGGAAGGGCGTTTCGTACGGGTAGAATAATCAGACCCGGGCATTCAATATCCTGAATGCCGGGTACTGTCACAGGTATTACGCCCAGGTGGCGGCACCGCTCAATAACTCTTTCCAGGCTTCAACATTACCCAGATAGTTGCCCGCCGGGATCTGGCGCAGCTGGCCCTCACTGTCTTCCAGTGCGAAGGTCGGGAAGCCCTGGCCCTGAACTTTGGCCAGCAGCGCCCGGCTTTGGGCGATGTGCTGCGCGGTCGGTGCACCGGCGTTAAAGCGCATCTCGGCGATGAACGGGGCAGAAGCCAGGCCCAGCTCTTTCGCCAGGGCTTCCAGCACCGGCGTATCGGCGATGCGTCGACCTTCCTGATAATGCGCTTCCTGAATGCGGTGCAGCATATCCAGCCCACGTCCTGCCAGCGCCTGAGCGGCCAGAATCGCGGTAATCGGCGGCTCAGAATCCATGATCGCCGTGGTATCACGCAGCAGCCCATTGAAATAGGCTTCACCAAAGGTCTGTCCGGTTAACTCCGCAATACGCTTGTCATGCGGGATAACATAATTACGCCATTCGTCCGTGATTTGGCGGCGGTTGTTACCGGTCATCATGCCACCGGCGTGCAGGGCGATGTTCAGCCCTGGAATGGTTTTGGCCGCCTTCACCAAGGGGGCTGCGCCATAACACCAGCCACACAGCGGATCGAAAATGTAATGCAGAGTCGTACCGGTCATCATTATTCCTCGTTAACCCCGCCCCCTTTCAAGGGCGGGTGGCAGTAACGCTTTAATCTGTGGGTTTATACCCGTCGCCTTTCAAGTTGCAGCGTTGTTACCTGCACTCGCTCACCCCAGTTACTTACTGAAGTAAGCGCCTGGGGTGAGCGAGCTGGGCGCCTAGCCGCAACTTGAAATTCATAGGGTATAGGCAGGCTTATTGCGGCCACTTCATTTCGCCTTTCAGCACTTTGGCGCTCAGTTCCAGGCTGGATTCATCTTTCAGGTTCGGGTAGTGCTTTTTCATTGCCGCCACCAGTGCCGCAGAATCTTTGGCCTTCGGCAATTCAGCCTCCAGCGTGGTCAGGTAGTTCTGGGTAAAGGTAACGGATTTCAGCGTCTGGTCGGCACCCGGCAGGAAATGGCCCGGGACAACGACTTTCGGTTTCAATGCCTTGATGCCTTCCAGCGTTTGCTGCCAGTGTGCGCGTGATTCAACGGTCTGGTTATCGGCAACCCACGGATGGATATTGTCGCCCGCGACCGGAACACCGCCCACTACCGCTTTCAGCGCCGGGATCCACACATAGGTGCGATCCGGAGTTGGACCGGTCAGGCCTTTCACTTCGACTTTCTGGCCGTCAACGGTAAAGCTGTCACCCTGCAACGCCTGTGGGACCACCACCGCTTTCGGTGCGTTGTCTTTCAGGATTGGACCCCAGTAGGCCACTTTGCCGTCTTTAGTTGCGTTGATTTCTTCGATGGTGCCTGGGGAGGCGATGATTTTTGCCTGTGGGAAAGCGGCTTTAATCACGTCCAGACCGAAGTAGAAATCCGGATCTGAATGGCTGATATAAACGGTGGTCAGCTTTTTGCCGGTCGCCTTGATCTTCTTCACCAACTCTTCAGCGTCATTACGCTGGAACTGGGCGTCGATCAGTGCCACTTCGTGCTTGCCGCTGATGATTTCAGAGGACACCGGGAAAACGCTTTTCTCACCTGGGTTGTACACTTCCATGGTAAGAGTGTTAGCCGCAGTGGCGTAAGCGCTAAAGGTAGTGATGCTGGCGAAGGCCAGGGTCAGTAATGATTTGTTAAACATGGGCAGAGGTCCTTGGGTAGCGATTAGATTAAATGTTGAGTAGATGTTAGGTTGCATAAAGCGATAGAAAAACCGGATAATGAGCAATTATTCATTGCGTAAATCGGACGAATCATGGATCGCATTACCGCAGCTGAGGTTTTTATCACCATCGTTGACCGTGGCAGCATGATTGCGGCAGCGGAAACGTTGGAAATGTCACGAGCCATGGTGACGCGCTATCTGGCTCAGATGGAGCAATGGGCCGGTGCACGTTTACTGCATCGCACTACCCGTAAGCTTAGTCTGACTGACGCCGGTGAGCGTACTCTGGAGCGTTGTCGGCAGATGCTGGCGCTGGCGGGCGAGATTGATTTGGTCGAAGGGGAGCAGAGCGATGAACTGCGTGGCCTGCTGCGTATCACCTGCTCACAATCCCTGGGCCAGACGGTATTGGTGGGCGCGGTAGCGCAATATCTAAAGCGCCATCCACAGGTCGCGGTGGATCTGCAGATGAATAATCGCACGGTGAATCTGGTGGAAGAGCGTATCGACCTGGCGCTGCGAATTACCAATGAGCTGGATCCCAATCTGATCGCCCGCCCCTTGTCCTCCTGCGCCTCGGTGATCTGCGCTTCTCCGGCTTATCTGGCGGTGCATGGCACACCACGTCATCCGCAGGATCTGGCGTTACACAACTGCCTGACCTATTCCTACTTCGGTAAAAGCCTGTGGCATTTTGATCACCAGGGGGTGAAGTCGGCGGTCGCGGTCAGCGGCAACCTGAGTGCCAATGAGTCGGTGGTGTTGATGGCGGGTACGGTGCAGGGGGCGGGTATTTCGATGCAACCTTACTATTCGGCGGCACCGCTGCTGGCCAGTGGTGAGCTGATTGAATTGATGCCGGAGTATCGGCCTCAGTCGATGGGCATTTACGGCATTTATACTTCACGCCGACAGATGCCGGCGACCCTGAGAACCATGTTGGACTTTTTGGTTGAGTGGTTTGCCACCGATGCTGACTGGCGGGCGACGCTGCGCTGATATCGTTAACACAGCAGTAACATTTTCACACATTTTTCATCGGTAGCGCATTCAAGCGGTTAGCCGGCTCATGGGGGCTTTTTGTGCGCTATTCTGGCTTTCTCACTGGTTAACTCGTGGGACGAGGTGTAATTTCTGTAACGTGAAAAGAGTGAATAAGACTTAATAATTATAGGGTTAAATACATTTTCCTAGCTCTTGGAACACCCTCTCTGACCTTTTTCACGGGCAGCCTGTCAGGTTGCCCGATAATTTCGTGTGTTTTTATCGGCCTCACGCGCCTGACGCCGGGGCTTTGTTAATTGGGAGCGTTACGCATGCCTGTTTCTCTGCTCGCACTGGCATTAAGTGCATTTGCTATCGGCACCACCGAGTTCGTGATTATGGGGTTGCTGCCTGAGGTCGCCAGAGATCTGCAGGTTTCTATTCCTTCTGCCGGCTGGTTGATCAGCGGCTATGCGCTTGGCGTGGCTATCGGCGCACCGATCATGGCGCTGTTGACGGCGAAGCTACCGCGTAAAAAGACCCTGTTATTGCTGATGGTGATTTTCATCTTCGGCAATATTATGTGCGCCCTGGGTTACAGCTACGACTTCCTGATGCTGGCACGTATTATCACCGCCCTGTGTCACGGTGCGTTCTTTGGCATTGGTGCCGTGGTGGCGGCCAATCTGGTTCCGCCAAACCGTCGGGCCTCTGCCGTGGCGCTGATGTTCACCGGCCTGACGCTGGCTAACGTGCTGGGGGTGCCGCTCGGTACCGCGTTGGGACAGGCACTGGGCTGGCGCTCGACGTTCTGGGCGGTGGCGGTGATCGGTGTGTTCTCCCTGCTGGCGCTGTATAGCAAGCTGCCCACGGTGAAGGATGAGGCACCGACCGACCTGAAAAAAGAACTGGCGGCGCTGCGTGGCGCTGGCATCTGGCTTTCGCTGCTGATGACCGTGGCCTTTGCCGCATCGATGTTCGCCCTGTTTACCTACATTGCGCCATTGCTGACCGAAGTAACTGGCGTTTCTTCGCATGGGGTGAGCTGGACGCTGCTGCTGATGGGGGTAGGTCTGACGCTGGGGAATATCCTGGGCGGTCGTCTGGCAGACTGGCGCTTGCCGCTGACGCTGACCTGTACTTTCCTGGTGATCGCCTGCTTTGCTGCGTTGTTCAGTTGGACCAGCCATTCGATGGTCCCGGCGGAGATCACCCTGTTCCTGTGGGCCGCCGCCGCGTTTGCCGCCGTACCGGCGTTGCAGATCAACGTGGTGACCTACGGTAAAAAGGCCCCTAACCTGGTCTCTACGCTGAACATTGCCGCCTTTAACGTCGGTAATGCCATTGGTGCCTGGGTCGGTGGCGTGGTGATTGCGCAGGGGCTGGGCTTGACCAGCGTACCGCTGGCCGCTGCGGGGATTGCGCTGCTGGGGCTGCTGCTCTGCATGGTGACCTTCAGCCGCGCCAAGCGCCCGGCTAGCGTGTAATTACCGCAGCCAGGCGGGCGGGGAGTGTCTGCGCCTGCTGCTGCAAGTGCTGAGTAAAGGCCGTGACCAGCGCCGACGATGGGCGGTGCAGCGGCCGGATCAGACTGACGGTAAAGGGCACTTCAACGCTGAAGGGTCGCACGTGCAGGCCATCACTGGCGTAATCGAGCGCCGTCAGCGGGTTAACGATAGACACACCCACACCGGCTTTAACCATGGCGCAGACCGACGCGGCGCTGTGGGTTTCCATCACCAGACGGCGGTTAACGCCTTCCTCACTGAATAGCGAATCCAGCAGTTGACGGTAACTGTCGGTATTCGACAGGCTGATAAAGTTTTGCCCGGCAAAGTCCTGCGGTGTCAGCACCGCCTTTGCCAGCAAGGGATGCCCGGCCGGCAGCACGCAGACCTCGTTCAAGGTCATCAGTGTCATGCGCTCGGTTCCCGCCGGGGTCAGGGTATTTTCCGTCAGCCCCAAATCGTGACGCTGCGCCGACAGCCACTCCTCCAGCAGCGGTGATTCCTGCGGTATCACGCTGAAACTCACTTCGGGATAGCGATCAATAAAGGGTTTGCACACGGCGGGCAGCAGTGACTGTGAGAACACCGGCAGGCAGGCAATTGACAGCTGCGCCTGTTGGAACTGGCGGATACCGGCGGCGGCATTGACGATGCGATCCAGACCGTAATAGGAGCGTTGCACCTCCTCTAACAGCCGCAGGCCCTGCACCGTCGGGGATAACCGGCCACGCACCCGCTCGAACAATTGCAGTTGGATCAGCTTTTCGAAGCGCGCCAGTTCACGGCTGACGGTGGGTTGCGAGGTCTGCAGCAGCGCAGCGGCCTCGGTCAGATTGCCGGTGGTCATCACCGCATAGAAGATTTCAATCTGGCGCAGGGTTATCGCGTGCATCGGCAGTGTCCATAATGAGCAAAGCCATATCATAGATGAATAGACTCTGGCTAAATAGATATTTTCCACCTGAGAAAGAGTGCGGCAATATTGGGGTATTAGAGTCACTAAATTTTATTCAGGGATACCACCATGCCACGTGCTTTACACGATACGACTACCGCTCTTAATGCCGCTAACCTGTTGGCCTTGCCTCAGCGTTTTGGTTGCCCGGTATGGGCCTATGACGCCGCTATCATTAGCGAGCGCATCAGCCAACTGCGTCATTTTGATGTGATCCGTTTTGCCCAGAAGGCCTGCTCGAATATTCACATTCTGCGCCTGATGCGTGAGCAGGGCGTCAAGGTGGACTCGGTGTCGCTGGGGGAGATTGAACGTGCACTGCAGGCCGGTTTTCAGCCGGGTGGTGAGCCAAGCGAAATCGTATTTACCGCCGACGTATTGGATCATGCAACGCTGGCGCGCGTCAGTGAATTGAAAATCCCGGTCAATGTTGGTTCGATCGACATGCTGGAGCAACTGGGCCAGGTTTCTGCCGGGCACCCGGTGTGGCTACGCATTAACCCGGGCTTCGGCCACGGTCACAGCCAGAAAACCAATACCGGCGGTGAGAACAGCAAGCACGGTATTTGGTATGCCGATTTGCCGCAGGCAGTGGAAAAAATTCAGCAGTACGGCCTGAAATTGATCGGTGTGCATATGCATATCGGTTCGGGTGTGGATTACCAGCATCTGGAGCGCGTGTGTGACGCCATGGTGCAGCAGGTGATCGACCTGGGCCATGACATCAGCGCAATCTCCGCCGGTGGCGGCCTGTCGATCCCGTATCAATATGGCGAAGAGGCGATTGATACCGAACACTATTTTGGCCTGTGGAACAGTGCGCGCGAGCGTATTGCCGCCCACCTGGGTCATCCGGTCAGTCTGGAAATTGAACCTGGGCGCTTCCTGATGGCGGAAGCCGGGGTGCTGGTGGCTGAGGTGCGCGCGGTAAAAGACATGGGCAGCCGCCACTTCGTGCTGGTGGACGCGGGCTTTAACGATTTGATGCGTCCGGCGATGTACGGCAGCTACCACCATATTTCTCTGTTGCCGGCCGATGGCCGCGATACTGCCAACCTGCCGCTGCGCGATACGGTGATTGCCGGGCCGCTGTGCGAATCCGGTGACGTCTTTACCCAGCAGGCCGGTGGTGGTATTGAAACCCGCGAACTGCCGCCGGTGCAGGTCGGCGATTATCTGGTGTTCCATGACACCGGCGCTTATGGCGCATCGATGTCTTCGAACTACAACAGCCGTCCGCTGCTGCCGGAAGTGCTGTTTGAGAACGGCGAGCCTCGTTTGATCCGTCGCCGCCAGACCATTGAAGAGCTGATTGCGTTGGAACTGATCTGAGTGCTTCGGGCGCAGTTTAATACTGCGCCCGTCTCACAATGTCATCCGCCGATGCTGACCGTTGGGCAGTTGGACCTCCAGCGAGAGTGTGCCGCCCATGGCTTCGATGTAGCGCTTCAGTGAAGAGAGTTTAATTTCACTACCACGCTTTTCCAGATTGGCGACCGAAGGCTGGCTGATGCCCAGCCGTTTCGCCAGTTCCACCTGGGACACCGCCAGTTCTTCCCGCAGCATTGCCAGCCGCAATTCAAAAATTTCTTTGTCCGCTTTTTGCCTCGCTGCTTCAACCACGGCGGGATCAAGCTTTTCGATCAGGTTTGCTAAAGGCTTAGCCATATGCGTTACCTCTGGGTTGCCAAATAATGTGAAAACTCACTAGCAGCGATGGGCAACAGCCGCTGATAGAAGCGTTTGTCGCCAGTTTTGTCGCCGCCGCACAGTAGGACCGCTTGTCGTTGTGGGTCGAAGGCGAAGAAAACCCGAAACGGACGACCGCGATGCTGAATGCGTAATTCTTTCAGATGCTGTATTTGACCGTTGTGGTGTAGCGTGTCGGCATGTGGACGCGCTAGCAAAGGGCCAAATTCCTGTAGTTTAAAGATGCCCACCAACAGGCTTTTTTGTTCATCGGCGTTTAATGATAAAAACCAGTTGTCGAATCGCTCGACGGTTACGACCTGCCACATGTCACGCTCCGAATATAGCTTGGGTGCTATATAGTGTAAAGGCTATTATTGTGACAATATGCGGCTAAGTGGCAGGCAAGGGAAATCGTAGTGGGGGAAATGCGGCGCGGTGCGCAATCAGCGTCAGCGCCCGAAGGGATCAGTTGGCGTAGGGGCCGGGCATCACGGATTCACGCAGCCGCAGTTCACCGGTGAAAGGAGGGAGTGGCTGTATATTCTCCCCTTTAATCAGGCGGAAAGCCTGGCTGATGGCGGCTTCGATCATCACGTCGATCGGCAGATAAACGGTGGACAGCGCAGGTTGCAAATAGGCGGCGCTGGGTTCGTCGTCAAAGCCAAACAGGGAGACATCCTGCGGCAGGCGTTTACCTGCATCGTGCAGCGCCTTCATGGCGCCGACCGCCATATCGTCGTTGCAGGCAAACAGTGCGCTAAAGCCGCTATCCCTGGCCAGTAAACTGCGGGCACCCTGATAGCCGCTTTGTACGCTGCTATCGCCATAGGCTACACGGGCGTCGTCGAAGGCAATCTCATGATGCTCAAGCGCCTGCTGATAGCCCGCCAACCGCGCCTGGGCGGTGGGCGTGGCGATCGGCCCGGTAATACAGGCGATCTCGCGGTGCCCTTGCTGGATCAGATAATCCACCGCGTGGAAGGCGGCCCTCTGCTGTTCGAAGAACACACAGCGCTCGCGTGCCTGCGGAAGATCGCGGTTGATCACCATGATCGGCACCGGCAGGCTTCCCAGCAAGTTCATCAGCGCAGATTCGGACATAAAACGGGTATACAGAATGATGGCGTCACAACGGCGATCGGCCAACAGTTGCACTGCCTGTAGCTCGTCTTCCGGCGTGTCGTGGCCGTCGGTGACAATCAGGTGCTTGCCGCTGGCTTCGATCAGCTTGGCGGCTTTGCGCAGCAGGCGGCCGAAGTAGGGGCCGTCGAAGTTGGAGACTACCAGTCCAATGCTGTTGGAGCTTTTATTCGCCAGCGATTGGGCGAGGAAATTCGGGCGGTAACCCAGGTCGTCCATCGCTTTGAACACCGCGTCGCGGGTGCTTTTTTTCACCTGGCCGGTGCCATTTAACACGCGTGAGACCGTGGCCTTAGAGACCCCAGCGCGAATGGAAACATCCAACATGGTGATCATCAATGGCTTACCCCTTTCAACATCCGCTGTGGCAAATAATGCTCAGTCTAGCATAGGGTTAGCCCTTGGCTGCGTGGCTTTTTGTCGCCGGGATTGCGTTGTCTGCAAACGCCCGTAGACTGATCTCGGGCAACGGAAAAAGGGGGGGAGATGATTAACATTGTGCTTCTGGCGGATTATCCACAGTACCGACAGCAGGTGATCGACTGGCAGTGGCGCGCCTTTGGTAGCGAAAGCAGCCGGGCATTTTTCGCCAGCGTGGTGGACAGTGGGCTGCGTGGGGCGGATTTGCCCATCACTTTTATTGCTCTGCTGGGCGACAAACTGGTCGGCACCGTGGGCCTGTGGCGCTGCGATTTGATCAGCCGCCAGGATCTGACGCCCTGGCTGGCGGCGTTGTATGTCGATGAAAGCCAACGCGGTAGCGGGCTGGGTTTACGGCTGCAGCAGCATGTGCAGGACTACAGCCGGGGCGCCGGTTTCAGCGAGCTGTATCTCTACAGTGACTTCAGCGGCTATTACGAGCGCCACGGCTGGCATTACATCGGCGACGCGCTGGATTACCCCGACCGCCCGGTGCGAGTCTATCACCGGGAACTGGATTAGTTCTGCTCGTAGACGTTATTGATGCTGGCCACCGAATGGCGGCGTACCAGGGTCGGACTGAACATATTGGTGATCTCCGGCAGTGGCTGGTTGTTGGCCAGCGCCAATGCCAGTTCGGCTGCCTGGGTCGCCATCGCCACCACCGGATAACGAATGGTGGTCAGGCGTGGCCGCAGGTAGCGTGAAATCAGCACGTCATCAAAACCAATCAACGACATCTGGCCAGGAACATCGACACTGTTGTCGCTCAGCACCGACAGAGCACCGGCGGCCATTGAGTCGTTATAGCAGGTCACCGCCGTAAAGTTTTTGCCGCGCCCGAGCAGTTCGGTCATCGCTTGCTCACCGCCGATTTCGTCCGGCTCACCGTAGGCAATCAGTTTTTCATCCACCGCAATGCCATGCTCCTGCAAGGCATCAAGATAGCCCTGCAGGCGGTCTGTGGCGTCGGAAATCTGGTGGGTGGAACAAATGATGGCAATGCGCTGGTGCCCCTGCTGGATCAGATGGCGGGTCGCCAGCCAGGCACCATAACGGTCGTCCAGCGCTACGCAGCGTGATTCAAAGCCCGGCAGCGTGCGGTTAATCAGCACCATCCCCGGGATTTGCTGCATCCAGCCACTCAACTCACGGTCGGTCAGTTTTTTGGCATGGACCACCAGCGCAGCACAGCGATGGCGTACCAGTTGTTCAATCGCCTGACGCTCTTTTTCCGCCTCATGGTAACCGTTGCCAATCAGCAAGAAGTTATGGGTGGCGTAGGCCACCTGTTCGACCGCTTTGACCATGGCACCAAAAAAAGGATCGGACACGTCGGAGACGATCAGCCCGAGCGTTTCGGTGGATTGCTGCGCCAGCGCGCGGGCGTTAGCGTTTGGGTGGTACTGCAGTTGTTCCATCGCGGCCTGCACGGCAGTGCGCGAGCCTTCGCTGGCCTTCGGGGAATTGTTTATTACGCGGGATACCGTGGCCACGGAAACACCCGCCAGCCTGGCAACATCCTTTATGGTAGCCATATCTGTCATACATCCTGGGTAATCGCTTACATTCCTCAGTTTTGCGGAAAAAACGCGGGGCTGCAAGCGCTGGCGATCGCAACTTGTGGCGGCTGTTGCAGATATGGGCGATTTATCGTGCGCTTAGACCTGTACCAGTCAGTAATAGAGTCATTTGTGCTTTGGCGGCACAGGTCGGCTAATGTTACTTTTGCGCATCTACTTTTGTTTGAGAACCGCATGTCGATTAAACGTTATCCTCAACTCGCTCACTGGGGGGCGTATACCGCCGTGGTTGAAGACGGCAGGCTTATCCGTTGTGAGCCGTTCGCCGACGATCCGGATCCTTCCCCGATGCTCGCCTCCATCGCGCCTATGGCGTATTCCGACAAGCGCATCCGCAAACCTGCCGTGCGTCGCTCCTGGCTGCAAAAGCGTGAAGGCAGTGACCGTACGCTACGGGGGCGCGAAGATTTTGTCGAGGTGGACTGGGATTTGGCGCTCGATTTGGTGGCGGAAGAAAACCGTCGCGTGCGCGATCGCTACGGCCCCTCAGGCCTGTTTACCGGTTCTTATGGCTGGTCATCCGCCGGGCGTTTGCATCATGCGCGTTCGCTGGTGCGGCGTTTTTATTTCGGCGGCGGTGGCGGTGTTGACCAGTTGGGCAACTACAGCTGGGGGGCTGCGCAGTTTTTCCTGCCTTATGTGATTGGCACCTTCACCCCATTGACCGGGCGCGTCACCAGTTGGCCGAGCGTGGTCGAACACTGCGAACTGTTTGTGGCTTTCGGTGGTCTGGCGTTGAAAAATGCCCAGGTGTCCTCCGGCGGTGCGGCGGAGCATTCACTTAAGCCGTGGCTGCAAAAGCTGGTACAGAAAGGCACCCCGGTGATCAACATCAGTCCGATGCGTGATGACTGTCCGGCATTCGTCAATGCCGAATGGATCCCAATCCGTCCGAATACCGATGTGGCGCTGATGCTGGCGTTGGCGTATGAAATTCAGCGGCGGGGCGCGCAGGACGAGGCATTCCTCTATAGCCACTGTGCCGGTTACGACCAACTGGCGAGTTATCTGCGCGGCACCGATGACGGCGTGGCAAAAACGCCGGAGTGGGCCAGTGCGATCACCGGCATCCCCGCGGCACGCATCGGCTTGCTGGCGCAGCAACTGATCGGCGTGCGCAGCTTTATCACTTGTTCCTATTCCGTTCAGCGCGCTCACCGTGGCGAACAACCCTACTGGATGATGATTGCCCTGTCGGCGATGCTCGGTCAGGTTGGGCTGCCGGGCGGCGGCTTCTCGTTTGGGCACGGTTCAATGAACGGCGTCGGCAACCCGCGCGTGGATACCCCGGGGCCAATGATGCCTGTGGGGGCCAATCCTTGCGGGCTGGCTATCCCGGTGGCGCGCATCTGTGACATGTTGCTGCAACCTGGTGAACCCTATCAGTTCCGCGGCGAGACGCGGCACTATCCGGATATCCATCTGGTGCACTGGGCCGGTGGCAATCCGTTCCATCACCACCAACAGTTAAACCGACTGGTGGAGGGCTGGCAGAAACCGGATACGGTGATTGTGCAGGACATCTGGTGGACACCGGCCGCCAAAATGGCGGATATCGTGCTGCCGGTCACGACCTCGCTGGAACGTAACGATATCGGCGGTTCATCGCGCGATCGCTACGTGTTGGCGATGCACCAGGCGATTGCGCCACAGCATCAGGCGCGAAATGACTTTGATATTTTTGCCGATCTGGCAGAGCGACTCGGTTACCGCGAACAATTCACCGAAAACCGCGACGAACGCGCCTGGATCGAATCGATCTATCAGCAGTGCGGACAGGCGCAGGCAGGCACCGGCGTGGAATGGCCCGAGTTTGAGGACTTCTGGCACAAAGGCTATGTCGAGCTGCCGGCACCGGCGAAAGAGTTCGTGTTCTTTGATGACTTCCGTGCTGATCCGCAGGCCAATCCGTTGCAAACCCCGAGCGGCAAGATTGAGTTGTTCAGCGAGAAAATCGCCGGCTACGGTTATGCTGATTTTGCACCGCATCCGCAGTGGCAGCCGCCGGCCGAATGGCTGGGTGCGCCGCAGGCCAAAGATTGGCCGCTGCACCTGATTTCCATCCAGCCGAGCGACCGTTTGCACAGCCAGATGGACCCGGCACCGCTGGCGCAGGGCAATAAAACCGCCGGTCGCGAGACGCTGTATATGCATCCGCAAGATGCGGCAGAACGCAGTATTGTCGATGGCACTGAGGTGCTGGTCAGCAATGCGCGTGGCCGCTGTCTGGCAGGCGTTTCTCTTACTGACGGTGTCACCCGGGGCGTGGTACTGATGGCCACCGGTGCCTGGTTTGATCCGGGTTTCGGCGCCCAGCGCCTGGAGGTGGAGCAGTCCGGCAACCCGAACGTATTGACGCTGGATATCGGTACCTCGCCGTTAACCCAGGGCCCGAACGCCATGAGCTGCCTGGTCGAAGTGAGCGTTCGATAGGTAATTACACCCCTGGTTACACTTTGCGCCTCAATGTTGCGATTGCCTGCTGGCTGGCTTTTGCCGGCACGGGGTAAATTGAACGTCCCAGAGGTATTGATTGGTGAGTTTCGGCAACTTGTTTGTTGAACCCATATTAATTTGCACCAACCTACGCAGATGCGTAGGTTTTTTTTTGCCTGCCGCCTTGCCATCTCGCCTGCACAAAATCCGATTTTGTATTTATTGACTCCAGGACTGTTTAAGTTTCATTGAGTTATTTCCGTAAATTGCGGGAAATTTACAGCTGGTTGCATTTGGAGCAAAACTCTTGCGATTGGCCGGTAGTTTCTTAATCGCCATCTCTCTAGAGTAGGTGATCCCAGAGGTATTGATTGGTGAGAAATCAGCATACTCTGTATGTTGAAGCCATTTTCAATTGCACCAACCTACGCGGATGCGTAGGTTTTTTTTTGCCTGCCATATAGTATTCTTTTCCCTACAACCATTTACGCTCATCTTGGCCAAAGGGAGAAGGGCATGATCTTTTCTATACTGCGGGTGCTGTTCCGCCTGCTGTACCGGGTACGTGTCGAGGGCGACGTCCGACATTTCGATCAGCAAAAGCTGCTGATTACCCCCAATCATATCTCCTTCCTCGACGGCGTTTTGCTGGCGGTGTTTTTGCCGATCAAGCCGGTGTTTGCCGTGTATGCCAGCATTGGCGATCGCTGGTTTATGCGCTGGCTGCGGCCCTATATCGACTTTGTCTCGCTCGATCCGACCAAACCCATGGCTATCAAACAGCTGGTGCGCACGGTAGAGCAGGGGCGGCCGGTGGTGGTGTTTCCTGAAGGGCGTATCACCGTTACCGGTTCGCTGATGAAGGTTTATGACGGTGCGGCGTTTATCGCCGCCAAATCCGGAGCGACTCTGGTGCCGATACGGCTGGATGGCGCCGAGTTCAGCCCCTTTGGGCGCATGGCCGGGGTGTTCAAGATCCGCTGGTTCCCGCAGATCAGCATCCGTATTCTACCGCCGACCTCGCTGCCGATGCCGGTAGCGCCGCGCGCCCGCGATCGCCGTGCGTTGGCCGGAGACCGGTTGCACCAGATTATGATGAAGGCACGGATGGATACCCGCGAGCCGCAGACCCTGTTCCAGGCTCTGCTGGCGGCGCAGCACCGTTATGGCCGTAACCAGCCGTGCATCGAGGATATTAACTTCAAGGAAGACAGCTACCGGACGCTGACCAAGAAAGCGCTGGGCGTCAGCCGTATCCTGCAACGTTTTACCGCCGAGGGTGAGCATGTCGGTATGTTATTACCGAATGCGACCATCACCGTCGCGGCTATTTTTGGCGCTTCACTGCGCAACCGCATTCCGGCGATGCTCAATTACACCGCCGGATCCAAAGGCCTGAAAAGCGCCATGACCGCCGCCAGCCTCAAAACCATCGTCACTTCGCGCCAGTTTCTGGAAAAGGGCAAGTTGACGCATTTGCCACAACAGGTGCCGGAGGCCAATTGGGTGTATCTGGAGGATCTGAAAGATACGATTACCCTGGCGGACAAGTTGTGGATCCTGCGTCACCTGTTCCAACCGGCGCGCGCCATGCTGCCGCAGCAACCGGACGATGCGGCGCTGATCTTGTTTACCTCCGGCTCGGAGGGCAATCCGAAGGGCGTCGTGCATTCTCACGCCAGCCTGCTGGCCAACGTTGAACAGATCCGCACCATCGCCGATTTCACCCCGCGTGACCGCTTTATGTCATCGCTGCCGCTGTTCCACTCGTTTGGCCTGACTGTCGGGCTGTTGACCCCGCTGATGACCGGCAGTCGCATTTTCCTTTATCCCAGCCCGCTGCATTATCGTGTGGTACCGGAGCTGGTTTATGACCGCAACTGCACGGTGCTGTTCGGCACCGCGACTTTCCTCAATAACTATGCCCGCTTTGCTCACCCGTATGATTTTGCTCGTTTGCGCTACGTGGTGGCCGGGGCGGAAAAGCTGGCGGACAGCACCAAACAGATTTATCAGGACAAATATGGCATCCGCATCCTGGAAGGCTATGGCGTGACCGAATGCGCGCCGGTGGTGTCGATCAACGTGCCGCTGGCAGCCAAGGTAGGCACCGTTGGCCGTATCATGCCGAATATGGAGGCGCGGTTGATGAAGGTGCCGGGTATCGATAACGGCGGCCGCTTGCAGTTGAAGGGGCCTAATATCATGAAAGGCTATCTGCGGGTGGAACGTCCGGGCGAGCTGGAGCTCCCGGCGGCAGAGGATGAGCACGGCAACCTGCAGCCAGGCTGGTACGATACCGGCGATATTGTCACATTGGACGAGCAGGGGTACTGCGTGATCCGCGGTCGCGTGAAGCGCTTTGCCAAACTGGCGGGTGAAATGGTCTCGCTGGAAAGCGTGGAGCTGCTGGCGCAGCGCGTAGCACCGGAGGGGCAGCACGCCGCCACGGTGAAAAGCGACAGCAGCAAAGGTGAGGCGCTGGTACTGTTTACCACCGACGCCGGCATCACCCGCGAGGCCTTGTTGAAGGTGGCGCGGGAATTGGGCAGCCCTGAGCTGTCCGTACCGCGTGATATCCGTATTTTGAAAACCTTACCGGTGCTCGGCAGCGGGAAACCGGACTTTGTGACCCTGCGTAACATGGCTGAACAGCCGGAGACTGTCTGATGAACCCGACGTTGAATACTGATTCACCCTTGCTCTCACGCAGCATGATTGCGGTGATTTGCGCCCAGTTTCTGTCCGCATTCGGCGACAACGCGCTGCTGTTCGCCACGCTGGCGTTGATCAAGCAACAGCTCTACCCCGACTGGAGCCAGCCGATTTTGCAGATGGCGTTTGTCGCCACCTATATCATCCTCGCACCTTTTGTCGGCCAGGTGGCTGACAGCTTCGCCAAGGGGCGGGTGATGATGGTGGCCAACGGTCTGAAGCTGGCCGGTGCGTTGGTGATCTGCTTCGGGTTCAATCCGTTCCTCGGTTATACCCTGGTGGGCGTTGGCGCCGCGGCCTATTCACCCGCCAAGTACGGTATTTTGGGCGAGATCACCAGCGGTGAAAAACTGGTCAAGGCCAACGGCCTGATGGAGGCCTCCACCATTGCCGCGATCCTGATCGGATCGGTGGCCGGCGGCATACTGGCCGACTGGCATATCGTGGCAGCGTTGGCGGTGTGTGCGGTGGTCTATGCGGCGGCGGTGATTGCCAACCTGTACATTCCGCGCTTGCCTGCGGCACATCCTGCCGTTTCCTGGACGCCGCGTGCCATGACGCGGGCCTTCTTCAACGCCTGTGTGGTGTTGTGGCGCGACGGCCAGACACGCTTCTCATTGATTGGCACCAGCCTGTTCTGGGGCGCCGGGGTCACGCTGCGCTTCCTGTTGGTGCTGTGGGTGCCGGTAGCGCTCGGTATCGCCGATAACGCCACGCCGACGCTGCTCAATGCCATGGTGGCGGTCGGGATTGTGATTGGTGCCGGTGCGGCCGCGCGCTTCGTCACGCTGGAGACGGTGAAGCGTTGCATGCCTGCCGGGATCCTGATCGGCGTAGCGGTGGCAATATTCGCGCTGCAAACCACCCTGTTTAACGCTTATATAGTGCTGCTGATTATCGGCGTATTGGGCGGCTTCTTTGTGGTGCCGCTGAACGCACTATTGCAGGAGCGGGGCAAAAACTCGGTGGGGGCGGGGAACGCGATCGCGGTGCAGAACCTGGGGGAGAACACCGCCATGTTGCTGATGCTCGGGTTGTATTCTCTGGCGGTAAAAATCAGCGTGCCGGTGGTCGGCGTGGGGATTGGTTTTGGCGTGGTGTTCGCACTGGCGATTAGCGCACTGTGGTTGTCGCAGCGGCGGGCAAAATAACGGATGGGGCGCGATCAGGCGCCCCATCTTGTTTATGGCGCAGGAATGGTAAAGCGGGTATGGATCTCTTCCAGCCCCTGCAACACATCTTCATTCAACACCACGTCGAAACTGTCGATGTTGGTTTTCAGTTGTTCCAGCGTGGTCGCGCCCAGCAAGGTACTGGCAACGAAGGGTTGCTGGCGCACAAAGGCCAGCGCCATCTGCGAAGGATCCAGCCCGTGCTTGTTGGCTAACGCGACATACTCGGCAATCGCCAACTGCGTTTGTGGCGCAGAGTAGCGGTTAAAGCGCGTGAATAACGTATTGCGCGCACCGGCCGGCTTGGCGCCGTTCAGATACTTGCCGCTCAGGGTACCGAACGCCAGGCTGGAATAGGCCAGCAGTTCGACACCTTCGTGCTGGCTGATCTCTGCCAGGGCAATCTCAAAACTGCGATTCAGCAGGCTGTAGGGATTCTGAATTGAAACGATGCGTGGCAACTCGTGCTTTTCGGCCAGTTGCAGGTAACGCATTACGCCCCATGGCGTTTCGTTAGACACCCCGATATAGCGGATTTTACCGGCACGCACCTGTTCGGTCAGCGCCTCCAACGTTTCCAGCAGGGTCACGGTGGCTTTATCATCGGTGTATTGATAATTGAGCTTACCGAAGTAGTTGGTCGGACGCTGTGGCCAGTGCAGTTGGTAGAGATCGAGATAATCGGTGTTGAGTCGTTTCAGGCTGGCATCCAGCGCGACACGGATATTTTTGCGATCCAGCGCCTGCTGTGGACGGATGCTGCTGTCGGTGCCACGCACCGGCCCGGCAATCTTGCTGGCCAGCACTATCTTCTCACGGTTGCCGCGTGCCTTGATCCAACTGCCAATGTATTGTTCGGTCAGCCCCTGGGTTTCAGGACGGGGTGGGACCGGGTACATCTCTGCGGTATCGATCAGGTTGACGCCAGCGGCTAATGCATAGTCGAGTTGCGCATGGGCATCGGCTTCACTGTTCTGTTCGCCAAAGGTCATGGTGCCCAGTCCCAGCACGCTCACTTCTAAAGAACTGTGGGGAATACGGTGGTATTGCATTAACGGCCTTCCTTTCATGTTAGCGCTAACGGGCGGAACCGCCCGGTGAAACAGGAGCCAAATGGCAGGCTGTGGCAAACAACCTGCAAGGCGGTGATATCGCCTTTGCCGACTATAACCAAGCCGGGAAGATGGGGGAAGTGGATTCAGTGCGAGGAAGGCTATCGCGCAGGATAGCCGATGGGGGATTAACGTTCGATAACCTGTGAAACCTGATCGCCGTTGATTTGGCGGTTGTTGCCTTTTTCATCTTTGTAGCTGATCAGGCCGGTATCCTTGTCAATCTCCGGTTTACCCTGGGTCAGGATCATATTGCCGTCTTTAGTCGCCATCACGTAATCGCTGGAACATCCCGCCAACCCGGCGGCGATCACCAACGCAGACACTGCCATTACCCACTTATTCATCCTGCGGATCCTCTGTTATATATGCAAAAAAGCAGCTTCTTCTTAGAGTAGCAAACTCTGGATGCGCCGTGTTTCGGATAAGTCTTTATCTTTATAGAGAAAGTGACGCTGAGCAGGGGGGAAGGCGAAAATAATAACGGGAGCGGCTGGCGCGCACTCCCGTGGGGGATTACTCAGAGACGGTTTTTTTCTTGCTGCGCATCAGGTTAAGCGCTTCGACCGACATTGAGAAGAACATCGCAAAGTAGATGTAGCCTTTTGGTACATGCACCTGGAAGCTTTCCAGCATCAGGGTGAAGCCCACCAGGATCAGGAACGCCAGCGCCAGCATTTTCACCGAAGGATGGCGGTTAACGAACTCACCAATAGGGCGGGCGGCAAACATCATGACGCCAACGGCAATCACCACTGCGGCCATCATGATAAACAGATGGTCGGACAGGCCTACTGCGGTAATCACCGAGTCCAGGCTGAAAATGATGTCCAGCAGCATAATCTGCACGATGGCACCGAAGAAGCCGTGCACCTTGGTGTGGTGCTCTTCATCTGAGCCTTCGATGGTTTCATGGATCTCTTTACTGGCTTTCCAAATCAGGAACAGCCCACCCAGCAGCAGGATCAGATCGCGTGCCGAGATACTGTGGTCCATGAAGCTAAACAGCGGATGGGTCAGACGGATCACCCAGGCGATAGAGGCCAACAGCCCCAGACGCATTAACATTGCGCCGGCCAGACCGATGCGGCGAGCCTTGTTCTGCTGCGCTTTCGGCAGTTTGGACACCACCAGCGAAAGGAAAATAATGTTATCAATACCCAAAATGATCTCAAGAATGGTCAGCGTACCTAACGCTAACCAGGCATTGGGATCCATAATCCACTCGAACATTGGCAAACCACACCTTAATAAAAAGCAAAGGCTGAATTATACGCGTTTATTGATACAGAGACACTGTTAGCTAAACGCGACCTAAACAAAAGGGATCAGATAAAGAAATGTCTTGCCAATAATGCACCGGTGAAGCTTTTTTTCAGGTAGAACCCGCGCGGCAATGTGAGGATCGGCTGACCCTGTTCGCCGATAGCTTCGGTCAGGGCCTTACTGTTGGCCGCCTTGGGACGCAGTTGCAGCACTTCACCGTGGCGGGCAGTGATCCGCTCTACATGACCGAGCACGATCAAATCCATCAGTTCCTCCCAGTCGCGGCGCAACATTTCTTCCTCTTCGGCGCTCGGGCTCCACAACAGCGGTGAACCTATACGTCGCTGTGCCAGCGGAATTTGTCGTTCGCCTTCCACCGGGATCCACAACACCCGCGCCAGCTTATGGCGCACATGGCTGCTGGCCCAGGTTACGCCGCTGTTGCCGGTTAAGGGCGCCACGCAGACGAAGGTGGTTTCCAGCGGTCTGCCGGCGGCGTCTATCGGGATGGTTTTCAGCTCGATGCCCAACTCGGGGAAATCCTGCTCCGGCTTGCTGCCCGCCATGGCGCCCAGATACTGCTCCAGCAGCATGCCAACCCAGCCTTTATCGCGCTTCAGGTCTTTGGGGATAGCCAACTGTGCACGTTCGGCCAGTTCACCCAGATGGCAGCCGGCAAGCTGCTGAGCCCGTTCAAACAGCTGTTGTTCGTTTTCTGGAGGAGGGGGCAGAGGAGATAAAAACGCCATAATACCAGCCTGTTAGATTTGGTTGAAAAACGTACTGTATTTGTCCACAGAGAACCTTGGCGGGAAAGGACCGGGGAAAAGAATAATAGTAGCATGATTTTTCATGACTTTTTTTCTCGCAGCCGGCAGAGGAAAAATTCCGGGCGACGCTTGTGCACCTGAAGCCACCGACAATAAACAGGATCTTACACCTATTTATCCACAGATTTATGGGATAACCCAAATTTTTACCGATCACTGGTTCGATTTACAGCCTTGACGCAGGCACTTTTTTGCGAAATTGTCCGTTTTGTGCGTAACTCATACGGATAATCTGTGGATAAAAACGACGTTGGTGGATCTTTCACCAGGGTAAGATCCTAAACGGACATAGATCACATTTTTGCTCTGTATAGGGCTGTTGATAATTATGTATCTTTATGTTTTTAAACGATTAATGTGATTTATATTTTTACGGGGTTTTTAGGCCCACCAGAGTTTTACCGGCTTATCCCTTGAGTTCTTCACACACCTATCCACAGAAAAAGTGAATAAAACCGCGTGTAAATCGCCTCGCATGTTTATAACTTTGCCATTATCTGTGAGTTATCCCAATGTTATCCGGTCTGCAGCGCCGCAAAGCAGTGGTTTACCGCCTGTAGCTTGTGTGAAACAATCAGGGTATCTATGCGAATTTAAGCTTATCGAGGTAGTCCGGTGATCGATGATGATGGCTACCGCCCGAATGTTGGTATCGTAATCTGTAATCGTCAGGGGCAAGTCCTGTGGGCTCGCCGTTACGGTCAACACTCCTGGCAGTTTCCCCAAGGTGGGATTAACCCTGGTGAAACCGCAGAACAGGCAATGTACCGTGAGCTGTTCGAAGAAGTGGGGCTGAGTAAAAAGGATGTGCGCATCCTGGCCTCAACCCGCAACTGGTTGCGCTATAAATTGCCAAAACGTTTGGTGCGTTGGGACACAAAGCCGGTTTGTATCGGCCAAAAGCAGAAATGGTTTCTGTTGCAGTTAATGTGCAATGACGCTGATATCAATATGCAACGCAGCAGCACGCCGGAGTTTGACGGTTGGCGCTGGGTGAGTTTTTGGTATCCGGTGCGCCAGGTGGTGTCGTTCAAACGCGACGTGTACCGCCGGGTGATGAAAGAATTCGCCGTCACCGTGATGCCAATGCAGGAGCAGGCAGCACAGCGGCAGACCCCCGCTTATCGCCGGAAGAGAGGTTAAGTTAAGCCGACTATGCTCACGCGCTTGCGAGAAATTGTTGAGAAGGTGGCCGCGGCGGCCAGCCTGACAGATGCGCTGGATCTTTTGGTCAATGAAACCTGTCTGGCAATGGATACAGAAGTTTGTTCCATCTATCTGGCGGACAACGACCGCCGCTGCTATTACCTGATGGCGACACGCGGGTTAAAAAAACCGCGTGGGCGCGCTATCGCATTGGCTTTTGATGAAGGCATTGTCGGTTTGGTCGGACGCCGTGCGGAGCCGATTAACCTGGCCGACGCGCAGAGTCACCCCAGCTTCAAATACATTCCCCAGGTGAAAGAGGATCGTTTCCGATCCTTCCTCGGCGTGCCGATCATTCATCGTCGCCAACTGCTGGGCGTGCTGGTGGTACAGCAGCGTGAGCTACGTCAGTTTGACGAAAGCGAAGAATCCTTCATGGTGACCCTGGCCACGCAAATGGCCGGGATCCTCTCGCAGTCACAGCTTAACGCCATTTTCGGACAGTATCGTCAGACGCGCATTCGTGCACTGGCGGCCTCCCCAGGCGTTGCGGTGGCTGAAGGCTGGCAGGACAGCAGCCAGCCTTCACTCGATCAAGTTTACGAGGCTTCGACGCTCGATACTGCCAGCGAGCGGGAGCGCCTGACTCAGGCGCTGGAAGAAGCCGGCGCGGAATTCCGCCGTTTCAGCAAGCGCTTTGCCGCCAGCTCGCAAAAAGAGAGCGCGGCGATCTTCGACCTCTACTCTCACCTGTTGAACGACGCGCGCCTCAAGCGCGAACTGTTTGCCGAAATTGATGCCGGTTCCGTGGCGGAATGGGCGGTTAAACAGGTGATCGAAGTCTTTGCGGCTCAGTTTGCCAGCCTGCAAGACACCTATATGCGCGAGCGCGCCAGCGATCTGCGCGCGCTTGGCCAGCGTCTGTTATTCCACCTCGATGACACCACCCAGGGCGCTACGCAGTGGCCGGCGCGTTTTGTGCTGGTGGCCGATGAATTGACCGCGACCCTGCTGGCAGAAATGCCGCAAGACAGACTGGTCGGCGTAGTGGTGCGCGACGGTGCCGCCAACTCCCATGCCGCCATTCTGGTGCGGGCGATGGGCGTGCCGACGGTGATGGGGGCGGATATCCAGCCTGCGCTGCTCAGCCAGCGGCTGCTGATCGTCGACGGTTATCGCGGCGAACTGCTGGTCGATCCCGAACCGGTGCTGGTGCAGGAATACCAACGGCTGATCAGCGAAGAGCTGGAATTAAGCAAGCTGGCTGAAGACGACGTTGAGCAACCGGCCCAACTCAAAAGCGGCGAGCGTGTTCAGGTAATGCTTAACGCCGGCCTCAGCCCTGAACATGAAAAACTGCTGGGCGGGCGGGTTGACGGTGTGGGTCTGTACCGTACCGAGATCCCTTTTATGCTGCAGAGCGGCTTCCCTTCCGAAGAGGAACAGGTCGCCCAGTATCAGGGCATGCTGCAGCTGTACCCGAACAAGCCCGTGACGCTACGCACGCTGGATATTGGCGCCGATAAGCAACTGCCTTATATGCCGATCAGCGAAGAAAACCCCTGTCTGGGGTGGCGTGGCATCCGTATTACCCTGGATCAGCCGGAGATCTTCCTGATCCAGGTGCGTGCCATGCTGCGTGCCAATGCCGGTACCGGCAATCTGGGCATACTGCTGCCGATGATCACCAGCCTGGAAGAGATCGACGAGGCCCGACGCTTGATCGACCGCGCAGGGCGGGAAGTGGAAGAGATGCTGGGATATGAAATCCCAAAACCCAAATTAGGCATCATGCTGGAAGTGCCCTCGATGGTCTTCATGATCCCGCATCTGGCCGGGCGCATTGAGTTTATCTCGGTAGGCACCAACGACCTGACCCAATACCTGTTGGCGGTAGATCGCAACAATACCCGGGTGGCGTCGCTGTACGACAGTCTGCATCCCTCTATGCTGCAGGTGCTTAAGCTGATCGCCGTGCAGGCCAGGGCGGTTGGGTTGCAGGTAAGCCTGTGTGGGGAACTGGCCGGTGACCCGATGGGGGCGCTGCTGCTGGTGGGGATGGGTTACCGTAATCTGAGCATGAACGGACGTAGCGTGGCGCGCATCAAATATCTGCTGCGGCACATTGAGTTATCCGATGCCGAAGTGCTGGTGCAGCGGGTGCTTAATGCCCAAATGACCACCGAAGTACGTCATCAGGTAGCGGCATTTATGGAACGGCGCGGCATGGGTGGTTTGATCCGCGGCGGTAAGTAAGGCCGTGGGCTGACTGATTTTTTTACAGAACTTTTCCCTGCAGGCCCGTCCGGAGGCGGTTAAGCTTATGCTATTATCCGCCTTCTCAACTGCGCTGAAAGCAACGGAAAAATAATGCTCCTGCTGTGTTTCACCGCGTTTGGCACCTGCCGCCCCCGGATGGGGAAGAATAATAGACTTGTTGTGGTGATAGATGACCAATAGCTATCTGGCGTTTCCTAAATTTGATCCGGTGATTTTCTCTATCGGCCCGGTTTCTCTGCATTGGTACGGTCTGATGTACCTGGTTGGCTTCGTGTTTGCCATGTGGCTGGCGGTACGCCGGGCCAACAAACCGGGCAGCGGCTGGACCAAGGATGAAGTAGAGAACCTGCTGTATGCCGGTTTCCTCGGTGTGTTCGTCGGTGGCCGCGTGGGCTATGTGCTGTTCTACAACCTGCCGCTGTTCATGGATAACCCGCTGTATCTGTTCAAAGTCTGGGATGGCGGCATGTCATTCCACGGTGGTCTGATGGGGGTGATCCTGGTGATGTTCTGGTTCGCTCGCCGCACCAAACGCACCTTCTTCCAGGTTTCTGATTTTATTGCCCCGCTGATCCCCTTCGGCCTGGGTGCCGGCCGTTTGGGCAACTTTATCAACGGTGAACTCTGGGGCCGTGTGACTACCGATACCCCATGGGCGATGCTGTTCCCAAGCTCACGTCCGGAAGACGTGGCGCTGGCTGCCGCCGATCCGCAACTGCTGCCTATCCTGAACCAATACGGCGTGTTGCCGCGTCACCCGTCCCAGCTGTATGAACTGCTGTTGGAAGGCGTGGTGCTGTTTATCATTCTGAACCTGTTTATCCGCAAACCGCGGCCGATGGGGGCCGTTTCCGGCCTGTTCCTGATTGGCTACGGCGCATTCCGTATTATCGTCGAAGCTTTCCGCCAGCCGGATGCCCAGCTTGGCCTGTTTGACGGCGTCATCAGCATGGGGCAGATCCTGTCCGTCCCTATGGTGGTGGCCGGTATTATTATGATGATTTGGGCGTATCGTCGTCGCCCGCAGCAACAACTGTCGTGAGGAACAAATGAAACAGTATCTGGATTTGATGAACAAAGTGCTCGCCGAGGGCACCCCTAAAGCCGACCGTACCGGCACTGGCACCTTGTCGATATTCGGCCACCAGATGCGTTTCAATTTGCAGGAAGGATTCCCGCTGGTCACTACCAAGAAGTGTCATTTGCGTTCGATTATCCATGAACTGCTGTGGTTCCTGAATGGTGACACTAATGTGGCTTATCTGCGGGAAAACAACGTCAGCATCTGGGACGAATGGGCGGATGAAAATGGCAGCCTTGGCCCCGTTTATGGCAAGCAGTGGCGTGCCTGGGGGACGGCTGATGGCCGTCAGATCGACCAGTTGACCACCGTGCTGAACCAACTGAAACAGGATCCGGATTCGCGCCGTATTATCGTTTCCGCCTGGAACGTGGGTGAGCTGGATCAGATGGCGCTGGCACCTTGCCACGCGTTCTTCCAGTTCTATGTGGCAGACGGCAAATTGTCTTGCCAGCTGTACCAGCGCTCCTGCGATGTGTTCCTTGGCCTGCCGTTCAACATCGCCAGTTACGCGCTGCTGGTACATATGATGGCGCAGCAATGCGACCTGGAAGTGGGTGATTTCGTCTGGACCGGTGGCGACACTCATCTGTACAGCAACCATATGGAACAGACCCAGTTGCAGCTGACCCGCGAACCGCGTGCATTACCGAAGTTGGTGATCAAGCGCAAGCCGGCATCGTTGTTCGATTACCGTTTCGAAGACTTTGAAATCGAAGGTTACGATCCGCACCCCGCCATCAAGGCACCGGTTGCCATCTGATTTTTACCCGATGATTGATCCCCAAGGGCGCACAGGTTGCGCCCTTGGTTTTTTCTGCCAGTCCGCCTTCGCTGTTTCTGCGCTCTGCTTCGCATTTAATCGGGCTTCCCCGTCAGTTTCATAGAAAGGTTGCGCAGTGCGCTTCAGGCCAGGTAACGCCTTCTTTATCCTGCTGTGCCTCTGGTTACACTGGCCGGCATGAATGACAAGATGATTTTCAACATTGCGGGCCAGCGCGGCATGACGCTGATTGAGCTGCTGGTGGTGATTACCCTGGCGGGCCTGCTGACCGGTTGGGGCGTTAGCCACTGGCGTCATTATCAGCAGGCCTTGCGGCTGGAGCATACCGCACAGCAACTGCTGGCCTTTCTCACCCGGTTACAGGCGGACGCCAACTGGCGTAATCGCACGGCGCTGCTGGGGTTTAAAACCGGCGATCCCTGGTGCATCGGCAGCGGTCAAACGCCGGTGGATTGTGCAGCGCTCGGCGATGATGTGTTCCGTCCTGACTATCGGGACGTGCAACTGGCGGAGTTTACCCAAAAAGATATCGGGTTTTATGGCTTGCGTAACAATGCCCAGGCCGGGCATATCGTGCTCAGGAATGGTGCCGGCAGCCTGCGCCTGGTGCTGTCTGCCAAGGGGCGGCTACGGCTATGCGGCCAAGACGTGAGCCTGAGGGGGATTGCGGTATGTCAGCCCTAGAGCGCGGTTTTACACTGCCGGAGGTGATGCTGGCACTGACCTTTGGCAGTCTGATTGCGCTGGCTGCGGCTAAAACTTATCCGGTGTTGCGTCAGCACAGTGTCGATGTCGGTCGGCATTATCGGCTGGAGTCGGTGCTGCGGCAGTTAGCCTTTGGCATTGAGAAGGATCTGCGCCGCGCTGGCTTCTGTGCAGGCCAGTGCCAGGGGCAACCCTTGTTGATCGGTCGTGCGGCCGGGGAGGCGGCGGGCAGCTGTGTGATAATTGCCTATGACATCACCCGCAGCGGGCGCTGGGAAACCCTCGGTGCCGACGCCAGCTACTTCGGGTACCGGTTACGGCAAGGCATGCTGGAAGGGCAGAGAGGCGTGAGTCACTGCCGTGGCACCGGCTGGGAGCGTCTGCTCGATAACGACGAAGTGCGCATTGAAACCTTCAGCATCAAGGTGAATGCGGGCGACAGCGGTAAAAACTGGGTGGCGCTGGCCTTGAGTGGCCGTTCAAAAGCGGATAAAGGGATACGGCGCAGCCTGCAGTGGGCGGTTAACATGGCCTCACTGCCATGAAGGCTGGCGGGCAGCAGGGAGGCAGCACCCTGGCGGCAGTAATGATGTTACTGGTGATGGGGTTGATGCTGCTGAATGCTCAGCACCGCCAACTGGACAGTGCTCTGCTGCTGGCCGCCGATGAGAAGCGTTATCTACAGGCTTATAATCAGGCCGCTTCGGCGCTCAGTTGGGGCGTGGTGCAGTCCTGGCCGCGTGGGCGGTTGGTCGCTAATGACTGGTGGTGTCAGCAAACCGGTGAGCTGCGCGCCTGTGCCAAATTATCCTCTCAGGCGGGTATTGTGCTGGTACGTGGTGATGCGCAGATCAGCCATGGGGAACCGTTGCGGTTATACCAACGAACCCAACCTGAAGGCACCGGGGGTGACATCGGGCTGAGGGTGGAAACCGGCGGCTGGCTGGATTTTTGCCCTGAAAAAAAGCAGGTAGACTGTGCGGAGTAACCTGCGCAGCGCGTCCGGTGCAGCGTTATGGCGCCAACGGGGTTTCAGCCTGCCGGAGGTACTGATCGCCGCGTTGCTGTTCGCGGTGTCGTTGCTGGGATTGTTACAGTATCATCAGGTGCTGTTGCAGTCGTTCCAGCGTCAGTGGCAGTATCGACAGGCCTGGTCGTTGGCGCATCAGCAATTGGAAGTTTTCGCCGCTAGCGGGCGTGTGGATGTCGGGCTGCCGCTACCGGGCCCCGGTTGGCAACGTGAGACAGGGTTAAGCACCCCGCAAGCCGGCTGCCAACGGCTGACGGTAAGAATACAAACGCCCCAGCGACAGTGGGCGGAACTCAGTCGTTGGTACTGCATGCGCCCGTGATCCGGCGGATATTTTGTTTTAAGGGAGCTCCCAATGTTTAGGGTTTATCATTCCAATCAGTTGGATTTGCTGAAAACGTTGACCAGCGCGTTGATAGCCAGAGAGCCATTGGCCGATCCTTTTCAACAGGAAGTGGTGCTGGTACAGAGCCCTGGCATGGCGCAGTGGTTACAGATGCAACTGGCAGAACAGTTTGGCATTGCTGCCAACATTGCTTTCCCATTGCCGGCCACCTTCATCTGGGACATGTTCACCCGCGTGTTACCGGGGATCCCGAAAGAGAGCGCCTTCAGCAAAGACGCCATGACCTGGAAGCTGATGTGGCTGTTGCCCGATCAGCTTACCCAACCTGAATTTGCCCCGCTGCAGCATTACCTCACCGACGACGGCGACAAGCGTAAAATTCACCAGCTTGCCGGTCGGGTGGCTGACCTGTTTGACCAATATCTGGTGTATCGCCCGCAATGGCTGGAAAGCTGGCAGCAGGGTGAGCGTGTTGATGAGCTGGCGGAGGCACAGCAATGGCAAGCGCCACTGTGGGCGCGGCTGGTTGAGTACACTCAGGAATTGGGGCAGCCGGAATGGCACCGTGCCAACCTGTATCGCCGTTTTATCAGCGCGTTAGAGAAAGCTGAAACCCCGCCGGCGGGGCTGCCGCCTCGGGTCTTTATCTGCGGTATCTCGGCGTTGCCCCCGGTGTATCTGGAAGCGTTGCAGGCACTGGGCAAGCATATTGATATTCATCTGATGTTCACCAACCCGTGCCGCTACTATTGGGGGGACATTCAGAGCCAGTCATTCCTGGCTAAATTGCAGAGCCGTAAGCGGCAGCATTATCGCGACAAAACGGAATATTCGTTATTCCGGGATCCTGATAATGCCGCCGGGTTGTTTAACGACGCCGGCGAGCAAGACCTGCCAAACCCGCTGCTGGCTTCATGGGGCAAGCTGGGGCGCGACCACCACTTTTTACTCTCGCAGATCGAATCCTCAGAGGAAGTTTTTGCCTTTGTTGATATCCCTGCGGACAATCTGCTGCATGCTATTCAGCACGATATGCTGGAGCTGAAGAACAGTGCGGTTATCGGTACCACACCGGAAACGCTGGAGAGCAGCGTCACTAAACGTCGGCTTGATCCGGCCGATCGCTCGATTAGCCTGCATGCCTGCCACAGCCCGCAGCGTGAGGTGGAAGTACTGCACGATCAGCTGTTGAGCATGCTGGCGGACGATCCTGAGCTGACGCCACGCGATATCATCGTGATGGTGGCGGATATCGACAGCTATACGCCTTATATTCAGGCGGTATTCGGTAATGCTTCCCCCGAACGCTATCTGCCGTTTGCCATCTCTGACCGCAAGGCCAGCCAGGCTCACCCGGCGCTACAGGCGTTTATCTCATTACTGGATCTGCCGCAGAGCCGCTTTACCTCAGAGCAGGTGCTGGCCTTGCTGGAGGTTCCGGCGCTGGCCGCGCGGTTCTCCATTCGGGAGGAAGGGCTGCGCCTGTTGCGCCACTGGGTCGGCGAGTCCGGCGTGCGCTGGGGGCTGGATGACGACAACGTGCGTGAACTGGATCTGCCCGCTACCGGCCAGCACACCTGGCAATTCGGTATTACACGCATGCTGCTGGGTTACGCCATGGACAGCAATGCCGGCGACTGGCAGGGCGTTTTACCCTATGACGAGTCGAGCGGGCTGGTGGCCGAACTGGCCGGGCAACTGGCGGAACTGCTGGCGGCGCTGAGCCGCTGGCGGCAACTGCTGGGGCAGGCGCGTTGTTTGCCGGAGTGGCAGCCACTGTGCCGTCAACTGCTTGAAACCTTCTTTGAACAGGACGGCGAAACGGAAGTGGTGTTGGCGCTGATAGAACAGCAGTGGAACAAGCTGTTTGAGTTTGGGCTGGCGGCGCGCTATCCCGACGAGGTACCGCTGTCTATTCTGCGTGATGAACTGGCGGCGCGTCTCGATCAGGAACGCATCAGCCAACGTTTCCTGGCCGGACAAATCAACTTCTGTACGCTGATGCCCATGCGTTCCATCCCGTTCAAAGTGGTCTGCCTGCTGGGCATGAACGATGGGGTTTATCCGCGCACTTTGCCGCCGCTAGGCTTTGATTTGATGGCGCAACAGGTAAAACGCGGCGACCGCAGCCGTCGTGATGATGACCGCTACCTGTTCCTGGAGGCGATCCTGTCGGCGCAACAACGGTTGTATATCAGCTTTATTGGCCGCTCCATTCAGGATAACAGCGAGCGTTATGCTTCGGTGTTGGTGACCGAACTGCTGGAGTATCTTGAGCAAAGTTATTGCCTGCCGGGCGATGAACATCTGGACGCCGATGGCAGCGCACGACTCGTAGGTAAACACTTGCTTAACTGGCATACACGCATGCCGTTTGCCGCCGAGAATTTCCTGCCCGACACCGAAGATCAAAGCTATGCGGCAGAGTGGTTACCTGCCGCCGATCGGCGCGGCGCGGCGCATCCCGCGTTTAATCAGCCCCTGTTGCCGGATGAAAAAACGCAGATCTCGCTGGACGATTTACTGCGGTTCTACCGCCACCCGATCCGCGCCTTCTTCCAACTGCGATTGGGGGTCAGTTTCATCCTGGAAGAAACCGAACTGCCGGACGAAGAACCCTTCACCCTGGATAATCTCAGCCGCTATCAGTTCAACAGCCAACTGCTGAACACGCTGATTGACGGTGGGGACGCCGCCCGCCTGTTTCAGCGGGTGCGTGCCGCCGGCGGATTACCTTTTGGCCCCTTCGGCGAAATATACTGGCAGAAGCAGCAGGAAGAGATGACCGAGCTGGCCGAACAGGTACGCGCCGAACGTAGTGAAGGGCACAGCCTGGAACTGGATATCGAGATTGCCGGTGTGCGCATCAGCGGCTGGCTACATCAGGTCCAGGACGACGGGCTGCTGCGCTGGCGGCCGTCAACCTTATCGGCAGTCGACGGCATATTGCTATGGCTGGAACATCTGGTGTACTGCTGCGTCGGTGGTAGCGGAGAAAGCCGCATCTACGGACGCAAAGGGGCTGCCTGGCGTTTTGCCGCGTTAAGTGCGCAAGAGGCCCACGAGCAATTGGCTGAACTGGTGGCCGGCTACCAGCGCGGTCTGTGTCAGCCGTTGCTGTTACTGAACAAAAGTGGCTGGGCGTGGCTGAGCCAGTGCTATCAGCCAGAGACGCAGCAGATTGACTGGGATGAAGAGGTGCAAATCAAGGCCCGGGCCAAGTTGCTGCAAACCTGGCAGGGCGATCAGCGTATTCCAGGCGAAGGCGAGGATCCCTATGTGCAACGGGTATTCCGCCAATTAGACAATATTTATTTAGCGCAAATTCTGGCCGAAACAGAGCGTTATCTGTTGCCGGTGGCACGGCATAACCTTGGGTAACAATCCCCCAGTGGTACTGATTGCCCTGAGGTGGTAAAAATAATCAGGGTTATATTCAACTATCGGGGTTAGCTCCGGTCTTACATAACGTACAGGCATATAGACCCGTCGCCTTTCAAGCTGCAGCGTTGTTATCTGCACTCGCTCACCCCAGTTACTTACTCAAGTAAGCGCCTGGGGATGAGCGAGCTGGCCGCCTAGCTGTGCTGTACAGGGATGTACAAATGCCGCGAGCGCATGGACGCGCTAGAGCGGCCAGCTTGAAATTCATAGGGTATGGATTTTGATTGTGTTGTTTTGATGTACGCCGTCAACGTCAGGGATGTGGCGCGACGGCGTCAGAATAGGGGTTCATTTTGGATATGCGCAGACAGTTGGCCCGCATCACCGGGTTAGTATTAGTGGTTATGTTTTGGGCGCCGTTGAGCTGGGCCGCACAGGGATGGCAACCGCTGGCGGAAAAGATCAACAAAAGCGATCACGATCCGCGTCAGTATCAGGCGATCAAGTTGGCGAACGGCATGACCGTGCTGTTGGTTTCCGACGCTCAGGCGCCGAAATCACTGGCGGCGCTGGCGCTGCCGGTCGGCTCGCTGGAAGATCCGAACAGTCAGCTAGGGTTGGCGCACTACCTGGAGCACATGGTGCTGATGGGATCCAAACGCTACCCGCAGGCGGAGAATCTGGCGGAGTTCCTGAAGAAACACGGTGGCAGCCATAATGCCAGCACCGCTTCTTATCGCACCGCGTTCTATCTGGAAGTGGAAAACGACGCGTTGGCCCCGGCGGTAGACCGCATGGCGGACGCTATCGCCGAACCGCTGCTGGAGCCAGGCAATGCCGATCGTGAACGTAACGCGGTTAATGCCGAGCTGACGATGGCGCGTTCACGCGACGGAATGCGCATGGCGCAGGTCGGGGCAGAAACGCTGAACCCGGCGCACCCCAGTGCGCGCTTCTCCGGCGGTAACCTCGATACCTTAAAAGACAAGCCGGGCAGCAAGCTGCACGATGAGCTGACGGCATTCTACCAACGCTATTATTCCGCCAATCTGATGATGGGGGTGCTGTACAGCAACCAGCCATTGCCGGAGCTGGCTGAACTGGCAGCCAAAACTTTTGGCCGCGTGCCTAATCGTGACGCCAGCGTGCCGCCGATCAACGTCCCGGCGGTTACTCCTGAACAGCAGGGCATCATTATTCACTATGTCCCGGCCCAGCCGCGCAAGCAGCTGAAAGTGGAATTCCGTATCGACAATAACAGTGCTGAATTCCGCAGCAAAACCGATACCTACATCAGTTACCTGATTGGCAACCGCAGCCAAAATACCCTGTCTGACTGGCTGCAAAAGCAGGGGTTGGCGGATGCCATCAATGCCGGGGCCGATCCTATGGTGGATCGCAACGGTGGTGTATTCTCAATCAGCGTTTCACTGACCGACAAAGGCTTGGCCAAGCGTGACGAAGTTGTCGCTGCCATCTTTAACTACCTGAAAATGTTGCGCAGCGAAGGCATCAAGCAAAGCTATTTTGATGAGATCTCCCACGTATTGAATCTGGATTTCCGCTACCCGTCGATCACCCGCAATATGGATTACATCGAATGGCTGGTGGATACCATGCTGCGTGTGCCGGTTGAACATACGCTGGATGCGCCTTACCTGGCCGACCGCTATGACGCCAAGGCGATTGCCGAGCGCCTGGACGCCATGACGCCGCAAAATGCGCGGATCTGGTTCGTCAGCCCGAATGAGCCACATAACAAGATGGCTTACTTCGTCAATGCGCCCTATCAGGTCGATAAAATCACCCCGCAGCGCTTTGAACAGTGGCAGCAACTGGGTAAAGGGATCAGCCTGTCGTTACCCACGCTGAATCCGTATATTCCGGATGATTTCAGCCTGACCAAACCTTCGCACGAGTTTAAAAAACCGGAGATGGTGGTCGACCAACCGGGCCTGCGTGTGTTGTACATGCCGAGCCGTTACTTTGCCGACGAGCCGAAGGCCGACGTCACAGTGGCGTTCCGCAATGCAAAAACCATGGATTCTGCGCGCAACCAGGTGCTGTTCTCTTTGACTGACTATCTGGCAGGGATTTCGCTGGATCAACTGAGCTACCAGGCTTCGGTTGGCGGGTTGAGTTTCTCAACTTCGCCGAACAACGGTCTGGAGTTCAACGCCAACGGCTTTACCCAGCGCTTGCCGCAACTGCTGACTTCCCTGATCGAGGGCTACTCGAGCTTTACGCCGACCGAAGATCAACTGGCGCAGGCCAAGTCCTGGTATCTGGAGCAGTTGGACTCCGCCGAGAAGGGTAAAGCGTTTGAGCTGGCGATCCAGCCGGTGCAGATGGTGTCCCGCGTGCCTTACTCCGAACGCAGCGAGCGCCGTGAGGTGCTGAAAACCCTGACGCTGAAAGATGTACTGGCCTACCGCGACAGCCTGTTGGCCGACGCGACGCCGGAGCTGTTGGTGGTGGGGAATATGAGCAAGCAGCAGGTGGATACCCTGGCTTCAACGCTGAAACATCGCCTGGGTTGCACCGGTATCGAATGGTGGCACGGCGAAGACGTCGAAGTGACTAAAAGTCAGTTGGCCAATCTGCAGCGGGCAGGCAGCAGCACCGACTCGGCGTTGGCGGCAGTGTATGTGCCGACCGGCTACGACGAAGTGACCGGCATGGCTTACAGCTCGCTGTTGGGCCAGATTATCCAGCCATGGTTCTACAGCCAACTGCGCACTCAGGAACAACTGGGCTACGCGGTGTTTGCTTTCCCTATGTCCGTGGGCCGTCAGTGGGGGATTGGTTTCCTGCTGCAAAGCAACAGCAAGCAGCCGGCCTATCTGTATCAGCGCTACCAGGATTTCTATCCGAAAACCGAGAAACGCCTGCGTGAGATGAAACCGGCTGACTTCGAACAGTACAAGCAGGCGATGATCAACGAACTGAAGCAGCGTCCGCAAACCCTGAGCGAAGAGGCCGGCCGTTTCGCCAATGACTTCGACCGCGGCAACTTCTCATTCGATACTCGCCATAAGCTGATTGAGCAGATCCAGCAGCTGACACCGACCAAACTGGCGGATTATTTCCATCAGGCGGTGATTAAGCCACAGGGGCTGGCAGTGCTGTCGCAGGTGAGTGGTAGTGGGCAAGAGAAGGCCGATTACGCCGTACAGCCGAACTGGGTGACTTATCCAAATGCCTCTGCGTTGCAGAAAACTATGCCACGCAAGGTGGCGACACCATGACAGAGACCACCCCGCAGCGGCTTGACTCGCTAACGTTGCCGCTGTTTGGCGAACGGCTGATAGAGGCGTCGGCGGGGACCGGTAAAACTTTTACCATTGGTGCGCTGTATCTGCGCCTGCTGCTTGGCCTGGGCCAGGCAGCGGCCTTTCCCCGACCGCTGACGGTAGAGGAGATCCTGGTGGTGACCTTTACCGAGGCCGCCACCGAGGAGCTGCGCGGGCGTATCCGTAGCAATATTCATGGATTACGCATTGCCTGCGTGCGCGGTAAAAAAGCTAAATGTGATAACCCATTATTTGTTTCGTTGATGGCGGAAATTGACGATCTGCCCGATGCCGCCGCACAGCTGCTGGCTGCCGAACGGCAGATGGATGAAGCGGCAATCTACACCATCCACGGTTTTTGCCAGCGCATGTTGACCCATAACGCCTTCGAGTCCGGCATTCTGTTTGAACAAACGCTGGTGCAGGATGAATTGCCGCTACGCCGTCAGGCCTGTGCGGACTTTTGGCGCCGTCATTGTTATCCGTTACCGCTGGGCGTCGCCCGGGCGGTGAATCAGGAGTGGAGTGGTCCGGAAGCGCTACTGGCCGATCTTTCCGGTTATTTGCACGGCGAAGCGCCAATGCTGCGTCGGCCACCGAAGGATGAAGAAACCGTGCTGATGCGCCATGAGCAGATTGTGGCGCGCATTGACGCCATCAAAGCGCAGTGGCTGGCAGCAGCGGGCGATCTGGAAGCGTTGATCAGCCAGTCCGGCGTAGATAAGCGCAGTTACAGCAGCAAGCACCTGCCCAACTGGCTGCATAAGGTGGGTGAATGGGTAGTGCTGGAAACTCAGGACTATCAACTGCCGAAAGAGCTGGATAAATTCCGCCAGTCGGTACTGCTGGATAAAACCAAAAAAGGCGAGCCGCCACGGCATGCGCTGTTTGTGGCGATCGACGAACTGTTCGATGAACCGCTGACGTTACGTGACTTGATCATGGCACGGGCGTTGAGCGAGATTCGGCTGTCCATTCAGCAGGAGAAGCGCCAGCGCGCCGAACTGGGCTTTGATGACCTGTTAAGCCGACTGGATAGCGCATTGCAGAGTGACGGTGGCGAACGGTTGGCGCAGGCGATCCGCCAGCGTTACCCGGTAGCGATGATCGATGAGTTCCAGGATACCGATCCCCAACAATACCGCATCTTCCAAAAACTCTATGTCGGCAGGCCAGAATGCGGCCTGCTGCTGATCGGCGACCCCAAGCAGGCAATTTACGCCTTCCGCGGTGCCGACATCTTTACCTATATGCGCGCCCGTTCAGAGGTAAGCGCCCACTATACGCTTGAAACCAACTGGCGCTCGTCCCCGGCGATGGTGGGCAGCGTTAACCATCTGTTTGCTCAGGTGGAAAAACCCTTCCTGTTCGGCCAAATTCCCTTTATTGAAGTGGCCGCCGCCGAGAAAAACCGGGGGTTGGCATTTGAGCTGCAAAACCAGCCTCAGCCAGCGATGCAGTTTTGGCTGCAGCAAGGGGAAGGTGTTGGCGTTAGTGAGTACCAACAACTGATGGCACGCCTGTGCGCCACGCAAATCCGCGATTGGCTCAGTGCCGGGCAAGACCAGCAGGCCTGGCTGGTGGACGGCGAAAAGCGGCGGGCAGTAGAAGCGTCAGACATTACCGTACTGGTGCGCAGCCGCAATGAGGCGGCGTTAGTGCGTGATGCCCTGGGTGCGCTGGCCATACCTTCGGTTTATCTATCCAACCGCGACAGCGTATTCGATACGCCAGAAGCCAAAGATCTGCTGTGGCTGCTGCAGGCGGTGCTGGCACCGGAGCAGGAACGCACGCTGCGCAGTGCCATGGCGACCGGGCTGATGGGGCTGGACGCACCAACGCTGGACGGATTGAACCAGGATGAGCGCGCCTGGGATGCGCTGGTCAGTGAGTTCGACAGATACCGAACGCTCTGGCTGCGCCGCGGCGTGTTGCCGATGCTGCGTGAAGTGATGAATCAGCGTCATCTGGCGGAAAACCTGTTGGCCAGCCTCGGTGGTGAGCGTCGGTTAACCGACGTGATGCATTTGGGGGAACTGTTGCAGGAGGCCTCCGCACAGCTCGACAGCGAACATGCGCTGGTGCGTTGGCTGGCACAGCAGATTTCCCAGCCCAATCGACAGTCCGATAACCAGCAACTGCGGCTGGAAAGCGACCGACATCTGGTGCAGGTAATCACCATCCATAAATCTAAAGGGCTGGAGTTCGATCTGGTGTGGTTGCCGTTCGTCGGCAATTTCCGCCAGCAGCAGCAGGTGCTGTACCACGATCGCCAGAGTTTCCAGGCCTTGCTGGATCTCAATGCCGATGAACAAAGTCTCGAATGGGCGGAGGAGGAACGGCTGGCAGAAGATCTACGTCTGCTGTATGTCGCGCTAACCCGTTCGGTATACCACTGCAGTATTGGCATTGCACCGTTGATTCAAGGCACCCGCAAGAAACAGGGTGATACCGATTTACATCGCAGCGCGCTGGGTTATCTGGTGCAGTCCGGCCAGGCGGGTGATGCGGCTTATCTGCAGCAATGCCTGCAACAGCTGGCTGGAGAAGGCGTTGCGCTGTCGCTGGTGGAAACCCTGGACGAGCAGCCCTGGCTGCCGCAAACGCCGGCCTTGACCGAGCTGGCGGCGAAGCACTTCTCGCGTCAGGTACAGGATTTCTGGCGGGTGACCAGTTATACCGGCCTGCAACAACATGGCGCGGGCCTGATGCAGGATTTGTTGCCACGGTTGGATGTCGATGCCGCCGGCGAGAAAGCCCAGGAAAGTGAGCCAGCGCTCACACCGCATACCTTCCCACGGGGGGCCGGTCCGGGGACCTTCCTGCACAGTCTGTTTGAAACCCTCGATTTTACCCAACCGCTCGATGAGGCGTGGTTGCTGGAGCAGTTGCAACAACAAGGGTTTGCCGAGCACTGGCAACCGATACTGTTGGCGTGGATGCAGGTGTTGTTGAACACGCCGCTTAATGATACCGGTGTCATGTTGTCGGCGCTGGCACCGCAGCATAAACAGGCCGAACTGCAGTTTTATCTGCCGATCGGGCAGCTGTTGCAGGCGCATGAGCTGGATGGGTTGGTGAAAAGCTACGATCCCCTTTCTGCTCGCTGCCCTGAATTGGATTTCCAACAGGTGCAGGGGATGCTGAAAGGGTTTATCGACCTGGTATTCTGCTGGCAGGGGAAATACTACCTGCTGGACTACAAATCCAACTGGCTGGGTGAAGACAGCAGTGCCTATACCCAACCGGCGATGGCGCAGGCGATGGCGGAACACCGTTATGACCTGCAATACCAGCTATACACCTTGGCGCTGCACCGCTATCTGCGCCATCGGTTGCCGGATTATGATTATCAGCGGCACTTCGGCGGGGTGATTTATCTGTTCCTGCGCGGTGTGGATGCACAGCATCCGGGTAATGGCATTTTCGCCTGCCGCCCGGAGGCGCAATTGGTGGAAGGCATGGACTTGTTATTCAGCGGTGAGGCTCTTGTGGCAGAGGATGAATCATGATCGCGCTACTGGAACAGGCGCAGGCACTCGGCGTGTTGCGCCCGCTGGACCTGCAGTTCGCCCGTGTGGTGGCCGGGAGCGACGAGCCGGAGATGCTGCTGGCTGCGGCCTGCCTCAGCGCAGAGGCCGGTGCGGGTCATGTCTGTCTGATGCTGGAACAGCTGTTGCCGGAAAATCTCTTTGACGGACGTCAGCCGGAGCTGGCACAGGCCGCATGGTTGGCGGCAGGGCAGTTGGATGTGGCCGGTTGGCAGCAGCGTCTGTCGGCTAGTGCGGCGGTGGGCGATGGCAGTACCGCGATGCCGATGGTGTTGCAACAACAACGATTGTATCTGCAGCGCATGTGGCAGAACGAGGGTGAGGTTGCCGAGTTTATCAGTGGCGACAGCCTGCCTCAGGCGGTTGAAGAAGCCGAGCTGCGCACCATTCTCGACCAATTATTTGGCGAAGCGACCGATGAACCCGACTGGCAGAAAATTGCGGCGGCAGTGGCCGCTACGCGACGTATTGCGGTGATTTCTGGTGGGCCGGGCACCGGTAAGACCACCACGGTCGCCAAATTACTGGCTGCGTTGGTGCAGCTTGCCGAGGGCCGTCGTTTACGTATCCAGTTGGCGGCGCCTACCGGCAAAGCGGCGGCGCGTTTAACGGAATCGTTAGGCAGCGCAGGTAAACAACTGGCATTAACCCCGGAGCAGCGTGCGCTGTTCCCCACCGAAGCCTCCACGCTCCATCGTCTGCTGGGCGCTCAGCCCAACAGTCAGCGCATGCGTTATCACAGTGGCAATCGACTGCATCTGGATGTCCTGGTGGTCGATGAGGCCTCAATGGTCGACTTGCCAATGATGGCGCGTTTGATTGCCGCCTTGCCCGCTCAGGCGCGGGTGATCTTCCTGGGCGATCGCGATCAACTGGCTTCGGTAGAGGCCGGGGCGGTACTGGGAGATATTTGCCGCTTTGCCGAGCAAGGTTACAGCGTGGCGCGCGCAGAGCAACTCTCTCGACTGACCGGCTGCCTGTTGCAGGGAGAAAGTGCCCAAGCGGAGGCCGTAGTGCGCGACAGTCTGTGTCTGCTGCGCAAAAGCTATCGCTTTGATGCCAACTCGGGCATTGGCCAACTGGCCTCTGCGGTAAATACCGGTAATGGCAAGCTTGCACTGGCGGCACTCGACGGCCGTTTCAGTGATGTTAGCGGTTATCCGTTGGCGGAAACGCAAGACTATCAGGCGCTGCTGGATGCCTGCGTGACGGGCTATCGTGATTATCTGCGGCAGGTGGTCGCAGGTGCGGACGCGGTGGCGGTGCTGGCGGCGTTTGGTCGTTTCCAGGTGCTGTGTGCGCTGCGAGAGGGGCCCTTCGGTATTGCCGGGTTAAATGAACGCATTGAGACAGGGCTGCAACGCGCCGGTCTGATCCAACGCAAGCCGGGGGCAGCAGGGCGTTGGTATTCCGGCCGTCCGGTGATGATTGGTCGTAATGACAGCGCTTTGGGGCTGTTTAACGGCGATATCGGCATTGCCTTGCGGGATGAGACCGGTGAGCTACGTGTTCACTTCCAACTGCCGGGCGGCAGCATTAAGTCGGTGCAGCCGAGCCGTTTACCGGCGCATGAAACCGCTTATGCAATGACGGTGCACAAGTCGCAGGGCTCGGAGTTTGATCACACGGTGCTGGTGTTGCCCAATCATTTCTTGCCGGTGCTGACGCGTGAATTGGTGTACACCGCGATCACCCGTGCTCGCAGGCAGCTTTCGTTGTATGCCATTGATGCGGTATTGATGCGAGCCATTCGAACCCCTACCCAGCGTCGTAGCGGGTTGGCGGAGCGGTTGCAGATCACTGCCTGAGTGATAATGAGCAGGGGCGCAGCATGCTGCGCCCACAAAGGATTACAGGTCCGCCAGCAGAATTTTGGAGCGGCGTTGATAGTTGTACAGCGCCTGTTTCTCAACCGGCAGCACGTCGACTTCCGCCGGTGTGAAACCACGCTCCTGGAACCAGTGGATGCTGCGCGTGGTCAGGACGAACAGTTTACGCAGGCCCATCTGGCGTGCCTGGCTCTCCACCCGCTGTAACAGCATTTCCCCCCGTGACGAACTGCGGTAGTCGGGATGAACCGCAACGCAGGCCATCTCGCCGATTTTCTCTTCCGGGAACGGATACAATGCCGCACAGGCGATGGTCAGGTTATCGCGCTCAATAATGGTGAACTTGTCGATCTCCATCTCCAATTGTTCACGTGAGCGACGCACCAAAATACCCTGTTGCTCAAGAGGGCGGATTAGCTCGAGGATGCCACCGATGTCGTTAATCGTCGCCCGGCGCACCTGTTCAGCGCTCTCCATAACGATCTGGGTGCCGATACCATCGCGTGAGAACAGTTCCTGTACCAGCGCACCGTCTTCCTGATAGCTGATCAGATGGCTGCGGCGTACACCGCTGCGACAGGCCTTCACTGCGCCGCGCAGGAAGCGCACGGTGCCAGAGTGGTAGTCGCCGTTCTCTTCCAGTTCTTCAATGCGTTTTTGCGCGTCGTTGGGGAACAGTTCGGAAATGATGGTGCCTTCCTGATTGGTCACCCCCTGCGATGAACAGAAGCCGATCATTTTCTCGGCCTTCAGCTTGATAGCCAACTGGGTCGCCACTTCTTCAGAGGTCAGGTTGAAGCTTTCGCCGGTGACGGAAACGGCAACCGGGCCAATCAGCACGATGGCGTTACTGTCGAGCTGACGGTGGATGGCTTCTTCATCAATACGGCGAATGCGGCCGCTGTGGCAGTAGTCCACACCGTCATCAATTCCTAACGGCTGGGCGATGATAAAGTTGCCGCTGACCACGTTGATATGCGCGCCCTGTAATGGCGTGTTGTTGAGGCTCATTGACAGCCGGGCGGTGATATCCAGTTGCAGCAGACCCGCCGCCTGTTTAACCAGCTCCAGCGTATGGGCGTCGGTGACGCGGGTATGCTTGTGATAAATCGGTTCGAGATTATGCTGTGCCAGATTGACGTCAATCTGCGGCCGCGCGCCATAAACCACCACCAAACGGATCCCCAGACTATGCAGTAGCCCAATATCGTTAACGATGTTGGCAAAGTTCTCATGTTCTATGGCTTCCCCACCCAGCATAACGACAAACGTCTTGCCACGGTGGGCATTGATATAGGGAACTGAGTGACGGAATCCTTGGACCAGCTCTGTACTACGTTCCTTCACGGCCAAACCTCATTTGCATATTTATACGATATTTTTGTATTTTTATTCTTTTATGGCCCTGATGGCAAGTGAGAAATTGTCTCTATTTCTTTGCCAGGGGCGTTGAGTCGTTAATAAATTGAAAAACCATAAAAAGATTTTCTGATGACAGCGCCGGAATGATTGGTTAAAGTTTTCGGCATTCCTATTTGACCGGTGTTTTTTTCATCTGTTTTAATCTGTTACCACTGCCGGAGTCGCATGCCAAACTCAAATCACAATCTGGGCCGCCGTCGTTTATTGCAGGGGGTTGCCGCAAGCTGGTTGCTGAGTGTGAGTCGCGTTGGCGTCGCCGCCTCATCGCATGTCATCGCCGTACGTGTCTGGCCTTCCTCCACCTATACCCGGGTGACGCTCGAATCTAACGTTGAACTGAAATATAAGCAGTTTGCGCTGACCAATCCCGACCGCGTGGTGGTGGATATCGAGGGCGTGCAGTTGAATAGCGTGCTGAAGGGCATTGTTGGCCAGGTACGTGCCGACGATCCCTACCTGAAACAGGCGCGCGTCGGTCAGTTTGATCAAAATACCGTCCGGCTGGTGCTGGAGCTTAAACGCAGCGTCAGCCCGCACATGTTTACCCTGGCGCCGGTGCCGGAATACCGCAATCGTCTGGTGATGGACTTGTATCCGAGCAAGGGCGGCAGTGGCGAAGATTATGATCCGCTGTTGGCGTTACTGGAAGATTACAACAAGGGCGACCTTGAGCGTACCTTGCCGGCGGAAGCGCCACAGGCCGGTAAGGCAGGGCGCGATCGACCTATTGTCATCATGCTGGATCCCGGTCATGGCGGCGAAGATCCAGGGGCGATTGGTAAATTCAAAACGCGTGAAAAAGACATCGTATTGCAGATTGCCCGCAGGCTAAGCACGCTAATCAAGCGTGAGCCGAACATGAAAGTGTTTATGACGCGCAATGAAGACGTGTTCATTCCGCTGAAGGTGAGGGTGGCGAAGGCGCGTAAGCAACGTGCTGACCTGTTTGTGTCGATCCACGCCGATGCCTTTACCAGCCGGGCCGCGCGTGGCTCGTCGGTATTTGCCTTGTCGACCAAAGGCGCCACCAGTTCGGCGGCGAAGTTCCTGGCGCAGACCCAGAACGAATCGGATCAAATTGGCGGCGTCAGCAAAAGTGGTGACCGCTATCTGGATCACACCATGTTTGATCTGATACAAACCGCGACCATCAATGACAGCCTGAAATTCGGTAAGGAAGTGCTGAACCGAATGGGCAAAATCAACCGTTTGCACAAGAATCGGGTCGATCAGGCCGGTTTTGCGGTATTAAAAGCGCCGGACATCCCTTCGATTCTGGTTGAGACAGCGTTTATTAGCAACATAGAAGAAGAGCGCAAGCTGCGCACTACGCATTTCCAGCAGCAGGTGGCGGAATCTATTTTGGCGGGTATCAAGGCGTACTTTGCCAACGGTGGCGCTGTCGCACGCAGATAATTATAGATAGAGTAGGCCCCACACCTTTCAGTGAAACCGTTTTGTTATCCGCTCATTGGCCGTATCCGAGACAGTGAGCGGCCGCAACTGTCGTTACTTCCCATCTAAATCCCTATGCAAACAGCGAGTTCGCTAGCCGCCTGGCCGGCAAAACCGCAAATTTTCGTTTGTCGATAAGCTCATGCGCTCAAAAATCAGTTTCGAACATTGACAGTGATTAAAAAATATATTTTATTAAAAAATATATTTTTTTGTGTCGTGTCGAAAAAGGATCTCCCATGCCAGCGTCTGTAAATGAAGGAAAGCAGAGTATCCAGAATATGGTTGATAGAGTGGGGACGCGTCGCGGCCAGCTCTTTTTGCTGACTCTGTGTGCGCTTTGTCTGATGTGTGATGGTTTTGATATCCAGGCTATGGGGTATGCCGCACCAGCAATTCGAGATGCATGGTCGCTTGAAACGGCTTTGCTGGGTCCGGTATTTAGCGCCGGTTTGGCCGGCATTGCCATTGGGGGTTTTGCACTTGGGTGGCTGGCCGACAGGATCGGCCGAAGGCCGTCCATCATTTCTGCCACACTAATTTTTGGCGTGTTCACTCTTTGTTCGGCCTTTGCCCAGAATATTAATCAACTTATGGTGTTTCGTTTCCTTGCCGGCATAGCCTTAGGGGGCGTCATGCCAAATTGCATTGCGCTGGTGGTCGAATATAGCCCCTTACGGCAGCGTGCGACTTATATCACCACCATAAGCTGCTTTTTTGCTATTGGCGGCGGGCTTGGCGGCATTGCCGCTGCCTTACTGATCCCACTATTCGGCTGGCGAGCCGTTTTTATGCTCGGCGGTCTTGTGCCTATTATCTTGGCGATTTCAATGTGGGTGTACCTGCCGGAATCGGCACAATGGATGTTGAGGTGTGGAAAAGGGGAAAAGGCGATTCGTTCCACCTTGCGTAAAGTGTTTTCAGAGCAGCAAGTACTGAGTGTTGACCTTTCCGTCGGTCATGTTGGCACGGCGCGAGCCAAGGCAACGGTAGTTGATCTCTTCAGCGACAATCGAGCCACCTTCACACTGCTACTTTGGCTGGTGAACTTTATGAATCTTATCGATCTCTACTTTTTGGCCAACTGGTTGCCAACCCTTATTAAAGACGCCGGTCTATCGCTGGAAATAGCCAATTTGGCAACGGGAGCATTACAGTTTGGCGGAGTTTTGGGTACCCTGGCGCTTGGCCGTCTCATTGACAAATTGGGTGCTTACACGGTACTCATCACCGGTTTTTCGATCGCCGCCCTTTCAATAGCCGCCATCGGTTTTGATCCGAAAAACCTGCTCATGCTTTTCAGCTCCGTCTTCGTCACGGGAATTTTCGTCGTCGGGGGTATGCCGGGGGTGAATACGCTTTCGGCGAATGGTTATCCAACATTTTTGCGTTCAACCGGCGTGGGCTGGGGATTGGGGATTGGGCGGGGGGCTTCTATGCTCGGCCCGTTATTGGGTGCTGCGTTGATTGCCCGGCATTGGATAGCTTCCGACTTGTTGTTGCTTGCGGCCGTGCCAGCGGTGATATCTGCATTGGCCGTATGGGGCATGTGGCTACAAAAACGCGAAAGCCATTATGATTGATAAGCGGGACTTTGGTTTGGTGTCATTTACGTGCGGGATGGTTCTGTCCGATTGCGATGAATCCGCTCTTGGCGGATTTCAGATACAAAAAAACACCCGTTAAGGTGCTTATCTGTAGTCATTAAGATTGGTTGCGGGGGCCGGATTTGAACCGACGACCTTCGGGTTATGAGCCCGACGAGCTACC
>NZ_CAMISV010000014.1:0-133494 GCF_946227095.1 Serratia proteamaculans
ACTTATTGCTTGGTCACTCTTCAAGACTTGATATTTTTTCGAACCCGAAGGTTCTGGATATCGTCTTGTGGAGTGCCCACACAGATTGTCTGATAAATTGTTAAAGAGCAGTGAGTTAGCCGCCGTAGCTTGCTATCTCGAGGTGGCGTATATTACGCTTTTCACCTGAAGAGTCAAGCGTTTATTTCGCTTTTCTCTTCCTGACCCGGCGACTTGGTTCTCGTTAGAGGAGTCGTTGTTCCCGGTCAGTGGAGGCGCATTATAGGGAGTTCTCAGAAGGCCGCAACCCCTAAATGCAAAAAACTTTTCAAGCGCGGATTTTTTCGGCAAAGCGCTGCACAAGTCAGCGTTTTCGTCACTTTTTCCGGTAAACAGCCACAAAAACTGGCGATCCGTAGCGTAAAATAAGAGTAACAATGTCAGTAAGGACTCGCAGCCATGCAATTTAATGCTCAACAACAGGCCGCCCAACGCAATCTTTCTTATCTACTTGCAGAAAAACTCGGCCAACAAATTCTGGCAGGCGATTATCAGGCCGGCAGTATCCTGCCCGGAGAGATGGAACTGGGGGAACAATTCGGCGTTAGCCGCACGGCAGTACGCGAAGCGGTGAAGATGCTGGCGGCCAAAGGCATGTTATTGCCCCGGCCGCGCATCGGGACCCGTGTCATGCCGCAAAGCCAGTGGAACTTTCTCGATCAGGATTTACTGACCTGGTGGATGACCAAAGAAAACTTCGATCAGGTCATGCAGCACTTCCTTATCTTACGTACCTCTCTGGAACCTCAGGCCTGCTCACTGGCCGCAGCCAATGCCAACACACAGCAAACTACACGGCTGGCTGAACTGATGGCGGAAATGCGCGCCCTGCATATCCAGTTTGACCGGGAACACTGGATCCAGGTGGATACCCAGTTCCACCAGCTCATCTATGAAGCCAGCGGCAATCCCTTTCTGACCTCATTCGCCAATCTGTTCAGTTCGGTGTATCAAAGTTACTTCCGCGCCATCACCGGTAACGAGGTGATTAAGCTCCAGCACCATCAGGCCATCGTCGATGCGATACTTGCCGGCGACAGCGCAGAGGCATTAGCCGCCTGCCAGGTTTTACTTAGAGAGAAAGACTAACGTATCCCTGCTTATATATAGAAAAAAGATGAAAGGGACGAAGACGACAGTTAACCGGGACTCACAATGACTAAATCCGCGCGCAGTATGGCAGGGCTACCCTGGATCGCCGCCATGGCGTTCTTTATGCAGGCACTGGACGCCACCATCCTCAACACGGCTTTGCCGGCGATAGCCCAAAGTCTTGAGCGGTCACCGTTGGCGATGCAGTCAGCGGTTATCAGCTATACCCTGACGGTAGCGATGCTGATCCCGGTCAGCGGTTGGCTGGCAGATCGCTTCGGTACCCGCCGGGTGTTTATCGTGGCGGTTTCGCTGTTTACTCTCGGTTCGCTGCTGTGTGCGCTTTCCCCGACGTTAAGCCTGCTGGTAACTTCACGCGTTATTCAGGGAGTCGGCGGAGCGATGATGATGCCGGTAGCGCGATTGGCGCTGCTGCGTGCTTATCCGCGCAGCGAACTGTTGCCGGTGCTGAATTTCGTGACCATGCCGGGGTTGGTTGGGCCGATCATGGGGCCGATGCTGGGCGGCTGGCTGGTGACCTACGCCACCTGGCACTGGATTTTCCTTATCAATATCCCGATTGGCCTGCTCGGCATCTTCTATGCACGTAAATATATGCCGGACTTCACCACCCCCAAGCGCCGCTTCGACTTTATTGGCTTTATGCTGTTTGGCCTGAGCCTGGTGTTGGTTTCTACCGGGCTTGAGCTGTTTGGTGAGCAGGTGCTGGCCAGCTATATCTCACTGGGCATTCTGCTCAGTGGCGTGGTGATGCTGTTCGGCTATATCGTCCATGCCCGCAGGCACCCTCAACCCCTGATTGGTCTGGATCTGTTCCAGACCCGAACCTTCTCGGTGGGTATTGCCGGCAACGTCGCTTCACGGCTGGGCACCGGCTGTGTGCCGTTCCTGATGCCACTGATGCTGCAGGTGGGTTTCGGTTACTCGGCAATTATTGCCGGCTGTATGATGGCGCCGACCGCCGTCGGTTCATTAATGGCGAAATCCACCGTCACTCAGGTGCTACGTTGGTTCGGCTATCGTAAAACTCTGGTGGGTATCACCGTCATTATTGGCGTGCTGATTGCTCAGTTCGCGCTGCAAAGCCCGGGAATGCCGCTGTGGTTGATGATCCTGCCGTTGTTCGTACTGGGGATGGCGATGTCGACGCAATTCACCGCCATGAATACCATCAGCCTGGCAGATTTGAACGACGCCAATGCCAGCTCCGGCAACAGCGTGCTGGCCGTGACTCAACAGCTTTCTATTAGCTTCGGGGTGGCGATCAGCGCGGCAGTGTTGCGTTTCTATCAAACCATGTCGCTGGGGACCATGGTCGATCACTTCCACTACACCTTTATCACCATGGGGATTGTCACTGTGGCGTCGGCATTTGTGTTTATGCTGCTGAAAAGAAAGGACGGGCGTAACCTGATCAGCGGTCGGGAACCAAAAAAACCGGCTAAAACCGCAGGCTAACGATAACCGACCGAGGCGCGTTCCACCAGCTCAGGGGTCAACACCAGGATCTGGGCTTCGCGTTCCGGGTTCTGCAGGCGATGAATCAGCGTATCGATCGCCAGTTCCCCCAGTGAATCTTTCGGTTGGTGAATGGTACTTAAGGGTGGCGCCAGATATTTGGCCAGTTCGATATCATCGTAGCCCATCACTGCCATGTCCTGCGGCACCGATAGCCCAGCCTGATACAGCGCCTGATAAGCGCCAACGGCAACTGCATCGTTACCGGCAAACACGGCATGTGGCGGCTCGGCCAGTGCCAGCAGTTGCTTCATGGCATCCACACCGCCTTCAAATTCAAAATCGCAGTGCACTTCGTATCCCGGCAAGATGGTCAACCCGGCGCGTTGCATGGCGCGACGGTAGCCTTCCAGCCGATGGCGTGCGGTAGTTTTATCCTGCGGACCGGCGATACAGGCAATCTTGCGATACCCACGGGCGATCAGGTGATCGGTCGCCATCTCACCGCCCAGCAGCGAGTTATCCTGGATGATATCGTTGGCCCCTTCGAACGGCGCCCAATCCATCATGACTATCGGTAACGAAGGATAGCGGCTCAGCGCGTCCTGCGATGGCCGATGATTTTCGGTACACATCAACAACAAGCCATCGACGCGCTTTTGCAGCAGCGTCTCCATGTTGCGATTCATGCGCGCGGCATCTTCTTCGGTATTGCACAGGATCAGGCTGTAACCACGCTCATAGCAACTGCGCTCAACGCCACGCACGACTTCGGCATAAAACGGGTTATTGCTGGAAGTCACCAGCATGCCGATGGTGCGCGTCTGGTTCAGTTTGAGGCTGCGCGCCAGGGCAGAAGGCGCATAGTTCAGCTGTTCAACGGCCGCCATGACTTTGGCTCGCACGCTGTCGCTGACAAAGCGATTGTCATTAATGACGTGCGAGACCGTCGAAGTTGAAACGCCCGCCAGACGGGCGACGTCTTTCATGGTGGCCAAAGGGATTACTCCTGCTGCTGCAAGAAGGTGTCGATCTCTTCGCGCCAGGGCACAGAAGGCTGGGCTCCGGGACGAGTCACCGCTATGGCCGCCGCCGCATGGGCAAAGCGCACGGCATCTGCCATCACCTTCCCTTCCAGCAGTGCCGTGACCAGCGCCCCGTTGAAGGTATCGCCGGCAGCAATGGTATCTACCGCTTTAACCTTGAAGCCAGGCACCAGCTTACCCTTACCGTTCTCACTCAGCCAAACGCCACGGCTGCCGAGGGTGATGATCACCGTGGCAATGCCTTTATCATGCAAAGCCTGTGCGGCACGCGCGGCATCATCATCATTATTGACCGCAATACCGGTCAGGCGCTGGGCTTCGGTTTCGTTTGGCGTAATCATATCGATCATGGCCAATAATTCGTCCGGCAGTTCACGTGCCGGCGCAGGATTGAGGATCACCTGCGTTTGATGCTGTTTCGCCAGGCTGGCGGCAGCGATAACCGTCTCCAGCGGCGACTCGAGCTGCATCAGCAGTGCGTCGGCGTCGATCACCTTTTGCTGATAGCGAGCCAGATAGTCAGGAGTCACTGCGGCATTGGCACCGGCATCAATCCCGATCACATTCTCGCCTTCGGCATTAACAAAAATCAGCGCGACGCCGGTGGTACTGTCGGCTATCGCCTCTATCGGTTGGGTATCAATGCGATCGGTCGCCAACTGCTGACGGACACGTTCTCCGATGTCATCAGCGCCCACGCAGGCGATAAAAGCGATATCCGCGCCGCTGCGGCCTGCCGCCACCGCCTGGTTGGCGCCTTTACCGCCAAACGCCACTTTATACTGCTTCCCGATCACCGTTTCACCCGGTTGGGGAAACTGCTCAATATTAAGGATATGGTCGGCATTGATACTGCCCAGAACCACCAGCTTACCTGTTGCCATCGCATTGATTCCTGAATTGCGCGCCATCATAAACGCCCCGTTTTGATGGCGCTGGTGCTACAGAGTGTTATTTAGTGACCAGCTTCAGATCAACCGGGATAGTGGCCGGCACTTTTTCGCCTTTCAACACTTTATCCGCCGTTTCCACACCAATCACGCCGATCTGATCCGGACGCTGCGCCACGGTCGCTGCCAGTTTGCCGCCTTCAACCGCCTTCACGCCGTCAGCGGTGCCGTCGAAGCCTACCACGACCACGTCGGTTTTACCGGCGGTTTGCAGCGCACGCAGTGCACCCAGCGCCATTTCATCGTTCTGGGCAAACACCGCCTGCACGTCCGGATGAGCGGTCAGCAGGTTCTGCATCACGTTCAGGCCTTTGGTACGGTCGAAGTCTGCCGGCTGGCTGGCCAGCAGTTTGAATTTGTTCTGATCCAGTGACTGTTTAAAGCCTTCGCCACGTTCACGAGCGGCGGAGGTACCGGCGATCCCTTCCAGCTGGATCACTTTAGCGTCTGCGCCCACTTTCTTGGCAATAAAGTCACCGGCCATTTTACCGCCGACGCGGTTATCCGAAGCGATGTGGCTGACTACTTCACCTTTGCTTGCCACACGGTCCAGGGTGATAACCGGGATCTTGGCCTGATTGGCCATCTTGATAGCGTTGCCAACCGCATCGGAGTCAGTTGGGTTAATCAGCAGTAACTTAGGTGCCTGCACCATCAGATCCTGCACGTTCGCCAGCTCTTTCGCCGGGTTGTTTTGTGAGTCCAGCACCACCAGGTTGTAACCCAGCTTATTGGCTTCCTGCTGTGCGCCCTCTTTCATTGAGACAAAGAACGGGTTGTTCAGGGTAGAAACCACCAGCGCGATGGTGTCTTTAGCCAACGCGTTAGCACTCAGGGTGGCGCTCAGCGCGAAGGCTGAAGCCAGAATTGCCAGTTTTTTCATTTTCATCATCGTGATTCCTGTAGGGGGAGGTTATTTGTTGCTTTTGTTCTCTACCAGAACCGCCAGCAGTATCACCACTGCCTTCACGATCATTTGGTAGTAGGAAGAAACACCCAGTAAATTCAGGCCGTTGTTCAGGAAGCCAAGGATCAGCGCCCCGATCAACGTACCGACAATGCGGCCCTTGCCACCGGCCAGGCTGGTACCACCCAGCACTACCGCAGCAATGGCATCCAACTCATAGCCGGTCCCGGCGGTCGGTTGCGCGGAGGACAGGCGCGCCACTTCGATCACCCCCGCCAGCGCCGCCAACAGTCCACAAAGCGAATAAACGATAATCTTCACTTTATCGACGCTGATGCCGGACAGTCGGGTCGCCGCTTCGTTACCGCCCAGGGCATAAATATAGCGACCCAGACGGGTATGGTGCAGCATGTACCAGGCGGCGATAAACACGACCGCCATGATCCAGATCGGGGTAGGTACCCCCAGCGGGCGGCCAATACCGAACCAGCCGAAGGTATCGGCCACGTCGGTAAAGCCGGTGTTCACCGGGCTGCCGTTGGTGTACACCATGGTGACACCGCGCAACAGCAGCATCATCACCAAAGTAGCGATAAACGCCTGTACCTTGCCTTTGGCCACGATCACCCCGGTACAGGCGCCAACGGCCGCCCCCAATGCCAGAGCCGCCGCCACCGCCACCACCGCGTTAATTTCGAAACCGACGATCGACGCCGCCACCGCGCCGGTCAGCGCCAACAGCGATCCCACCGACAAATCGATGCCGGAGGTCAGGATCACCAGCGTCATCCCCACCGCCATAATGGCGTTCACTGAGGTTTGCTGCAGAATATTGAACAGGTTGTTTACGGTGAAGAAATTCGGGCTCATGGAAGAGACCACGGCGATCAGCACCAGCAGAGCAATCAGTGATTTCTGCTCTAACAGCCACTCTTTACTGAACCAGCGCTTTGCCACACTCTGGGAACTCATATCTGATTACTCCTGCTTTACGCCGTATTGCTTGCCAACGGCCGCAGCCATCAACGCTTCCTGGGTGGCCTGTTCAATCGGGAATTCACCGCTGAGGTGTCCTTCGTGCATCACCAGGATGCGGTCGCTCATGCCCAGCACCTCCGGCATTTCCGAAGACACCAGAATGATGCTCAGCCCTTCCTGCTTGAACTGGTTGATTAACTGGTAGATTTCTTTTTTAGCGCCCACATCGACGCCACGCGTCGGTTCATCGAGGATCAACACCTTTGGCCGTGTCATCAGGCCACGGGCGATCGCCACTTTCTGCTGGTTACCGCCGGAGAGCAGACCAATCGGCTGCTCCATTGACGGCGTCTTGATATTGAACAGGCGGATGAAATCGCCCACGGCCTGCTGTTCTTCTGCCTGTTTCAGGCTGCCACCGGCCCGGCTGAAATAACGCAGTGCCGTCAGCGACATGTTTTCCTTTACCGACATCCCCAGCACCAGGCCATCGCGCTTGCGGTCTTCGGAGATATACACGATGCCGTTCGCCAGACCGTCCTGCGGCGAATGGGTAACCACCGAGCGGCCGTCGAGGCTGACGGTACCGGCTTTACGCGGCGCGGCACCGTAGAGGATTTTCATCAGTTCGGTACGCCCGGCGCCCATCAGGCCGGCCACGCCAAGAATTTCGCCCCGGTACAGGGTAAAACTGACGTCATCCACACCCGGACCGGAAACCTGGCTGACTTCCAGCCGTTTTTCGCCCCGTGGCTGATTCAGACGCGGGTACTGTTCTTCCAGCTTGCGGCCGACCATCATTTCTATCAGCGAATCTTCCTGAAGCTCACTGACCGGTCGCTCGGCGATAAACTGCCCGTCACGAAACACCGTGACGTCATCGCAAATTTCAAAGATCTCTTTCAGCCGGTGCGAAATATAAACAATGCCGCGCCCTTCGGCTTTGAGTTCGTTGATCACTTTAAATAAAGAAGCGGTTTCCGTGTCAGTCAGCGCATCCGTCGGTTCATCCATAATGATGACTTTGGATTCGAAGCTCAGCACCTTGGCGATTTCCACCATTTGCTGATCGCCAATCGACAACTCACCCACCAGCCGGTGGCTGCTGTAACTCAGGTTCAACCGCGCCAACAGTTTGTCCGCTTCGGCATACATGCGCTTCCAGTCGATGCGGCCGATGCGGTTAACAAACTCACGCCCGAGGAAGATGTTTTCCGCGATCGTCAACTGCGGGATCAGGTTTAGTTCCTGATGGATAATGCCAATGCCCGCTTCCTGTGAATCTTTTGGCCCGTTGAATGCCACCTCTTTACCGAGAAAATACTGACTGCCGGCGTCCTTGTTATAAATGCCGGTCAGGACTTTCATCATGGTGGATTTCCCGGCGCCGTTTTCCCCCACCAGCGCCATCACCTTACCGGGATAAACGCTGAGCGCGGCGCCGGAAAGCGCCTTCACGCCGGGAAAGGCTTTATCTATCCCTTTCAGTTGCAGTAAAGGTTGCATAAATGCCTCAGAAAGTTACGCCGGCACAGAGGATCACATTCGCGTACGGCGAGCATTCCCCGCTGCGGATCACTGCCCGACTGTGTTCAGTTTGCGCTTTAAACGCACTGTGGCTGATATAACTCACGCTGATGGTATTTCCCTGGTGTTGGCCAAGTTCAGTCAGTTGAGCCAACAACGCGTGGTGGAGCTGCGGATTATGTTTAACTATCTCTTCCGCCAGGATGGCGCTCTCTACCTGCATTTCCTGTGTTACTACCCCGACCACTTGCAAAAATGTCGGTACGCCCTGGGTCAACGCCAGATCGATACGCTGCGTGGCCGCCGGAATGGGCAGCCCCGCATCACAGATGGCGATCTGGTCGGTATGGCCGAGACGGGAAACCACGGCAGAAACATCAGCATTCAGCAGCACGCCTTTTTTCATCTTCTTCTTCTCACTCCACCAGCGAAACGTTTCGCTTATGTCTGGAGTTTAAAAAAACGCCAACAGAAGGCAACCGGGACAGTGCAGAAGTGTGATCGTCATCGAAACGTTTCGCTCGTGTTACCGAGAACATAAACAGAAAGGGCCCAGCTATTGCTGAGCCCTTGAGGGGAATTAAATCTCGACCTGGGTGCCCAGTTCGATTACCCGATTGGGGGGTATCTCAAACTGGTCCGGCGCACGTAGCGCGTTGCGGCTCAGTGCAATAAACAGTTTGCCGCGCAGGAACAGGTACCACGGCCGCTTGGTCAGGATCAACGACTCATGCGACATAAAGAACGAGGTTTCCGTCATCCGACAGGGCAGCCCTTCCAGGCCGCAGCGGTGGAACACTTCCTCAACGTTCGGCGTTTCACGCCAACCGTAACTGGCCACTACCCGCCAGAAGGTCGGCGAAAGCTGTTCGATGGTCACCCGCCGTACGTTATGGACATAAGGGGCATCCTCGGTACGCAGCGTCAACAGCACCACCCGCTCATGCAGTACTTTGTTGTGCTTCAGGTTATGCAACAGCGCAAAAGGGATCACGTTGATGGCGCGAGACATAAAGACCGCGGTGCCAGGCACCCGCACCGGCGGCGATTTCTCCAGCGAGGCGATCATCGCTTCAAGGGAATTGCCGTGTTCGTGCATGCGGCGCAGCAGGCGGAAACGTTCGCTCTTCCAGGTGGTCATGATGATGAACATCACCAGCGCTAACAGCAATGGCAACCAACCGCCAGAGAACAGCTTCAGGGCGTTGGCCGCGAACATCGGCACATCGATAATCAGCAGGATAACCAGAATGCCGACGGCGAAGAAACGGTTCCAGTGCCAGTTTTTGATCGCCACCGAAGTCACCAGAATACTGGTCAGCACCATGGTACCGGTCACGGCGATACCGTAGGCCGCCGCCAGGTTGCTGGAGTGTTCGAAACCGATAATCACCAGCACTACCGCGATATACAGCGTCCAGTTAATCACCGGGATATAGATTTGACCGGATTCCATCTCCGAAGTATGGATGATACGCATCGGTGACAGGTAACCCAGACGCACCGCCTGGCGAGTCAGTGAGAATACGCCGGAGATCACCGCCTGCGAGGCGATGACCGTAGCCAGCGTCGCCAGAATCAATAGCGGGATCAACGCCCAATCCGGCGCCAGCAGGAAGAACGGGTTCTTGATGGCCTCCGGATTTTTCAGCAGCAAGGCGCCCTGGCCAAAGTAGTTCAGCACCAGCGATGGTAGCACCACGGTGAACCAGGCCAGGCGGATAGGGAATTTACCAAAGTGCCCCATGTCGGCGTACAACGCCTCAACGCCGGTGATCGACAGCACTACCGCACCCAGCGCAAAGAACGACACCTTCTTATATTCAATAAAGAAGTTCAGCGCCCATTTCGGGTTTAACGCCTGCAAGACTTCTGGATTCGCCATGATGCTGCGTGCGCCCAGCACCGCCAGAACGATAAACCACAGCAGCATCACCGGTGCGAACAACTTACCCACGCTGCCGGTACCGTGTTTCTGAATGGCAAACAGCACCGTCAGCACCAGGATGGAAAGGGGAACAATATAGCCATCAAGCGACGGCGCTGCGATTTCCAACCCTTCTATCGCCGACATCACCGATATCGCCGGAGTGATCACCACCTCGCCATAGAAAAAGCTGCCGCCAATCAAGCCCAATATCACCAACACGGCGGTGGTACGCGCCGAAGTATGACGCCCTGCCAGCGACATCAGCGTCAGGATGCCCCCTTCACCGGCGTTGTCCGCCCGCATGACGTAGGTAAGGTACTTAAGGGAAACAATGATGATTAACATCCAGAAGATCAGCGACAGAAAGCCGAAAACCACATCTGGACGAACATCGAAGCCGTAATGGCCGGAGAAACACTCTCGAAGAGTATAGAGAGGGCTGGTGCCGATATCACCGTAAACCACCCCAATTGCCGCCAGGGTTACCGCCGATAAGGACTGTTTATGCTCTGCGCTCATAATTCGTTTCTTTATTAGAACATCCGTTAGCGATGCATCCGCATCAGCCAGAGATACGGGCTCTAAGATCCGTTACGCCCACTAAAAGGCGCACAGTATGCACGATTTATACTGCTTGCCTATCCTTATATCAGACCCTAAAAATAAACAAAATGTGAACCAGGCGCTCTTTTGATAATAGAAAGATTTTACTAATCAACAAGCTATACCATTAAAAATAATGGTGGTTTATCATCGGATTATCCACCAAGATTGGCTAACACTCGGACAACACGACAATAATATGGCGCCATCATCTCTTCTGGCAGAACGGATTTCCCGCCTCAGCAGCGCGCTGGAGAGCGGTCTTTATGAACGACAGGATGCCATTCGCCTGTGTTTGCTGGCGGCGCTCAGCGGTGAAAGCGTGTTTCTGCTTGGCCCACCGGGCATCGCCAAAAGCCTGATTGCGCGCCGGTTAAAATTCGCCTTTCGCAGCGCGCGTTCATTTGAATATCTGATGACGCGTTTCTCAACCCCGGAAGAAGTCTTCGGCCCCTTGTCGATCCAGGCGTTAAAAGACGAAGGCCGCTATCAACGCCTGACCGCCGGCTATCTGCCGGAAGCGGAAATCGTGTTTCTGGATGAGATCTGGAAGGCCGGCCCGGCGATCCTCAATACCCTGCTGACGGCGATCAATGAGCGTCGTTTCCGCAACGGTAACACCGAAGAACCGATCCCGCTACGGCTGCTGGTCACCGCCTCCAACGAACTGCCGGAGGCCGACAGCAGTCTGGAAGCCCTGTACGATCGCATGCTGATACGCCTGTGGTTAGACAAAGTGCAGGACAAACAGAATTTCCGCTCACTGTTGGTCAGTCGCCAGAACGAGAATGAAAATCCGGTGCCTGAAGCATTGAGCGTCAGTGATGAGGAGTATCACCAGTGGCAACCGCAGATCGACAAAATCAAACTGCCCGAGACTTGCTTTGAGCTGATATTCCAGCTGCGCCAGCGGCTGGATGCATTGGATAATGCCCCTTACGTCTCCGATCGTCGCTGGAAAAAAGCGTTGCGACTGTTACAGGCCTGCGCCTTCTTCAGTGGTCGCGATGCCGTGGCCCCGATCGATCTGCTGCTGCTGAAAGATTGCCTGTGGCACGACCTCACCTCGCTGAAATTATTGCAACAGCAAGTAGAGCAATTGCTGAACGAATCGGCTTATCAACAGCAATCGCTGCTGATCCAACTGCAACAGATCCATACCCGTTGGCTACAGCATCAACAGCAGCAGAGCGACAGTCAGGCGATCGCCCTGGTGAAAAAGGGCGGCATGTTCAGCAGAAAGCCTCAGTTTGCTCTGGCAACGCCGCTCGGCAGCGGTACCCTGACCCTGTTACTGCAAAAACCGCTGCAACTGCATGATATTCAGGTCAACCACCTGAGTATTGAAAACAGCGCGCTGGAAAACTGGCTGCAAAAAGGCGGCGACGTGCGTGCCAAGCTGAACGGCATTGGCTTTGCTCAGCAGATTGATTTGGAAGTAGACGATCAACTGCATCTGACAGTGCTGGACGTCAGCCGTCAACCTGCGCTGCTGGCCCTGCCTGGCAAACAGACCGGCGGCACGCCACAGGCGATGTTGGATGAAATGGAGCAGTTGGCGCAGCGCCTGGCGGAACAGCGCCGGTTGTTCAGTCAGCACCAACCCTGCCTGTTTACCCCCGCCGCCAGGCTGGCAAAAATTGAGGCCAGCCTGTTGCAGGTGGCGGAACAAATCAAACAGCAGCACCAGCAAATGCGCGGCCAGTAAGCATGCTCAGCCTGGAAACGCTCGATCTACTGCTGGCGATCACCGAAGGTGAGCTGATCGAGGAGATGATCATCGGCATGCTGGCGGCACCGCAGCTGTCGATTTTCTTCAAAAAGTTTCCGGCGATCCGCCGGGCGCTGGATCGCGACCTGCCGCGCTGGAAGTTGCAACTGAAAGAACGTCTCCACGAAGCCATGGTGCCGCCGGCGCTGGCGCAGGAGTTTTATCGCTATCAACAGTGCCAACTGGAGAACAACACCCAGTTCTTCCATAACCTTAACGATACCCTGGATCTGCTGCGCCAACTGGCCTCCCCCTTTTATGAACAGGCCCGCTCGCTGGTGGACGCCGCCGATCTGCCCAACCATCCGCTGGATGACAGCTTCCAAACCCTGTTCCTGCAGCGCTGGCGTATCAGCCTGACGCTGCAGGCCACCATGATGCATCACCAGCTGTTGGAACAGGAACGCGAACAGCTATTGGCGGAGCTGCAGGAACGTCTCGCGCTGAGTGGTGCGCTGGAGCCGCTGCTGTCGGAAAACGACACCGCCGCCGGACGATTGTGGGATATGAGTAAAGGCCACTTGCAACGGGGTGACTATCAACGGCTGGTGGAATACGGCAACTTCTTGCAGCAGCAGCCGGAACTGAAAAAACTGGCGCAGCAGCTTGGGCGTAGCTATGAGGCCAAGGCGGTGCAACAGCAGGATGCATTGCCCGAGCCGTACCGCGTGATGGTGCAGGTACCGGCCACGCTGCCGGAAGAGGTCAGCGGCATTCACCAGAGCGACGATATTCTGCGCCTGCTGCCGCCCGAGTTGGTCACGCTGGGCATTGAAGAGTTGGAGTTTGAGTTTTATCGCCGGCTGCTGGAAAAACAGCTGTTGAGTTATCGCCTGCAGGGCGATGTCTGGCAGGAACAGGTTCTGATCCGCCAGGTCACCCACCAGCAGCAAGATCAACAACCGCGCGGACCGTTTATCGTCTGTGTGGATACTTCAGGTTCGATGGGCGGTTTCAACGAACAGTGCGCCAAAGCCTTCTGTCTGGCACTGTTGCGCATTGCGCTGGCGGATAACCGCCGTTGCTACATCATGCTGTTCGCCAACCAGATCGTGCATTACGAACTCACTGCCGCCAGTGGTATTGAGCAGGCGGTGCGTTTTCTCGGCCAGCACTTCCGTGGCGGTACCGATCTGGCAGCCTGTCTGAATGCCACCGTTAGCAAAATGACGGAAAGCGGCTGGTTCGACGCCGACGCGGTGATCATTTCTGACTTTATTGCCCAGCGATTACCGGAAGAGATAATAAAGAAGGTCAAACAGCAGCAGCAAAACCACCAGCAACGTTTTCACGCGGTGGCGATGTCCAACTACGGCAAGCCCGGCATCATGCGCATCTTCGATCATATCTGGCGCTTTGATACCGGGTTAAAAAGCCGTTTAATGCGCCGCTGGCGGCGCTGAGTATTACAGCAGCCCTTCTACCGCCTCACGCACCTGAGGTGACCACACGCCACACTGTACCTGCCCAATGTGCGACAGTTGCAGCAACAGCATCACCAGACGCGACTGACCGATACCGCCACCGATGGTTTGTGGCATATCGCCGCGCAGCAGAGACTGATGCCATTCCAGCGCCAAACGAGCTTCATCCCCGGTTTGCGCCAACTGGCGTTTCAGTGCGCTGGCGTCAACGCGGATCCCCATAGAAGAAAGTTCGAAGGCATCCTGCAGCACCGGGTTCCATACCAGGATATCGCCGTTCAAACCGGCCAGCCCTGCTGCTGCTGGGGTGGTCCAGTCATCATAATCCGGTGCACGTACGTCATGTGATTTGCCGTGCGACAGCTTGCCACCAATCCCCATCAGGAATACCGCACCCAGCTCTTTGGTAATTGCCCGCTCACGGCCTTTGGCATCCAGCTCTGGGTAGCGTTGCAGCAGGGCTTCACTGTGAACAAAATGGATTTGTTCCGGCAGGAACGGCGTTAAGCCGTATTCGCGGCTCACTTCACCTTCGGTTGCCTTAATCGCCGCATAAATGCTGCGCACGGTGCTTTCCAGGTAATCCTGGCTGCGTTCGCCATCGCCCATCACCCGTTCCCAGTCCCATTGATCAACGTAGACCGAATGGATCGCGCTCAGACGATCTTCGTCCGGGCGCAGTGCTTTCATATGGGTATACAGGCCTTCACCGGCACCGAAGTCATAGCTGCCCAATGTTTTGCGTTTCCATTTAGCCAGCGAGTGCACCACTTCAAAGGTGGCGTCCGGCAGGGTTTTCACCTTGACCTGTACCGCTTTCTCACTGCCAGACAGGTTGTCCTGGGTACCGTCACCCAGACGACTGAGGATCGGCGCCTGCACTTCGATCAGGCCAAGCTGTTGTTCCAACTGGCGGGAGAAGAAGGATTTAACCAGGCTGATTTGTTGTTGTTTTTGAATAAACTGTTTTTTCATTGCCGTATCTCTTATAAACCTGTCTCTGTTAACAACGATTAAGCAACAGAACGGCACTACAATTCAATATCCGCTAATCAATATTGCCTTTTCACTTTTAATCGTTCATTTTGATGCGGTAATAATTCAACAATCAGCAATTAGTGGGGAATTAAATGGCTGAAAATTATCAGATCGATAATCTCGATCGCGGCATCCTTAACGCCTTGATGGAGAATGCACGTACGCCGTATGCCGAACTGGCAAAAAACTTTGGCGTCAGTCCCGGCACCATTCATGTGCGGGTAGAGAAGATGAAGCAGGCCGGTATCATCACCGGTGCGCGGGTCGACGTGAATCCCAAACGCCTGGGTTACGACGTCTGCTGTTTTATCGGCATTATATTAAAGAGTGCTAAAGACTATCCTTCCGCGCTGAAAAAGCTCGAAAGTCTGGAAGAAGTGGTCGAGGCCTATTACACCACCGGCCACTACAGCGTGTTCATCAAGGTGATGTGCCGCTCGATAGATGCGTTGCAACAAGTACTTATCAACAAGATCCAGACGATTGACGAGATCCAGTCTACTGAAACCCTGATCTCGCTGCAGAACCCCATCATGCGTACCATCACTCCCTAGCCAACTAATTACTATACCCATATTATCCACAGGTAGATCCCAGCCGATTCACAGCGTACAATGCTGCCACTTTGAGAAGGCTGGGATCATTCATTTCATGGCAGACATTACTCTGATCAGTGGCAGTACGCTTGGCAGTGCCGAGTACGTAGCCGAGCACCTGGCTGAAAAGCTGGAAGCGGCAGGCTTTACGACCGAGACTCTGCACGGCCCTGAATTGGATGAATTGACCCTGTCCGGACGCTGGCTGGTGGTGTCTTCTACCCACGGTGCCGGCGATTTACCGGATAACCTGCAACCGCTGCTGGAACAAATAGAAGAACAGCTTCCTGATTTATCTCAGGTGCAGTTTGGTGCAGTCGGTTTAGGCAGCTCTGAATACGATACTTTCTGTGGTGCGATCCAACGGATCGACGATCTTCTGACTGCTCGTGGAGCGAAAAGGATCGGCGATCGGCTCGAGATCGACGTGACTGAACACGAAATTCCTGAGGATCCAGCAGAGGAATGGGTGAAAAATTGGATTAATTTACTCTAATTTGTTCAAAGATCACCCGAACGATTGTGGATAACTATGCTTAAAAGCAGGGTAAAAGCAGTAGTTATCCCAATAACAACCTTAGGTCGCTTTTTGTCCTGTGCATAACATGCCATTTAGATCCCAGCTTATAAGCCATAGGATCACCGATCATTCACAGCTAACGATCCTCCTTAATTAGCTGATCTCAATCGCGAATAATCACTTATCCACAGAAGATCGCGATCCTAATAAGAGATCTAATAAAGAGATCTTTAAATAAAAAGATCTTCTTTTAATTACTCAAGGATCCTGACCACTTGGTCGATCGACTAAACTTGAGTAGAATCCTCCACCCCAGGGCAATACAACGATCGTTCGCAATACGACGAGGTGCAGTTCCATGTTTTATCCAGAGCAATTTGACGTCATCATCATCGGTGGTGGCCATGCCGGTACCGAAGCCGCTATGGCTGCGGCACGTATGGGACGTCAGACTTTATTACTGACTCACAATATCGATACGCTGGGGCAAATGTCTTGCAACCCGGCGATTGGCGGTATTGGTAAAGGGCATCTGGTTAAGGAAATTGATGCACTTGGCGGGCTGATGGCCACGGCGATCGATCATGCCGGCATCCAGTTTAGGATACTAAACGCCAGCAAAGGCCCTGCGGTACGAGCCACCCGAGCTCAGGCTGACCGAGTGCTGTATCGCCAAGCGGTACGTACTGCCCTGGAGAACCAGCCAAACCTGATGATCTTCCAGCAGCCCGTCGAAGATCTGATTGTGGAAAACGATCGCGTTGTCGGCGCTGTTACCCAAATGGGGCTGAAATTCTGCGCCAAGGCGGTCGTGCTGACCGTAGGCACCTTCCTGGACGGCAAGATCCATATCGGCCTGGAAAATTACAGCGGTGGCCGTGCCGGGGATCCTCCGTCGATCTCGCTTTCACAGCGACTGCGTGAATTGCCTTTGCGGGTTAACCGCCTGAAAACCGGTACGCCACCGCGTATCGATGCACGCACCATTGATTTCAGCGTACTGGCACCGCAACACGGTGACACACCGATCCCGGTATTTTCGTTCATGGGCAACGCCGCACAACACCCGGAACAAATGGCGTGCTACATCACCTACACCAACGAAAAAACCCATGACGTGATCCGTAATAACCTCGATCGCAGCCCGATGTACGCCGGGATCATCGAAGGGATCGGACCACGCTACTGCCCGTCGATCGAAGACAAGGTGATGCGCTTTGCCGATCGTAACGCACACCAGATCTTCCTCGAACCGGAAGGCCTGACCAGCAATGAAATTTATCCAAACGGCATCTCCACCAGCCTGCCGTTTGACGTACAGATGCAGATCGTTCGTTCGATGGAAGGGATGCAGAATGCCCGGATCATTCGACCTGGCTATGCCATCGAATACGATTTCTTCGATCCCCGTGATTTGAAACCGACGCTGGAAAGCAAATTTATCCAGGGCCTGTTCTTCGCCGGCCAGATCAACGGCACCACCGGTTACGAAGAGGCGGCTGCACAAGGCCTGTTGGCCGGTCTGAATGCCGGACGTTACGCCAACGAAGACGAAGGCTGGTCGCCACGTCGCGATCAGGCTTATCTGGGTGTGCTGGTGGACGACCTCAGCACCCTGGGCACCAAAGAGCCGTACCGCATGTTCACTTCACGCGCCGAATACCGCCTGATGCTGCGTGAAGACAATGCCGATCTGCGCCTGACGGAAAAAGGCCGCGAACTGGGCCTGGTTGACGATGCCCGCTGGGCACGCTTTAGCGAAAAGCTGGAGCGCATCGAACTGGAACGCCAGCGCCTGCGTGATATCTGGATGCACCCGCACGCCGAGAACGTCGAGCAGGTAAACGCGCTGCTGAAAGCACCGCTGTCGCGTGAGGCCAACGGTGAAGAACTGCTGCGCCGTCCGGAAGTGGATTACACCCAATTGACCTCCGTTGCGGCATTTGCTCCACCGCTGACCGATACCCAGGCCGCCGAGCAGGTTGAGATCCAGGTGAAATACGAAGGCTACATTGTTCGTCAGCAGGAAGAGATCGAAAAACAGCAGCGCAATGAGAACACCGTGCTGCCGCTGGATCTCGATTACCAGCAGGTTTCTGGTCTGTCGAATGAAGTGATCGCCAAGCTCAATGACCACAAACCGAACTCTATCGGCCAGGCTTCACGCATCTCCGGCATCACACCGGCAGCGATCTCCATTTTGCTGATTTGGCTGAAAAAACAGGGACTGCTGCGCCGCAGCGCATAAATCCCGTTTTTGGGTGGCCGTTTGTTGATTTGATGAGCAAACGGCCGCTGACATCGTTTCGGACCTGAATTATCATGGCCACCTCCTTGGCCAGCCCTACCTGGCTTGCCGTTTCGCGCCAGTCTGAGGACCCGTTGTGCAGAAAAAATTAGATTCGTTGCTCAAAGCGGCAGGTATTGCGCTTCCCAATCGGCAAAAACAACAGCTGCTGGGCTATGTCGGCATGCTGGATAAGTGGAACAAGGCGTATAACCTCACTTCGGTGCGTGATCCACAACAAATGCTGGTGCGCCATATTCTCGACAGCATCGTGGTCAACCCACATCTGCAGGGCAGCCGTTTTATCGATGTTGGCACCGGCCCTGGCTTGCCAGGCATTCCGCTGGCGATTGTTCGCCCTGATTCCCATTTCACCTTGCTTGACAGCCTGGGCAAGCGCGTGCGCTTCCTGCGTCAGGTACAGCATGAACTGGGCCTGACTAACGTTGAGCCGGTACAGAGCCGTGTTGAGGCTTTCCCCGCTGAACCGCCGTTTGACGGCGTCATCAGCCGTGCCTTTGCTTCGCTGCAGGATATGCTTACCTGGTGTCACCATTTGCCGGCGAAAGGGCAGGGGCGTTTCTACGCGCTGAAAGGGGTACGTCCGGATGAAGAGCTGGCACAGTTGCCTGAAGGCATCGAACTGGAGTCGGTAGTTCGTCTGCAGGTACCGGAACTCGAAGGTGAACGTCACCTGGTGGTACTTAAGGCAAACTGAGTTTGTTTTTGATCAAGTAAGCGCGAATTAAAATACAGTGGCCATGGTTAAAGTAAGCAGGCTAATCAATGGGCGGTTTTTTTAGTTAATTTACTTTTTATTAACACAAAAATAGCCGCTAATTGGCGACAATGAGGTAATTGCAGATCGTAATAGTTACGTTAGCAACGATAAGTGAAGGTTCCTGCTTTGCTGCTAATGTTAATTAACTGTTGGAGTATTATCCCCGAAGCTGTCAATAAAAGGTTTTTAGTGGGTATACGGATTGTTTTTGAACAGTTAACTTGTAATATTCTGATTTATAATATCTTTTTGATCGCCCGATTTGCTAAAGACGCTTTAACCGACCCTGGGCTATAAATCAGAAATAGGTATTATTGTGAGCAACTACACGTTTCTTACTGTAACACTGGAATAATCAGACAATTAAATGAGCCCTATTATTCCGACCGTTTTCTTGTGAAAATAGCCTGAAATGGGAGAATTTAAATAATTGTTCACCTTTTCGCTACTTATCGATTGAATTCGTTGGTATGCCCCGTATAATTTGCTCGTTTTTTGCTGCTTGACTCAGAGCAGTAAAGAAAGTTTTATACGTCACTCAGCATACCCCCTCAGGGGTACGGAGAGAACAAACGTCATGTCTGTGTCCCTTTACAGCGGAAAAGTTGCTCGCAAATTGCTGTTTCTGCAGTTAATGACTTTTGTTCTGATCAGCGCTGCTTTCGGTCTGAAAAGCCTCGAATGGAGCGGTTCGGCACTGGCAGGTGGTCTCGCCGCCTGGTTGCCGAGTACCATGTTTATGCTGTTTGCCTTGCGCCATCAGGCGCAGACGCCGGCACCCGGTCGGGTTGCCTGGTCGTTCGCCATCGGCGAGGGCTTAAAGGTCTTGATCACCATAGTTTTGTTGATCGTGGCGCTTGGGGTGTTCAAAGCGGCGTTTTTACCGCTTGGCCTGACCTATTTGGCGGTGTTAGTGGTGCAGATTGTGGCACCCGCCGTGATTAACAGTTACCGAAATTAACTAAATAAGGGTAGAGGCATCATGTCTGCAGAGGGATACAACAGTCCACAGGAGTATATCGGTCACCACCTGACGCAACTTCAGGTCGGGACTGGTTTTTGGTCGATTAACCTCGACTCGATGTTTTTCTCCGTTGTCCTCGGGGTTCTGTTCCTGGTGGTGTTCCGTCGGGTGGCCAAAAACGCCACCAGTGGCGTGCCGGGTAAACTGCAAACCGCAGTGGAACTGGTCGTTGGATTTGTCGACAGCAGCGTGCGCGATATGTACCACGGCAAGAGCAAGGTTATTGCTCCGCTGGCGCTGACGGTGTTCGTCTGGGTGTTCCTGATGAACATGATGGACCTGATCCCGGTAGACTTCCTGCCGACCATCGGGACCTGGCTCGGCCTGCCGGCACTGCGTGTGGTGCCAACGGCTGACGTGAACGTCACCCTGTCGATGGCGTTGGGCGTATTTATCCTGATTCTGTTCTACAGCATTAAAATGAAAGGCGTTGGTGGGTTCGTTAAAGAGTTAACCATGCAGCCGTTCAACCACCCAGTATTCATTCCTATCAACCTGATTCTTGAAGGTGTCAGCCTGCTGTCCAAGCCTGTTTCACTCGGCCTGCGACTGTTCGGCAACATGTATGCGGGTGAGTTGATCTTCATCCTGATTGCTGGTCTGTTGCCGTGGTGGTCACAGTGGATCCTGAGCTTGCCTTGGGCTATTTTCCACATCCTGATCATTACGCTTCAAGCCTTTATTTTCATGGTTCTGACGATTGTCTATCTGTCGATGGCATCTGAAGAGCACTGATTTTCTTAAAACACTTACACTTTTAAACTGAAACAAACTGGAGACTGTCATGGAAAACCTGAGTATGGATCTGCTGTACATGGCTGCCGCTGTGATGATGGGTTTAGCGGCAATCGGTGCTGCGATCGGTATCGGCATCCTGGGTGGTAAATTCTTGGAAGGCGCTGCACGTCAGCCTGACCTGATTCCTTTGCTGCGTACACAGTTCTTTATCGTTATGGGTCTGGTTGACGCCATCCCGATGATCGCTGTTGGTCTGGGTCTGTACGTGATGTTTGCTGTCGCGTAAGTAGAGAATTTCTCTACACTGAAACCACACTATTAACTTTTAAAGAGGCATTGTGCTGTGAATCTTAACGCAACAATCCTCGGCCAGGCCATCGCGTTCGTTCTGTTTGTCTGGTTCTGCATGAAGTACGTATGGCCGCCGATCATGGCAGCCATCGAGAAGCGTCAGGGAGAAATTGCTGACGGTCTCGCTTCTGCAGAACGTGCCAAAAAAGATTTGGACTTAGCGCAAGCCAATGCGACCGACCAGCTGAAAACTGCTAAAGCAGAAGCTCAGGTGATCATCGAGCAAGCAAACAAACGCAAAGCTCAGATCATGGATGAAGCGAAAGCGGAAGCCGAGCAGGAACGTAACAAAATCGTGGCGCAGGCTCAGGCTGAGATCGAAGCCGAACGTAAGCGCGCTCGTGAAGAGTTGCGTAAGCAAGTCGCGATGCTGGCAATTGCCGGCGCCGAGAAGATCATCGAACGTTCCGTGGATGAAGCTGCTAACAGCGACATCGTAGATAAACTGGTCGCTGAACTGTAAGGAGGGAGGGGCTGATGTCTGAATTTGTAACTGTAGCTCGCCCCTACGCCAAAGCAGCTTTTGACTTTGCCGTTGAGCATCAAAGCTTGGATCGCTGGCAGGATATGCTGGCGTTTGCTGCTGATGTCACTCGCAATGAACAGATTTCTGAACTGCTGGCTGGCGCTGTCGCGCCGGAGACGCTGTCCAGAACGTTCATCGCGGTATGTGGCGAACAACTCGACGAACATGGCCAGAACTTTATCCGTGTAATGGCCGAAAATGGACGTTTACTGGTTCTTCCTGCGGTGCTGCAGCAGTTCATCGAACTGCGCGCTTTGCTGGAATCCACCGTCGAAGTCGACGTGCTCTCTTCGAGCGCACTGAGCGACAAACAGCAGGCTAATATTGTCGCTGCGATGGAAAAACGTCTGTCACGCAAAGTTAAGCTGAATTGCAAAATTGACAAGTCTGTACTGGCCGGCGTAATTATCCGTGCTGGCGATATGGTGATTGATGGCAGCGTTCGCGGTCGTCTAGAACGCCTGGCAGACGTCTTGCAGTCTTAAGGGGACTGGAGCATGCAACTGAATTCCACCGAAATCAGCGAACTGATCAAGCAGCGCATTGCTCAGTTCAATGTGGTGAGCGAAGCTCACAATGAAGGTACTATTGTTTCCGTCAGTGACGGGATCATCCGCGTACACGGTCTGGCCGAAGTTATGCAGGGCGAAATGATCGCACTGCCAGGCAACCGTTACGCAATCGCATTGAACCTGGAGCGCGACTCCGTAGGTGCCGTGGTTATGGGTCCGTACGCGGATCTGGCCGAAGGCATGAAGGTAAAATGTACTGGCCGTATTCTGGAAGTTCCGGTTGGCCGTGGCCTGCTGGGCCGTGTAGTTAACACCCTGGGCGCACCTATTGACGGTAAAGGCCCGGTTGATAACGACGGTTTCTCCCCGGTTGAAGCTATTGCCCCTGGTGTTATCGAGCGTCAGTCCGTAGATCAGCCGGTTCAAACTGGCTACAAATCTGTTGACGCCATGATCCCAATCGGCCGTGGCCAGCGTGAGCTGGTGATCGGTGACCGTCAGACAGGTAAAACTGCACTGGCGATCGATGCGATCATCAACCAACGCGATTCCGGCATCAAATGTGTTTACGTGGCTATCGGCCAGAAAGCGTCCACCATCGCTAACGTGGTGCGCAAGCTGGAAGAGCACGGCGCACTGGCAAACACCATCGTTGTGGTTGCTACCGCGTCCGAGTCCGCTGCACTGCAATACCTGGCGCCATATGCCGGTTGTGCGATGGGTGAATACTTCCGTGACCGCGGTGAAGATGCGCTGATTGTTTATGATGACCTGTCCAAACAGGCCGTTGCATACCGTCAGATCTCCCTGCTGCTTCGTCGTCCACCAGGTCGTGAAGCTTACCCAGGCGACGTATTCTACCTCCACTCCCGTTTGCTGGAGCGTGCTGCGCGTGTTAACGCCGACTACGTTGAAGCCTTCACCAAAGGTGAAGTCAAAGGCCAAACCGGTTCACTGACGGCTCTGCCGATCATTGAAACCCAGGCAGGTGACGTTTCCGCGTTCGTTCCGACCAACGTAATCTCGATTACCGATGGTCAGATCTTCCTGGAATCCAACCTGTTTAACTCCGGTATTCGTCCGGCAGTTAACCCGGGTATCTCCGTATCCCGTGTGGGCGGTGCAGCGCAAACCAAGATCATGAAAAAACTGTCCGGTGGTATTCGTACCGCGCTGGCACAGTACCGTGAACTGGCTGCGTTCTCTCAGTTCGCTTCCGATCTGGATGATGCGACCCGCAAACAGCTGAGCCACGGTCAGAAAGTGACCGAGCTGCTGAAACAGAAACAGTATGCGCCGATGTCCGTCGCACAACAGTCTCTGGTGCTGTTTGCCGCAGAACGTGGCTTCCTGAACGACGTTGAAGTCGCGAAAGTCGTGAGCTTCGAAGCCGCGCTGGTTGCTTACGCAGACCGCGAGCATGCCGAGTTGCTGAACCACATCAACCAAACTGGCAATTTCAACGATGAGATCGAGGGCAAGCTGAAAGGCATCCTCGAGACCTTCAAGAAAACCCAGTCCTGGTAACGCTCAGCGGCCTGCAGTTGTAAGACAGCAGGCCGTCTGGCAATGAGGAGAAGCAGACATGGCCGGCGCAAAAGAGATACGTAGTAAGATCGCGAGCGTGCAAAACACGCAAAAGATCACTAAAGCGATGGAAATGGTCGCCGCATCCAAAATGCGTAAATCGCAGGAACGCATGGCGGCCAGCCGTCCTTATGCAGAGACCATGCGCAAAGTGATTGGTCACCTTGCGTTAGGTAATCTGGAATATAAGCACCCGTACCTGGATGAGCGTGATGTTAAGCGCGTCGGGTATCTGGTGGTGTCTACTGACCGTGGTCTCTGTGGTGGCTTGAACATTAACCTGTTCAAGCGGCTGTTGTCAGAGATGAAAGGCTGGTCCGAAAAAGGTGTCGAAACTGATTTGGCACTGATTGGCTCTAAAGCGGCTTCTTTCTTTGGTTCCGTGGGCGGCAACGTGGTTGCCCAGGTTACCGGCATGGGGGATAACCCTTCCCTGTCGGAGCTGATCGGCCCGGTGAAAGTGATGCTGCAAGCCTACGACGAAGGTCGTTTGGACAAGCTGTACATTGTCAGTAACAAATTTATCAATACGATGTCCCAAGAACCACAGATCGTTCAGCTGCTGCCGTTGCCGCCTGCCGATGACGGTGAGCTGAAGAAAAAATCTTGGGATTACCTGTATGAACCCGATCCAAAAGTGCTGCTTGATACCTTGCTGCGCCGCTATGTGGAATCTCAGGTTTATCAGGGCGTCGTGGAAAACCTGGCCAGCGAGCAGGCCGCACGAATGGTAGCGATGAAAGCCGCAACCGATAACGGCGGTAGCCTGATCAAAGAGCTGCAGTTGGTATACAACAAGGCTCGTCAGGCCAGCATCACTCAGGAACTCACCGAGATCGTTTCGGGAGCCTCCGCGGTTTAAGCTAGGTTTACGAATTACGTAGAGGATTCAAGATGGCTACTGGAAAGATTATCCAGGTAATCGGCGCCGTAGTGGACGTCGAGTTCCCTCAGGATGCCGTACCAAAAGTGTACAACGCTCTTGAGGTAGAAAACGGTACCAATAAGCTGGTGCTGGAAGTTCAGCAACAGTTGGGCGGTGGCGTGGTTCGCTGTATCGCAATGGGGACCTCTGATGGTCTGCGTCGCGGTCTGAAAGTGACTGACCTGGACCACCCGATTGAAGTACCGGTAGGTAAAGCTACCCTGGGCCGTATCATGAACGTATTGGGTGAACCAATCGACATGAAAGGCGATATCGGCGAAGAAGAACGTTGGGCAATTCACCGTCCAGCGCCAAGCTACGAAGATTTGGCCAACTCCCAGGATCTGCTGGAAACCGGTATCAAGGTTATGGACCTGATCTGCCCGTTCGCCAAGGGTGGTAAAGTCGGTCTGTTCGGTGGTGCGGGCGTAGGCAAAACTGTAAACATGATGGAGCTGATCCGTAACATCGCGATCGAGCACTCCGGTTATTCCGTGTTTGCAGGCGTGGGTGAGCGTACTCGTGAGGGTAACGACTTCTACCACGAGATGAACGACTCCAACGTACTGGATAAAGTATCCCTGGTTTACGGCCAGATGAACGAGCCACCGGGTAACCGTCTGCGCGTTGCTCTGACCGGTCTGACCATGGCGGAGAAATTCCGTGACGAAGGCCGTGACGTTCTGCTGTTCGTTGATAACATCTACCGTTATACCCTGGCCGGTACCGAAGTGTCCGCACTTCTGGGCCGTATGCCATCGGCGGTAGGTTATCAGCCAACGCTGGCGGAAGAGATGGGCGTTCTGCAAGAACGTATCACCTCTACCAAGACCGGTTCTATCACTTCCGTACAGGCCGTTTACGTCCCTGCGGATGACTTGACTGACCCGTCACCAGCCACCACCTTTGCTCACTTGGATGCAACTGTGGTACTGAGCCGTAATATCGCTTCTCTGGGTATCTACCCGGCCGTTGACCCGCTGGATTCCACCAGCCGTCAGCTGGATCCGCTGGTAGTTGGCCAGGAGCACTACGATGTAGCGCGTGGCGTGCAGTCCATTCTGCAACGCTATCAGGAACTGAAAGATATTATCGCAATCCTGGGTATGGACGAGCTGTCTGAAGAAGACAAACTGGTCGTATCCCGTGCGCGTAAAATCCAACGCTTCCTGTCTCAGCCGTTCTTCGTGGCAGAAGTCTTCACCGGTTCTCCGGGCAAGTTCGTATCGCTGAAAGACACCATTCGTGGTTTCAAAGGCATTATGGACGGCGACTATGACCACCTGCCTGAACAAGCGTTCTACATGGTTGGCACCATTGAAGAAGCAGTGGAAAAAGCCAAGAAACTGTAACGTCTTGAGAGGAGGGTGATATGGCTATGACTTACCATCTGGATGTAGTCAGCGCGGAAAAGCACATGTTTTCCGGCCTGGTGCAAAAGATCCAGGTGACAGGTAGCGAAGGCGAACTGGGGATTTTCCCTGGCCATGCGCCGCTGCTGACTGCCATCAAGCCTGGCATGGTGCGTATTGTTAAACAACACGGTGAAGAAGAGTTCATCTACCTGTCCGGCGGTATCCTTGAGGTACAACCGAGCGTGGTCACCGTGCTGGCTGACACTGCTATCCGTGGAACGGACCTCGACGAAGCGAGAGCGCTGGAAGCTAAGCGTAAAGCTGAAGAGCATATCAGCGGCTCTCATGGCGATGTCGACTATGCTCAGGCATCTGCAGAACTGGCGAAAGCGATCGCAAAACTGCGCGTTATCGAGCTCACCAGAAGATCGATGTAATATTTTGGCGCGTGCATAACGCAACCAAAATTAAGAAAGCGGCCTATTGGGTCGCTTTTTTTTTGCTTTAAAATAAGCCTTTCAGCCCGGCGGGCATTGTGATGTATAACCTTCAATTGGGGCTGGAAACGTCTCCGATCGCCGACAGTTCTGCCCACCTTCGGGTTGCATGAGAGCAAGCTGCTGCGTGCCTAGTGCCCCAAGGCCTGCGTCGGGTTCGTGAAGAGAAATATGTAGTAATATCGTCACTAAAGGGTTCTACTTTCGTCTATCAAAATGGAGTTATCAGGTTGCTTATGTCGAACAGCGCAATGAGTGTGGTGATCCTCGCCGCGGGCAAGGGAACACGCATGTATTCCGATCTTCCCAAGGTATTACATCCGTTGGCCGGCAAGCCAATGGTGCAGCACGTCATTGATGCCGCGATGAAACTGGGCGCGAAAAACGTCCATCTGGTGTATGGCCATGGCGGCGATCTGCTGAAAAATACCCTGACCGACGACGCGCTGAACTGGGTGCTGCAAGCCGAGCAATTGGGTACCGGTCACGCCATGCAGCAGGCGGCACCGCATTTTGCCGATGATGAAGACGTGCTGATGCTGTACGGCGACGTCCCGCTGATTTCTGTCGATACTTTGCAGCGTCTGATGGCCGCGAAGCCACAGGGCGGCATTGGCCTGCTGACGGTGAAGCTGGCTGACCCGAGTGGTTACGGTCGTATCGTGCGTGAGAACGACCAAGTGGTGGGGATTGTTGAGCACAAAGATGCCAGCGAAGCCCAGCGCCAGATTAATGAAATCAACACCGGTATCCTGGTGGCCAATGGGCGCGATCTGAAGCGCTGGTTGGGAATGCTGAATAACGACAATGCGCAGGGTGAGTTTTACATCACCGATATCATTGCGTTGGCCCACGCCGACGGCAAGAAAATTGAAGCTGTGCACCCGTCACGCTTGAGCGAAGTAGAAGGCGTGAATAACCGCCTGCAACTGTCGCGGCTTGAGCGCATCTATCAGGCAGAACAGTCTGAAAAATTGCTGTTAGCCGGCGTAATGCTGCTGGATCCGGCGCGTTTTGACCTGCGCGGGGAACTTGTCCACGGTCGTGACATCTCTATTGATGCCAACGTGATTATTGAAGGCACGGTCAAGCTGGGGGACCGAGTGAAAATCGGTGCCGGCTGCGTGCTGAAAAACTGTGTGATCGGTGATGACTGCGAAATCAGTCCGTACAGCGTGCTGGAAGATGCCGTGCTGGCAGCGGAATGCACCGTGGGTCCTTTTGCCCGCTTGCGTCCAGGGGCTGAACTGGCAGTGGGTGCCCATGTGGGCAACTTCGTCGAAATGAAAAAGGCGCGTTTGGGCAAAGGGTCCAAAGCGGGTCATCTAAGCTACCTGGGCGATGCCGAGATTGGCGACGATGTGAATATCGGTGCCGGTACCATCACCTGTAATTATGATGGCGCCAACAAGCATAAAACCATTATCGGCGATGGCGTGTTTGTCGGTTCCGACACTCAGCTGGTGGCCCCAGTGTCCGTCGGCAAAGGCTCCACCATCGCCGCCGGTACTACGGTGACCCGTGATATCGGTGAAGACGAACTGGTGCTGAGCCGCGTCAAGCAGGTGCATATTCAGGGCTGGCAGCGTCCGGTCAAGAAAAAGTAACTAGTGTGTTTTGCGTTGGGCTCTGCTTACGAGCCCAATACAAAACATAATAATCCCCATTCTCTACAGGCTCGGGGACGCACGGTAAAAACCGGCAAAATCAGGTCAAGACATCGAAAGCGCCCCGAAAGGCGTTTAATTAGGAATACAACTGATGTGTGGAATTGTAGGCGCAGTAGCGCAACGTGATATTGCAGAGATTCTGTTGGAAGGGCTACGCCGCCTTGAATACCGTGGCTACGACTCAGCCGGTTTGGCGGTGGTGGATGCCGAAGGTAACGTCAGCCGTTTACGCCGCGTGGGCAAAGTTAACAAACTGGCCGAAGCCGCTGAACAACATGAATTGCATGGGGGTACCGGCATTGCGCACACCCGCTGGGCAACGCACGGTGAACCTACCGAAGCTAACGCGCACCCGCATGTTTCTGATTACATTACGGTGGTGCATAACGGCATCATCGAAAACCACGAACCACTGCGTGAACTGCTGATCGAGCGCGGTTATCACTTCAGCTCTGAAACCGACACCGAGGTGATTGCTCACCTGGTGCATTGGGAACAGCGCCAGGGCGGTACCTTGCTGGAGGTGGTTCAACGTGTGATCCCTCAGTTGCGTGGCGCATACGGCACCGTGGTGATGGACAGCCGTGATCCCAGCGTGCTGGTGGCTGCGCGCTCCGGCAGCCCGCTGGTTATCGGCCGTGGCGTGGGTGAAAACTTTCTGGCTTCCGATCAACTGGCGCTGTTGCCGGTAACCCGTCGCTTTATCTTCCTGGAAGAAGGTGACGTGGTGGAGATGACTCGCCGCACCGTCAACATTTTCGATAAGCAGGGCAACGCCGTTGAGCGTCCTGAAATTGAATCCCAGGTGCAGTACGACGCCGGAGACAAAGGTGCCTACCGCCACTACATGCAAAAAGAGATCTACGAACAGCCGCTGGCGCTGAAGAACACCCTGGAAGGGCGTTTCAGCCAGGGAAAAATCAACCTGAGCGAGCTGGGCCCGCGTGCCGACGAACTGTTGGCGAAGGTGCAGCACGTGCAAATCATTGCCTGTGGGACCTCTTACCACTCCGGCATGGTTGCCCGCTATTGGTTCGAATCGCTGGCCGGCGTGCCTTGCGACGTAGAGATCGCGTCAGAATTCCGCTATCGCAAATCTGCCGTACGTCCGGGCAGCCTGATCATTACCTTGTCGCAATCCGGTGAAACCGCCGATACCCTGGCGGCACTGCGTCTGTCCAAGGAGCTGGGTTATCTCGGTTCGTTGGCGGTGTGTAACGTGGCCGGTTCTTCACTGGTGCGTGAGTCCGATCTGGCGCTGATGACCAAGGCCGGCACCGAAATCGGTGTGGCTTCCACCAAAGCTTTTACCACCCAGCTTGCGGTGCTGTTGATGCTGGTGGCGCGTTTGGGTCGTCTGAAAGGTATGGCGGAAAGCGTTGAGCATGAAATCGTGCACGGCCTGCAGGCGTTGCCGGCGCGTATCGAACAGATGCTGTCGCTGGACAAAAGCATTGAAGCGCTGGCGGAAGGCTTCTCCGACAAGCATCACGCACTGTTCCTCGGCCGTGGCGATCAGTACCCGATCGCGATGGAAGGGGCGCTGAAGCTGAAAGAGATTTCCTATATTCATGCCGAGGCCTATGCGGCCGGTGAGTTAAAGCACGGCCCGCTGGCGTTGATCGATGCCGATATGCCGGTGATCGTGGTGGCGCCTAACAACGAGCTGTTGGAAAAGCTGAAGTCCAACATTGAAGAAGTGCGCGCACGCGGTGGCCAGCTGTACGTGTTCGCCGATCAGGATGCCGGTTTTGTCAGCAGCGAAGGCATGACCATCATCCCGTTGCCGCACGTTGAAGAAATCGTGGCACCGATCTTCTACACCGTGCCGTTGCAGCTGTTGTCTTACCACGTGGCGCTGATCAAAGGCACCGACGTTGACCAGCCGCGCAACCTGGCGAAGTCTGTCACGGTAGAGTAACTCGCTGCGTTTTTGACTGATTAATCCGGCGTGCTGTGTAAGCAGCGCGCCGGATTTTTTTATCCGCTAACCTTTCACCTTACTGTTCAGTTCCTGCAGCGAACGTTTTAGTTCGTCGATCTGACGATCCTTATTCCTGTTTTCTTCTTGCAGCTGTTTTAGCTCCCTTTCATGATCTCGCAACTTATCTCTAAAGTTATCCAAATCATTCAGTGTATAGCGGGAGGTTCTGTAGTTATTATTATCGCCCAGAAATAGAATTTTCTCGAAAAGCGTGGCTTCGGGTCTGTTGCTATCGCGCACGAGTCCTTGCGCCGCCATCACGTTGCTAGATGCCAGCAGAGACAGGCTAACCGCTGACAAGATAAGTGTTTTTTTCATAGAAGTTCCTTTTGCGTGAGCAAGATATTATTGAATGTTTCAGATGAAATAATAGCCTAATCAAGATGTTAATTGCACCATTGGCGCACTGTAATATAACTGTCATATTTCGTACATTTTACTGTCACCAAACTGTCCTATTTTCCCTCCTGCAGCAATACTTACTCTGATGAAAACGACTTGAAGTCGATTTTTGAATATCCCATTAGGAGGGATTATGAAACTGATGCGTACCACCGTCGCCAGTATTGTGGCAGCGACTTTCTCCCTGACCGCCGTGTCCGCGTTCGCTGCTGCTAGCCTGACCGGTGCAGGTGCGACATTCCCCGCTCCGGTTTATGCCAAGTGGGCAGATTCTTATCAGAAAGAAACCGGCAACAAAGTTAACTATCAGGGCATCGGCTCTTCGGGTGGCGTGAAGCAAATCATCGCCAACACCGTTGACTTTGGGGCTTCTGATGCTCCTTTGACTGACGAAAAACTGGCTGCTGATGGCCTGTTCCAGTTCCCTACCGTGATCGGTGGTGTGGTACTGGCAGTTAACATCCCGGGCATCAAATCCGGCGAACTGACCTTGGACGGCAAAACCCTGGGCGACATCTACCTGGGTAACGTGAAGAAATGGAACGACCCGGCGATCACCAAGCTGAACCCAGGCGTTAAATTGCCGGATCAGAACATTGCCGTTGTGCGTCGTGCTGACGGTTCAGGCACCTCGTTCGTGTTCACCAGCTACCTGTCTAAAGCCAACGCACAGTGGAAAGAGAAAATCGGTGCGGGCTCTACCGTTAACTGGCCAACCGGTCTGGGCGGCAAGGGTAACGACGGCATCGCGGCCTTCGTACAGCGTCTGCCAGGTTCTATCGGCTACGTTGAATACGCTTACGCCAAGCAGAACAACCTGGCTTACACCAAGCTGATTTCTGCCGATGGCAAAGCGGTTAGCCCAACCGAAGAGAGCTTCAGCGCAGCGGCTAAAGGCGTGGACTGGAGCAAAACCTTCGCACAGGATCTGACTGACCAGAAAGGCGACAACGCCTGGCCAATCACCTCCACCACCTTCATCCTGGTGCACAAAGAGCAGAAAAACCCGGCTCAGGGCACCGAAGTGCTGAAGTTCTTTGACTGGGCGTATAAAACGGGAGCCAAGCAGGCTAATGACCTGGATTACGCCACTCTGCCGAACGAAGTGATCGAGCAGGTGCGTGCAGCATGGAAAACCAACGTAAAAGACAGTTCCGGTAAAGCGCTGTACTAACAACGCAGGGGCGCGTGATCCAACGCGCCCCACTCAGTTTTTCAGGGTCTGACCTATGTTGGGCCTGCCAGGGTTAAAACAGAGAGTGATCTATGGCTGAGTACAAGCCGACCATTAAAGCACCGAGTAAAAATGGTGACGTCATCTTCAGCGCGCTGGTTAAACTGGCAGCGCTGATTACCCTATTGTTGCTGGGCGGCATTATTGTTTCACTGATCTTTGCCTCCTGGCCGAGCATCCAGAAATTCGGTTTCTCCTTCCTGTGGACCAAAGAGTGGGACGCGCCTGCCGAACAGTTCGGTGCGCTGGTGCCCATCTACGGCACCGTGGTCACCTCGCTGATTGCACTGATTATTGCCGTCCCCGTCAGCTTTGGTATTGCGCTGTTCCTGACCGAGCTGGCGCCAAACTGGCTGCGACGTCCGCTGGGCATCGCCATTGAGCTGCTGGCGGCGATCCCGAGTATCGTTTACGGCATGTGGGGTCTGTTCGTGTTCGCCCCGCTGTTTGCCAAATATTTCCAGACTCCGGTTGGCGACGTGCTGTCCGGCATTCCGATTGTCGGTGAGCTGTTCTCTGGCCCGGCGTTCGGTATTGGTATTCTGGCTGCCGGGGTGATCCTGGCGATTATGATTATTCCTTACATCGCTGCCGTAATGCGTGATGTGTTCGAACAGACCCCGGTGATGATGAAAGAGTCGGCCTATGGCATCGGCTGCACCACCTGGGAAGTGATCTGGCGTATCGTGCTGCCGTTTACCAAGAATGGCGTGATCGGCGGTGTGATGCTGGGGCTGGGCCGTGCGCTGGGGGAAACCATGGCGGTGACCTTCATCATCGGTAACACCTACCAGCTCGACAGCGCCTCACTGTATATGCCGGGCAACAGTATCACCTCTGCGCTGGCCAACGAATTCGCCGAAGCGGAATCTGGGGTGCACACCGCAGCGTTGATGGAGCTGGGTCTGATTCTGTTTGTTATCACCTTTATCGTCCTGGCGCTGTCGAAGTTGATGGTCATGCGTCTGGCCAAGAAGGAGGGACGCTAACGTGGCCACTATGGAAATGCAAAACAACCTGGCGCTGTTGGAAAGCCGTCGCAAAATGCAGGCCTGGCGCCGTCAGAAAAACCGACTGGCGCTGTTCATGTCGATGGCCACCATGGTGTTTGGCTTGTTCTGGCTGGTGTGGATCCTGTTCTCCACGGTGACCAAAGGCATCGACGGCATGTCGCTGGCGTTGTTCACCGAAATGACCCCGCCACCGAACACTGCTGGCGGCGGCCTGGCTAACGCCATCGCCGGTAGCGGGTTATTGATCATGTGGGCGACGATATTCGGCACGCCGCTGGGCATCATGGCCGGCATTTACCTGGCGGAATACGGTCGTAAATCCTGGCTGGCGGAAATCATCCGTTTTATTAACGACATTCTGTTATCAGCACCGTCGATCGTCGTGGGCCTGTTCGTGTACACCATCGTGGTGGCGAAGATGCAGCACTTCTCCGGCTGGGCTGGGATCATTGCACTGGCGCTGTTGCAGGTGCCGATCGTGATCCGTACCACCGAAAACATGCTGAAACTGGTGCCGGATACGCTGCGTGAGGCGGCTTACGCGCTGGGTACGCCGAAATGGCGCATGATTTCCGCCATCACGTTGAAAGCCTCGGTTTCCGGCATTATCACCGGCGTGTTGCTGGCGATTGCACGTATCGCCGGGGAAACCGCACCGCTGCTGTTTACCTCGCTTTCGAATCAGTTCTGGAGCACCGATCTGATGCAGCCGATCGCCAACCTGCCGGTGACCATTTTCAAATTCGCCATGAGCCCGTTCGCCGAATGGCAAGAACTGGCCTGGGCAGGGGTGTTGTTGATTACCCTGTGCGTATTGATACTGAATATCTTGGCGCGTGTGGTTTTCGCCAAGCAAAAGCATTCATAAAATTTTGAGCGCGGCCCTGGCGGCGCTGATGAAAAGAGAGAAGTCTTGATGAGTATGGTTACTGACGCTTCCAGCAGCAAAATTCAGGTACGCGATCTGAACTTCTACTATGGCAAATTCCATGCGCTGAAAAACATCACGCTGGATATCGCCAAGAACAAGGTCACCGCGTTTATCGGTCCATCCGGCTGCGGCAAATCAACCCTGCTGCGCACCTTCAACAAGATGTATCAGCTATACCCCGAGCAGCGTGCCGAAGGTGGCATCCTGCTGGATGGGCAGAACATTCTGACCGACAACTCGGATATCGCCCTGCTGCGTGCCAAGGTTGGCATGGTGTTCCAGAAGCCGACGCCGTTCCCGATGTCGATTTACGACAATATCGCCTTCGGTGTGCGTCTGTTTGAAAAGCTGTCGCGTGCCGACATGGATGAGCGCGTGCAGTGGGCTCTGACCAAGGCAGCACTGTGGAACGAAACCAAGGACAAGCTGCATCAGAGTGGTTACAGCCTGTCCGGCGGCCAACAGCAGCGTCTGTGTATCGCCCGCGGCATCGCCATTCGTCCGGACGTATTATTGCTGGATGAACCCTGCTCGGCGTTGGATCCGATTTCTACCGGTAAAATTGAAGAGCTGATCAGCGAGCTGAAGTCTGACTACACCGTGGTGATCGTAACCCACAACATGCAGCAGGCGGCGCGTTGCTCGGACTCCACGGCATTTATGTATCTGGGCGAACTGATCGAGTTCAGTGATACTGATACCCTGTTCACCGCGCCACAGAAAAAACAGACCGAAGACTACATCACCGGCCGTTATGGTTGATAGGATGCATCATGGATAACCTGAATTTAAATAAACACATTTCCGGCCAGTTCAACGCAGAACTTGAGCACATCCGCACCCAGGTGTTGACCATGGGCGGGCTGGTGGAACAGCAACTGACTGATGCCATTACCGCGATGCACAACCAGGACGGTGAATTGGCCAAGCGGGTGATCGAGGGCGATGCCAAGGTCAACATGATGGAAGTGGCGATCGACGAAGCCTGCGTGCGGATCATTGCCAAACGTCAGCCGACCGCCAGCGACCTGCGCCTGGTGATGGCGATCATCAAAACCATCTCTGAACTGGAACGTATCGGTGATGTGGCAGACAAAATTTGTCGCACCGCGCTGGAGAAGTTCTCGCATCAGCACCAGCCACTGTTGGTGAGCCTGGAATCGCTGGGGCGTCATACCGTGCAGATGCTGCATGACGTGCTGGACGCTTTCGCGCGTATGGATTTGGATGAAGCGATTCGAATTTACCGCGAAGACAGAAAGGTCGACCAGGAATATGAAGGCATCGTACGTCAGTTGATGACCTACATGATGGAAGACACGCGCACTATTCCCAGCGTGCTGACCGCATTGTTCTGCGCCCGTTCGATCGAGCGTATCGGTGACCGTTGCCAGAACATTTGCGAATTTATCTTCTACTTCGTCAAAGGTCAGGACTTCCGTCATATTGGCGGCGATGCGCTGGAAAAGCTGCTGTCGTCCGACGGTAAAGACGAGAAAAAAGAGTAATTCTCCCCACGAGTTACCCTCCAAAGGCGCAGAAAACTGCGCCTTTATGCTGTTTAAAACCCCTAAAGATAAAAAGGTTATAAATATAGCTTTTAATATTATTTCCTGACCTAAGCGGGTCTTGCTAGCGTAGCAGCCAGCAGGACATCAACCCCTTAGGAGCAACTCATGAAACATCGCGTTTTGGCCTTAACTTTGTTAGCCAGCCTGACCAGCCTCGCCACCGGTGCCGCGCATGCGGACAAACTCGACGACATCAAGAAAGCCGGCGTAGTGCGTATCGCGGTGTTCGACAGCAATCCTCCGTTCGGTTATATCGATCCGCAAAGCAAAAAGCTGGTGGGCTATGACGTTGATGTGGCCGATGCGATCGGCAAAGCGCTGGGGGTGAAGGTGGAGCTGCGAGCCACCAATCCTGCCAACCGTATTCCTTTGCTGGTATCGAAAAAGGTCGATTTGATCGCTGCCAACTTTACCATTACCGACGAGCGCGCCAAGGAAGTTAACTTCAGCGTGCCGTACTTCGCCACCGGTCAGAAATTTATCGCCCATAAAGGCGTATTGAAAACCCCGGAAGATATCAAAAAACTGCGCATCGGCGCGGACAAGGGCACAGTGCAGGAAATTACCCTGCGTGAACATTACCCGACGGCCAAAGTGATCTCCTACGACGACACTCCGCTGGCGTTCGTGGCGCTGCGTAACGGCAACGTTCAGGCGATCACCCAGGATGATGCCAAACTGGTAGGCCTGCTGGGCAACCTGCCGGCGGCGCAGAAGGCTGATTTCGAGATCTCGCCGTTCAGCATTACCAAAGAGTACCAGGGAGTCGGTATTCCCAAAGGCGAAGATCGCCTGACCGCCAGCGTGAACGACACGCTGATCAAACTGGAAAAAGACGGCGAAGCGGTGAAGATCTACGATCGCTGGTTTGGCCCGGAAACCAAAACCGCTCAGCCACGCGGCAATTTTACCATCGCACCCCTGGATCAACAGCCGAAAGCCTGATCCGCGGGGCTGTGAGGTGTGAACGGAGGGGCGCAGCTTGCTGCGCCCCTGGCGCATTCTGCAAGACAAGGATTTAGCATGCATCTGCAACAACTCTCAGACTGGCTGCTGGCGCCGCAGTATCTGAGCTGGCTATGGCAGGGTTTCCTGCTGACGCTGTGGCTTTCCGGCTGTGCGAGTCTGGCCGCCACGCTGTTGGGGTTTTTATTGACTGCAATGCGTGACAGTCGCCTGTGGGGGCTGCGCTGGCTGGCGGTGGGTTACAGTTCGTTGTTTCGCAATACGCCGTTGCTGGTGCAGCTGTTCTTCTGGTATTTCGCCGCCGGGCAGATCCTGCCTTCTGCCGCCATGCAGTGGCTGAACACTTCACATCAAATCGGTCCGCTTGAGTGGCCGTCGTTTGAGTTTCTCGCCGGTTTCTTCGGGCTGACGTTGTACTCCAGTGCGTTTATCGCTGAAGAGATCCGCTCAGGCATCCGCGGCGTCGCCGGCGGGCAAAAATATGCGGCCAACGCGCTGGGATTAACCGGCTGGCAGGCCATGCGTTATGTGGTGCTGCCGCAGGCGCTAAAAATCGCCATGCCACCGCTGCTGGGCCAGTATATGAACGTGATAAAAAACTCCTCGCTGACCATGGCGATCGGCGTTGCCGAGTTGTCTTATGCTTCGCGGCAGGTGGAAACCGAGACGCTGCGCACCTTCCAGGCATTTGGTGTGGCGACGGTGCTGTACATTGCCATCATTGCGCTGTTGGAAGGCTGGGGCATGTGGCGACAGCAGCGTAAACCGCTGAGAGGGCATTAAGATGGATTTCAGCGTCATTTACGACAACCTGGGCTATCTGCTGTGGGGCACCTGGCCGGACGGACCGCTGGGGGGCGCAGCGCTGACGTTGGCGATCAGCCTGATGGCCGGTGTGGCTTCGGCCATTCTCGGCACGCTGTTAGGCGTGGCACTGGCGATGTCGCGCGGCGTCGCTGCCGGATTACTGGCCATGCTGCTGGGGTTTTTCCGCGCCATTCCGGTGATCATGCTGATTTTCTGGACCTATTTTCTGCTGCCGATCGTTTTTGGCGTGGATATTCCGGAAATTACTACCGTAGTTTGCGCATTGGCGTTGATCGCCTCGGCCTATCTGGCCCATGCGGTGAAGGCGGGAATTGCCGCCATCGGCCCGGGCCAGTGGCAAGCGGGTTTATCACTGGGGTTAACCCGCTGGCAGACTCTGCGGATGATTGTGCTGCCCCAGGCGCTGCGCATGATGGTGCCTTCGTTTATTAACCAGTGGATTTCGTTGATCAAGGATACTTCGCTGGCCTATATCGTCGGTGTCGGTGAGCTGACCTTTCTGGCAACCCAGGTCAATAACCGCAGCATGGTGTACCCGATGGAGGTGTTCCTGTTTATCGCCCTGGTGTACTTCGTCTTCTGTCTGACGCTGGATCTGCTGGCCAATGCGGTCAATCGCCGCTTTAGCCCGCAGACCCGGGCGTTGAAACGCTCATGGCGCTGGTGGCGTAACAAACCGCCGTTGCCGGCTAGTTAGTCAACTGCCAGCCGCGTTCACGCCACAATGCAGGTAATTGCGCCAGGCTGTCGAATGCGGTGACCAGCGGATGATCGATCGGTTTATTGTGTGGATCGGCACAGAAGTAAAATACCGGGATACCCGCAGCGATCCCGGCCTGCGCCCCGGCGGCGGAGTCGTCCACCAGGATGCAACGCTCCACCGGCACCTGCATTTTTTCGGCGGCGTGAAACACGATCGCCGGGTCCGGTTTCCAGCGCTGGATATCATAGCCGCTGAACAACCGGTCATCAAAATAGTGCAGCATGTCGGTCAGGCCGAGCGAGTGCTGCATTTTGCTGACCGGGCCGTTAGATACGGTACACATAGGGACTGATACTTGCGCCAGCAGCTCACGCGCACCGGCAATCTGCTGCAATTCGCTGTCGAAGAGCCGGGCCACTTCCAGGCGGTATAAAGGCTCCAGTTCTTCCTTCGGCAAGGCGACTCCGTGCTCCGCATTAACCTGTTCGATAATCTCGTACAGCTTCACCCCTTTGTACTTTCTGAACACCTCGTCCAGCGAAAGGTGAATGCCATAGTGGGCAAACATGTGCACGTAGGCTTTGCTGCACAGCACTTCGCTGTCCACCAGCGTGCCGTCGCAATCAAACAAAATACAGTCAATCTGCTTCATCAGGGGCCGTGTCCTTAGGTTATGCGGTGATAATGCCACTTTAACCGCATCAGGCAGGATTGCGACCCCTGAATCGCGGATTGCCGATCAATCTCAGTAAATACAATCTGTTGGGGTTTTTAGCCGTAAAGACGGCGAAAAAAAGCTGTGAGCGGCGTCAAAACCCTGACTTTTTGTTATAGGATAGCCAGCGACTCTCCATTCCCTTCTTCGGAATTCTGATAATGAGCAAACAAGTCACTGGCCTTGACGTTGAGCAAGGCTTGCTTGGGCGTGTGTTTAAACTCAAGCAACATGGCACCACGGCGCGTACGGAAACGATTGCCGGTATTACTACCTTTTTGACCATGGTGTATATCGTGTTCGTTAACCCGCAAATTTTGGGCGCGGCGGGCATGGATACGCAGGCGGTGTTTGTCACCACCTGTCTGATTGCCGCTTTTGGCAGTATTTTTATGGGCCTGCTGGCGAACCTGCCGGTGGCACTGGCGCCGGCTATGGGCCTCAATGCGTTCTTCGCCTTTGTGGTGGTGGGCGCGATGGGGATTTCATGGCAGATAGGCATGGGGGCCATCTTCTGGGGCGCGGTCGGTTTATTGCTGTTGACCATTTTCCGTGTCCGTTACTGGATGATTGCCAATATCCCCATGAGTTTACGGGTGGGGATCACCAGCGGTATCGGCCTGTTTATCGGCATGATGGGGCTGAAAAATGCCGGCATTGTGGTGGCTAACCCGGATACGCTGGTGACCATCGGTAGCCTGACCTCGCACAATGTGCTGCTGGGCGCGCTGGGCTTCTTTATTATTGCCGTGCTGTCCTCCCGTAACTTCCATGCTGCGGTGCTGGTTTCTATCGTGGTGACCACCCTGATCGGCTGGGCATTGGGCGATGTGAAATACGGCGGCGTGTTCTCCATGCCACCCAACATTACCTCGGTAGTGGGACAGGTTGATCTGGCGGGGGCGCTGAACATTGGTCTGGCGGGGGTGATTTTCTCCTTTATGCTGGTGAACCTGTTCGACTCCTCCGGCACCCTGATTGGCGTGACCGACAAGGCCGGTCTGACCGATGCAACGGGCAAGTTCCCGCGCATGAAGCAGGCGCTGTACGTGGACAGCATCAGTTCGGTGGCCGGCTCCTTTGTCGGTACCTCCTCCGTGACGGCTTACATTGAAAGTTCTGCCGGGGTTTCCGTCGGCGGCCGTACCGGTCTGACCGCGGTGGTGACCGGGATCCTGTTCCTGTTGGTGATTTTCCTGTCGCCGCTGGCGGGCATGGTGCCGGCTTACGCCGCTGCCGGTGCGTTGATCTACGTGGGCGTGCTGATGACATCCAGCCTGGCGCGGGTGAAGTGGGATGACCTGACCGAAGCGGTACCGGCGTTTGTGACGGCGGTGATGATGCCGTTCAGCTTCTCGATTACCGAAGGTATCGCACTCGGCTTTATTTCTTACTGCGTCATGAAGTTGGGTACCGGCCGCTGGCGTGAAATCAGCCCATGCGTGGTGGTTGTCGCACTGCTGTTTGTGCTGAAGATTGTCTTTGTAGACGGTCATTAATGCGAACAGGGCCGACAAACGTCGGCCCTGGGTTTGCTTTTAGCCTTAGATACTCGGGCCTAGCGCACCGAGGGGCGCTCCGGCAGCTGAAGCTGCTACGACCCCTTCGGCACGCTCTCCCTAATAATCAACTTTCTCATAGCCTGCAAGCCAATGCGCATAGTCACATTAGGCTCCCGGTGTTGCGTCGGGCGCCTGATGCAGCATCCACTGCAACGGCCGTTTGAAACGCGCCTGCCAGCCGCCATCGGGGTTCTCACCCTGGGCAAAATGCAAAGCCTCTACCTGATTATTCTCACTGAACAGATTGGCGAAGTGCATTGCCAACGCCTGATCGCTGAAATTTTGCCGATCGTAGTACGCCACCACCAGCCGCTTATGGGTTGCCAGCGACTGCTGTGCCTGTTTGATCTCGCCATTGGGGGCGATCAGCATTGCACCGGCATAAAGTTGCGGGTACTTGGCCAGCAGATTGGCAGCATGCAGTGCTCCCTGCCCGCGAGCGGTAAGGTAGACCTGTTGAGGATTGAGCTTTAATTCTGTGGTTAACGGCTGCAAAGCCCGCTGAATCGCGCTCTGAGTGCTTTCATCACTGTAATTTGACCAACGGAAACAGTTTTCCGACAGCATCTGGGTGCCGTTGATCTCAACATAGGCGACGCCGATCTCACTGAAAAACAGACGCTCTTCGGGCGTGATACCGGCGCTTTTACCATAGGTGTGCAGATACACCACCGTTGGCCAGCCTCCGGGTGGGGGTGTGCCGTCCGGTATGGCGTAGCTGGCTTTGCCTTCGAACCAATGCGCATGTTGCAGATAGCGCGCTTTGGTGATCGCCAGAATCGACTGATAGGTACTGCTGTGTTGGATGTTGTTGAAGGCGTCGTCCTCCAACAGATTGTAGTAATACCACAACCCGCGATCGGCGCTCAGCTGCAGATAACGCTCTGCCAACTCGGTCTGGCCCTTTTCTGCTGAGGAGGCCGCCAACTGGTAAGGTGCCCATACGTTACGGCCATCTTCACGCATCAGCGTCAGATACAACGACATGGCGGCGATCTTTTTATCTTCCTGGCTCTGCGCGGTGCGGGGTAACTGGGTGCTAAGCGGGCTATGTACCGGCAGCTCGATCGGCTCTTCTCCGGCGGGATAACGCATTTCTGTGGCTAATAGTGGTCTGGTGATGAAAGCCAGTAATATGGCTAAAATAAAAAAATACATAATTTAATAACTTTATTTTTAATGGGTTAGCGGTTTTTTTCTCATGATAATGACGCCATCAGCCAATTCCTGCCGAAGGCGTCAAAAAAGACATTTATTTCAGACGGCGGATATAATCGCTGAAAGCGGACAGCTGGCCAGTCAGGAAGTCCAGCGTACCCTGGTCATTCAATTCTTCCGTCTGCGCGTCCACTTTGTTCTGGATCACGCCGCCCATAAATTCCGGTTTGTTCATCACCATTGCGTCGAGGAACACCAGGATCTGGCGCAGATGATACTGGCAGCGCGCGCCACCAATTGGCCCCATTGAGCTGGTCTGAATAGCCACGGGCTTACCGGCCAAGGGCTGATTCGGCAGACGGGAAAGCCAGTCAATGGCGTTCTTCAATCCGCCCGGCACCGAATAGTTATATTCCGGGGTTACGATGATCACGCCGTCAGCCTGGCGGATTTGTTCGGCAATGGCTTCTACCGTGGCGGGGAAACCTTCTCCTTGCTGCATATCGGCATCGTACAGCGGGATATCACGGATAGAGGGGAGTGCTTCGATGGTGACGCCTTGTGGGGCAAGGCCGGGTAAGGCACGGGCTACCATCGCGTTGTAAGAGCCTTTACGCAAACTGCCGAGCAGGGTGACGATTTTTAATGCTTGGTCTGACATGGTGATTCTCCCTTTCGAATGAACAGATTCAGCTTAGAACACCCAAAGATAGTAGGGCAAGAAGGGCAGTGAGAATAGATGATTGCTGAATATTTAGCTGACTTTGCAGTTTTATGCAGAAATTTATCCGTTAAAGAAAGTTTTATCTTACGGACTCGTCATTAATCGTCGATGTCAGCGGTGGAGTGCCAGACTGGTCAATTTCACAAAGCGGGTGGAGATGGCCGGGATCCGCGGGGAGATTTCGCCGTGCTTCTGCAGGCCTTTATCCGCTTCGTATTGCCAACAGATTAAGCGCTCAAGGCTGGGTTCACGCGCGCAAGCCCAACTCAGGTATTCATCGGCATCGCTCATCACATGGACCTGGGGAGTGATACTGGAGCGCAGATGGCCGGAAAAAGGGTGCAGTAGCAGCGTCGATTGTCCGCTGTTACCCAGGCCGGAAAGTTTCAGCACGCTCTGGCGGATACTCCACAGCTGGGTTTCTGCCTCCAGTCGATCGTATTGCGCACTGATCCAGGCGCTTTCGGCCGGCGTTTGGTATTGGTGCTGCCGCTCTTTATGTTGCCCGCCGCGGGCGCGCATGACTTCAATATCCAGCCCTACCTTGCCTTCCTGGCTGAGCAAAACCCCCACCGTATCGCTGGCATAGGCCAGGCTGAAATCGGGCAGGTGATTGTCAACGAAACAGGGGCGGCCGGTGGGGGTGGTGGCGATAGAGGGCAATATCGGCAGCCCATAAAGATAAAACATCATCTCAGCGAGCAGGATGCGCCCCTGCAGGAAGCGCTGGCGACGTTTAACGGAAAAAGCAGCGGTCGCAGCAATCACGTCTGCGGAGAGTCTCCGGGTATCCAGTGCGGTGGATGTGGGGATCCATCGGGCAAAATGACACGCCATTATTCACTCCATCACAGAGGGGTCGCTGAAAACTCAGGGGGATTAGATTAAGCATAAGTCGTGGATTTATCATTAAAAAACAGTATGCGTTTTATCCTATTTATTACTTTTAGCAATGATTTTGCCGGTGAGGTCGCAGGGAGTGAGGGATAGCAGGGGGCGGAAACAGGTGGCCGATGACAGATACCGGGAGTGGCGGTGCTTGACCGATCACCAAAGAGAATCTCTCGCTCCAGTACTGCCAATGGGGCTTTAGCCCAGCACAAAAGTTTGTCCGGTTGCCGGCGCTACCCCCTCAGGTAACCACAACTGACCCCATGCACCGGTACAATGGCATCCCATGATTTTGTCTGGCTTTTGCTGATTCAGAAAATGCCGGACCTGCCATATCAGGCGTGGTGACGCGCAGCGCAGGTGGAAACCGCCGATCAATGCATGGATCTTATTGACCCCGGTGATCTTTTGGCAGTGGCGCACGATATTAATGATCCCACGATGCCCACAGCCGGTAATAATCACCAGCCCGCGATCGGACTTATAAATCAGCACGCCCTCGTCGATAACGTAATCCACCGCCTCAGTTTTGCCACCGATCACGCCATAGGCTTTCGGCTCGGCAACGGCGATTTCCCCGGACCACATAAAGCGTTCGCTGATATGCAGTGGCTCATGGCTGTATTCCATGCAATGACGTGAGTAATCGATATCCAGCGATAGTTTTTTGATTTTCCGGGCTTTACCCAGCAGTTTCACTGCCGAATAGCGTTCGTTGGCAATTTGCGGATGGCAGATGATACGGCTGTTGTCGGGTAACCAGGGGACGCCACCGCAGTGGTCATAATGGCCATGCGACAGCACCGTCGCGGTTAACCCGGACAGATCGACGCCCATCAGCTCTGCGTTATGCAGAAAACTGTCATCAGGGCCGGTATCGAACAAAACCGAGTCCGTTTCATCCTGTATCAACAGGCTTAGTCCGGCTTTCACCCGCAGCGATGGGTCCACGCCAGCAGCGAGTCGATTTTCCAGTAACACCCTGAGGGTTAATGCCATGCTTGCTCTTTCCTGAGAGGGGATCCCTTGTCGCTCAGTATATCGCGTTGGCCCTGAAGGATGCTGTGACCGGCCGCTCAGGCATCAATTACCGAGAGCAGGTAAAAAATTTACCCGCTCTGGCGGAGAAAACCGGCTATCGGCGGTATTTGATGGGCTTACTTGCCAATGCAGAAGCTGGAGAAGATGCGCCCCAGCAGGTCATCGGAGGTGAATTCTCCGGTGATTTCACTCAGTGCTTGCTGCGCCAGACGTAATTCCTCGGCTAACAGCTCCCCCGCGTAAGCGCTCACTAACTGTTCTTTACCCTCGACCAGATGCTGGGCCGCTTGTTCCAGCGCCTGCAGGTGGCGACGGCGGGCCAGGAAGCCGCCCTCCATATTACTGGTGAAGCCCATGCTCTGCTTCAGGTGGTCGCGCAGCAGATCAATACCTTCGCCGGTACGCGCCGACAGGCGAATAAGTGAGTGGCCATTTACTTCGGTCATACCCAGCGTTTCACCAGTGATGTCGGCTTTATTACGTACCACGGTGATCGGCAGGCGGTGCGGCAGACGAGCCATAAATTCTGGCCAAATCTCCGCCGGCTCGGTGGCCGCGGTGGTGGTGCCATCGACCATAAACAGCACGCGGTCGGCTTGTTCGATCTCGTTCCACGCACGTTCGATGCCGATGCGCTCCACTTCGTCGATAGCTTCACGCAGGCCGGCGGTGTCGATGATGTGCAACGGCATGCCGTCGATGTGAATATGTTCGCGCAGAACGTCACGGGTGGTACCGGCAATATCGGTAACAATCGCGGCCTCACGGCCGGCTAATGCGTTCAGCAGGCTGGATTTACCGGCGTTTGGCCGCCCGGCGATCACCACCTTCATTCCTTCACGCAGCAGGCTGCCCTGGCGCGCTTCGGCGCGTACGTTGTCCAGATCGGCCATAACGCCGTTGAGCTGTGCTTCGATTTTACCGTCAGACAGGAAGTCGATTTCTTCGTCTGGGAAGTCGATGGCCGCTTCCACGTAGATCCGCAGGTGAGTAAGTGCTTCCACAAGTTGGTGGATGCGGGTGGAAAATGCCCCCTGCAGCGAGTTCATGGCTGAGCGGGCTGCCTGCTCGGAACTGGCGTCGATCAGGTCGGCAATCGCCTCGGCCTGTGCCAGATCCAGCTTGTCATTGAGGAATGCACGTTCGGAAAACTCGCCGGGCCGCGCGATACGCATGCCGGGAAGCGCCAGTACGCGTTTGAGCAGCAGATCCAGGATCACCGGGCCGCCGTGGCCTTGCAGTTCCAGCACGTCTTCGCCGGTAAACGAATTGGGCCCCGGGAACCACAGCGCAATGCCCTGATCGAGGGTCGCACCCTCGGCATCGCGGAATGGCAGATAATCGGCGTAACGCGGCTTCGGTAGCTTACCGAGCAGGGCCTGGGCCACGTCTTTGGCGCCACGGCCGGAAATACGCAGAATGCCGACGCCGCCGCGTCCCGGCGGAGTGGCTTGGGCTACGATGGTATCGGTGGTGCTCATAGTGACTCTCTCTGACAATTCAATATGCAAAAAGGCGGTCTTAATGACCGCCTCTTATCTATCGCTGCAAGGGTTCAGCGCGCCGAACCCCTACAATACGCTTAGGTCTTTTTCTTGTCGCGGCTGTGTAAGCCACGTTTTTCCAGGCCGCGATAAATCAACTGCTGCTGGATGATGGTCACCAGGTTACTGACGATGTAGTACAGCACCAGACCGGACGGGAACCACAGGAAGAACACTGTGAAGATCACCGGCATGAAGGTCATGATTTTCTGCTGCATCGGGTCAGTCACGGTGGTTGGCGACATCTTCTGGATGAAGAACATCGTCACGCCCATCAGGATTGGCAAGATGTAGTACGGGTCTTGCGCCGACAGGTCATGGATCCACAGGGCGAACGGCGCATGGCGCAGCTCAACCGAGCCCATCAACATGTAGTACAGCGCCAGGAAGATTGGCATCTGGATAACCAGCGGCAGACAACCCCCCAACGGATTCACTTTCTCAGACTTGTACAGCGCCATCATTTCTTGGCTCATGCGCTGTTTGTCATCACCGATACGTTCACGCATCGCCTGCAGTTTTGGCTGCAGCATGCGCATTTTCGCCATCGAGGTGTACTGCGCTTTGGTCAGCGGGTACATGATGCCGCGCACGATGAAGGTGATGATGATAATTGAGAAGCCCCAGTTACCGATAAAGCCGTGGATGAACTTCAGCAGTTTGAACAGCGGCTGGGAGATGAACCACAACCAACCGTAATCCACGGTCAGGTCCAGATGCGGCGCCAGTTGGGCCATCTGATCCTGTAGCTCCGGGCCAACCCACAGGGTCGCGTTCAGTTGCTGCTGCGCACCAGGCTGCACCACTACCGGAGTAGATTTGAAGCCGATGGTGGACAGGTTGTCGCCAGGCTTGGCGGTATAGAAGGTATTGCTACCCTGAGTTGCCGGTACCCATGCGGTGGCGAAGTATTGTTGCAGCATCGCAACCCAACCGCCCTGCGTGGTCACACTCAGGTTCTCGTCCTTATCGAACGCATACTTCTGATATTTGTCATCGCTGGAAGAGTACGCCGCGCCACGGAAGGTGTGCAGGGCGAAGTTGTTGCTGCCGGTGTCACGGTGCTTAGGCAGCTCGGTGGTCTGCTTCAGTTGGCCGAACAGGGTCAGTTCCAGCGGAGTGGTGCTTTTGTTGTCGACGTTGTAATCAACGCCAACCGCGTAATGGTTACGCTTGAGCACGAAAGTCTTGGTGTAGATGGCACCGTCTTTACCGGTAAAGGTCAGCGGAATGCGCAGCTCTTCCTGGCCTTCCGGCAGGGTGTAGCTGTCCTGCGCCGCCTGGAACAGAGGACGTTCGCCGTTTGCCGGGTTATCCGGACCGTTTCTGCCGGTCAGGCCGCTTTGCGCCTGATAAACAAATGACGGTGTGGTTTCCAGCAATTGGAATGGCGTCGATGAACCCAGAGTGTCCGGGTAGGCCAACAGTTTAGCCTGCTCGATATCACCACCACGGGTGTTGATGGTCAGCGACAGCACGTCAGTGTTAACGGTAATCAGTTTACCCTGGCCACTGGCTGGAACTGCTGAGCTTGCGGCATCACCGGTAGCAGTGTTCGAAGTCTGTTGCGTGGTCTGCGCGACTGGTTGCGGAGCATTGTCCGTTTGCCAGGCTTGCCAGATCATGAAAGACACGAACAGCAGAGCGATGAGGAGAAGATTGCGTTGCGAATCCATCGTTAGTGTTCTCTGTTATCGTCGGGTTTCGGCGGCACGGGATCATCGCCACCTGGGTTCAAGGGGTGGCATTTTAATACGCGTTTCAATGCTAACCAACTGCCTTTTATCATGCCAAACCTGCTTAATGCCTCAATTGCGTAATGAGAGCATGTCGGCTGGAAGCGACAACGAGGCCCAAGCAGCGGACTGATGACGAGCTGGTAAGCCCGCACCAGCCCGATCAGGATGCGGGAGCCTGGCGACAGTGGCGACGCCATAATTTTTCCAAAGCTTCCGTCAGTGCACGGTTATCCAAATCCGCTATCCCTTTTTTGGCTACCACGACAAAATCCATCGCCGGTAACTCGTGCTGAAGTAAACGGAAGCTTTCGCGGGTTAGGCGTTTGATCCGGTTGCGTTCATGCGCGCGTTTGACGTGTTTTTTGGCGACGGTAAGACCGATGCGGGGATGCCCCAGCTGGTTCAGGCGGCCGAGGATGGTGATTTGCGGCGTGCCAGCCCGTTGTGGCTGCTGGAAGACGAAAGTGAAGTGAGTGGGAGTTAACAAACGTAACTCCCTGGGAAAAGCGAGCTTAACCACTCAGCGGGTTAGCTTTTATTACTTAGAAACAGTCAGACGAGAACGGCCTTTCGCACGACGGCGGGCCAGAACTTGACGACCATTCTTGGTTGCCATACGAGCACGGAAACCGTGGCTACGGTTACGCTTCAATACGGACGGTTGGAAAGTGCGTTTCATGGCGATTTCTACCTAAACTTAAAATAATTACTGATCAGTAAACGCGTTTGGCTATTCGGCGTGAAGACGACCGACGCCTCAATCGCAATATATAAAGAGGCGGGATTGTAATAATTGTACAGTCCTGAGTCAATTCACATTGCGCTAGCCTACCTGGTTGTCTGCCAATTCGGAGTAAAATCCGGTATTGGCCCGTGGTCACCGCAGAATCCTGTCTGGTTAATGACACACCATTTAGGAACCAGGTACACACGTAGGGCGAAGATTATACGGACTCGGAGGTAAATCGCAAGGATCCCGATGCGATCCTTAGGGGGAAAAGCAAGGATCTTGCGTGGATAACAGGGTATAACCGGTTGACAATGTAAAAAATCCCTTTCCTCACGCGGGATTTTGCCTGCAATTTAACGAGACTGGCGAAAAGATCGCCGCAGGCCGGGGCCTGTGGATAAAATGGATCTAATCTGTGATGAAGGGGAGGATCTCTTGCGCGGATTGCGCTATGATCCGTCATTCCGATCGCGATCTCTCAAGCGGGGATCGTGAGGGACATAAACCGTGAAAGGCGGTTCGCATCCCCCACAGGCAAACAGCCGATGCCGGGTATGTGTCAAAAATCATGAGTTATAAAAAATTAGCCTGATTCTTTTCTTTTATTGATCTTGTTCGAGTGGAGTCCGCCGTGTCACTTTCGCTTTGGCAGCAGTGTCTTGCCCGATTGCAGGATGAGTTACCTGCCACAGAATTTAGTATGTGGATACGCCCATTGCAGGCGGAACTGAGTGACAATACCCTGGCGCTTTATGCGCCCAATCGTTTTGTGCTGGATTGGGTTCGCGATAAATACTTAAACAATATCAATGGCCTGTTGAATGATTTCTGCGGTACGGATGCCCCATTACTGCGTTTTGAAGTGGGTAGCAAACCGCTCTCCCAAATCATCAGCCAGACCGTTACTGCCAGCGTTAGCGCACCCAGCGCGCCAATAGTACGCGTCGCGGCACCTTCGCGCCCAAGCTGGGACAACGCGGCACCGCAGCCTGAACTTTCTTACCGCTCCAACGTTAACCCAAAGCATACCTTTGATAACTTTGTAGAGGGTAAATCCAACCAATTGGCGCGCGCGGCGGCCCGCCAGGTGGCGGATAACCCGGGCGGAGCCTATAACCCGTTGTTCCTTTATGGCGGCACCGGTTTGGGTAAAACTCACCTGTTACACGCGGTGGGCAACGGCATCATGGCACGCAAGGCCAACGCCAAAGTGGTCTATATGCACTCGGAACGCTTTGTGCAGGACATGGTCAAAGCCTTGCAGAACAATGCCATTGAAGAATTTAAGCGTTACTACCGTTCGGTCGATGCGCTGCTGATCGATGACATACAATTTTTTGCCAATAAAGAGCGTTCGCAGGAAGAGTTCTTCCATACCTTTAACGCCCTGTTGGAAGGCAATCAGCAGATTATTCTGACCTCCGACCGTTATCCCAAAGAAATAAACGGGGTGGAAGATCGCCTGAAATCCCGCTTCGGTTGGGGGCTGACGGTAGCGATCGAACCGCCGGAGCTGGAAACGCGCGTAGCGATCCTGATGAAAAAGGCCGACGAGAACAATATCCGTCTGCCGGGCGAAGTGGCGTTCTTTATCGCCAAGCGCCTGCGTTCCAACGTGCGTGAGCTCGAAGGGGCGCTGAACCGCGTGATCGCCAACGCAAACTTTACCGGCCGTGCCATTACCATTGATTTCGTGCGTGAAGCGCTGCGCGATCTGCTGGCGCTGCAGGAAAAGCTGGTCACCATCGATAATATTCAAAAGACGGTGGCGGAATACTATAAAATTAAAATCGCTGATTTGTTGTCCAAGCGGCGTTCGCGTTCCGTTGCTCGTCCGCGCCAAATGGCGATGGCGCTGGCAAAAGAACTCACCAACCACAGCCTGCCTGAAATCGGCGATGCGTTTGGTGGCCGCGACCATACCACGGTGTTGCACGCCTGCCGGAAGATCGAGCAGTTACGTGAAGAAAGTCACGACATCAAAGAAGATTTCTCCAATTTAATCAGAACATTATCTTCCTAGCGCTATGAAATTTATCGTTGAACGTGAGCATCTGCTAAAACCGCTGCAACAGGTGAGCAGCCCGCTGGGCGGCCGCCCAACACTGCCAATTCTGGGTAACCTGCTGCTGCAGGTGACGGAAGGCTCCCTGCTGTTGACCGGTACCGATCTGGAGATGGAGATGGTGGCGCGCGTTGCCCTGTCCCAACCCCATGAAGCGGGCGCGACTACCGTCCCCGCGCGTAAACTCTTTGATATCTGCCGTGGCTTGCCTGAAGGGGCCGAGATCACTGTAACGTTGGAAGGCGAGCGTATGCTGGTGCGTTCCGGCCGCAGTCGCTTCTCTCTCTCTACGTTGCCGGCGGTAGATTTCCCGAACCTGGACGACTGGCAGAGTGAAGTTGAATTTTCTTTGCCGCAGGCGACGTTGAAGCGCCTGATCGAAGCCACGCAGTTCTCGATGGCTCATCAGGATGTGCGTTACTACTTAAACGGCATGCTGTTTGAAACCGAAGGTGAAGAGCTGCGTACCGTGGCGACCGATGGTCACCGTCTGGCGGTATGTTCGATGCCGATCGGTCAGCAATTGCCGTCACATTCGGTGATCGTGCCGCGTAAAGGGGTAATGGAACTGGTGCGTCTGCTGGACGGCGGCGATACGCTGCTGCAACTGCAGATCGGCAGTAACAACATCCGCGCCCACGTCGGTGACTTTATCTTCACCTCCAAGCTGGTTGACGGTCGTTTCCCTGATTATCGTCGCGTATTGCCGAAGAACCCGGACAAAACGCTGGAAGCCGGCTGCGATCTGCTCAAGCAGGCGTTTGCTCGTGCGGCCATTTTGTCGAACGAAAAGTTCCGTGGCGTGCGGCTGTATGTCAGCCAAAACCAGCTCAAGATCACCGCCAACAACCCTGAACAGGAAGAAGCGGAAGAGATCCTCGATGTCAGCTACGACGGCACCGAGATGGAGATTGGTTTTAACGTCAGTTACGTGCTGGATGTATTGAATGCGCTCAAGTGTGAAGATGTGCGCCTGCTGCTGACCGACTCGGTTTCCAGCGTGCAGATCGAAGACGGTGCCAGCCAGGCGGCGGCTTATGTCGTCATGCCAATGCGGTTGTAGTCTCATTACCTTGAATTACAGCACCGTCATCGGTAAAGAGATTGCATGGCTCTGACGCGTTTACTGATTAAAGACTTCCGCAATATAGAAGATGCAGATTTGGCGTTGGCGCCGGGATTCAACTTCCTGGTGGGGCCCAATGGCAGCGGAAAAACCAGCGTGCTTGAGGCGGTTTACACCCTCGGGCACGGGCGGGCTTTTCGCAGCCTGCAGGCCGGCCGGGTGATCCGCCACGACCAGCCGGAGTTTATTTTGCACGGCCGTATTGACGGTGCAGAACGTGAAATATCCGTAGGATTAAGCAAGAGCCGTCAGGGGGACAGCAAGGTACGCATCGATGGCAGCGACGGCCACAAAGTGGCTGAACTGGCGCAGCTATTGCCGATGCAACTGATTACCCCCGAAGGTTTTACCCTGCTAAACGGTGGGCCGAAATTCCGGCGCGCCTTCCTGGACTGGGGCTGTTTTCATAACGAACCCGGTTTTTTCACCGCCTGGAGCAACCTGAAACGGTTACTGAAGCAGCGCAATGCCGCGCTGCGCCAGGTCAGTCGCTATGCGCAGATCCGCGCCTGGGATCAGGAACTAATCCCTTTGGCCGAGCGTATCAGCGAGTGGCGGGCAGCTTACAGCGACGCGATTGCCGCGGATATTACCGCGACATGCGCGCAGTTTTTGCCCGAATTTGCCCTGAGTTTCTCTTTCCAGCGTGGCTGGGACAAAGAGAGCGACTACGGAGAGCTGCTGGAGCGCCAGTTTGAGCGTGACAGAGCGTTAACCTATACCGCGGTGGGGCCGCATAAGGCGGACTTTCGCATCCGTGCCGACGGCACGCCGGTAGAGGATTTGTTATCGCGCGGTCAGCTTAAACTGCTGATGTGCGCGTTGCGCTTAGCGCAGGGTGAGTTTCTCACCCGGCAGAGCGGGCGGCGTTGCCTGTATCTGATTGATGATTTTGCCTCCGAGCTGGACACCGGCCGTCGCCGGTTACTGGCCGATCGCCTGAAAGCCACCCAGGCCCAGGTCTTTGTCAGTGCCGTGAGCGCTGAACAAGTGACCGATATGGCCGGTGAAAAGGGCAAGATGTTCCGCGTGGAACAAGGTAAAATAGAGGTTCAACCACAGGACTAAAATGAGCGAGAAACGTTGATGTCGAATTCTTATGACTCCTCAAGTATCAAGGTATTAAAAGGGCTGGACGCGGTGCGTAAGCGCCCGGGCATGTATATCGGCGACACCGATGATGGCACCGGTCTGCACCACATGGTATTCGAGGTTGTGGACAACGCTATCGACGAAGCACTCGCTGGCCACTGTAGTGACATCCAGGTGACCATCCATGCCGATAACTCCGTTTCGGTACAGGATGACGGCCGTGGTATCCCGACCGGTATTCACGAAGAGGAAGGGGTTTCTGCGGCACAGGTGATCATGACCGTGCTGCATGCCGGCGGCAAATTTGATGACAACTCCTACAAGGTTTCTGGCGGTCTGCACGGCGTGGGCGTATCCGTTGTAAACGCCCTGTCTGAGAAGCTGGAACTGGTGATCCGTCGCGAAGGCAAGGTGCACGAGCAAACCTACGCCATGGGCGAGCCACAGGCGCCGCTGAAAGTGGTCGGTGAAACCGATCAGACCGGCACCACGGTGCGTTTCTGGCCGAGCTATGAAACCTTCACCAATAATGTCGAATTTGAGTACGATATTCTGGCCAAGCGCCTGCGCGAACTCTCATTCCTGAACTCTGGCGTGTCTATCCGCCTGAAAGACAAACGCACGGACAAAGAAGACCACTTCCACTATGAAGGCGGTATCAAGGCGTTTGTTGAGTACCTGAACAAAAACAAAACCCCGATCCATCCAAACGTGTTCTATTTCTCGACCATGAAAGACGACATCGGTGTGGAAGTGGCACTGCAGTGGAACGACGGTTTCCAGGAAAATATCTACTGTTTCACCAACAACATCCCACAGCGTGATGGGGGTACCCACCTGGTCGGTTTCCGTACCGCGATGACCCGTACCCTGAACAGCTACATGGATAAAGAAGGCTACAGCAAAAAAGCCAAAATCAGCGCCACCGGTGACGATGCGCGTGAAGGCCTGATTGCCGTGGTTTCGGTGAAAGTGCCGGATCCGAAGTTCTCTTCTCAGACCAAAGACAAGCTGGTTTCTTCTGAGGTAAAAACCGCGGTTGAAACGCTGATGAACGAGAAGCTGGTCGATTATCTGATGGAAAACCCGAGCGATGCGAAAATCGTCGTCGGCAAAATCATCGATGCGGCGCGTGCTCGTGAAGCGGCGCGTAAAGCGCGTGAAATGACCCGTCGTAAAGGCGCATTGGATTTGGCCGGCCTGCCGGGCAAACTGGCGGATTGCCAGGAACGTGACCCGGCTCTGTCTGAACTGTATCTGGTGGAAGGGGACTCAGCGGGCGGCTCTGCCAAGCAGGGGCGTAACCGTAAGAACCAGGCGATCCTGCCGTTGAAAGGTAAAATCCTCAACGTTGAGAAGGCGCGCTTCGACAAGATGCTGTCTTCACAGGAAGTCGCGACGCTGATCACCGCGCTGGGTTGCGGCATTGGCCGCGATGAGTACAACCCGGACAAGCTGCGTTATCACAGCATCATTATCATGACCGATGCCGACGTCGATGGCTCGCACATCCGTACGCTGTTGTTGACCTTCTTCTACCGTCAGATGCCGGAAATTATTGAGCGCGGCCACGTGTTCATTGCCCAGCCGCCGCTGTACAAGGTGAAAAAAGGCAAGCAGGAACAGTACATCAAAGATGACGAGGCGATGGATCAGTACCAAATCGCCATCGCGATGGACGGCGCGACCCTGCACACCAACGCCAGCGCCCCAGCGCTTGCCGGTGAGCAATTGGAAAAACTGGTTGCCGAGCACTACAGCGTGCAGAAGCTGATTGGTCGCATGGAGCGCCGCTACCCGCGTGCACTGCTGAACAACCTGATCTATCAGCCGACTTTGTTGGAAGGCGATTTGAGCGATCAGGCCAAGGTTAAGACCTGGATTGATTCGCTGGTGAAATTGCTGAACGATAAAGAACAGCACGGCAGCAGCTATGACTCGGTGATCTTTGAGAACCGTGAACGCCAGATGTTTGAGCCGATCCTGCGCATTCGTACCCACGGTGTGGATACCGACTACGCGCTGGACTTCGAATTCATCCACGGTGGCGAATACCGCAAAATCTGTGTGCTGGGTGAGAAACTGCGCGGCCTGATCGAAGAAGATGCCTTCATCGAACGTGGTGAGCGTCGTCAGCCGATTGAAAGCTTCGAGCAGGCGTTGGAGTGGCTGGTGAAAGAGTCACGCCGTGGTCTGGCAGTACAGCGTTATAAAGGTCTGGGTGAAATGAACCCAGAGCAGCTGTGGGAGACCACCATGGATCCGGAAAGCCGCCGCATGCTGCGCGTGACCGTGAAGGACGCCATTGCTGCTGACCAACTGTTCACCACCCTGATGGGTGATGCGGTTGAACCTCGTCGTGCCTTTATCGAAGAAAATGCCCTGAAAGCGGCAAACATCGATATCTAACGCATTGATGGCTGTGAAAATCCGCGCCGGGAAACTTGCGCGGATTTTTTTACGCCTTTTTTTGACGCTGACATGACAGGCTGAAACGCGTTAGCATGGGAAAAACCACTGGGAGAGGCTCGAATGGCTATTGAACTGATTGCGATTGATATGGACGGCACGCTGCTCAACCCGCAGCACCAGATTACGCCGGCGGTAAAGCAGGCGATCACCGAGGCACGCCGCAAAGGGGTACATGTGGTGCTGGCCACCGGGCGGCCTTACGTCGGCGTGCAGGATTATCTGCATCAGTTGGATATTCAGGGCCCCGGTGATTTCTGTATTACCTATAACGGCGCACTGGTTTTACAGGCGGCAGACGGGGCCTGCATCCTGCAGGAAACCCTGGGTTTTGAGGATTACCTGCATTTCGAGAAGATGGCACGCGAGTTTGGCGTCCATTTCCAGGCGTTTGATTTCGATACCCTGTATACCCCGAACAAGGATATCGGCAAATACACCGTACATGAGTCTGAGATGACCGGTATTCCGCTGAAATACCGCAGTGTGGAAGAGATGGACCCTTCGATTCGTTTCCCGAAAGTGATGATGATCGACGAACCGGAGCTGTTGGATCGCGCTATCGCTCGTATCCCGGCAGAAACGCGGGAACGTTACACCATCCTGAAAAGTGCGCCTTATTACCTGGAAATTTTGCACCAGAAAGTGGATAAGGGGGCTGGGGTGAAAATGCTGGCCGATCATCTTGGTATTGCGCGGGAAAACGTGATGACGCTGGGCGATCAGGCTAATGACACCGCGATGATCGAGTACGCCGGGTTGGGCGTGGCAATGGGCAATGCTATCCCGGAGCTGAAAGCGGTAGCACAGTACGTTACCACTACCAACACTGAAGACGGTGTAGCACGCGCCATCGAGAAATTTGTGCTGAATGCCTGATAGTATTTTGCCTCCAAGGGGCGCAGCCGCGCCCCTTTAAGCCGCTTATAACCGCGCTAAAATGCCCTTCACAATCTGTACGTCCTGAATCGCCAGCCCGGTCAGATCGGCCAGGGTGATTTGCTGAGGGTCGTTGCGCACTTTTATCCCCTGAGCCAATGCGGTACCCAGTTCGACGATCGGCGTCGATTTAAGCAAACCCTGGCGGTAAGCAGTAGCGATCTCACCATAATCTGCGCACTGCGTTAAAGCATCTACCAGCAGCACATCCGCTTTGGCCACCAGATCGACCGCCAACTCCTGTTTGCCATGGCTGTCAGCGCCGACTGCTGTTATATGGGTGCCGGGCTGAATATCCGCCGCGTGCAGAATGGGTTCGCGACTGGGGGTGGTAGTGATAATCAAGCGGCAGTGTGCTGCCAGTTCCGCCGCATCCTGGGTGATCTGTACCCGGATGCCTTCGGCTTCGGCATCGCGCCGGTAGGCTTGCAAAGCGACTTCGTTGCGACCCCATACCCAAACCTCGCGGCAGGCGGTCTGGGGTTTTAACTGTTGCAACTGCAACCGGGCCTGCATGCCGCAGCCGACGATGCCAATCGCCGGGATCTCCGCCGGGGCGCAGAGTTCGGCGGCAATTCGCCCGGCCAGCGCGGTGCGTAACGCAGTTAGCCAACCTTCGTCCAGCAACAGCGTCTGCGGTTCACCGGTTAGCGCCGAGAAGGCCATCATCAGCCCCTGATTACTGGCCAACCCTTGCGCCGGATTACGGTAAAAGCCGGAAGAGATCTTGACGACAAATTGCTCGTCGCCTTCCAGCCAGGCCGATTTAATGCAGCAGTCGCCAGCCGCCTGTTCAAACAGGAAATGCTGCACCGGTGGCTGTTGTACCTTTTGCTGTGAATAGGCAATAAAACCCTGTTTGAGCAATAAGGTGACGGCATCTGCATCGAAAGCGTCAAGGATCTGCCGTTTGTTAATGATTTTCATCGGCGATGGCCTTGAGGTATTTCTCCAGCACGATGTTTTTCCCGCACAGCACCACCGCCACTTTTTTTCCCTGGAATTCCGCTGCCAGTTTGATGGCGGCGGCCAAGGCCACTCCAGCGGCACCTTCGATGATCCAGCGATCGCTGGCGGCTATCTGACGCATGGCCTGTTTGATTTCCGCTTCACTGACCAATACTTTGCGATCGATAACTTGCTGACACAGCGGGAAGGTGATGGCGCCCGGTTCGACACCACCCGCAGTGCCATCGGACAGTGTGTCCTGCTCTTCAACCGGGTAAATATGACCGGCCAGCAGTGCGCTATACATGCTGGTGGCATTTTCCGGCCAGCAGGCAATAAGCTGGGTTTTTGGCGACAATTGCTGCAAAACGGTGCCAATTCCTGAGATATAACCCCCGCCGCCCACGGCGACGAATACCGCATCCAAATCCGCTTGTTGCTCCACCAACTCCATGCCGCAGGTGCCCTGGCCGGCAATCACCTGTGGGTCGTTATAGGGGGAAATATAGACCTTGCCCTGTTCAGCGGCGGCTTTTTCTCCCGCCTGTTCGGCATTCAGCGCGTCGCCTGGTACCAGCTCGACCTTGCCACCCAGCGCACGGATGGTTTCGAGTTTGATCGCGGCCGCTGTCTCCGGGGCATACACCGTCACGCTGACACCCATCAATTTGCCTGCCAGCGCGACGGCCTGGCCGTGGTTGCCAGTAGAGGCGGCGATCACTCCGTGGCTGCGCTGTGACTCACTCAGTAGCCGCAGTTTGTTGCTGGCGCCGCGAAACTTGAAAGAGCCGGTATGTTGCAGATGGTCGCATTTCAAGTACAGCTCGCAGCCCAACTGCTGTGACAGCAGCACGCTGCGTTCCAGCGGGGTCACGCGAACCTGCGGGCGCAATTGCTGATGGGCGGAAACAATCGCGTCAAATAGCTGACTCATACAGACTCCTTTATATTTTTCAGATAGTTGTAGACGGTAGCGCGGCCGATGCCGAGGATTTTGGCGACGTAGCCGGCGGCATTTTTTCCTTTAAAGGCCCCCTGGTGATACAGCGCTTCCACCATGGCCCGCCGGCCCGCGCCGTTAAGCGAACTGAGCGTCTGCTGGCGCTGTTGCAACCATTGGTGAATAAAGGTGTTGATGCGTTCCTGCCAGTCGTCCTGGAACAGCACGTCCGGCTGTGGTTGCAGGGCATTGCCGCCAAGAAAGACTGCCAGCGCGGCTTTGGCGCTTTCCAGCACGGTAATATCAAGATTGATGCACATCAGACCAATAGGGGCACCGCTATCGTCGCGCAATACCGCGCTGATAGAACGTAGTTGGCTGCCGTCCCAATTGCGTTTCAGATAGGGGCCGATCACCTGCAAACCGCGATCGTCCTGTAGTTCGCTCAGATTAGAGTCTTCGCCCAGCTCGCGCTGCGAGCGGTTATTGCTGATGTAAACCAGCTTCTGGCTGGCGAGATCATGAAGTGCCACTTCGGCGTAAGGGGCAAACAACAACGTAATGGCATCGGCGATAGCGTGGTAACGGCTCAGCATGGTGATCTTTTTGTTGGATTTAAAAATCCAATTTAGAATTTATTTTCTAATTTGTAAATCGATAAACTTTCGGATCCGTTCTAACGATGATCATTCAACGACTGCCATGGGTTATTGGCATCCCACCAACCTGGATTGTCTGTTTTGTGATCCATATTGTAGTACAATTTATATAATCGGTACTACAATGAGGGGGTGGTTGTTGGGGAAGGTTGTAAAGATTGTGCTTCAACCGCAGGACGCCAATGGGAGACGCGGGTAAAGTAAATCCGTTATCACAGCATGGCGAATGCCACGGAGAAACCATGAACAAGCAGCAGATCGGTAAAACCGACCGCATCATTATCGAGATGGGCCAGCAGATCGTCGGCGGCAAGTATGTCCCGGGGGCTGCGTTACCCGCGGAAACGGAGCTGTGCGAAGAGTTTGAGACTTCACGCAATATCATCCGCGAAGTATTGCGTGCGCTGATGGCCAAGCGATTAGTGGAAGTGAAGCGCTATCGCGGCGCATTCGTGACGCTGCGTAACCAGTGGAACTACCTGGATACCGATGTCCTTAACTGGGTGCTGGCGCAGGATTACGACCCACGTCTGATCGCGTCGATGAGTGAGGTTCGCAACCTGGTGGAGCCTACCATCGCCCGCTGGGCGGCAGAGCGGGCGACTTCCAGCGAGCTGGCGGTGATTGAGGCGGCGCTGAACGACATGATAGCCCACCATCAGGAGCGCGAACGCTTCAATGAAGCCGATATTCGCTACCACGAAGCGGTGCTGGCGGCGGTGCATAACCCAGTACTGCAACAGCTCAGTGTGGCGATCAGTTCTCTGCAACGCGCGGTGTTTGAGCGTACCTACATGTCGGATGAGGACAATATGCCGCGTACCCTGCGTGAGCATCAGGAATTGTATGACGCAATCCGTCATCAGGATCCGGATGCCGCAGAGCAGGCAGCAATGGCGATGATCGCCAGCTCGACCAAACGCTTAAAGGATATTACATGAGTGACAGCTTTATCGCGATTGACTGGGGTTCCACCAACCTGCGTGCCTGGCGTTACGAACAGGGCGTCTGTGTCGACAGCCTGCAGTCAGAGGCTGGGGTGACTCGCCTTGGCGACCGCACGCCGCAGCAGGTTTTCAGCGAGCTGATGGCGCGCTGGGAGGCACCGTTGCCGGTGGTGATGGCGGGAATGATCGGTAGCAATGCCGGCTGGCAGCAGGTTCCTTATCTGCATTGTCCAACCCGTCTGACCGAGGTTGCCCACCAGTTAACGGCGGTAGAGCAGGCTTTACCTTATCGAGCCTGGATTATTCCGGGTATCTGTGTCGAACGTGAAGACAATTGCAACGTTATGCGCGGTGAAGAAACCCAGTTGATAGGTGCCTATGCGGAACAGCCGTCGGCGCTCTATGTCATGCCCGGCACTCACAGTAAATGGGTGCGAATGGAGGGTGACATTCTGGCAGATTTCCGCACGGTGATGACCGGCGAACTGCATCATCTGTTGCTCCGCCATTCGTTGATCGGCGTGGGGCTGAACGAGCAGCAACCGTCACCGCAGGCATTTTCGCGCGGGCTGGAAACCGGCATGAATGAAAGCCACATCGTGCGCCGTTTATTTGAAACCCGCGCTGCTCACGTGCTTGGCAAACTGGAGAAAAGTTCGGTCAGTGACTGGCTTTCTGGGTTGCTGATTGGCAACGAAGTCGCGCAGATGCAGCGTGAATACCCGCTGCCGTCGGGTGCCACGTTAACGGTGATCGGGAATCCGCAGTTGGGCGAGCGTTATGCCCAGGCATTGAATCTGGCCGGAATACGCTACCAGCTACTGGACGGCGATCGGGCTTTCCAATCGGGAATAAGGAGCATTGTGCATGAGCTGGAACACTGAACTGCCGCTGATTGCCATTCTGCGCGGTATTACGCCACAGGAAGCGGGTGAGCATGTACAAACGTTGCTGGACGCGGGGTTCGATGCGATCGAAATTCCGATGAACTCGCCGGGCTGGCAACAAAGTATCGGCGATACGGTGAAAAAATTCGGCGACCGAGCGCTGATTGGCGCAGGCACCGTGCTGCAACCGGTGCAGGTGGACGAACTGGCGGCGGTGGGTGGAAAGCTGGTAGTAACGCCCAATACCCAGCCGGCGGTGATCCGTCGGGCCGTGGAACTGGGCATGACGGTTTGCGCCGGTTGCGCTACCGCTTCAGAAGCATTCAACGCCCTGGAGGCCGGTGCTCAGGCGCTGAAAATTTTCCCGTCGGTTTCTTTCGGCCCAGATTATATCAAGGCGCTGAAAGCGGTATTGCCGCCGCAGATCCCCGTTTTTGCCGTCGGCGGGATCACGCCGGAAAACTTGCCTTTGTATCTGGCCGCAGGCTGTGTGGGGGCGGGGTTGGGAGGCGATCTCTATCGCGCCGGCCAATCGGTGGAGCGCACCGCTCAGCAGGCTGCCGCTTTCGTTTTAGCCTATAAGGAAGCCACCCAATGAAAATAACCAAAATGACCACCTATCGGCTGCCGCCGCGCTGGATGTTCCTGAAAATTGAAACCGATGAAGGTATCGTCGGCTGGGGCGAGCCGGTGATTGAAGGACGGGCGCGCAGCGTGGAGGCGGCAGTGCACGAGCTGTCAGAATATGTGGTCGGCCAGGATCCTGCGCGCATTAACGATATCTGGCAGACGCTCTACCGTGGTGGTTTCTATCGCGGTGGCCCAATCCTGATGAGCGCGATCGCCGGCATTGATCAGGCTTTGTGGGATATCAAAGGTAAGGCGCTGGGCGTACCGGTTTATCAGCTACTGGGTGGCCTGGTCCGTGACAAAATCAAGGCTTATAGCTGGGTGGGCGGAGATCGTCCTTCCGACGTGATCGCCGGCATCAACAAGCTGACGGAAATTGGCTTTGACACCTTTAAGCTTAACGGCTGTGAAGAGATGGGCATCATCGACAGTGCGCGTAAGGTGGATGCGGCGGTAGCGGTGGTGGCACAGATCCGCGAAGCCTTTGGCAACCGTATCGAGTTTGGTCTGGATTTCCATGGCCGCGTCGATGCACCGATGGCCAAGATCCTGATCAAAGAGCTGGAACCTTACCGTCCACTGTTTATAGAAGAGCCGGTGCTGGCGGAGCAGGCGGAATACTATCCGCGTCTGGCAGCGCAAACGCATATCCCGATTGCCGCCGGTGAGCGTATGTATTCACGCTTTGATTTCAAACGGGTGCTGGCGGACGGCGGCCTGGCAATTATTCAGCCGGACTTGTCTCACGCCGGTGGCATCACCGAATGCTTCAAGATCGCCGCAATGGCGGAGACCTACGATGTGGCACTGGCACCGCATTGCCCACTGGGGCCGATTGCGCTGGCTGCCTGTCTGCATGTGGACTTTGTGGCGCGTAACGCGGTGTTCCAGGAGCAGAGTATGGGCATTCACTACAATCAGGGGGCCGAACTGCTGGACTATGTGGTGAATAAAGATGATTTCAAAATGACCGACGGCCATTTCTACCCGCTGACCAAACCGGGGCTTGGGGTAGAGATTAACGAAGAGCTGGTCATCGAGCGCAGTAAACAAGCGACGGATTGGCGTAATCCGGTGTGGCGTTACCCAGACGGTGCAGTGGCTGAGTGGTAATTGCGTATTAAATAATAATTAAATTCACCTTTAACAGGCACCTCACAGTGTCTCGCTTGACGTCGCCGTCAGGCGAGGTACCTGGCTGAACATTAAGAGTGGAAGTGGGCCAGATGAATAACTGATTGTGCTTGCCAGTTAGTTATTAAATAAGCACCAGGGAAATTAACTTTATTATTTCCCATTATATTAACCGATCCGATTTCTCATGGCGGATGTCGCGGCTGGTGCTTTGTCAGACCGCATGGTTGCTCCACGTCATTTGAAAAATAGTTAAATCATTATCAGTAACTCGACTCGGCGGCGCTACCCTACAATATCGCACCGCTATTATTAAAATCCGCAAAATAACGGAATAAAGATAATGGATACAACATTGACCTCAACACCAAGAAGTAAACGCCGCTATCTAACGTTATTAATGATATTTGTCACCGTGGTGATTTGCTATGTTGACCGTGCCAATCTGGCGGTGGCTTCGGCGCATATTCAACAAGAGTTTGGTATCAGCAAGGCGCAGATGGGTTATATCTTCTCGGCTTTTGCCTGGACCTATACCCTGTGTCAGATCCCGGGTGGCTGGTTTCTGGATCGCGTCGGCTCAAAGCTGACCTATTTTATTGCCATTATGGGCTGGTCGATCGCGACCTTGCTGCAGGGATTTGCCAGTGGCCTAGTCTCGCTGATTGGCCTGCGTGCGGTGACCGGGCTGTTTGAAGCACCGGCATTCCCCACCAACAATCGCATCGTCACCAGTTGGTTCCCCGAGCAGGAGCGAGCTTCGGCGGTGGGGTTTTATACTTCCGGTCAGTTTGTCGGGCTGGCCTTTCTGACACCGCTGTTGATCTGGGTGCAGGAATTGTTGAGCTGGCACTGGGTGTTCATCATTACCGGCGCGGTTGGTATTGTTTGGGCGCTGGTGTGGCAGCGTGTGTACCAGTCGCCGCGCCACAGCAAAGGGGTGAATGACGCCGAGCTGAAATATATCCAGGCCGGTGGCGGCATGGTGGACGGCGACGTCGCGTCGGAAAAGAAAAACCGTGTCGCGCTCACCGCGGCTGACTGGAAACTGGTGTTTCACCGCAAGCTGGTCGGTGTGTATCTGGGTCAGTTCGCCATTACTTCAACGCTGTGGTTCTTCCTCACCTGGTTCCCGAATTATCTGACGCAGGAAAAACACATTGCGGCGCTGACCGCCGGTTTTATGACCACGGTACCCTTCCTGGCGGCGTTCTGCGGCGTCTTGTTATCCGGTTTTGTTGCCGACCGCTTGCTGCGCAGTGGCCGTTCGATAGGGTTTGCACGTAAAACGCCGATCATCTGCGGATTGCTGTTATCCACCTGCATCATGGGGGCCAATTACACCAACGATCCGCTGTGGATTATGGTGCTGATGGCACTGGCGTTCTTTGGCAACGGTTTTGCCTCTATCACCTGGTCGCTGGTGTCATCGCTGGCACCGACCCGGCTGATCGGCTTGACCGGCGGGGTGTTCAACTTTGTCGGCGGGCTGGGTGGCATCACAGTACCGCTGGTGGTGGGTTATCTGGCGCAAGATTACGGGTTTGCTCCGTCGTTGATTTACATTGCGGTGGTGGCGTTGCTCGGTGCGTTGTCGTATCTGCTGTTGGTGGGTGATGTGAAACGCGTCGGCTGATCCGGTAAGATGGCGGCTCAGTGCCAGCATGAGCAGGGGAGCCGCCATGAGCCATCGGGAAAGACAGCTGACTTTTGAACCACGTGGACATCAGTTAACCAATATTAACGTCTGGACGCCGGACAGCCAGTGGCTGGCCTATGACGTACGCCCGAGCGGCGCTTCTTTCACCGGCCTGAGCATCGAGCGGGTGAACGTCGACAGCGGGGTGGTGGAAGTGGTATATCGTGCCCAGCACGGTGCCCACGTGGGCGTGGTGACCGTCAGCCCCGATGCGCCGGCCCGCTATGCCTTTATTCACGGCCCGGAGCACCCTGATAGCGTCTGGCATTACGATTTTCACCATCGCCGCGGGGTGATCGTCAGCGAACCGGATCGCGAATTGGCCATTACCCTCGATGCGATGGATATCACCGCACCTTATACCCCAGGCGCCCTGCGCGGCGGCACTCACGTGCACGTGTTTAGTCCGGACGGCAGTCGCCTGAGCTTTACCTACAATGACCACGTGATGCATGAGCTGGATCCGTCGCAGGATCTGCGCAACGTGGGAGTGGCCGTGCCGTTACAGGGCGTGAACCCTCCCAAGCAGCATCCGCGTGAATATGACGGCAGCCATTACTGCGTATTGGTCAGCGAGACCACGCCACAACCGCAGCCAGGCAGCGACCAAATTAATCGAGCTTATGAAGAGGGCTGGGTCGGCCAACACGGCTATATCCGGCCAGACGGAAGGCAGCAGCGCTGGGCGCTGGCGTTTATCGGCGATACGATTTCCAGCAGCGGTGAAAAGCTGCCTGAGGTGTTTATTGTTGATTTGCCGCAGGATGATGCCGATTACGCCAAAGCCGGTGCCCGCCCGTTGCAAGGTACCGCGATCCATTTACCTGCGCCCCCCTTGGGGGTACGTCAACGTCGACTGACCTATACCGGCCAGCGGCGTTATCCCGGCGTAGTGACCACTCCCCGCCACTGGCTGCGCAGCTCACCCGACGGCAGTATGATTGCCTGCCTGATGAAGGATGACACGGGCGTCGTGCAACTGTGGACGCTTTCACCCAACGGCGGTGAACCGCACCAGGTCACTCGCGGTGAACAGGGGGTCCAGTCGGCATTCAGTTGGCATCCGCAGGGGGGCCGGATTGCGCTGGTGTGTGATAACAGCCTGATGTTGTGTGAGGTGGCCAGTGGACGGATGCAGCGTTTGACGCAGCGTACCGCACTGCCGCCGTCGGGGGATGCGATCGTCTTCTCGCCGGATGGCAGTAAAGTGGCGTTTATGCGTGAGATCGACGGGTTCAGCCAGATTTTTGTGGCCGAGGTGTGAACCAATGCGGGCGCACGGCCCGCATCAGACGATTTTACTGCGGCGTGGCCGCGGCGGCATGGGCAGGGTCGCCGCTGGCGGCCAGGTTCTGTTCTTCACCGCGCAAGATGCGTGCTTTCGGTGAGTCTGCGGTGCCGTCACTGCCGGAGCGCAGGTAGTCGTAAGGCAGCAACACGGTGTCCATCACCGCGGAGAAAGGCAGGTCCAACGCCACCAGTGGCATCATCGCCCAACTGGTATTGTCGTCCTTCAGAACGTCCATGCTGGCACGAGTGCCGGGATAGTAGCCCTGATTCGGGCCGGTGTGACTCATCACGCTGGAGCAGCCGTTAGTCGCTAACAGCATGCAACTGGTTGCTATGACTCTTATCGTTTTCATTTTCCATCCTGCAGGGTGCTGTTCCCCAAAATCTGCTGATCTATAACATCTTGTGGATGTTTTAAAAGGAGCAAGAGCCCGCTCTGTGGCGGCCGTCTCAGTTTATTGTAAGGGATAAAAAAACTTTCGCCGCACTGATTATCATTTTTTTGATCGTCACCGGTTGAAATGGTGAAAGCAACCCCCATTTTCTTAACAGAAGTAAATTAAGAATTTGCCGTAAGGGAATTCTGATTATTTAGCCTGTCCCTGGTGGAAGGCTTAATTATTAAACCTCGCTGAAGTGCCTTAGGAGGCTGTTTTATGCGTAATTTTGATCTCTCTCCGCTCTACCGTTCTGCGATTGGCTTTGACCGTTTGTTTAATGCGTTGGAGGCGGGCCAGAGTCAGGGGAATGGCGGCTATCCTCCTTATAATGTTGAGCTGGTGGATGAAAACCATTACCGCATCACCATCGCGGTGGCCGGTTTCGCTGAGCAAGAGCTGGAAATCACCGCCCAGGATAACCTGCTGATGGTCCGTGGTGCCCATAATAACGAACCGGCGGAAAGAACCTACTTATATCAAGGTATTGCCGAGCGAAACTTTGAACGTAAATTCCAGTTGGCCGAGCATATTCAAATTAAAGGCGCCAAATTGGAAAACGGTCTGTTGTATATCGATATGGAACGCATCGTGCCGGAAACATTAAAACCGCGCCGGATCGAAATTAAATAATTTTTATTTCATCGGCGAAATGAACCGCCGGTGCAATGTGAGTTAATTTGCCTGCCGTCAGGGGGCGATTTAAACATCATCTCGCTTCATAGAAGGAGTTTGTACTATGCGTAATTATGATTTATCCCCGCTGCTGCGTCAGTGGATTGGCTTTGACAAGTTGGCCAGTTCAATGGGTGGCCAGGAGCCACAAGGGTTCCCGCCTTACAACATCGAGAAAAGCGACGATAACCACTACCGCATTTCTCTGGCGTTGGCCGGATTCAAACAAAGCGAACTGGATATTGAAGTCGAAGGCCCACGCCTGACCGTGCGCGGTAAGCCGACGCCGCAGGAAAAACAGGTGGAATATCTGCACCAGGGGCTGGTATGCAAAGAGTTCACACTGACCTTCACGCTGGCTGAGCATCTGCAGGTGTCCGAGGCCCAGTTTGAAAACGGCCTGCTGCATATCGATCTGGTACGTCAGGTACCGGAAGCCCTGCAGCCACAGCGGATCGCCATCGGCACCACGCCAGGGCTGGAAGCCAAATAACCGACTGAAAAACAGTTAAATTTTGAGGGGGGAAGTCCTAATGGGCTTCCCCCCTTTGCTTTCTGTGGCGTAAGCCACAGTCACCCTTTCCCGCTTATGCCAAAATCCCTGTTAATTGTGCGTCTTTAACCGCAAATCGGTTGTTAAACTTCTGGCAAGGATGTGACCTATGAGCGAAATCGCCCTGACCGTCAGCATGTTGGCGTTGGTGGCCGTTCTCGGGCTGTGGATGGGTAACTGGAAGATCTATGGGGTGGGGCTGGGCATCGGTGGAGTGTTGTTCGGTGGCATCATCGTTGGGCATTTCGCCCAGAGTTGGCAGCTCAATCTTAACGGCGACATGTTGCACTTCATCCAGGAGTTCGGCCTGATCCTGTTCGTGTACACCATTGGTATTCAGGTCGGCCCGGGTTTCTTCTCTTCCTTGCGGGTCTCCGGACTAAGGCTCAATGGTTTCGCCATTTTACTGGTATTGGTTGGCGGGGTCGTTGCTGCAGTGGTTCATAAGCTGTTTGCCGTGCCGCTACCGATCATCCTGGGTGTGTTCTCCGGGGCGGTCACCAATACCCCCGCGCTCGGCGCCGGGCAGCAAATTCTTACCGATTTGGGGTCTGACCCGGCCCTGGTCGATCGCATGGGCATGGGCTACGCCATGGCTTATCCGTTTGGTATCTGCGGCATTCTGCTGGTGATGTGGCTGATACGCCTGTTTTTCCGCATTAATATCGAGCGAGAGGCGCAGGCGTTTGAAAGTAGCCTGGGCAACCAGCGCGAACTGCTGCACACCATGAACGTGGCAGTGTGCAACCCCAATCTGCAGGGAATGGCGATCAAAAATGTGCCGTTGTTGAACGGTGAGGACATCATCTGTTCACGGTTGAAACGCGGCGATTTGCTGATGGTGCCGGCCCCGCTCGAGAAGCTGGAACTGGGCGACTATCTGCATCTGGTGGGCAAGCGCGAAAGCCTGGAAAATGCCCGACTGGTGATTGGCGAGGAGGTTGACGTCTCGCTGTCAACGCGCGGTACAGAGCTGCAGGTAGTGAGAGCGGTGGTGACCAATGAGAAGGTGTTGGGCAGTAAAATCCGCGATCTGAACCTGAAGCAAAAATACGACGTGGTGATCTCGCGCCTCAACCGTTCCGGCGTCGAGCTGGTGGCCGGCAGCAATGTGACGCTGCAATTTGGTGACATTCTCAACCTGGTGGGACGGCCTGAATCGATCGAGGCGGTGGCGGCGATTGTCGGCAACGCCCAACAGAAGCTGCAACAGGTGCAAATGCTGCCGGTGTTTATCGGTATCGGCCTGGGGGTGCTGCTGGGGTCGGTGCCGCTGTTTATTCCGGGTTTCCCGGCGGCCTTGCGTCTGGGGCTGGCCGGTGGTCCGCTGGTGGCGGCGTTGATCCTCGGGCGTATCGGCAGCATCGGCAAGCTGTACTGGTTTATGCCGCCCAGTGCCAATCTGGCATTGCGTGAACTGGGGATCGTGCTGTTTCTGGCGGTGGTGGGCCTGAAGTCGGGGGGCAACTTTGTGGATACGCTGATTAACGGTGAAGGGATGGCCTGGATTGGCTATGGTGCGCTGATTACCGCTATCCCACTGCTCAGCGTGGGCGTCCTGGCGCGGATGGTGGGTAAGATGAACTACCTGACGCTGTCCGGCATGCTGGCAGGGTCGATGACCGATCCACCGGCGCTGGCCTTCGCTAACGGCCTGCACCCGACCAGCGGCGCTGCCGCGCTGTCCTACGCTACGGTTTATCCGTTGGCGATGTTCCTGCGCATCATGTCGCCACAGTTGCTGGCAGTGCTGTTTTGGGCCATGTAAAACGACGGGGCGCCACGCGTGCGCCCCATCTCAACGATCAGCCTGCTTCCTGGTGCGCGCGTTCGATCTCTTCCGCCAGGATTGCCACGCCACGCTCAATCTTCTCCGGATCCGGCACATAGTTCATCCGCATGCACTGATGGGTATGCGGCCATTCGTGCTCCAGCCCCGGGAAGAAGTAGTGACCCGGCACCATCAGAACACCGCGTTTTTTCAGGCGCTGATACAGCAGTTCGGTGGTGATCGGCAGATCCTTGAACCACAGCCAGAGGAAAATCGCCCCTTCCGGTTTATGGATCAGGCAGCGCTCCGGTGACAGGTAACGGCGAATGATCTCGATAGTGTGCTCGACACGCTGTTGGTAAAACGGGCGGATCACCTCGTTTGACAACCGCAGCAGGTCGCCGCGTTCAATCATTTCCGTGGCCATCGCCGGCCCGATGCTGCCCGGTGACAGGCTGATGATACCGTTCATGTTGGTCAGGGCGCTGATGGTCTTCTCATCGGCGATCACAATGCCGCAGCGTGAGCCGGGCAGGCCGAGTTTCGACAGGCTCATGCATAGAATGATGTTAGGGTTCCACAGCGGCGTCGCATCGCTGAAGATAATGCCAGGGAAAGGCACGCCATAGGCGTTATCGATCACCAGCGGAATATTGCGCTGCTGTGCCAACCGGTCGAGCTTCATCAGCTCTTCGTCGGTGATCACGTTGCCGGTAGGGTTAGTCGGGCGTGATACGCAGATCATGCCGATATCATCGCCGATGTTCAGGTGTTCGAAATCAACGTGATACTTAAACTGGCCTTCAGGCAGCAGCTCGATGTTGGGCTTGGCCGAGACAAACAGCCCTTCGTCCAACCCGGCATCGGCATAGCCAATATATTCCGGTGCCAGCGGGAACAACACGCGGCGGCGGCTGCCGTCGGCATAGCGACCGGCAAACAGGTTAAACAAGTAGAAAAACGCGCTCTGACTGCCATTTGTCAGTGCAATATTCTGTGGTGAGATCTGCCAGCCCAGTTCGTCGCGCAGCAGTTTGGCCAGCGCTTTCAGCAGGGCGTCTTTGCCCTGCGGGCCGTCATAGTTACACAGCGCCTCGGTCAGTTTGCCCTGGTCGAGCATCTCCTGACACAGCTGTTTGAAGTAGCTTTCCATCTCTGGGATTTGCGCCGGATTACCGCCGCCAAGCATGATGGCACCGGGGGTGCGCAGGCCTTCGTTCAGGTCATCCATTAAACGGGTAATGCCCGCATAACGGGTAAATTTGTCGCCGAAAAGTGAAAAAGTCATAGGTGCAGCTGTATTGTTTTTAGCAGGTAATCGCCCACCATACCGCCAGACAATTTTCGGTGCAATGCGGTTCACAAAACAACCACCGGGAGTAAATTTCACATAATGGTTGTTTCTCAGCATATTCCGCTGAATTAATCTGACCGATCGCCGACCCACACCACCATCACCTTATCGTCGCCGAGCCGGCGGCTGAAGGCGTAGTAGTGCGCCGTTTGCTGCGACTGCTGGGTGCCAGCACCTATCGCCGGATGGCGAGCGCGGAATTGTCCCAGTCGCTGCCAGTGCGTCAGCAGGGGGGCTTTGTCGCCCTGCAGTTCGCGCCAGTTCATGTCGGAACGGGTACCCTGCAGCGGATCCGAACCGGTCGGGCCAAGCTGACGGCCACTTTCATCACCGTAGTAAATCTGTACCGCGCCGGGGGCCAGCAGCAGCAGATCGGCGGCGCGCTGTTGCAGCGGCAGCGACCCTTTGGCGTCACTGGCGAAGAACAGCCGGGTATCGTGCGAGGAGATATAACTTAACACGTTGAAATCCTGAAGCTTGTCGGCCATCTGTTGGTAGGTGGCGTCGATGCTGGAGAAGCAACCCAGAGCCTGCGACGCCTGATCCTGGAAATCAAAATTGATCATCGCGTCGAAACCGTTCTGGTAGTAATCGCTTTTCATCACGCCATGCCCCCAGGCTTCGCCGGTCATCCAGAACGGGGCGTTATCCAGCGCCTGCTGCGGATGGGCGGCTTTCCACTCGGCCAACGCCGCCGTGGCACGCTGCTTCAACAGCGTCAGGGTCGGTTTCTCTACGTGCTTGGCGGTATCGACGCGGAAGCCGTCAATGCCGTAGTCGCGCACCCATTGACTGAGCCAGGTGGTCAGGTAGTCGCGGGTAGTTGCACCGGCAATGTCCTGTGCGGCAGTATCGGGTTTGTGGCGATAAAACAGCGGCAACCCACTGGCACCGGGCGCTTCAGTTTTGATGTCCGGGAGGAAGGCCAGCGACATGGTGAGGTCGTCATAGCCCGGCGAGTCGTAGTCGCCGATATCGGTGCGGATCCAGTTTTTGCCCCACCAGGTGCTCCAGCCGGCCTTATCGCTGAAGTTGATGTAATCATTGAAGCTGTGCCAGTTTTGGCCTGCCGCCGGTCGCCAGTCGCCCCAGTTTTTACCCAGCGTTTTTTCGATCTCCGCGCCTTTCAGATACAGCGAGCCGAACTGGAAGGTCTGCATATCCGCCAGCGTGGCGTAACCGACATGATTGACTACCACGTCAAACAGAATGCGGATCCCGCGCTGGTGCGCCTGCTCAACCAGCGTGCGCAGATCCTGCTCGTTGCCCATGTTGGCATCGAGTCGGGTCCAGTCCAGCGCGTAGTACCCGTGATAGGCGTAATGCGGAAAGTCGCCCTTGGTGCCGCCGCCGACCCAACCGTGGATTTGTTCCAGCGGCGAACTGATCCACAACGCATTGACGCCGAGCTGTTGCAGGTAATCGAGCTTTTGCGTCAGGCCGGCCAGATCGCCGCCGTGGAAGGTACCGATCTCCTGCATGCCGTCACTGCGGCGGCCGTAGCTGTGGTCGTTGGCCGGGTTGCCGTTCTCAAAGCGATCGGTCAGGGCGAAGTAAACGGTGGCGTTGTGCCAGTTGAACGGAGCGGCTTTCTCGCTGTTTGCTGACTCCAGCAACAGTAATCCTCCGCTGCCTGAGGCGGGTTGCAGGGTGACTTTGCCCTGGCTGACCTTCGCCGTTTGGCCAGAATAGAAATCACGCAGCGTTTCGCCTTCGGTAAAGGTGCCCGATACGTCAAGCGTGAGCGGCTTGCCGTCCCAGCGTTGGCAGGTGTGTGCCACCGAAGCGGTGGCGGTTTCTGCTGCTGTTTTCAGACTGAGCTGCAACGTCGGCGTTCCGCTGCGGGTGTCGATACGCACCTGGTATTCACCGGCGCGGAACAGTCGCCAGTTAACCGGCGGATTATTGCCGCAGGGCTGCAGCGACAGGGTTTGATTCAGTTTGGCCGTGGCAGTTGGCTGCCAGCACTGTTGGTCCTGGTAAATCTTCAGCGGCAGTTCGCCTTTGGGCAAGGTGGCGTGGCTGGTGAACAGGCCGCTGGCGGATTCGTCAAAGGCCGGGAAGCTTTGCAGCGTCCAGCTCGCCATTGCCGCCGGTGACAGCAGCATCAGCAGGGGAAGGGTCAGGCGTTTCATGGCTCTCCTTACGCGTGGCAGGAAGCGTTTTTATTGTAGGGTAATGTCCAGTGTGACTAATGATGAAAAAATAGCCTCATCCCGGCGGGGAATTTCGGGGGGAGGAGAAGGAAGGGGGAGAGGGATGGAACGAAATGGGCGGCCACTGCCGCCCTTCATGACTATTTTTTCAGTAGCTGCGGGTTAACGCAGTTTTCTTTGACCGTGCCGGTCAATGCGGCAATCAGGTTGTCGACGGCGCATTCGGCCATACCGTAGCGGGTCTCATGGGTCGCAGAACCGATATGCGGCAGCGCCACTACGTTTGGCAGAGTCAGCAGCGGTGAAGACACGTCCAACGGCTCTTTTTCGAACACGTCCAGCCCGGCAGCGTGGATAGTACCGTTTTGCAGCGCTTCGATCAGTGCCGCTTCGTCCACCACCGGGCCACGACCGGCGTTGATCAGAATGCCGTTCTTTTTCATCTTCGCTAATTGTTCACGGCTGATCATATGGAAGGTTTCATCGGTCAGCGGCAGCGTAATGCAGATGAAATCGGATTCGGCCAGCAGGGTATCCAGATCGCAGCGGCGGGCGTTAAAACGTTGTTCCGCTTCTTCATGAGTGCGGCGTGCGTTATACAGCACCGGCATGCCGAAACCGAAGTGCGCACGTTGTGCCAGTGCCAGCCCGATCCGCCCCATACCGAGGATGCCGATGGTTTTATGGTGCACGTCGACGCCAAACCAGTCGGCCCCGATACTGCCCTGCCATTCGCCGGCTTTCACCCGCTCGGCCACTTCCACTACCCGGCGCGCCGTTGCCAGCACCAGACTCATGATGGTATCGGCGACGGTTTCGGTCAGCACGGTCGGGGTATGCATCAGCAGCACGTTATGGGAGTTAAGCGCGTCAACGTCGAAATTGTCGTAACCGACGGAGATGGTTGAGGCCGCACGCAGTTTGGGTGCCTGCTGCAGGAAAGCCTCATCAATTTTACCGCCGGAACCGATGATCCCTTCCGCCTGTTGCAGCGTCTGGCGCAGCTCATCGCGGTTATCCGGGTTCAGGCCGTCGAAGGCGTGCACGGTGAAGTGCTGTTCCAGACGTTCACGCAGGTCGGCGGGAATGCTTTTGTATAAAACGATAGAAGGCTTCATCACGAACTCCAGCAATACCCTTCGTCTTTCAGACTGCAGCGTTGTTAACTGCTCGAACTTCCTCCAGTTACTTACTTAAGTAAGCGCCTGGGGGAAGTTCGTTTGTCGCCTAGCTGCAGCCTGAAATCCATTGGGTATATTCAACAGAAAATAAATTATAACGAGACTAAGCCAGTTGTGGTTGGGCCTCGTTGCGAGCGGGCTTGACGATTAGCGTCAGCACCACCGCCACCAGCAGGGCAATGGCCATAAACATATAAGAAGCTGCCGGGCTGCCGGTAGCGCCATTCAGGTAACCGACAAACCACGAGCCGAAGAAGGAGCCCAGCGCCCCCATACTGTTGATCAGCGCCATGGCGCCACCGGCGACGTTTTTCGGCAGCATTTCAGGAATGATGGCGAAGAAGGGTCCATAAGGGGCGTACATGGCGGCACCGGCAATCACCAGCAGGGTGTAAGAGACCCAGAAATGGTTGGCACCGACGGCGTAGGAGCCGAAGAATGCCAGCGCGCCGATCAGCAGCAGTGGCCAGACGAACAGCTTGCGGTTTTGCATTTTGTCCGAGGCCCAGGATACCAGGATCATGGCGATAGTGGCCGCCAGATAAGGCACCGCCGACAGCCAGCCGGCCTCCACCATGCCCATCTGCATGCCGCTGCGCAGGATCGAAGGCAACCACAGCACGAAGCCATACACACCGATACTCCAGGCAAAGTACTGTGCACACAGCAAAATCACGTTGCGTGAGCGGAAGGCTTCACCGTAGTTACGTACCGCTTTAATGCCTTTTTGTTCTTCTTCCAACTGCTGCTGCAAGGCCAGCTTTTCATCATCGTTCAACCATTTGGCCTGCGCCGGTTTGTCTTTGGCCAGTACCCACCAGCAGAAGGCCCAGATCACCGCCGGAATACCTTCAAAGATAAACATTTCACGCCAGCCATAGGCGTGGATCAGGTAGCCGGAAACCACCGACATCCACAGCACCGTTACCGGGTTGCCGAGGATCAGGAAGGTATTGGCGCGTGAGCGTTCTGATTTGGTGAACCAGTTGCTGATGTAAATCAGCATTGCCGGCATGACCGCGGCTTCCACCACGCCGAGGATAAAGCGGATAGCGGCCAGCATGGGGATATTACTGACCATGCCGGTCAGTGAGGCGCAGGCACCCCACAGGATCAGGCACCAGAAAATCAGTTTTTTAACGCTGCGGCGTTCGGCATAGATAGCACCGGGGATTTGGAAAAAGAAATAACCGAGGAAAAACAGCGCGCCCAACAGCGATGACATGCCTTTGGTGATGCCCAGATCGTCATTGATGCCGGCGGCCGAGGCAAAGCTGAAGTTGGCTCGGTCGAGATAGGCCAGGCTGTAGGTGATAAACACGATGGGCATGATGTACCACCAGCGTTTAGCCGCGAGAGTCGCTTTGTTCATGTTCAGATTCCTCAGTGTTCTCTCAACGCGTCCTGGTTGTAGGGCCAGAGGTACACGTCATGCAGAGAAGTCGGTTAACCGATTATGTTTGTTATATTTATTCAGCCAACGCCGCGCGGGTCGGCAAGCCTTCGCTGTCACCGATCGCCTGGATCGCCAGCGAGCCGATTTTGTTGCCGCGTTGCACCGCCTGTTTCAGCGTTTTGCCTTCCAGCAGGGCGCTAATGGTCCCGACGGCAAAACCGTCTCCCGCCCCCACGGTATCCACCACGTTGCTGACTTTGACGGCCGCGACAGTCGCCTGATCGCCAGCCGCGGTTTTAAACCAGGCGCCGTCCGGACCGGTTTTGATGATCACCGCCTGTACGCCGCGTTCCAGGTAAAAATCGGCAATGCCTTCCGGCGTTGATTGGCCGGTGAGGATTTGCCCTTCTTTCAGCCCCGGCAGCACCCAGTCGGCGGCAAACGCCAGCTTATTCAGCTGTTCGATCATCACCTGTTGGCTGGACCACAGCACCGGACGCAAATTGGGATCAAACGAAATGGTTTTGCCCATCGCCCGCATTTCACGTGCGGCGTGGTGACACAGCGCCAGCGACTGGCCGGACAGGGCCGCGGCCACGCCACTCAGGTGTAGATGGCGAGCGGAACCGAAGTAATCGCGGTTGAAATCGTCCACTGAAAGATGGCTGGCTGCCGAGCCTTTGCGGAAATATTCCACACTGGGATCGGTACCATCGGTGGTTTTAGATTTGATCTGAAAACCGGTCGGGTAATGGCCGTCTACCGTCACCTGCTGGGCGTTAATGCCTTCTTTTTTCAATTGTTGCAGGGTGAAACGGCCGAAAGTGTCGTTGCCGACGCGGCTGACCCAGCCGACGTTCAGGCCCAGGCGTGCCAGACCGATCGCCACGTTCAGCTCGGCACCGGCAATGCGCTTGGTGAAGGTTTCTACTTCCGCCAGGTCGCCGGTTTGGGTTGCCACGAACATGGCCATGGCTTCACCCAGAGTGACGACGTCCAATTGTGCGCTATGCGCGCTTGTCAGCATGGTCATGATGTTTTACTCCGCGCGCAACAGGTTAACGTAGTAGTGGGTTACCTCTTCCAGACTGTCGCCCTGCAACGGGAATTCAATGCCGCGTGGCGCATCCAGTGGCAGGCGGGTCAGCAGCTCACGCCATTTACCGTCACTGTCATCCAGCGCCACGGCGCGCCAACCGCGCAGGCCATGGGTGGCGGCTTTAACGTGGACATAGCTGACGTGGCGAGCCAAACGCTCGGCAGCGGCGAAGGCGTCTTGCCCCACCCAGTGCCAGTTGGCCATATCGAAAGTCATGCTGACCGGCAAACGGTTATCTTCCGCCGCGTGGAAAAAGGCATTGAGCAGCGACAAAATGCCGCAGTCCGGGGTCTGGTCATTTTCAACCACCAGGCTGACCGGATGCTGCTCCAGGGCCACTTTCAGTTCGGTAAAATCGAAGCCCGGCTGGTAGTGGCCCAGGGATAATTTTAACTGGCGTGCGTTCAGCGTCTGGGCTTCCGCCAGCAGCGCCGGCAGGTTGGGGTTCAGCGTATGCTGTGGGGTAAACAGGGCTTCTGGTGCGGAGTAAACGACGAACAGGTGCTGCTGTTCAATGGCCTGAGCCAATGCCGGCAGGTTCTGTAGTTCCTGGGCAGTGAACAGTTCGCGGCGGATTTCTACGCCGTCGGCGCCTGCACCGGCGATGATCGGCAGTAAAGCGGCCTGGCCGCCGAGCTGCTGGACAGTATCGGTGCCGTAGGCACCGGTCACCACGATAATTTCTCTGATCATTTTTTTGCTCCTGAGGTGGTGTTATTCCCACCGCTGCTGTTAACCACACGTTAAATGGTACCGGTTCCAGGCGAAAGCGACAGAGTGTAAAAATATGATCGCAATCACGAACCTGAGCAAAAAATAGTCTGAGTAGGGCGTTGGAGGAGCGCCGCAAGCCGCGCTCCTGCCGGGGAGAAGGGAATTATCGGGTGGTAGAGCCGCGCACGATCAGTTCGCCGGGGAACATTTGTTCGCTGATTGGTGTACCCAGGCCCTGAATGCGTTGCACCAGTTGCTCAAGTGCGGCATGGCCCATTTGATAGGTGGGCTGTTTCAGGGTGGTGATGCCCACCCCGGCCAGTTCGGCCCATTCCAGCTCGTCAAAACCCAACAGGCCGATATCGCTGCCCCACTGAATACCCAGGCGACGCATGGCGCGCGCCACCTGCAAGGTCAGGGCACCGTTGGCGGAAATCACTGCCTTGCGCATGCCGCGATGACGGGTGCTGAAATCACCGATCACGGCTTCCAGTTGCTTAACGTCGTTAAGCGGTGTTTCGGCCTGTTCGGCCAACAGCCCGGCATGTTGCGCCATGGTTTGGTTGAAGGCATGCAGCCGTTCCAGCCGGGTATTGACCGTGCCGATCGGCTCGCTGAGAAACAGAATGGCTTCGAAACCCTGTTGCAGCAGGTGTTCCGTGGCAATCGTCGCCGCTTCATGATTGTCGAGACCGACCACGTCGCAGGCGAAATCGTGAATTTTTCGGTCGATCAGCACCATTGGCAGCATCGATTGTTGCAGCGTCGACAGCGCCTCTTCACGCATGCCAACCGCGTTGACTACGATACCCTCAACCCGGTAGCTGCTGAGCAGTTGCAGGTAGTGCTGCTCCTGATTGACCTCGTTATTGGTATTACACACCAGCAGGGTAAAGCCGTGTTGACGGCAGGCCGCTTCGATGCCGCGCATCACGTCCACCGAGTAGGGATTGGTGATATCGGCGATGATCAGGCCAATCAGTCGCGTCTGTCCGCCCTTCAGGCTGCGTGCCATCTGGCTTGGCCGGTAGTCGAGCTGGAGGATCGCCTGTTCGATACGCTGTTTGAGATCGTCAGAAAGCAGGTGCTGCTCACCATTCAAATAGCGCGATACGCTGGTTTTACCGGTCTTGGCGGTTTTCGCCACATCGCTGATGGTGGCTCGCCCCGAGGCGCGTATTGCCTTAACACTGCTCACAGCCGATCTCCCCTGTGGTTAATTGCCAAGGAGACTAACACACCCGACGCGGAGCCGGAATGTTGAATGGCAGAGTGCCGGGGGAATAAGAAACGGCGGGGCATCGCGCCCCGCACGGGATTACTGCAGCGGGCTGAGAGTGATCTCAACGCGGCGGTTTTGCGCCTTGCCTTCAGCGGTGCTGTTGGAGGCGATCGGGTTATCTGGACCGGCACCTGAGGTACGAACGCGGTTGGCCGCTACGCCCTGGGTGATCAACGCGCTGCCAACGCCGTCGGCACGTTGCTGCGACAGGGTCATGTTCAGCGCACGGGAGCCGGAGCTGTCGGTGTAGCCGATCACGTTAACCGCGGTTTTCGGGTACTCCTTCAACACCATGGCCACGCCGGTCAGGGTGTTGGCACCCGCCGGTTTCAGGGTGGCGCTGCTGCTGTCGAAGGTGACGTTGTTTGGCATGTTCAGCACGATATTGTCGCCCTGACGGGTCACGCTAACGCCGGTGCCTTTCATTTTGTCGCGCAGTTTGGCTTCCTGAACGTCCATGTAATAACCGGCACCGCCGCCCAGTGCTGCACCGGCTGCTGCGCCGATCAGTGCGCCTTTGCCGCGGTCTTTTTTCGACGAGGACAACATGCCGACGCCTGCGCCCAATGCCGCGCCGATCCCTGCGCCAATGCCGGATTTACCGGCTTCAGATTCCCCGGTGTATGGGTTGGTGGTACAGGCTGACAGCGTGAGCGCCAGGCTCACCGCGCCGGCAATAATCGCAATGCGTTTTTTCATGTTTTATCCTTTGTGGCATCAAAATCTGTGTGCGTCAGTCCAAGCTGGGGGACGCTAAAAAAACCGTTGGCCGCCTGGCATGCCAGATTGCGGCGCTACTATGACGCGTATCCTCTCCGGCAGTTCCGGAAAAAAACGTGACAAATTATAAGCGGCTCACGGGCTGCGCCTGTTATCCGGCAAAACGGAGGGGAATACCATGCAGCGGAATCTGAATTGAACGCACCCCGGTGCGGGATGCGTTTTTTTTAGCCAAAAGTGACAGAAATCAAACGGGGGAAGCCCAGTTCATGATCAGCGTATAGGCTTGAGTTTCTTCATTTAACAAGCGCTGGGTCACCTGAAAACCCTGCTTGTGGTAGAACGCGCAGGCGCGCAGATTCTGCTGATAGACCTCCAGGCTCAGCCGGGGGTAGCGCTGTTGGACATGCGTCATCAGTGCCTGGCCGACGCCACGGCCGTGAAACGCCTGGTCAACAAACAGCGCGCCAATAAAGCGTTGATCCAACACGCTGATAAAGCCGACGATCTCCCCTTCATGCCAATAGGCCCAACTGTGCGCTCGCGGCAGGTAATTCTCCCGTACCAGCGTTGCGCTTTCCAGCCAGTAGCTTTCCTTCACGAACGGATGGGCAGCGATGGTACTGGGCAGCCACAGGGCCATCAGCCGCGGCAGATCGACCGGCTGACAAGGGCGGATCGCTACGGCTTTGGGTAGCAAAGGCAGCCCGTCAGATGATCGTTCACCAGCCCGCTGGCCTGCATAAAGGCGTAACAGGTGGTAGATCCGATAAACTTGAAGCCGCGTTTTTTCAGCGCCTTGGACATGGCGTCTGAGCGTTCGGTTTTGGCCGGTACCTCGCTCAGTTGTTGCCAGCGGTTGAGCAATGGCTCGCCGTCGACAAAGGTCCAGATAAAGCTGACGAAATCTTCCCCAGCGGCTTCCATCGCCAGATAGGCCCTGGCGTTGGCGATAATAGCTTCGATTTTGCCCCGGTGGCGGATAATGCCGCTGTCCTGCAGTAGCGTTTCCACCTCTTGTTCGCTGATGGCTGCCACCCGCTGCGGATCGAAATTGTGGAAGGCGCGACGGTAGTTCTCACGCTTTTTCAACACGGTGATCCACGAAAGCCCGGCCTGCTGTCCTTCCAGACAGAGCATTTCAAACAGTTCACGCGGTTCGGTGGTCGGTGCGCCCCATTCCTTGTCGTGATACTCGAGATATAACGGATCTGCCGTCACCCAACCGCAACGTTCATTGACCATAATGACTGTCCTTGTGCTGTGTTTATTTACAGTAAGCATCGCCCGAAGTGGTGAACTTGGCAAGCCCCTGATTGTTTTATCATCAGCCGGCTTGACGTGGCGAAAAAGCCAGCAATATTTACTAGATGGCCGGCACTAAAAAAAGGCCAATGATAAAGCGGTTTTCCTTCATTTGCTGGCTCTCTGGAGTCTATTCATGCCTCTAAAAATAACTCGTATGCCCCGCCCGGCGGTGCTTGCAGTGGCGATATTATGCAGTATGACCACCCCGGTGCTGGCCTATGACCAACTCTATGTCTTTGGCGACAGTCTGAGCGACACCGGCAACAATGGTCGCTTTACCTACGACAGCAATAAACACCTGTTGTATGACGAAGTTTTGGCGCAGCGCATTGGTGCGGCGCTGGTGGCCTCGGACAACGGGGGCGACAACTATGCCGCCGGTGGTGGCGTGGCAGTGCCGACGCTCAACCCGGCGGATAACACTCAGGATCAGGTCCAGAGCTATCTCAATCGGGTCAATGGCCGGGCTGACGGTGACGGACTGTATATTCACTGGATTGGCGGCAACGATCTGGCGGCGGCGGCGTTAAACCCGACAACCGCGCCGGGTGTGGCCTACAACAGTGCCGCAGCAGCCGCTGCGCAGGTTCACTCTTTGCTGAACGCCGGTGCCGGTACGGTGATCGTCCCGACGGTGCCGAATATTGGCTCGACGCCGCAACTGATGGAGCTGATTATCCAGCAGGCGCTGACTCCGGTGCAAAACGCGGCGGTACAGGCGGCCTACGCCACCCTTAATTCACTGGCTACGCCGGATAACGACTCGCGTACCCAGGCCATCCACCAGGCGCTGACGGCGGCGGCGGCGCAGGGTAGTGCGATCCCGCAGGTGCAGCAGGCGATTGCGGCACAGCTGATTGCCGCCTTTGACAACCTGAGTGCTCAGGCCGGGCAACTGACCGATTTTTACAACCAGAGCGAAGACCACCTGCTGGCGCAGGGCAGCGGTAATATCGTTCGGGTCGACGTAAACAAACTGTTTAGCGAGGCGATTGCCAACCCGGCACAGTTTGGTTTTACCAATACCGCCGGTATGGCCTGTCCGCCGGGCGTCTCTTCCGCCGTGTGCAGTTCTGCCACGCCGGGTTTTGACAGTAGCCAATCCTATCTGTTTGCCGACCATTTCCACCCCAGCCCGCAGGCGCATCAACTGATTGCCGATTACATTCAGGCGGTACTGGACGGCCCAGCGCAGGTGGTGGCGCTGAATCAGGCGACGGCGGCCATGGCGCGCGACAGCCGCGCCACCCTCGACAGCCGTTTCCAACAGCTGCGTAATGGTGACAACCCGCAAGGCGCGCTGGGCGTGTTCGGCGGTTATGCCGGGCAACACTATGACTATTCTTCCAATTTGGCCGCCGGTGACGGCAATGCCACCACCCATAATCTGACGGTTGGGGTGGATTACCAGTTGACCGATGGTTGGTTAATTGGGGCGCTGATTTCCGGCTCCAATGACGATCAGCAGCCCTCTAGCCGCTACGACTATAAGGCGCGTGGCCTGCTGTTTTCGGCCTTTACCGCCCTGGATGTGTTTGAGCACGGCTGGGTGAATGCCGATTTGCATTACGCGACGATGGATTACGATGATATTCGCCGCAGCATGCAGCTTGGGGCGTTAAACCGCACCGAAACCGGCAGCACCGACGGCAAACAGTGGGGCGCACGGATCACCGCCGGTTACGACTTCCCGGTGACCTCTTACCTGACCACCGGTCCGATGGCGCAGTTCGCCTGGGATTACAGCAATGTCTCCGGTTACAGTGAAGACGGCAACGACAGCACTGCCATGCGCTTTAACGACCAGACCTACCATTCGCAGATTGGTGCGCTGGGCTGGCGATTGGACAGCAACTTCGGCCTGTTTAATCCGTACGCCGAGGTGAGTTATCAGCATCAATTTGGTGATGATGTTTACCGGGCTGGCGGCGGGCTGAAATCCACCCAGACTTCTTTCACCCGCGACAGCGCCAATCAGGATAAAAACTGGGTGGATGTGACGCTGGGGGCGAACATGCCGTTGACCGATCAGGTGGCAGCGTTCGCCACCGTTTCACAGACCGGTGGCCTGAGCAGCGGCGAACAGTTTATGTATAACGTCGGCGTCAGCGCTCGGTTCTGATGGGTTGATATCTATCTCAGGGCCCTGAGATCGGGCCCGTAACCGATACAGATTGGTGCAATGAATCGTAGTTATAACGATGACGTACCTGACATCTGCATGACAGCATATTGATAATGGATGGCTGAAAAGTGCGAGTTTATTTATGAGGGATTAACCGATTTGCTACGGCTTATTGGTGGTACTGGGTGGGTTGAAACCAACGCTATAATGCGGTAATCACCGCTCTCCATATGAGAAAATACAGCGTGTGACTGTACTTTAGTACAACTATCATTCGAGTTTGAAAGACTTTATTGTTACCCCAGAAAAACAAGACACACATTACAAAAAAAAAACTGATCCTGAATCAGGATCAGATAGCCAATTTGGCCAACACCAGGGAAATAATATTTAAATATTATTGTTTTCTATATTTTGATTGTCAATTTCTTTCTTTCACCCTGTCATTTGATGGGGTGAGGAAGTTATTGGTTTTTTGCCCTTGATAGCGAATGGTTTGCTTCTCTTCGTATTTACTCGTAATGCCTGCCTGGATATGTAGCTCCCTTGTTTATTTTGTTATTAAAATTAACATTTCAATCATCTGAATGCTTTGGCAGTTAATAATCGGAATTTCTCCTTGTTTACCCAGATTTGCAAAGTGTTCTGGTGATGATAGCCGGGCTTTTAATCTAATTAAATTAACGCACCGTGATTAACTTTGTTGTGTAAATAAAGTTGAGTGTCGTTTTAAATTATCTTTTTGGATCATATTATTTGGCGGCTTTCTCAGTTATGCCATAAGTCGTTTTTATGTTATACTTTTTATTTATGATGGACTTTCATTTTTCAAGGAGACGATTGAGTGTCAAATTCATTCTTCAATAATGAAATTATTAACACCTCCATAAAAAACGATTTGGAAGCTAAGCTTAGCGAATATAGTAATGTGAAGTACGCCTATGCCATAATGAATAAAAGAAATCCGGCGAATTTTGCGATAATTTCGAACAGAACGGAATGGTTTGAGTTTTATACAGATAATAACTATCAGTTTATTGATCCGGTTCTGATTACTGCCTCACGTCGCATTACACCTTTCTCTTGGGATGAAAATATAATGATTGACCCAGGGTTAAAGCTGCCAAGAATTTTTGACATGGCGAAAAATTATAATGTAGTTAATGGCTATACATTTGTGCTGCACGATCATAATCATAATTTGGTGGTGCTATCTATCATGATTGATAAGCATTGTGACGATAATATAGAAGAGAGAATAACGACTAACCAAGACAAACTCCAAATGCTGTTAATTACTACGCATGATAAACTCACTACGTTTTACAAGGAAATCAATAGCCCCACCTATTTTGACAAAATGAATAATAAAGAAATATTCTCGAAGCGAGAGAATGAGATAATTTACTGGGCAAGCATGGGGAAATCCTATCAGGAGATTGCATTAATCCTGGGGATCAAACTCACCACAATAAAATATCATATTGGTAATGCTGTCAAAAAACTGGGGGTTACAAACGCCAAGCATGCTATCAGGCTAGGCGTTGAGCTACAGCTCATAAGACCCGTGCTGCCTGACGCGGAAGGCTAATGGCCAGGCGTCGCGATCCGGAGTTAAGCCAGGATGGGCCAAGTTGATGCGATCGATCAATATCTGCTGGTTACGATCGTCAACCGGCATATAAATAAGATAGATACGCTGGTTTTTCTCTGACTGTCCTTGCTCGACCACAGATATTTCCCAACCGGATCTTTGGAAGATAATTAGCATGGGGTGGCTAATAATGGCATAGATCCCCTGGTAACCGTAATTTCTTGCATAATTTATCATTGATAAAAATAGTATTGAACTGATGGGTTTATTTTGCAGTTTCAACGTCTGCACACGTTCTTTATCGATAAAGAGTCTGCTGGCTTCTATGTAATTACCTTCCGGAATTTCTATTTTGTTAAAATAGGATTTAAACGTGCCGGTAATCATATTATTATATTTTGTTTCTATAAAACGCAGGCTGCAGACTACCATGTTGTCATACATGCCAAACAGATAGGTAGTATGATTGTTATCATACTCGTCAAATTCCATGTTATTTTCACAATTCACAATCCAGTCGAGACGATCCTTAAATGTTCTCTTTCTTAAAGAGAATAATTCTTTCGATCGGTTATCCGACAGTAGATTGTAATCTACATCAAAAACTTCTATCATTTCTACATCTTCCATAATCGAATTTTAAATTTAATTACGTCTTGCAACATTGTTAATGTGCGATAGGTAATCCTACCAGAGTCAAGTCGGCAAGTAAATTTTTAGCCTTAGAGATAAATGATTGATAGATGCTTGTTATAATCGAGAGTTTCTTTCCTGTTGATAAGGATTATTTTAATCTTTGCATCGTTTGTTTACTAATTATCCCTGCAATGTTTCACCTGAGGATATTTTTATAAGCACTATTATTGCCGGTATGTTATCAATCGCGTAGATAATAGATTCGCTATTGTCGGCTGGTAGCAAAATTAACTTAACTCGACATACGTTAATCTGACGGCATCCTTGCCTCATGGTTTTGTTGTTATCGCTGCGCTGCGTGCTGAATACCACTATGGTTCACAAGCGAGCTGTCGGCCCCGATCTTTCTTTCCGGCTGCAGCAAGGTCATGCACAGCATGCTGCAGAAAGACACCACGGCGGTGGCTAGGAACATGGCGCCATAGCCGTGGTGTTGTGCCAGCCAGCCGCTCAGCATCGGTGCGGTGATCGAGGCAATATTGGCAATCGCCAGCGTCATACCGCTGTAGGCGCCTACTGAAGCCTTCGGTGTGACGTCGATCACCACCGACCAATACACATTATTCACCAGTGCATTCAGCGCGTTACCCAGTGTCATCAGCAGAATGATTTCGGTCGGCGTGCTCATAAAGGGGATCAGCAGGAAGCAGGTGCTGGTCAGCAGCAGCGTGACTGCCGCAAACAGATTACGGGCCAGCCGCAGGTTACCGAAGCGTCTCAGCAGCGCATCGGCGATGCGACCGCCGAGCAGAACGGTGAAACAGGCACCACTCCACGGGATCATCGCCACATACCACAGCGAGTGCAGATCGTAATTAAAGGTGTCTTGCAGGTATTTGGGCCCCCAGGTGACCAGCACAAAGGTGACATAGAGGAAAGAGAAGTAACCCAGGGCGTTAAACACCAGCGTACGGTTGGTGAAGAAAGCCCACCACGGCAGACGTGGTTGTTGACTGTCTGCGTCCTGATCGGCGCTGATGGCTGCCAGTTCGGCTGCGTTGACTTCCGGATGCTCTTGCGGCGTGTCGGTGAAGAAGCGGGCAAACAGCAGAATGGCGATCAGCGAGAACAAACCCAGCAAAATAAACATGCTGCGCCAGTCATCGGTCAGCAGTAGCAAACCCACCGCCAGCGGCGCGGTCAGCAGCGATCCCACCTGGGTGCTCAGCAGCCCGATGCCCAGCGAAAACCCGCGCTCTTTACGCGGTGCCCAGTTAGCGATGGTTTTGTTCATCAGCGCATAGGCCGGGCCTTCGGCAAAACCAAACATGATGCGCAGTGCGGCGAAACCCATGATTGCCGAGCCCCCGAACAGTGCTACCCCCAGCTCACCCGCCCAGGCGGTGGCGATCTCCAGCAGCGACCACAGTGCCCCGGCGATCAGCCAGACCTTTTTGGTGCCGACGCGGTCGGCCAGGAAGCCTCCGCACAGCGAACCAAACAAATAGCCAAAGCCGAAGTAGCCGAGTACGGCACCCAGTTGGGCTTTGTTGAAGTTGAATTCACGGGAGATATCGTTGGCGGCGAAGGAAAGCGCACCGCGATCGACGTAGTTGATCAACGCAATAAAGAACACCATGGCAAAAATACGGTAGCGATAGCGGCTGTCGGTTAAGGCGGTAGTCATCAGCGAACCTCCTGAAATGTTGATTATCAGGACGCTAGCAAGGTTAGTGCCACTCTCGGCGGCCAGGGAGGGCAGGGGTTCGTTATGTGTCCGCAGCGTGAAACCGTGCCATGCGGGCGCATTTGCCCCATTTCAGTGCGTAAAAACACCGCGCTTCTTTGATGATTCGCACTTGTTGCCGGATTCGGGCTGTATATCTTACGGTCAACGGGTATACTGGCGCATCCCATTTAAATCCACTTGTATCGCGTGCGAATTCAACATGCAAAAGTTTGATACCAAGACCTTTCAGGGCCTGATCCTGACACTGCAGGACTATTGGGCGCGCCAGGGCTGCACCATCGTTCAACCATTGGACATGGAAGTCGGCGCGGGAACCTCACACCCGATGACCTGCCTGCGCGCACTGGGCCCGGAGCCTATGGCCACCGCCTACGTGCAGCCATCCCGCCGTCCGACCGACGGCCGCTACGGTGAAAACCCGAACCGCCTGCAACATTACTATCAGTTCCAGGTGGTGATTAAGCCGTCACCGGACAACATTCAGGAACTGTACCTGGGCTCGTTGAAAGAGCTGGGTCTGGATCCGACCATTCACGACATCCGTTTCGTAGAAGATAACTGGGAAAACCCGACGCTTGGCGCCTGGGGTCTGGGCTGGGAAGTGTGGCTGAACGGCATGGAAGTGACGCAGTTCACTTACTTCCAGCAGGTTGGCGGCATGGAGTGCAAACCGGTAACCGGCGAGATCACCTACGGTCTGGAACGTCTGGCGATGTATATCCAGGGCGTGGACAGCGTCTACGATCTGGTGTGGAGCGACGGCCCGCTGGGTGTGACCACCTATGGTGACGTGTTCCACCAGAACGAAGTGGAGCAGTCTACTTATAACTTCGAATACGCCGATGTGGACTTCCTGTTCTCCTGCTTTGAGCAGTACGAGAAAGAAGCCCAGTCGCTGCTGGCGCTGGAAAAACCACTGCCGCTGCCGGCTTACGAACGTATTCTGAAGGCCGGCCACACCTTCAACCTGTTGGATGCGCGCAAGGCGATCTCGGTGACCGAGCGTCAGCGTTATATTCTGCGTATCCGCACGCTGACCAAAGCCGTTGCCGAGGCCTACTACGCTTCTCGCGAAGCGCTGGGCTTCCCAATGTGCAAAAAGAACAAGAGCTAAGAGGCAGCCATGACTCAACAGACTTTCCTGGTGGAAATCGGCACGGAAGAGCTGCCGCCGAAGGCTCTTCGTTCACTGGCAGAAGCTTTTGCCGCGAATTTTACCGCCGAGCTGGATAGCGCCAACCTCGAGCACGGCGAAGTGAGCTGGTTTGCCGCTCCGCGCCGTCTGGCACTGAAAGTGGCTGATTTGAGCGCTGCGCAGGCCGATCGCGAAGTCGAAAAACGCGGTCCGGCCATCGCCCAGGCGTTTGACGCCGAAGGCAAGCCAAGCAAAGCGGCCGAAGGTTGGGCACGCGGTTGTGGTATTACCGTCGATCAGGCCGAACGCCTGGCGACAGACAAAGGTGAATGGCTGCTGTATCGCGCCCATGTTAAAGGCCAATCCGCGCAAGCGCTGCTGGCAGGCATGGTCAGCCATTCTCTGGCCAAGCTGCCGATCCCGAAACTGATGCGCTGGGGCGATTCCGAGGTGCAGTTCGTGCGTCCGGTGCACACCGTGACGATGCTGCTGGGTGCGGAACTGATCCCGGGCACCGTGCTGGGCATCGATTCCGCCCGCACTGTTCGCGGCCACCGTTTCATGGGTGAAGCCGAGTTCACTATCGACAATGCCGACCAATATCCGCAGATCCTGCTGGAGCGCGGCAAGGTGATCGCCGATTACGAAACCCGTAAGGCGATGATCAAGCGTGACGCCGAGCTGGCTGCGCAGAAAATTGGCGGTAAAGCCGATCTGAGCGAAAGCCTGCTGGAAGAAGTGGCCTCGCTGGTCGAGTGGCCGGTGGTGTTGACCGCCAAATTCGAAGAAAAATTCCTGGCGGTGCCGGCTGAAGCGCTGGTGTACACCATGAAGGGCGATCAGAAGTATTTCCCGGTGTATGACGCCGCGGGCAAACTGATGCCGAACTTTATCTTCGTGGCCAATATCGAATCCAAAGATCCGCAGCAAATCATCTCCGGTAACGAGAAGGTGGTGCGTCCGCGTCTGGCCGATGCCGAGTTCTTCTTCAACACCGACCGCAAAAAACGTCTGGAAGATAACCTGCCGCGTCTGGAAACCGTGCTGTTCCAACAGCAACTGGGTACCCTGCGCGACAAGACCGATCGTATTCAGACGCTGGCGGGCTGGGTTGCCGGCCAGATTGGCGCCGATGTTAATCACGCCACCCGTGCGGGCCTGCTGTCGAAGTGTGATCTGATGACCAACATGGTCTTCGAATTCACCGACACCCAGGGCGTGATGGGCATGCACTATGCGCGTCACGACGGCGAAGCAGAAGACGTTGCCGTTGCGCTGAATGAGCAGTACCAGCCGCGCTTTGCCGGTGATGCACTGCCGGAGTCGCTGGTGGCCTGTTCGCTGGCGATCGCCGACAAGATGGACACCCTGGCCGGTATTTTCGGCATTGGGCAACATCCGAAAGGCGACAAGGACCCGTTCGCACTGCGCCGTGCTGCACTGGGCGTGCTGCGTATTATCGTTGAGAAAAACCTGTCGCTGGATCTGCAGACCCTGACCGAAGAGGCCGTGCGCCTGTACGGCAGCAAGCTGACCAATGCCAAGGTGGTCGACGAGGTGGTCGAGTTTATGCTGGGTCGCTTCCGCGCCTGGTATCAGGAAGAAGGCCACGCTGTCGACACCATTCAGGCGGTGTTGGCACGTCGTCCGACCAAACCGGCAGACTTTGACGCTCGCGTTAAAGCCGTGACCCACTTCCGTACGTTGGAAGCGGCAGCAACGCTGGCTGCGGCCAACAAACGCGTTTCCAATATCCTGGCCAAATCTACCGATACGCTGAATGACCGTGTACATGCCTCGGTATTGAAAGAAGCGGCGGAGATCCAGTTGGCGACCCACCTGGTGGTGCTGCGCGATAAGCTGGAGCCGTATTTTGCGGCAGGCAACTATCAGGATGCGCTGGTGGAACTGGCTGACCTGCGTGAGCCGGTCGACGCGTTCTTCGACAACGTCATGGTGATGGCAGAAGACGACGCGGTGCGTGTGAACCGTCTGACGCTGCTGAGCAAGCTGCGTGAGCTGTTCCTGCAGGTAGCGGATATCTCCGTGCTGCAGTAAGCGGTTCTGCTGTGAGAAGGCGCCTTAGGGCGCCTTTTTTATTGCTGTTGCCGCAGTAGGCGGTTTTGTGTCAAACCTGTTCCTTTTAACGCGGCCAAAAGCTCGCCGACTTGGGGGGTAGGACTTCGTCATTGCCCCCCTTTCATCGAAGAATAACCGCCGAAAGGTGAATCGCGTATCGTATCGCACTCAGTTGATCTATTCTTATAGGCGCAGGGAGTGCAGCAAAAGGGACGGAGTCCGATGAAAAAGCAGGTTTATAACAGGAGTTATGTCACATGGCGGTAGGGATCCAGAGCAGAAATTTCACGCGTTGGTTGGCCCCGGTATTGGCATTGTTGGTGGTCATGCAATTGACTGCTTGCGGCGATAAAGAGCCGGAACAACGCAAGGCGTTCATTGATTACATACAGAATACGGTGATGCGCAGCGGCGCGAAAATCCCGACGCTGAGCGAAGACCAGAAACAGAAGTTCGGCAACTATGCCGGTGATTACGCCATTTTGGTCGGTTTTTCACAGCAGTTGTCCAAATCACTGGATGCCAGCCTGACGCCGGCGTTGGATCAAATTAACCAGATCCGCACCGCGCAGGACTACATGAGCAAGCGTGATACGCTACAACAGTCCGTTGGGGCGCTGAACCTGTTGGGGCAGCAGATCCAGTCAGCCAAGTCACAGGCGGATACCGCCCGGGCCGCGCTGAAGCAACCCGACGACCTGAAAGCAGTGTATAACCAGGCCTATGACAAGATCGTCACCGGGCCGGCCAATGCGCTGATGCCGGTTATTCCTACTACCGCCAGTTTCGTTCAGGATCTGGTGCAGGTTGGGGATTTCCTGCGTACTCAGGGTAATCAGGTGAGCTTTAACAATAACGGCGTGCAGTTCCGTACCTCCCAGCAGGCAACGCAGTACAACACCATGATGTCGAGTCTGGTGGCCAAGCAGCAGGATTTACTGAACGCACAGAAAACCGTATCAAGCGTTACCCAGTAATAGTGTAAACGCAGAAGCCGGCATCGCGGCTTCTGCTATTTTCCTCCCGCCATTGCTTTCCCTTCCAGTCTTTCCAACAGCTTGCTCACTTCCTGACCGACGCTTCTGTACTACACTTCAATTAATCATCGTTTTCCAATATGTAGTTTTCTTTCATTCATCGCACCGCTATTTCCCGACGGGATGAATGCTCACAGGGAAGAATGCCCCCAAACCAGGATTCGGTAGCCACCGACAAATAAATTGTGACTAACATCACAATTTAAAAACAAACACGCAATATTGAAATGTGATCTACATCTCATTTTTATTGGTTTTCAGGGTGAATTCAGCCCATTGTCTTTTTTTTACACCGAGTAAATGTGACGTATATCACTATAACTACCCTGACAATGGGGTGTTGTTAGTGATCTGCATCACAAAAATTCGGGAGGTTCGCCGGGCAAAAAACAGCGTGATAGAGTCCATTTAGTAGGCAGCACCAACACAGCTGGACCGTTACAACAATAATCACGCGCTCTATTGTCAGCGCGTAACAATAGGGGGGTGTTTTATGTTTTCACCAGACATCAAAGTCAAAGTTCAAAACTTTGGCCGCTTCTTAAGCAACATGGTGATGCCCAACATTGGCGCATTTATCGCCTGGGGTATCATCACCGCGTTATTCATTCCTACCGGCTGGCTGCCGAACGAAACCTTAGCCAAGCTGGTTGGCCCAATGATCACCTACCTGCTGCCGTTGCTGATCGGTTTTACCGGTGGCCGGTTGGTGGGCGGCGATCGCGGCGGCGTGGTCGGTGCCATCACTACCATGGGTGTGATTGTCGGTGCGGACATGCCGATGTTCCTCGGCGCGATGATTGCCGGTCCGTTGGGCGGCTGGGCAATCAAGCATTTTGACCGTTGGGTAGACGGCAAGATCAAAAGCGGTTTTGAGATGTTGGTGAACAACTTCTCCGCCGGCATTATCGGTATGTTGCTGGCCATTCTGTCGTTTATGGCGATTGGTCCGCTGGTAGAAGGGTTGTCGCATATCCTGGCTACCGGTGTAAATATCATGGTGACCAACAACCTGTTGCCGCTGGCGTCGATCTTCGTGGAACCGGCGAAAATCCTGTTCCTGAACAACGCCATTAACCACGGCATCTTCTCACCGTTGGGTATCCAGCAGGCGACAGAAACCGGTAAATCCATCTTCTTCCTGATTGAAGCCAACCCAGGCCCGGGTATGGGCGTGCTGATGGCCTACATGTTCTTTGGCCGCGGCAGCGCCAAGCAGTCTGCGGGTGGTGCAGCAATCATCCACTTCTTCGGGGGTATCCATGAAATCTACTTCCCGTACGTACTGATGAACCCACGCCTGCTGCTGGCGGTGATCCTGGGCGGTATGACCGGCGTATTCACCTTGACCCTGTTGAACGGCGGTCTGGTTTCTCCGGCTTCTCCTGGCTCGATTCTGGCGGTGTTGGCAATGACGCCGAAGGGCGCTTATTTTGCCAACCTGGCGGCCATCGGTGCGGCATTTTTGGTGTCATTTGTGGTCGCCAGCTTCCTGCTGAAAACCTCAAAAGTGAAAGAAGAGGACGATCTGGAAGAGGCGACTCGCCGCATGCAGGCCATGAAGTCGCAGTCTAAAGGCGGCGCAGCGACTCATGCTGCCGTGGATGGCGACCTGACCACGGTACGTAAAATCATTGTTGCCTGTGATGCAGGCATGGGCTCCAGTGCGATGGGGGCCGGTGTGCTGCGCAAGAAAGTGGCAGATGCCGGGCTGAAGAACATTTCGGTGACCAACAGCGCAATCAACAGCCTGCCGGACGATGTGGATCTGGTGATCACTCACCGTGACCTGACCGAGCGCGCGATGCGCCATGCGCCACAGGCCCAGCATATCTCGCTGACCAACTTCCTCGACAGCAAGTTGTATAACGATCTGACCGAGCGCTTGGTGGCGGCTAACAAAACCACCGATAACCAACAGAAAGTCATCAGCACGCTGGACGACAGCTTCGAAGCGAGCGAGCAAAACCTGTTCCGACTGAGTGAAAGCAATGTGTTCCTTAACCTGCAGGCCAGCGACAAAGAGCAGGCGATCCGCTTCGCCGGTGAGCAACTGGTCAAAGGTGGTTATGTAGAGCCGGAATACGTCCCGGCGATGCTGGAGCGCGAAAAACTCACCTCCACCTATCTGGGCGAGTCGATCGCCGTGCCGCACGGCACCATCGAAGCCAAAGACCGGGTGTTACGCACCGGCGTGGTGTTCTGCCAATACCCGCAGGGCGTGCGTTTCGGTGATGAAGAGGATGAGGTGGCTCGGTTGGTCATCGGTATCGCGGCTCGCAATAACGAGCATATCCAGGTGATCACCAGCCTGACCAATGCGTTGGATGACGATGGTGTCATCGAGCGGCTGGCGAATACCACCAGCGTGCAGGAAGTGTTGGATCTGCTGGGCGGCAAAAAAGTCGGATAACAGAATCATTTTAAGGGGTGCAGCTTGCTGCACCCTTCGACATTAGAAAGGTAGGAATATGAAAGCATTACATTTCGGTGCAGGAAATATTGGGCGTGGTTTTATCGGCAAGCTGCTGGCAGACGCGCAGGCCGAACTGACCTTTGCCGACGTTAACCAGACGGTGCTGGACCTGCTGAACAGCCGTAAAAGCTATCAGGTTCACGTGGTCGGCGAGCAGGCCCGGGTCGAGCAGGTCAACAACGTTAGCGCGGTGAACAGCGGCAGTGAAGAGGCCGTCGCGCTGATCGCCGAAGCGGATATCGTGACCACCGCCGTGGGCCCGCAGATCCTGGCTAAAATTGCCGGGACTATTGCCAAAGGGCTGATCAAGCGTCATCAGCAGGGTAACAGCCAACCGCTGAATATCATCGCCTGCGAGAACATGGTGCGTGGCACCAGCCAGTTAAAACAGCACGTGTTCGATATCTTGCCGCAGGATGAGCAGGCATGGGTCGAACAGCATGTCGGCTTTGTCGACTCGGCGGTTGACCGCATTGTGCCGCCGGCAGAAGCAGGCAGCAGCGATCCACTGGAAGTGACGGTAGAAACCTTCAGCGAGTGGATTGTCGATCAGACCCAGTTCAAGGGCCAGCCACCGGCAATCGCTGGCATGGAGCTGACCGATAACCTGATGGCGTTTGTTGAGCGTAAGCTGTTCACGCTCAATACCGGCCATGCGATTACCGCCTATCTGGGCCAACAGGCGGGCCTGCTGACCATTCGCGATGCCATTCTCGACCCGGCGATCCGTCGCGTGGTGAAAGGCGCGATGGAAGAAAGCGGCGCGGTGCTGATCAAACGTTACGGTTTTGATGCCGCCAAGCACGCCGCTTACATCGACAAAATCCTCAGCCGCTTTGAGAATCCGTATCTGCACGACGACGTTGAGCGTGTGGGCCGTCAGCCGCTGCGTAAGCTGAGCGCTGGTGATCGTCTGATCAAGCCGTTGCTCGGCACGCTGGAATACGGTTTGCCGCATGCCAACCTGATCCAGGGGATTGCTGCTGCCATGAGTTACCGCAGCGAGCAGGATCCGCAGGCCAAAGAGCTGGTGGAGCTGCTGGCCAAACTGGGGCCAAAAGCAGCGCTGGCGCAAATTTCCGGCCTGCCGGCGGAAAGTGAGGTTGTAGAACAGGCTGTTGCTGTGTATAACGCCATGCAAAAGTAGATTCGGCATGATGAATCTTCGGGCGCAGCCCATTGCGCCCCTACACCCCGACTTCGGCATTGACGGCGCCACCCAGGCTATTCGAAAAGCGACGATGGAAGAAGCACAGGCATTTGAAAATCAGGTTCTGGAACGACTGAACGCAGGCAAGACGGTGCGCAGTTTTCTGATCGCGGCGGTAGAGCTGCTGGCGGAAGCGCTAAACGTGTTGGTGGTGCAGGTGTTCCGCAAGGACGACTATGCGGTGAAGTATGCCGTCGAACCGCTATTGTCCGGTGCCGGGCCATTGGGTGAACTGTCGGTGCGCCTGAAGCTGATGTATGGGCTGGGGGTGATTTCACGTCACGAGTACGAAGATGCCGAACTGCTGATGGCGATGCGAGAAGAACTGAACCACGATGGGGAGGAATACCGCTTTGTCGATGATGAAATTCTCGGGCCGTTTGGCGAACTGCATTGCGTGGCCGCACTGCCACCGGTGCCCACCTTCCTGCAGCCTGGAGAGGCGGACGAATCGCTGATCGCCATGCAGCGTCAGCGATATCAGCAGGTATTGCGTTCGACTATGGTGCTGTCGGTCACCGATCTGATTGCCAGCATCGGTGCCAAACAACCGTCCCGGCTTTCCCCGCTCGGCCGCAATTAAGCAAAGGCCGCGCGCCACTCGTCGAATAACAGCCACAGCGCCGTGGCTGCCATCAACCCCGCCATGACGCCATTAAACACCCGCAGTTTCCAGGTCACGCGCAGCGCATCACGCAGACGATCGCCCAATATCGCCCACAGCAGTATGCAAGGAATGTTCAGGGCGGTGAAACCGGCAATGATCATCAGCGTATGGCTGAGGCTGGTCCCTTCGCGTGGAGTGAACAGAATGGCCACGTTAATCGCCATCAGCCAGGCTTTGGGATTCACCGCCTGAAACAAAGCGCCGTTGATTAAGCGCATCGGCTGCGCCTGCTGTTTACCGTCCGGCGATGCCGCCCTGAACAATTTCCATGACAGCCACAGCAGGTAGGTACAGCCGATCACCGCCAGCGGAAAGCGAATCATACCGGCTGAACTCAGGATCAGGGCCAGCAGGGTGGTGGTCAGAGCCAGTTGCACTGCACAGCCGACGCTAATGCCAAACACCATTGGCAGGGTACGACGCAGACCAAAATTAACCCCGGACGATGCCAACAGCAGGTTGTTGGGACCAGGGGTGATCGACATAACGGTGACATAACTGATAAAGGCGGAGTCCAGCATAAGGGTTCCTTAAAAGGCCGAGGAGCGAGGGAACCAGCATAAAACCTACGGACAGATGGTGACAGAACCAAAAACCCGCTATTGTCATGGATACAGTTGTGTCAAATTCAAACTGTGCCCATTGCCTGGAGACAAACTGTGACCCTGCTCGATGAAATACCGGAAACGCGTTATCAGCAACTGGCGGATACGCTGGCGGAAGCCATACGCCGCGGCACGCTGCTGCCCGGCAGCCGTTTGCCTTCGGTGCGCCGCTGTGCGCAGACCCATAACGTCAGTATCAATACCGTGGTGGCGGCTTACCGCACGCTGGAAGATCGCGGGTTGATAGAAGCACGGCCACAGTCTGGTTTTTATGTGTGCAACACCTTGCCGGCGCTGAAAGCCGCCTTGCCGACCAGCAGCCGGATAGAGCCACCGGCGGACGATGTACTGGCGTTGATCGACACGGTGTTCGCCGCCCAGCAGAACCCGGCCTTCACCAACCTTTCGCTGGCCTGCCCGCAGACCTCTGATTTCTATCCTGGCGGCAAATTGGGGCGAATGCTTTCGTCGCAGTTACGCCGTCAGCCGAATCTGATTGGCCAGTACGCGTTGCCGCCCGGCAGCCTGCGGCTGCGCCAGCAGATCACCCGGCGTTCGATGACGTTGGGCATGCTGCTGGAGCCCGGCGATATCACACTGACTCATGGCTGCATGGAGGCGCTGCAACTGGCGCTGCGCGTGACCACCAGGCCGGGCGACTGCGTCGGGCTGGAGTCACCGACCTATTTTTATCTGCTGCCGCTGCTGGCCAGCCTGGGGTTGAAGGCGCTGGAAATCCCTACCGATCCGCAGCACGGGTTGTCGCTGGACGCGCTGGAACTGCTGCTGAACGAGAAGCGGCTGAATGCAGTGATCGCCATGCCGACGGTGCAAAATCCGCTAGGCTGCACCATGCCGCTGGCGGCCAAAAAACGTCTGGCGCGGCTGATGAACGATCATCAGGTGCCTTTGATTGAAGACGGGCTGTATGCAGAGCTTCAGTTTGGCGGTGCGCTGACCCCGGCGGTAAAATCTTTCGATCGCGACGGCTGGGTGCTGTTCTGCTCCAGCTTTACCAAGACGCTGGCGCCGGACTTCCGCATCGGCTGGATTAGCGGCGGCCGCTTTAACGAGGCATTGCGTAAGCTGAAGGCGGTGTCGTCGATGTCGGAGTCGCAGTTGCTGTCGGAAACCCTGGCGATGTTCCTGGAAACCGGCGGCTACGATCATCATCTGCGCAACCTGCGAAAACGCTATGCTGCCCAGGTGGATGAGGCACGGGCGCTGATTGCGCGCCATTTCCCCCGCGGCACCCGGGCGACTCAGCCGGCGGGCGGTTTTGTTTTTTGGGTGGAGTTCCCGGCCGGGGTCGACAGCGTGGCGCTATTCCACCAGATGCTGGAGGAACAAATTTGCCTGACGCCGGGCACGCTGTATTCCCCCAGCGGCCGCTATCGCACCGCGTTGCGGCTCTCCTGTTGTTATCCGTTTAATGCGCGTTACAGCCAGGCACTGGCGCGTGTCGGTGCCAAAGCCTGTGAGATGAGTGGCTTGCCGCCGGGCATTGCGCAAGACGAGTAACCATGCGCGCATTTTGCTACAATGTGGTCATCATTGATTAGCGTGCCGTACAGGCACAACAGGCCAGAAACCATGAAAGAGATAGAAAAGGCAGAGATCAAGCGCCTTAGCGACCTGCTGGACGCACTGAAGCACAAAGATACCCTGGTAATCCAACAGGGCAATCTTGACCTGATCGCTCAGCACACCAAAGAAAAAGAGAAGATGGCAGCGGAAATCGAGCGCCTGAAAGGCGTGCGCGTTGAGAAGCTGAGCGCTGAAGCGCAAAAGCTGAGCCAACTGCCGTTCAGCCGTGAAATCACCAAGAAAGAACAGGCGGACATGGGCACGTTGAAGAAAAACGCGCGCGGCGTGATCGTGGTGCACCCGATGACCGCACTGGGCCGTGAAATGGGCCTGAAAGTGGTCACCGGCTACGCCAAGAAAGCCTTCTGATCACCGGTACCCGTTATACTTGAAGTTGCATCTGTGTTAGCTGCGAGCGCTTACCCCAGTCACTGACTTGAGTCAGCTCCTGGGGACTCTCGCTCTTGCCGCCTTGATGCAACTCCAATTATTTTGGGTATGTGGCGCTCGGTTTTCATAGCTTGGTGGTGAAATACGCCTTGGTTTGATAGGGCACGGTCACGCTGTCCTTGTCCTGTAATTCCCCTTCCTCTGCCACCAATTGCCGAATCTGTTCGATCACCTGTTCCTGCTGCTGTGGCGGTAAGGCGGCGATAAAGCTGGTGGAGCGCACCCGGTTAAAAATCACATCCTCAACCGCACCCTGATGGCCGAGCATAAACACCTGCTCCTGCAACGCATCTAAACCTTTGAACGGGAAAAGCTTACGCCATTCACCGGTGTAGAAACGCGGCGCGTCGCCTTCGTGACGGTCAACAATCTGATTCAGCTTACGCACCCAACTCACACGCGCATCGCGCATGTTCCACACCAGGCCAAGTTTGCCGCCGGGTTTAAGGATACGTTGGATTTCGGCCAAAGCCTTTGGTGTGGCAAACCAGTGGAAGGACTGCGCGCAGACCACCGCATCGACCGACTCATCCGGTAGCGGGATCGACTCCGCGGTGCCCGCCAGGGTTTTTACCTGCGGCAGCGCGGCCGACAGCTTTTCCAGCATCTGTGCCACCGGTTCAACGGCGATCACCTGCGCGCCGGTTTCCAGCAGGCGCGGGGTGAACTTGCCGGTACCGGCACCGAGATCGATCACCGTCATACCGGCGTGCAGGCCGATAGTGTCGCGCAGCCAGGTGGTGATTTCCGGTGGGTAGTCCGGGCGACCTTTAACGTAACGATCGGCGTTGGCCTGGTAGCCCTCGGCTGCCGCGTGGTGGATCGAATGAGACGGGGTGTTCATAACTTTACTCCTGCCTGAAAGAGGGGGTCGGAACGACCGACGCTGAACAGTATAGGTCGATGAAAGCTGTTAGCGCTGCATACGGTACCCGGATTTATGCCCGAGCGGTCTTGTTCAGCGGCCGAGCAAACGGCGATTAAAGTCTTCAAGATGGCCTTCGCTGATGCGCATCAGCATGGTTTTGCTCCAGCTGGCGGACAGCCCGGCCACCGACAACAGGCGGCGATACTGTTCTTCATCAAACGGCATATGCCAGGCAATACGGATGGCTTCGGCAACCGAGACATCGCTGTTGCGTGTCACCAGCTCCAGCGGATGATCGCCGCTGACTTTACCGGCAGACACCACGCGGTACAGCCAGCCACAGCGGCCGCTTTGCTGCATCAGCACCGAGATGTCATCGATATCAAAATGGTAGTTGAGCTTAAAGCACGGAGAGCGCGGTTGGGTGACCTGGATCAGCGCTTCGCCCCAGCGGAAGATATCGCCCATAAATACGTTGTGCTCAGTCAGCCCCAGGGTAGAAATATTCTCACCGAAGGCCGGTGCGCAGAACTGTTCTGCCTGCGCCGGAAACTGCTCGCGCCAGTGGTGGTAATGTTCACGGGGATAGTGACACAGCGCGCGGTCTGGCCCGCCGTGATAACTTTTTTCCGCCTGTTCGTCGCCTTCCAGGCCGAGCGGGGTCAGCTTGACGGCTCCGTCCACCAGACGCTTGGCAATGCCGCTGGGCCGCCCGCCTTCATAGGGTTGGATAGTGCCGATGTAAACCTCTGGGTGATGCATATGCGCCTCCATGTCTCGCGTCGAAGGTCCAGCATAGCCTGAGTTGGCAGGGAGGAACAATAACCCGCCCGAGAGGTTTCGGGCGGGGGAAGCATCAGAAGGTGGTCCAGTTGTCTTGCGCGGCGGCATGGGTGGCCTGGGGTTTGCCGACCGGTGTTTTGATGGCGGCGCTTTTCACTGCGGCAGGGGCCTGATGCTCTGCCAGTCGGAACACCGAGACGCTTTGCAACAGCATTTCCGCCTGTTCTTCCAGCGAGTCGGCAGCGGCGGCGGATTCTTCCACCAGCGCGGCGTTCTGCTGGGTGGTGTGATCCATTTCGACAATCGCCTGACCAATTTGGGCGATGCCGCGGGTTTGCTCGTCAGAAGCGGCAGCAATCTCCGCCATGATGTCCCGCACATGGGTGACCGACAGAACGATTTGCTCCATGGTATTACCGGTGTTTTCCACCAGGCTGGTGCCGGTCTGTACCCGGCTGACCGATTCGGTAATCAACCCTTCGATCTCTTTGGCTGCCTGGGCGCTGCGCTGTGCCAGGTTACGCACCTCGCTGGCCACCACTGAGAAGCCGCGCCCTTGCTCACCGGCGCGCGCGGCTTCTACGGCCGCATTGAGCGCCAGAATATTGGTCTGGAAGGCAATGCCGTTGATCAGGGTAGTAATTTCGGCGATCCGCTGCGAACTGCTGGAAATGTCGCGCATGGTGTTGACCACGCTCGCCACCAGCTTGCCGCCCTGCTGGGCCGTCTGAGAAGCATTGGTGGCCAGCTGATTGGCATGGTGGGCGTTTTCGGCGTTCTGCTTCACCGTGGCGGTCAGTTGTTCCATACTGGCGGCGGTTTCTTCTACCGCGGCGGCCTGCTGTTCGGTGCGTGAGGACAAATCGGTGTTACCGGCGGCAATCTCTGCGGCGGCGGTGGACACCTGGCTGACCCCCATCTGGATTTTTTCAATCATATCGCGCAGGTTCTGGCTCATCGCTGCCACGGCGTTCAACAACTGACCCAGTTCGTCGCGACGGGTGCTGGTCTGCGCCTGACGCAGATCGCCGCTGGCGATGCGTTCCGCCAGCGCCAGCGTACTTTGCAGCGGCCGGGTGATCTGCAGCGTGATGCGCCAGGCCACCAGCAACCCGGCAATAATGGCGATCAGCGTGGTGATGCCCATCTGCAACTGCGCAGAATTGATGTCGTTATGGGTTTGCGTCAGTTCGTCCTGCATAAAGGCGTTAACCAGCGTGCCTACTTCCTGTGCGCTGTTGCCCAGCCGTTGGCTGATCGTTTGTTCCTGCTGATAGGCCGGCAGGTAGGCTTCAATGCGGTTTTTGTAGTCGTCGAGCGCGGTCAGCAAGGGCTGCAACAGAGGGCGCTGGGCGTCGTTGAGCCGCCGACTGAGCGCGTTGGCCGCGCTGCGTGCATCGTCAATCGCCGCCACCAGCGGGGCTTCAGATTCCGCGCTCAGGCTCAGCAACAGGCCACGGGCACCGTAACGCACCAGGGTCAGCTTCTGGTTCAGCTGAATAAAGGCCAGTTGCAGGTCAGCGCTGGTGATTTGGCGCTCCACCTGGTTCAGGCTGTCCTGCACTTCCGACATGTTCCAGCTTTGGCGCACCGAGTCTTTCACTGCCACCGCTTGCTCGAAGGCATTTTGCTGCTGCTGGTATTGGCCAATTAACCCAACCAAACGCTGCAGGTCCTTCCGGCTCTGGGGATCCCAGTTCAGTTCCAGGCCCTGGTTGATCTGCTTCACCGCGTTTTCGATATGGGTGCGGTTGTTTTTCAGGTATTCCGGTTGGTAGGTTTGGCCGAACAGTGCACGGTTGTATTTGGCCTGATTGATCTCGTCGTTCAGCCGGTTGCTGAAATCGATGCGATCGGCGCGGGATTCGATGATACGCAGATACTGTGCGCCGGTTCCGGCGATGATTGCCGTCAGCAACAGCATCAGACCAAATCCAAGGCCGAGCTTTTTACCCACGGTGAGATGAACGAATTTTCCTGCCAATGTTTGCAATGCCGCCATAGTGATTTTCCTTTCCGGGCGAACGTCAATTGAACAAACTATCGGCAAAGGAAGGTCAAACTTTAGCGAATTTTGGGCAAAAAAATGCCCGCATTAAGCGGGCATCTTCATAGCCGGGGACGAATTACTTCTTCGCCGCGAAGCGTGCTGCTGCTTCGTCCCAGTTAACCACGTTCCAGAATGCCTTGATGTAGTCAGGACGTTTGTTCTGATATTTCAGGTAGTAAGCGTGTTCCCACACGTCCAGGCCGACGATTGGGAAGCCTGAAGCGCCGGCAACGGCTTCGCCCATCAGCGGGCTGTCCTGGTTAGCGGTAGAGACCACAGCCAGTTTGTCGCCTTTCAGCACCAGCCAAGCCCAACCTGAACCGAAGCGGGTCGCTGCGGCTTTCTCGAATTCTTCCTGGAATTTCTCAACGCTGCCGAAATCACGTTCGATAGCGGCTTTCAGATCGCCACCCAGGGTGGTGCCGATTTTCAGGCCTTTCCAGAACAGGCTGTGGTTAGCGTGGCCGCCGGCGTTGTTACGCATGAAGGTGCGCTTGTCAGCAGGCACTTTATCCAGATCCTGGATCAGTTCTTCAACGCTGTATTGAGCCAGCTCTGGGTAGGCTTCCAGCACGGTGTTGGCGTTGTTAACGTAAGTCTGGTGATGTTTGGTGTGATGGATTTCCATCGTCTGCTTGTCGAAATGCGGTTCCAGTGCGTCGTAGGCGTACGGCAGGGATGGCAGTGAATAACTCATGATCATCATCTCCAATGGTATAGGGGCGGCGCAATATGTGAGCACCGCGTAAGCAGTCGGATCATTATAGTTATTTAAATGATATTGAAAATGATTATCAATGCCCTACTTAATGTGTGGTTTTAGGTCAGTCCACAATACGCTGCGGGTGGGTAAACACCGTGGCGCGGCCGGGTTTGCTGAAGCCGACCAGCGTCAGGTTGCTGCGTTCGGCAATTTCCACCGCCAGTGAGGTGGCTGCAGAAACCACGAACAGGATCTCGACGCCGCACATGGCCGATTTTTGCACCATTTCATAGCTGGCGCGGCTGGAGACCAGGACAGCTCCCTGCTGCCAGTCTTGTTTCGAGCGCGCTCCGAGTAGCTTGTCGAGCGCGACATGCCGGCCGACGTCTTCACAGCCACCCAGCAGTTCACCCTGCGGCGAAATCCAGCTGGCGGCGTGGGTACAACCGGTGAGTTGGCCGACGGTCTGCACCTGCTTTAGTTGCCCCAGGGCACGGTCGAGATTAGTGAGGGAAAAGGTCTGGGTGAACGGTAAAGCAGGCAGCGGGCGAAAAATATCTGCCAACTGTTCGATACCGCATACCCCGCAGCCGGTACGGCCTGCCATGGCACGACGACGCTCTTTTAAACCGGCAAAGCGACGGCTGGAGAGCTCGATTTGCACCTCCAGTCCATTACAAGTTTGGTTAATCTCTATACTGTAGATATCGCGTGGTGACTCGATGATGCCTTCGGACAGAGAAAAACCCAGGGCGAAGGCCTCCAGATCCTTGGGGGTACACATCATTACCACGTGAGAGATGCCGTTGTAGACCAGCGCGACCGGGACCTCTTCCGCCAACCAATCCTGTTGTGCGGTAGTGAGTTGCCCGCGTTGATAAACCTGAGACTGGGTCACCCCGGTGAGCAAGGTCTCATTGATGTCATTGATATGTTGGTCTGGGTTTATATTGTTCACTTAAGTGGCACCTGTCTGTAACAACCACATACACGCTGTGGTAATATTGCCGCGTAAAAACAACAGTAATTTTAGCGCTTCCCGCTTCCAGGGGGAAAGCGCCATTTGAAACAATGTGACAATCGCAAGTGAAAGGAGACCCCCATGCAGGTCAGCAGAAGGCAGTTCTTTAAGATCTGCGCTGGCGGTATGGCAGGGACGACGGTGGCTGCTCTGGGCTTTGCCCCGGAAGTGGCGTTAGCGGAAACCCGGCAGTACAAACTGCTGCGCGCCCGTGAAACCCGTAATACCTGTACGTATTGTTCCGTCGGCTGTGGGCTGTTGATGTACAGCCTTGGTGATGGCGCCAAAAACGCCAAAGAAAGCATTTTCCACATTGAAGGCGACCCGGATCACCCGGTCAACCGCGGCGCGCTTTGCCCGAAAGGCGCGGGTCTGGTCGACTTCATCCACAGTGCCAGCCGTCTCCAATATCCGGAGTACCGTGCGCCTGGTTCCGACAAGTGGCAGCGCCTGAGCTGGGACGACGCCTTCACCCGCATCGCCAAGCTGATGAAGGAAGACCGTGACGCCAACTTCGTTAAAACCAACGAACAGGGCGTGACCGTCAACCGCTGGCTGAGCACCGGCATGCTGTGTGCCTCGGCTTCCAGTAACGAAACCGGTTATTTAACGCAAAAATTTAGTCGCGCTCTCGGCATGCTTGCCGTAGACAACCAAGCACGTGTCTGACACGGACCAACGGTAGCAAGTCTTGCTCCAACATTTGGTCGCGGTGCGATGACCAACCACTGGGTTGATATCAAGAACGCGAATCTGATTATCGTCATGGGCGGTAATGCGGCGGAAGCGCATCCGGTGGGATTCCGCTGGGCGATGGAAGCCAAAATACACAATAAAGCCAAGCTGATCGTCATCGATCCACGCTTTACCCGTACCGCATCGGTGGCGGATTTCTACACGCCGATCCGTTCCGGGACCGACATTGCCTTCCTGTCGGGCGTGTTGCTGTACCTGATGACCAACGACAAGATTAACCGCGAATACGTCCACGCCTACACCAACGCCAGCCTGCTGGTGCGGGAAGACTTTACCTTCGAAGACGGCCTGTTCAGCGGTTATGACGCGGAAAACCGCAAGTACGATAAAACCACCTGGAACTACCAGTTCGACGAAAACGGCTTCGCCAAGCGCGATCTGACACTGCAGGATCCGCGTTGCGTGTGGAACCTGCTGAAACAGCACGTCAGCCGCTATACGCCGGAGGTGGTGAACAATATCTGCGGTACGCCGACCGAAGATTTCATCAAGGTCTGTGAATACATCGCCGAAACCTGCGTGGCGGATAAAACCGCGTCATTCCTGTACGCCTTGGGCTGGACTCAGCACTCGGTCGGCTCGCAGAACATCCGTACCATGGCGATGATCCAGCTGTTGCTCGGCAACATGGGCATGGCGGGCGGCGGCGTCAACGCGCTGCGCGGCCACTCCAACATTCAGGGTCTGACCGATCTGGGTCTGCTGTCGCAGAGCCTGCCGGGCTATATGACGCTGCCGTCGGAGAAACAGACCGATCTCGACACCTACCTGAAAGCCAATACGCCGAAGGCGCTGCTGCCGGGCCAGGTGAACTACTGGAGCAACTACCCGAAATTCTTCGTCAGCATGATGAAGAGCTTCTACGGTGACAAGGCGCAGAAGGACAACGGTTGGGGCTTTGACTGGCTGCCGAAGTGGGACAAAGGCTACGACGTGCTGCAGTACTTCGAGCTGATGTCACAAGGCAAGGTCAACGGTTACTTCTGCCAGGGCTTCAACCCGGTGGCGTCGTTCCCGAACAAGAACAAGGTGGTGGCCTCGCTGTCAAAACTGAAGTTCCTGGTGACCATTGATCCGCTCAATACCGAGACTTCCAACTTCTGGCAGAACCACGGCGAGTTCAACGACGTTGATCCGTCGAAGATTCAGACCGAAGTGTTCCGCCTGCCGTCCACCTGCTTCGCCGAAGAGAACGGTTCGATCGTCAACTCCGGGCGCTGGCTGCAGTGGCACTGGAAGGGCGCGGATGCCCCGGGTGAAGCGATGAACGACGGGGAAATCCTGGCGGGTATCTTTATTCGTCTGCGTGAGATGTACGCGCGTGACGGCGGTGCGGTACCGGAACAGGTGCTGAACATGACCTGGGATTACCTGACGCCGGAAAATCCTGCTTCGGAAGAAGTGGCGATGGAAAGCAACGGTAAAGCGCTGGCGGATGTGCTCGACGCCGACGGCAAAGTGTTGGCGAAAAAAGGTGAGCAGCTCAGCACCTTTGCCCACCTGCGTGACGACGGCACAACGGCCAGCGGCTGTTGGATCTTCGCCGGTAGCTGGACGCCGGCCGGTAACCAGATGGCGCGGCGCGATAACGCCGATCCGTCCGGCCTCGGCAATACGCTGGGTTGGGCCTGGGCCTGGCCGCTCAACCGCCGCATTCTGTACAACCGTGCGTCGGCCGATCCGCAGGGCAAGCCCTGGGATCCCAAACGTCAGTTGCTGGAGTGGGACGGCACCAAGTGGGGCGGGGTGGATATCCCGGACTACAGCGCTGCCGCACCGGGCAGCGACGTTGGGCCATTCATCATGCAGCCGGAAGGCATGGGCCGCCTGTTCGCCACCGATAAAATGGCCGAAGGGCCGTTCCCGGAACACTACGAGCCGTTTGAAACGCCGCTCGGCACCAACCCGCTGCACCCGAACGTGGTTTCCAACCCGGCAGCGCGGGTGTTCAAGGACGATCTGGCGGCAATGGGCACGTCCGATAAGTTCCCGTACGTCGGGACCACTTATCGCCTGACCGAGCACTTCCACTACTGGACCAAGCACGCGGTACTCAACGCCATCGCGCAGCCGGAACAGTTTGTGGAGATTGGCGAGAAGCTGGCGGAGAAAAAAGGCATCCAGCATGGGGATACGGTGAAGGTCAGCTCCAACCGCGGCTTTATCAAGGCCAAGGCGGTGGTGACCAAGCGTATCCGCACCCTGCAGGTGAATGGGCAGGAGGTCGACACCATCGGTATCCCGATCCACTGGGGTTACGAAGGGGTGGCGAAGAAAGGCTTTATTGCCAACACGCTGACGCCGTTTGTCGGTGATGCCAATACGCAAACGCCAGAGTTCAAGGCGTTCCTGGTCAACGTGGAAAAGGTGTAACGGAGACGAATTATGGCAATGCAATCTCAGGACATCATTCGTAAATCCGCCACCAATGGCTTCACGCCGGCGCCACGCGCCCGTGACCACCAGGAAGAAGTGGCCAAACTGATCGATGTCACCACCTGTATCGGCTGCAAGGCCTGTCAGGTGGCCTGTTCCGAATGGAACGACATCCGCGATGAAATCGGGCATAACGTCGGGGTGTACGATAACCCCGCCGATCTAACCGCCAAGTCGTGGACGGTGATGCGCTTCTCCGAAGTGGAGGAAAACGGCAAGCTGGAGTGGCTGATCCGCAAGGACGGCTGCATGCACTGCGCCGACCCGGGCTGCCTGAAGGCCTGCCCGTCGGAAGGGGCAATCATCCAGTACGCCAACGGCATCGTCGACTTCCAGTCCGAGCACTGCATCGGTTGCGGTTACTGCATCGCCGGTTGCCCGTTCGATGTGCCGCGCATGAACAAGGACGACAACCGGGTGTACAAGTGCACCCTGTGTGTCGATCGCGTTGATGTCGGCCAGGAACCAGCCTGTGTGAAGACCTGCCCGACCGGCGCTATCCATTTTGGCACCAAGGACGCCATGAAGGAGATTGCCGCCGAGCGCGTCAGCGAGCTGAACACCCGTGGTTATCAAAATGCCGGTCTGTACGATCCGGCGGGCGTGGGTGGCACCCATGTGATGTATGTGCTGCACCATGCCGACAAACCGCAGCTGTATCACGGTTTGCCGGATAACCCGACCATCAGCCCGGCGATCACGTTCTGGAAAGGCGTGTGGAAACCCCTGGCGGCCATCGGCTTTGCCGCCACCTTTGCGGCGAGCGTGTTCCACTATGTCGGCGTCGGTCCTAACCGCGTCGATGAGGACGAAGACGACGAGCCGCATGATGAGGAGACGCGCAAATGAAGAAGGAAAAGCGTATTCAGCGCTACAGCGCGCCGGAGCGGATTAACCACTGGATTGTGGCGTTCTGTTTTGTGTTCGCCGCCATCAGCGGGCTGGGGTTCTTTTTCCCCTCCTTCAACTGGCTGATGAACATTTTCGGTACGCCGCAGTTGGCGCGCATTCTGCACCCCTTCGTTGGGGTGATCATGTTTGCGGCCTTCCTGCTGATGTTCCTGCGCTACTGGAAGCATAATCTGATCAACCGCGAAGACATCGTCTGGGCCAAAAACATCCAAAAAATCGTCATGAACGAGGAAGTGGGTGACACCGGACGTTATAATTTCGGTCAGAAATGCGTATTCTGGGCGGCAATCATTAGCCTGGTGCTGCTGCTGGCCAGCGGTGTGGTGATCTGGCGGCCGTACTTTGCGCCGTCCTTCCCGATACCGCTGATCCGCATCGCGCTGCTGGTGCATTCGCTGGCTGCGGTGGGGCTGATCATCGTGATTATGGTGCACATTTACGCCGCGCTGTGGGTAAAAGGCACCATTACCGCCATGGTGGAAGGCTGGGTGCCGGCGGCCTGGGCTAAAAAACATCATCCGCGTTGGTACCGAGAGGTCCGCGAGAAACAACAGGAAGACAAACCCTGATGAGCATCCGCATTGTTCCTAAAGAGCAACTAGGGGCACAGCGTGAGAAGTCCACAACGGCGGAAACCATCCCGCCGTTACTTTTCGCGAATCTGAAAAGCCTTTACAGCCGCCGTGCTGAACGCCTGCGCAAGCTGGCGACCGACAACCCGCTGGGTGACTACCTGAACTTCGCCGCCCAACTGGCCGAGGCGCAACATCATGCGCTGCATGACAACCCGCTGACGTTGGATTTGACCGACGCGTTGCAGCAGAGTGCCGCCAGCGGCAAACCGCCGCTGGATCTGAGCGTCTACCCGCGCAGTGAACACTGGCACAAGCTGCTGGCTTCGCTGATTGCCGAGTTGCGCCCGCAGGCGCCGGAACACATTCTGGCGGTGCTGGACAACCTGGAAAAGGCCTCGTCGCACGAACTGGAACTGCTGGCCGATGCCTTGCTTAACCAGGATTTCGGCAAAATTGGCAGCGAGAAAGCGCCGTTTATCTGGGCCGCGCTGTCGCTCTACTGGGCGCAGATGGCTGGGCAAATCCCTGGCAAAGCGCGCGCGGAATATGGCGAACACCGCCAGTTCTGCCCAGTGTGCGGCAGCATTCCGGTATCCAGCGTGGTGCATATCGGTACCGTCAGCGGCCTGCGTTATTTGCACTGCAACCTGTGCGAAAGCGAGTGGCACGTGGTGCGGATCAAATGCAGTAACTGCGAGCAAACGCGCGATCTCAACTATTGGTCGCTGGACAGCGAACTGGCGGCGGTGAAGGCGGAAAGCTGCGGTGACTGCGGCACTTACCTGAAGATTTTGTATCAGGAAAAAGACCCGCAGGTTGAAGCGGTTGCCGACGATTTGGCCACGCTGGTGCTCGACGCCAAAATGGAAGATGAAGGCTTTGCCCGCAGCAGTATCAATCCGTTCCTGTTCCCAGGGTCGTAATCTCTGGCATATTGGGCTGAATGTATTCGGCCCTTAGAATTTACCGGATGATTAATTTCGGATTGGGCTTCTGGCATTCGCCCGGGCGAGTTGCTACGTTTACGCCATGACGCGCGAAGCGAAAGGAAAGGGATTGACGATGTTGAAGACCATTGCGAAATTGACGGCGGTTGCAGTTTTGGCCCTCGGGCTGGCGGCCTGTGATAACAAGGACGACACCAAGCCGAAAGTGCCGAAGCCGGATACCAAACCGATCGTCACTCAGCCTGCACCGCCGCCGCCGGTGGTGGAGACGCCCCCCGCGCCGCCTCCGGGCCTGAAAGTCTCGATGCAAAAGGGCAAGATTACCTTTGAATTGCCGTCGGGCTTTAGCGATCAGACCGAGAACAGCGGCATCATAAACGACAGCAAATCCACCATTCAGCGCTTCCTTGACGGTAAATCGCGCCAGAGCACCGTCTCCTCCGAAGTCATTCCGCCGGACGACATGAAGCTCAACAGCAGCGATAAAATGCTGAAAGAGCTGACCCAGAGCATCATCACCGAGCTGGGCGACCGCTATCAGAATATCCAGACCACCAAAGAAGAGAATTTCACCGTCGGTAAACAGAAATTCCATCGTCTGGATACCGAGCAAAGCGTCAACGGGCAGAAGGTGATGTCCACCATCATGCTGACGGTGCTCAACAAGCGGGTGGTGACGTTGCAAATGTTGTCGCCGGCCAAAACGCCGGAGGCGCATCAGGCGCTGGTTCAGCAGGTTATCGACACGCTGGCGGTGAAATAACACCGCTGTGGTTTGCAAACCGAGGGGAAGACTGATGAAGCTTATTGGCAGTTACACCAGCCCTTTTGTCCGCAAGATTTCCGTGATGTTGTTGGAAAAGGGGATCGCGTTCGAATTCGTTAACGATCCGCCGTATGAGTCGGGCAGTCGGGTGGTGGAGCTGAATCCGCTCGCCAAGGTCCCGGTGCTGGTGGCCGACGATGGCGCCGTCTTTTACGACTCGCGGGTGATCGCCGAATACCTCGAACTGCTGTCGGTGGCCCCGGCATTTTTGCCTGCCGATCGCGCGGCAGCGCTGCGCATCCGTCAAGTGGAAGCCCTGGCGGATGGCGTGACCGAGGCTGCCGCCACGCTGTTTCGCGAGAGCAAACGGGCGTCGGAAAAACAGGACGAAAACTGGATCCTGCGCCAGCGCGCCAAGCTGACGCACGGACTGGACGCGCTGGAAAAGCTGGCGCAGGAAAAAACGCTACTGAACACCGAAACGCTGACGCTGGCCGATATTGCCACCGGTTGTGCGCTGGGCTACCTTAATTTCCGCCGCATCATGCCCAACTGGTGTGTTGAGCGACCGGCGTTGATCAAGCTGGCCGAACGGCTGTTTGCCCGCGAAAGTTTTGCCCGCACCTCGCCCCCCTGATCTCCCTCACCCCGCTGCGGCGGGGTTTTGCTTTATGCCGAGACCACTACATTAAAACCGAGCGACCATGAGCACTGAATCCCAGTATCTTTACAGCCAGTTACCCGCCATTGACCGCCTGCTGCGCGATCCCGCGATTGAACCGCTGGTGGCGCAACATGGCCAGACGCTGATTAGCGACCTGCTGCGCCAACTGCAACTGCAGGCGCGTGAAACCATTAAACAACATCAACGGCTGCCCGACTGGTGCGCCGACTGGCCGCAGGCGCTTGGCGCAGCGCTGGTACAACGGCAGCGCACGGCGTTGGCGCCGGTATTTAACCTGAGCGGTACCGTGCTGCACACCAATCTGGGCCGTGCCCTGCTGGCGCAGCCGGCGATTGAGGCGGTGACGCGTTCGATGGGAGAGCCGGTGACGCTGGAATACGATCTGGATGGCGCCGGGCGTGGGCATCGCGATCGCGCCATCGCGGATTTGTTGTGTCAGCTGACCGGCGCGGAAGACGCCTGCATCGTTAATAACAATGCGGCAGCGGTGCTGCTGATGCTGGCGGCAATCGCACCCGGCAAGCAAGTGGTGGTGTCGCGCGGTGAGCTGGTGGAAATCGGCGGTGCATTTCGCATACCTGACGTGATGCGTCAGGCGGGCTGCCAGCTGGTGGAGGTGGGCACCACCAACCGCACCCATCTGAAAGACTACCGTAACGCCATTAACGACCAGACCGGGTTGCTGATGAAGGTGCATACCAGCAACTACAGCATTCAGGGCTTTACCGCCGCGGTGGACGAAGCCGAACTGGCACAGCTCGGTGCAGAGCACGGCCTGCCGACCGCCACCGATCTGGGCAGCGGCTCACTGATTGATATGGCGCAGTACGGCCTGCCGGCCGAACCTATGCCGCAGCGGTTGCTGGCCGCCGGGGTTGATCTGGTGACCTTCTCCGGTGACAAACTGTTGGGCGGCCCGCAGGCTGGCATCATCGTCGGTAAAAAGGCGCTGATTGCCCGACTGCAGCAGCATCCTTTGAAGCGTGCGCTGCGCGTTGGCAAGCTGACGTTGGCAGCGCTGGAGGCTACCTTGCGGCTCTATCAGCAACCCGAGCTGCTGGCACAACAGCTGCCGACGCTGCGATTGCTGACTCGCCCACAGCAGGCGATGCAGCAGGCCGCCGAGCGACTGTTGCAGGTGCTGACGCCACAGTTTGCCGGGCATTTCCAACTGCGTGCCGAACCCTGCTGGTCGCAGATTGGCAGCGGCTCGTTGCCGGTGGACCGGTTGTCGAGTTATGCATTGACCTTTACGCCACAGGACGGCCGCGGCGCGACGCTGGAGGCACTGGCGGAACGCTGGCGCCGTCTGCCGCAGCCGGTGATTGGTCGAATTAACGACGGCCGGCTGTGGCTCGATCTGCGCTGTCTGGAACAGGAAGAGGCGTTGATTGAGGCATTGAGCGCATGATTATTGCTACCGCAGGCCATGTCGACCATGGCAAGACCACCCTGCTGCAGGCGATCTCCGGGATCAACGCCGATCGTCTGCCGGAAGAAAAACGCCGGGGCATGACTATAGATCTGGGCTATGCCTACTGGCCGCAGCCCGATGGCCGGGTGCTGGGCTTTATCGACGTGCCCGGTCATGAAAAATTCCTCGCCAATATGCTGGCAGGCGTTGGCGGCATCGATCATGCGTTGCTGGTGGTGGCCTGCGACGACGGCGTGATGGCGCAAACCCGCGAGCATTTGGCGATCTTGCGGTTGAGCGGCCGCCCGGCATTGACGGTGGCGCTGACCAAGGCCGATCGGGTGGATGAGGCGCGTATTGATGAGGTACGGCGTGAGCTTGGCGACGAACTGGCGCGCCAGGGTTGGCATCAGGTGCCAATGTTCGTCACTGCTGCGCTACAGGCGCGGGGCATTGATGCGTTGCGTGCGCACCTGTTGGCATTGCAGCCTGACGAACATGCGTTGACGCGCCGTTTCCGCCTGGCGGTGGATCGTGCATTCAGCGTGAAGGGTGCTGGCCTGGTGGTAACCGGCACTGCATTGGGTGGAAAGATCGCGGTGGGTGACCTACTGTGGCTGACCGGTGTCGATGCCCCGGTGCGGGTACGAGGTTTACACGCTCAAAATCAGCCGGTTGAGCAAGCGCAAGCCGGGCAGCGTATCGCCCTGAATATCAGCGGTGACGTCAGCAAAGAACAGGTGGCACGCGGTGACTGGCTGCTGGCGCAAAAGCCGCTGTTGGCCGCCGAACGCATTCTGGTCGCGCTGGATGCCGATCGGCCGATACGGCACTGGCAGCCGCTGCATCTGCATCATGCTGCCAGCCATATCACCGGGCGAATTTCACTGCTGAATGAGGAGTTGGCAGAGTTGCTCCTCGATCGCCCGTTGTGGTTGGCGGAAAACGATCGGCTGGTGCTGCGAGATATTGGCGCACGCCAAACGCTGGGGGGAGCCAGGGTGCTGAGTTTGACGACGCCGAAACGTGGCAAGCGCCAACCTGAGTATCTGGCCTGGCTGGCAGCACTGGCACAGGCCGACGACGACCGACAGGCACTGGCGCTGCATCTGCCTAACGGCACACTGGATCTGGCCGCTTTTTCCTGGGCACGGCAATTGACCGAAGGCGAGCTGGCGGCGCTGTTGGCAGGCCGTGAGTTGCTGATTGCCGGTGATATGGCGTTGGCGCAGGAGAATGCTCAGCAGGGCCAACAGCGTTTATTACAGGTATTGGCCGAGTATCACCTGCAGCATGCCGATCAACTCGGTTTGGGGCGGGCGCGCCTGCGGCGCATGGCCTTGCCTCAGTTGGCTGAACCTCTGGTATTTATGATGACCGAGCGGCTGCTGGCCGAGGGGTTTATAAACAATACGCGGGGCTGGTTGCACCTGCCGGAGCACGGTCTGGCGTTCAGTGCTGAGGAACTGGCTCTGTGGGCGTGTATCGAGCCATTGTTTGGTGACGAGGCCTGGTGGGTGCGCGATCTGGCGACCGAATTGGGCGAGGATGAGGCCCGGGTGCGGGCAACTCTGCGTAAAGCGGCCCAGTTGGGGCATGTCACGGCGGTGGTGGTGGAGCGTTACTACCTAAGCCGACGCATAGACCAGTTCGCTGCACTGATCCGCGAGCTGGATGTGGAACAGGGCAGTGCCAACGCCGCCGATTTTCGCGATCGGCTCGGTGTGGGTCGCAAGCTGGCGATCCAGGTATTGGAGTTCTTTGACCGCAGCGGTTTCACCCGCCGCAAAGGTAACCAGCACCTGCTGCGCGACGGCGGGTTGTTCGGTGGTGATTTTCATCATACTTGAAGCTGCATCTGTGTTGGCTGCGAGCGCTCACCCCTGTCACTTGCTTGAGTAAGTTCCTGGGGATTTATGCTCTTGTCGCCTTGATGCAACTCCAATTATTTTGGATATCTTACGTTTTTTGATTTAGGGACGAGGCGATCAGGATGAATATTAATACTTTTCTGCTAGTTGCAAAAAATAACGTAGGGACTGACAGAACTGTTCGAGAGGAAGAACAGCGACGTTTGACGCTAGAAGCCCTTAATGATGTAGAACGGCTGAATATTATCAGCCATGAGGAAGTGCAAGCATGGGCGATAAGTTTGGATGCTGACAAACGGAGTTGAGGGTGTTGAATCCAATGCAAACTTTACAGCACGTGAGGAGATAACCTCTCCTCACGTGCTGATCATTACAACGCGGTGTTAGGCGTCGGTGTCACATCGCCGCTGCGGCGTTTGCTGAGGAACAGCGCCACCAGCGCCAGCCAGCACAGGCCGCTGACCAGGTTGAACAAATTGAACAACCCGCTGCCGCCCCAGACGTAGGCCACTTTCGCCAGCTCAATTCCGACGGTGAACACCATCATGCTCAGCATGCCCATGGTGGCGGAAACCGTGCCTTTGCTGACATTGCTTGAGAACAGCGTCAGGCGGTACAGCCCGGCGTTGGCCAGCCCGATACCGTAAGCGTACAGACTCAGGCCCGCAGTCATCCACAGATAGGCGTGAGTTGAGAACAGGGTGGCCAGCGCCGCGATCAGCAGCCCCAGCATCATTGGCCCTGCGCCCAGTTTGATCAGCCGTTGGACGCTGTTCTTGCCGGTCATCCGCGCCAGCGTCAGGTTGCCGAGGATCAGCGCGCCGAACACCGGAATTTGCAGCAGGCCATAATCCAGCGTCGACAGCGACTCGCCGCTGATCAGGATCACCGGTGATTGGGCAATCCAGGCCAGCAATGGCAGGCTGGCAAAGCCGATAGCCAGCGCACCGCAGACAAAGCGACGGTTGGACAGCACCTGGCGATAGTCACGCCACAGGTTGGCGGCCGAGAGTTTCTCACCCTGCAGCGACGCGGTTTCCGGCATCGCTTTCCACAGGCCGTAGAAGGCAAAGGCTGCCAGTGCCGCAAACAGCACGAACATGCTTTGCCATGGTGCGACGTGGATCAGCGCTGCACCGGCCAGCGGCCCAAGCAGCGGGGCGATCAGTGCCACGTTGGCCATCAGCGCGGTGATTTTTATGCACACCGATTCCTCAAAGGATTCCTGTATCGTGGCGTAGCCCACCGCACCGATAAAGCACAGGCCAATCCCCTGCAGGAAACGCATAAAGATAAATTGCTCGATGTTGGTCACCAGCAAAATAGCCAGGCAGGCGACGATAAAGAACGCCACGCCGGCCAGCATCACCGGGCGACGGCCACGGCGATCCGACAACGGCCCCAGCAGCCATTGCAGGAAAATACCGCCGGCCAGATAGGCGGTCATGGAGGTGGGCACCCACTCTTCACCGGCGTTGAAATCTGCCACCACCGCCAGCATGCCAGGCTGGATCATATCGTTGGCGATATAGGTGGCGAATTCGAACAGCACCAGACACAGAGGGAATAAAAGCGCCTGTCGACCCAAGCGAGCCGCAGGTGGTAATGTTGTTTTCATATTTATCGTACTGAAAGTAAAGAAGAAATAAGGAACTGTCAGGGCGGGAAGCGCTATCTGAGCGAGTTGTGGCGGCTATTTTGCCGCCAATTGTTCACCTTGGCAATAATAAGGTGTTGTTTCAGCACATTCTGATATTGCCCGTCAGGGTTGCCACCCACACTTTCGCTGGTTAACCTCTTTTTAACAGACGAAGATGACAATATTGCGGGCGACCTTTTGAGTAATAAAATTGGCTGGATAGATAACTTGCGCGCGGTGGCGTGCATGATGGTGGTGATGATCCACGCGACCACCTATTACGTCACCAACGGGGTGGCGGTGGGCGAACACAACTGGGACATCGCCAACCTGTTGAACTCGATGTCGCGCGTCTCGGTACCGTTATTTTTCATGATTTCCGGCTATCTGTTTTTCGGTGAGAAAAGCGCCGGTAAGAAACATTTCATCCGTATTGGCTGCTGCATCTTGTTCTACAGTGCCGTCGCACTGATCTATATTGCGACGTTCACCAAAATTGGCTTCTGGCCGTCGCTGCGCGGCATATTGCTGAAACCGGTGTTCTATCACCTGTGGTTCTTCTATGCGATCGCGGTCATTTATTTGCTGTCGCCGCTGATCAACGTTAAACCGGTATCGCGCCGCTATCTGGCCGCTGTACTGGTGATCCTGGCGGTGATCGCCAACCCCAATACCAGCCCGCTGACCCTGGGCAACGCGCACCTGCTGCCGGTGAATCTGTATATCTACGGCGATACCTTCTATTACCTGTTATATGCGTTGGCCGGACGGGCGATTGGCATGATGGACACCCAGGGGCGTAGCGTCAGTTGGCTGGCGGCGTCAGGTTTTGTGTGCAGCGTGGCGTTGATTATTCACGGCACCAAAAGCCAGATGTTTATTAACGGTAACTTCGCCGATACCTACTACATATACTGCGGCCCGCTGGTGTTTATCGCGGCGGTATCACTGATGCTCTGGTTTAAAAACTGTCTGCCGGAGCCGATTGGCTGGTTGGGCGTTTTTTCCCGCCATTCGCTGGCGATCTACGGTTTTCACGCCATTATCGTTAACTTTATGCGCAACCGGCACCTGGAGCTGACGGCCTATCCGTTACTGGATATCTTCTGGGTGTTCGGGGTGGCGCTGGCGCTCAGCCTGCTGCTGTCGATAGGGCTGCAGAAAATAGACCCTCGACGGCTGGTGTCATAGCGCGGTTGAGCCGCGCTGCTGAGCACGTCGCAGTTGGCGGCCGGAGGAGAATCCCGCCGCCAAGGCCGCTTTCTCCAGCCCATAGCCTTGTTGCAGGCGCTGCTGCGCCACTGCCAGCCGTAGCTGCTCATGATACTCACGCACGCTGATACCGATATGGTTACGGAACAATCGCGCCAGATGACGGCTGCTAACGTGGGCCTTTTCCGCCACCTGCGGCACCGACCATTCCGCTTCCGGCTCGGCGGCCATCACGTCTTGCGCACGGTGCACCGCCGGGTGCAGATGGTTACGGTAGCGTAGCCAGGGCGAAAGCTGCGGGTCGTCACCGGAACGGCGAAAATACACCACCATCTCACGGGCGATCTCCATTGCCCGGGTAGCGCCACACTGGCGGTTAATCAGGTGCAGAGCCAGATCGATACCGGCGGTGATCCCCGCGCTGGTGTAAACGCCGCGGTCTTCAACAAAGATGCGATTTTCTTTCACCTGCGCTGCCGGGGCTTGCTGGCGCAGGCGCTCGATCACGTCGTGATGGGTGGTGCATTGGTAGCCATCGAGCAAACCGGCCTGTGCCACCAGCAGGGCGCCGGAACAAACACAGACCAGCGTGATACGTTGCTGTTGCAGGTCGGGCTTCAGCGCCGCCAACCAGCGGCGAGCCTGTTCGGCTGGCGCAGTGGCGAAGAAATGTGGCGAATCACTGACGCCCGGCACCACCAGAATAGCGCCGTCTTCCAGCCGCTCAGGCAGCGGCTGTAGCTGACTCAGCGTCATGCCTATCGAGCAGACTACCTGCGGCAGTGGGCTGATGTAGCGCAGGCTGAACTGCCCGGCCAGACGCAGGGTTTCCGCCGGACCGCTGACGTCCAGCGACAGCACCTGGGGCAGCATCAGAAAGTAGACGGCCTGCGGCATGATTACTCCTGTGAGAGTTGCGCCAGTGCCTCATCCACGCTGGCGATGCGGGCGAAGCGATCGACCAGCACCGTCTCAGTATGCCGCTTGAGCTGTTCGCTGGTAAAGACTTCTCCGTCGGGGTGTTGCATCGGGAAGGTCAGCGTGGCCTCGGTGACGAAGGTGACCCGGTAGCCGAGATCGGACGCTACCCGGGTGGTGGTTTCACAGCACTGTTCGGTACGAATGCCGGAGATAATCAAATGATCGATATCCCGTTGGCGCAGCCAGGCATCCAGACCGGATTCGGTCAGTGCGTTGTGCACCTGTTTGTGTACCGTGATATCGGCCTGATGGTCGAGGAAGGGCAGGCGCTTTACCCAGCCGGACGCCAACGAAAAGGGGCCCTCTGGCGACACGTGGAACACATCAACCAGCGCAACGCCTTGCTGGCGACAGCCTGCGATCAACCGTGACAGTGCCTGTTGGAAAGCCGGCAGATCCTCTTCTTGCCAGAATGGACGATGCTGGAATGATTGCTGAACATCGATGATCAATAACGCGCTCTGTGACATTTTCGGCCCTCCGCCAATTAGGTATAACGCCATGCTGCGCCGTTATCCTGCAGGGAAGAAGGCCAAAAACGGCCATCATGGTGGCATCAGCGGACCAGAATCAGGCTTTGCCGATCTGGCCGGCGACCAGCCGCCCTTGATGGAAGGTGGCGCGGCGAGTCGGCAGGCGGGCTACCGCTTCGGCGGAGCAACTGGCGTTGATCAGCACGAACTCCGCGCTGTCACCGGCTTTGGGCCACACTCGTTGACCTTTGTCGTTCAGCGGCAGCACGCCGCCGGTAGAAATAGCCATGGCGCGTGACAGATGAAACTCGTCAGAACCCCGGTAAAGTTGGGCGTAAAGGTTGGCTTTTTCCAGAATGTCGCCAGTGCCGAACGGGGACCAGTGGTCAATTACGCTGTCGGTTCCGGTCATCACAAATACCCCTTTTTCACTGAGCTGCGGCAGCGGCATCATCAGCCTGCCAATCGGCACCGTGGAGGCAATGGTGATTTGCTGCGCGGCCAGGCGGGTGGCGGTTTCTTCCAGCTCATTCGGGTTCAGCGCGGTCAGGGCAAATGCGTGGCTGATGGTGACTTTACCGCGCAGCGAAGGGTTCTTTTCTACGGTGGTAATCATGTAGTTGATGGCGGCCACCCCGGCCGGGCTGGTTTCATGCAGGTGGATATCGACGCCTTTGCCGGTGTCGAGCGCAATCTGAAACATGGCGTCCAGTGACTGTTCCATAGCGCCGTCGACGTTGGTCGGATCCAGCCCACCGACGTATTGCACCCCCATCTGCATGGCTTCACGCATTAAGCCGTCAACTTTAGAGTGCAGCAGGCCGTGCTGTGGGAAGGCGACGATTTCACAGCTGAAGTCGGCCTGGTGAATTTCCAGCGCGCGCTGCAGGTGTTCCAGGCTTTTCAGCCCGCTGACCGGATCGATATTGCAGTGGCTACGCGCCACGGTGCTGCCTTTGGATTGCAGCAGGGCGATCAGGTTTTCTGCACGTTGTTGTGAGGTAGGCAACAGCTTGGGGATCAGCGTTTGTTCCAGCGCGATCATATCCATAATGGTTTTGCCCTGGCGCGGACGCGGTGCCTGCCACGGGCCGCTGTAAAAGGTTTTATCCAGGTGGATATGCATGTCGCGAAATGCTGGCAACAGCAACTGACCCTGTGCCTGATAATGTGGCACACCAGTGGGAACCGCTGCCTCCTTCGGGTGGATAGCGGCAATCTTGCCGTCTTTGATTTCAAGCTGATAGAGCGCGGTGCGGGTGCCGATCACCGTGTCGCCATCGTACTCAAAACCGTCTTCCAGCCGCACATCGCTCAGCCAGTAGTGGCTGTCGGTCAGGGTCATGGGTTGGGTCTCCGGTGTGCAGGGGCTGCCCGTCGGCACGGCGGCCTGCGCCACGCCGCCGGTCAGGCCGATCACCGCACAGGCAGTGGTAATTTTGCCGGTTTGGCTGAGGAAAGCTCTGCGGCTTTGTTGTTGATTTTTTTCCACGTTCAGTTCCTTAATCCAGAGGTGAGGAGTGTCAAAAGACAGCCACCAATTTAGGAGAGGAGCCGACGGGTTGGCAGTGACATTTGCCACTGGCGACTATTCGATTTGGCAATAATAAGGGGGGCGGGTATTACCCCACCCCTGTTTTTACATCAGCGGCAACAGACGGGTATAGAGTTCGCGGAAGGTACTGCGTAGCGCAGCGTACTCTTGGTGGCGTTCGGCATCTGGGCTATGTACCTGTTCCAGCGGCAATTCAGGCAGCAGTTCGCCGAGTGGGCGTTGCGGGTTCAGTGCGATCTGTGCCAGCCGTGCGGCCCCCAGCGCCGGGCCGACGTCGCCGCCGGTGCGGTATTCCAGCCGTTGACCACTGATGTCCGCCAGCATTTGTCGCCAGAATGGGCTGCGTGCGCCGCCGCCAATCAGGGTGATGCTGGAGGGCTGCAGGCCGCTGGCGTGCAGCACGTCCATCCCGTCGGCCAGGGCGAAACCGACGCCTTCCAGCACCGCCCGCGCCAGATCGTTCGGACCATGCTGATGGGTGAGCCCCCAGAATGCTCCCTTGGCGTTCGGATTGTTATGCGGCGTTCGCTCGCCGGACAGATAGGGCAAAAACCACAGCGGAGCTGCCGCCGGGGGGGCCTGTTCGACGTTGCGCAGCAAGGTGGCGACGTCTTCGACATTAGTCAGTTTGCAAACCCAGTCCAGACAGGAGGCGGCGCTGAGCGTCACCGACATCAGGTGCCAGGTGTCGGGTAGCGCATGGCAGAAGCTGTGCACCGCGCTGGCCGGGTTGCTGAGAAAGCCGTCGCTGACCGCGAAATACACCCCCGAAGTCCCGAGCGACAGCATCGCCTGCCCGGCCTGATACAGCCCCACGCCGATCGCCCCGGCCGCGTTATCGCCGCCGCCGGCCACCACCGGTACCGGCGACATGCCCCAGCGGCGGGCCAGTTCGGTATGGGTCTGGCCGGTTACCTGATTGCCCTCGAACAGTTGCGGCATCTGGCGGCGGGTCAGGCCGCAGGCGGCCAGCATCTCGTCGCTCCAGTCACGTTGCGCCACATTCAGCCAGCCGGTGCCGGCGGCGTCCGACATGTCGCTGGCGAAGTCGCCGGTGATGCACCAGCGCAAATAATCTTTAGGCAACAGCACCTTATCAATGCGATCGAACAGCAGGGGTTCATGCTGTTGCACCCACAACAGTTTAGGGGCGGTGAAGCCCGGCATCATCAGGTTACCGGTGATTTGCCTTGATTGCGGCACCGTCTGTTCCAGCGCCAGGCATTGCGCGGCGCTTCTGCCGTCATTCCACAGGATCGCCGGGCGTAGCACCTGTTGCCGCGCGTCCAACAGCGTGGCGCCGTGCATCTGGCCGCTGAGACCGATGGCTTTTACCTGCTGCAGGCTGTGCTGTTTGCCCAGCGCCAGCATCGCGCGATCGGTGGCGTGCCACCAGTCCTGCGGCGCTTGCTCTGACCACAGGGGGTGAGGGCGGGAAATGGGCAGCGACTCACCGTGGCTGGCAAGCAGTTGGCCCTGCTCACTGAGCAAAATGACTTTTACGCCGGAGGTGCCGAGGTCGATGCCGATATACATGGTTAAGGGTCCTTAAAGACGCGGCGAGTGCCGCGCGGGGTCATACCCTTCATACTTCAAGCTGCATCAGTGTTGGCTGTCTGCGTGTACCCCAGTCACGTACTGGCTGTACGCTCCCGGGGATGCGCTTAGTTGCCGCCTTGATGCAACTCGAATTATTTTGAGTATAAGTTAGCCGAACAGGTAGTGGTTCATCAGGTTTTCAAGCTGCTCCTGGCGGCCGCTGACGTGCTGTGGCGCCAGTGCATGTCCTTCAGCGTACTGCGCCAGGGCTTCGAGCGACAGTTTGCCCTGCAAAATTTGCTGGCCCAATTCACCATTCCAGCCGGCATAGCGTTTGGATACCTGCTGGTGTAACTGACCGTCAGTCACCATTTTCGCTGCGACCTTCAGCGCCAGCGCCATCGTGTCCATGGCACCAATATGGCCATAGAACAGGTCGTATTTGTCGGTGCTTTGACGGCGCACCTTGGCATCAAAGTTCAGCCCGCCGGTGGTAAAGCCCCCAGCCTTGATAATTTCGAACATCACCAGTGCGTTCTCTTCTACGCTGATCGGGAACTGGTCGGTGTCCCAACCCAACTGAGGGTCGCCCCGGTTGGCATCGACGGAACCAAAGATGCCGAGTGCGATGGCGGTGGCGATCTCATGGTGGAACGAGTGGCCCGCCAGCGTGGCGTGGTTGGCTTCGATATTCACCTTGATCTCTTTCTCCAGGCCGAACTGCTTGAGGAAGCCGTAAACGGTGGCGACATCGTAGTCGTATTGATGTTTGGTCGGCTCCTGGGGTTTGGGCTCAATCAGCAAGGTGCCCTGGAAACCGGTTTTATGTTTGTGCTCCACCACCATCTGCATAAAGCGGCCAATTTGCTCACGCTCCTGGCGCAGGTCGGTGTTAAGCAAGGTTTCATAGCCTTCGCGGCCGCCCCACAGCACGTAGTTTTCACCGCCCAGGCGTTGAGTGGCATTCATGGCGGTAAACACCTGAGTGGCAGCCCAACTGAAGACCTCCGGATCCGGGTTGGTGGCTGCACCGGCGCCGTAACGCGGGTGGGTAAAGCAGTTGGCGGTGCCCCACAGCAGTTTTACGCCGCTGCTGTGTTGTTTTTCTTCCAGTACGTCGGTCATGACTGCAAAGTTGTGCAGATACTCTTTCAGCGAAGCGCCTTCCGGCGAAACGTCGACGTCATGGAAGCAGTAGTAGGGGACATTCAGCTTGTGGAAGAACTCGAACGCCACGTCGGCTTTGCGTTTGGCCAGCGCCAGCGCATCGCCCGGTTGCTGCCAGGGACGATCGAAAGAGCCGACGCCGAACATGTCCGCGCCGTTCCAGCAGAAGGTATGCCAGTAGCAGGCGGCAAAACGCAGGTGCTCCGCCATACGCTTGCCGAGCACCAGTTCATCCGGGTTGTAATGATGAAAGGCCAGCGGGTTATTACTGGTAGGGCCTTCGTAGCGCACTTGCTCAAGCTGATCAAAATAAGATTGCATTATCGACTCCTGGGTAGCAATGCCCGGTTTACGGGATGCCTTTATCTTCGGAGTTTGCGACAGGCTGCTCAATTACGTTATTTCACACTTAAATTCACAGAATTATTAAATGTGCGGCAGATCTCATAATAGGTTTTTAACCGCAGTTTATTTAAGGCCTCTTCATTTTTATTTGTCGACCTGCTGTTTTTCAGCTTGAAAGCATGACCGCCATCATAAAAACAACATTAAACCAAAAATCATAATTAGCCGGTAAAAATCAGTAATTGCTGAATATTAAATAACCGATAACAATCCGCTCTAAGCTGCGTCACTAGCCCGTTTCAATTATTGCCCCTACACGTTAAATAACAAAGGTATATAAGATGAAATTCAAACCTGTGTTCCTTTCGGTCTGCGCACTGCTGGCGCTGGCCAGCCAACCGGCGTTCAGCAAAGAAGTCAAAATCGGCATGGCGATCGACGACCTGCGTCTGGAGCGCTGGCAAAAAGACCGCGATATCTTTGTCAGTAAGGCCAAATCACTGGGGGCCGATGTGTTTGTCCAGTCGGCCAACGGCAATGAAGAAACCCAGATGGCGCAGATTGAAAACATGATCAACCGCGGCGTCGACGTGCTGGTGATTATTCCTTATAACGGCAAGGTGTTAAGCAACGTGATCAGCGAAGCCAAGCGGGAAGGCATTAAGGTGCTGGCTTACGATCGCATGATCAATAACGCCGATATCGATTTTTACATCTCCTTTGATAATGAAAAGGTCGGTGAACTGCAGGCGCAAAGCCTGGTGCAGCGGGTACCGCAGGGCAATTACTTCCTGATGGGCGGCTCGCCGGTGGATAATAACGCCAAGCTGTTCCGCCAGGGACAGATGAAGGTGCTGCAACCGCTGATCGACGGCGGGAAAATCAAGGTAGTGGGCGATCAGTGGGTTGACGGATGGTTGCCGGAAAACGCATTAAAAATCATGGAAAATGCGCTGACCGCCAACAATAACAAGATTGATGCGGTAGTGGCTTCCAACGACGCCACCGCCGGTGGTGCGATCCAGGCGCTGGCCGCTCAGGGCCTGGCGGGCAAGGTGGCCATCTCCGGTCAGGATGCCGATTTGGCGGCGGTGAAGCGCATTGTCGCCGGTACTCAGACCATGACGGTGTATAAGCCAATCAGCAAGCTGGCCGACGAGGCGGCGGGCATCGCGGTGCAACTGGGCAAGGGTGAACAGCCGAAAGCCAACGCCACGTTAAATAACGGCAGCAAAGACGTGCCATCCTGGTTATTAACCCCTATTCCGGTGGATAAATCGAATATCGACAGCACCATTATTGCCGACGGCTTCCACAAAAAAGCCGACATTAATTAATTCCAACAGCCGGTAATGCGGAGGGAATAATGCCCAGCCTTTTAGAAATGAAAAATATCACCATGCAATTCGGGGTGGTTAAGGCGGTGGATAATGTCAGCCTGAAATTAGAGGCCGGACAGGTATTATCGCTGTGTGGTGAAAATGGTTCGGGAAAATCCACCCTGATGAAAGTGCTGTGCGGGATATATCCGCACGGCAGTTATCAGGGCGATATTTATTTCTCTGATGATTTATTAGCGGCAAAAAACATTCGCGACACCGAGCAGAAAGGCATCGCCATCATCCATCAGGAGCTGGCGCTGGTGAAGCAGATGACGGTGCTGGAAAACATGTTTCTCGGCAATGAATGGTGTCGATACGGCGTAATGGATTACGACGCCATGTACCTGCGCTGCCGACGGATGTTGGCGCAGGTCAAGCTGGAGGTGGATCCCAACACCCCTATCGGCGAACTGGGGCTGGGCCAGCAGCAGTTGGTGGAGATCGCCAAGGCGCTGAACAAGCAGGTGCGGCTGCTGGTGCTGGATGAGCCGACGGCGTCGTTGACCGAAAGTGAAACCGCTACGCTGCTGGCGATCATTACGGATCTGCGCGATCACGGCATCGCCTGTATTTACATTTCGCACAAGCTGAATGAGGTGAAAGCGATCTCGGATCTGATCTGCGTGATCCGTGACGGCAAGCACATCGGCACACACCCGGCGGCGGAAATGAGCGAGGACGACATTATCGCCATGATGGTCGGGCGTGAGTTAACCGAGCTGTATCCGCAGCAGCAGCATGATATCGGTGAGGTGATCCTGCAGGTGGATAACCTGACCGCCTGGCACCCGGTGAATCGTCATGTTCGGCGGGTGGACGATGTTTCATTCAGCCTGCGGCGCGGTGAGATCCTCGGTGTGGCCGGGTTGGTCGGCTCCGGGCGGACCGAAACCATGCAGTGCCTGTTCGGCGTCTACGCTGGTCGTTGGCAGGGAAGCATTACCCTCAATGGGCAACCGGCCGTTATTAACAATTGCCGCCAGGCAATGCGATATGGCATCGCCATGGTGCCGGAAGACCGCAAGCGTGATGGCATCGTACCGGTGATGGGCGTGGGGGCCAATATGACTTTGGCGGCGCTGAGTGACTTTAGCGGTGCGCTGACGGTGATCGATGATGCTTTGGAACAGGTGACCATTCGCCAGTCGCTGGCACAGCTTAAGGTAAAAACTTCCTCGCCTGAACTGGCGATTGCCCGGCTGAGCGGCGGTAATCAACAGAAGGCTATTCTCGCCAAGTGCCTGCTGCTGAAGCCGAAAATTCTGATATTGGATGAGCCGACACGCGGTATCGACATCGGCGCCAAACATGAAATCTATAAGTTAATCAATCAACTGGTACAGCAGGGGATTGCGGTGATCGTGGTGTCTTCGGAACTGCCGGAAGTGCTGGGGTTAAGCGATCGCGTCCTGGTTATGCACCAGGGACGCATCAAGGCGTCGTTGATCAACCAGGGTCTGACCCAGGAACAGGTGATGGAAGCCGCATTGAGGAGTGAAACAGATGTCGAAAAACACGCAGTCTGAAGCGATCGTGCCGGCAATGGTGGAGAAAAAACCCATAGTGAAGTTGAAATCCATCAATTTGCAGGTGTTTGTGATGTTGGCGGCGATAGTCGTCATTATGCTGTTCTTTACCTTTACCACCGAAGGGGCTTATCTCAGCGCGCGTAATATTTCCAACCTGCTGCGCCAGACGGCGATCACCGGCATTCTGGCGGTCGGCATGGTGTTTGTGATTGTGTCGGCAGAAATCGACCTGTCGGTCGGTTCAATGATGGGGTTGTTAGGCGGGGCGGCGGCGATTTTCGACGTTTGGCTGGGTTGGCCATTGCCGCTGACCATCGTGGTGACGCTGCTGGCTGGTCTGCTGTTGGGGGCCTGGAACGGTTGGTGGGTGGCTTATCGCAAGGTTCCGTCGTTTATCGTAACCCTGGCGGGGATGCTGGCCTTTCGCGGCATCCTGATCGGCATAACCAACGGCACTACCGTGGCACCGACCAGCGGCGCGATGTCGCAGATTGGCCAGAGCTATTTGCCGAACGGCCTGGGTTTTGGTATCGGTGCGGTTGGGCTGATGCTGTTTGTGGCCTGGCAGTGGCGGCGGCGCAGTCGGCGTGCCCAGCTCGGTTTGCCCGTGGCCACACCGACCGGTGACGTCACCCGGCAAAGTATTTTGGCGCTGCTGGTGCTCGGCGCCATCTATTTGCTCAACGATTACCGTGGGGTACCGACGCCGGTGTTGATCCTCACCGCGCTGATGCTGGCAGGGATATTTATGGCCACCCGCACCGCCTTTGGCCGTCGGATCTACGCCATCGGCGGCAATATTGACGCTGCGCGGCTGTCGGGTGTCAACGTCGAACGCACCAAGCTGGCGGTGTTTGCCATCAACGGTTTGATGGTAGCCATTGCCGGCCTGATCCTCAGTTCACGCCTGGGGGCCGGGTCACCTTCGGCGGGCAATATCGCCGAGCTGGACGCCATCGCCGCCTGCGTGATTGGCGGCACCAGCCTGGCCGGCGGCATCGGCAGCGTGGCCGGCGCGGTGATGGGCGCGTTCATCATGGCATCGCTGGATAACGGCATGAGCATGCTGGACGTGCCGACCTTCTGGCAGTACATCGTCAAGGGCGCCATTTTGCTGCTGGCAGTATGGATGGACTCCGCCACCAAGCGGCGGGCATAAGAATAGCGTCTGAGCTCACAGTTATGAGGTGATGCCTGCTGCTCTCCCGGATGGGTTGTGCTATCCCAGAGACCAGTTCATTTATCGGGGATGCCCATGTTCGAGAAGCGCTTTCGCATTACCTTGCTGTTCAATGCCAATAAAGTGTACGACCGCCAGGTGGTAGAAGGCGTCGGCGAGTATTTACAGGCTTCACAATGTGACTGGGACATCTTTATCGAAGAGGATTTCCGCTGCCGTATCGACAACATCAAGGACTGGCTGGGCGATGGGGTGATCGCCGATTTCGACGACGGTGAAATCGAACGGTTGCTGCACAACGTCAGAGTGCCGATCGTCGGAGTGGGTGGCTCTTATCATCGCAATGAGGACTACCCGCCGGTGCACTACATAGCTACCGACAATCAGGCGCTGGTGGAGGCGGCATTTACTCATCTGAAAGAAAAAGGCATCAATCGCTTTGCCTTCTACGGCTTGCCTGGCGAAGGGGGTAAACGCTGGGCGCAGGAGCGTGAGCATGCTTTCCGGCAGCGGGTGGCGCTGGAGCAGTATCAGGGCGTGGTGTATCAGGGTATGGCCACCGCGCCGGAGAACTGGCAATACGCGCAGAACCGGCTGGCAGACTGGGTGCAGACCCTGCCGCAGCAGACCGGCATTATCGCGGTGACCGATGCACGAGCGCGCCATTTGCTGCAGGTGTGTGAGCATCTGGATATCGCAGTGCCGGAAAAGCTGTGCGTGATCGGCATCGACAATGAAGAACTGACGCGTTACCTGTCGCGGGTGGCACTGTCTTCAGTGGCGCAGGGCACCCGTCAAATGGGTTATCGCGCCGCCAAGTTACTGCACCAACTGCTTGATCGTCGTGAACTGCCGCTGCAGCGCATTCTGGTGCCGCCGGTGAAGGTGATTGAACGACGTTCTACCGATTTCCGCTCGCTGCGCGACCCGGCGGTGATCCAGGCGATGCATTACATTCGTCATCACGCCTGCAAGGGCATCAAGGTCGAGCAGGTGCTGGATGCGATCGGCATGTCGCGCTCCAATCTGGAAAAACGTTTCAGGGATGAAACCGGTGAAACTATCCACCATGTGATCCATCAGGAAAAGCTGGATCGCGCCCGTAACCTGCTGACGGCCACCTCATTGACCATCAACGAGATCTCACAGATGTGTGGCTACCCCTCGCTGCAGTATTTTTATTCGGTGTTCAAGAAAGGCTATGACATGACGCCCAAAGACTACCGTGAGCGCTATGGCGAGGTTGGGTATTAGGGTTTACTTGTCTAATGTAGCCATATTGGCTACATTTGTAGCTAATATGGCTACATTAGAGAAGCATCATGTACGGTTCCCTGCTTGATCTCTTATTCAGTGAATATCGGCGAAAAGTGCTAAGTCTGTTGCTCAAGCAACCAGAACAAGCGTTTCATGTGCGCGAAATTGCGCGCCGTACCGCAACTCAGGCCGGTACCCTACATAAAGAGTTGAACAAGCTGGCGCAGGGCGGCATCTTGCTCAGGCAGCAACAAGGAAACCAAATCTGTTATCGGGCTAACCCCGATTGCCTGATTTTTCCTGAGCTGGCGGCTATTTTCCGCAAAACCTCCGGGGTGGCCGAGCGTTTGCGCCAGGCGTTGGTCGAGCTTAACGCTGAGCTTGAACTGGCCTTTATTTTTGGTTCGATTGCCAGTGGTAAGGCCAAGGCTGACAGTGACATAGACGTCCTGATCGTCGGCAACTTGTCATTCTCAGAGGTGATCAACGTGTTTTACCCATTGCAACAGGAATTGGGCAGGGAAATTAACCCCAAACTGTATTCACCGGCAGAGTGGCGGGCGGCTTTGGCGGAAAACTCCGCTTTTATTCAGGACATTATGAGTAAGCCCCGGCTAGGGATTTTGGGAGACAAGGATGACGTTAGACAATTTGATAGGTCTTGGCCTGGAGGCGATACGGCCTGACGCGGGCGCAATCAGAAAATTACTCTCCGCCGCTGCGCGTAATCGGCATGACGCCAGTATCACTCTGCTCAGCAATGAAACGCGTTTTGACACGGCGTATAAAGCGGTCATGCAAATCGCGAATGCAGCCCTGCAGGCGGAGGGTTTTCGGACCTCGACCCATAAACCCGGTCATCATCAACTCATGATCCAATCATTACCGCTGACCCTGGGTATTTCGCGTGAATCAATGATCTGCCTGGATGCTTTACGAAAACAACGCAATATCGCTGATTATTCAGGTGATTTGGTGACGGATGCGGCAGTGCATGCCTGCCTGGAACAGGCAGAGATACTTTGGCTGGCGGCTAACGATTGGTTGCAGCTCAAACATCCGCAGCTTTTGGAATAATCTTCTCATACCAACCCACAAAACGTCTTTAGCCGTTCGGCCAGCGCCGGGGTAGCGGCAGGGGCACCGTCGCGGTAATACAGCGCCAGTTCAATGTTGTCGATCGGCGGTAAGCCTTCGGCGATACCCAGCACCCGATGGCTCGGCAAACGGCAGCCGGCCGGCAACAGGGTGACACCCAGCCCGGCGGCGGAGGCGGCGGTGAGCGCAGCCAGACTGGCGCTGCTATAACCGATGCGCCAGCGTTTGCCGAGGTTATCCAGCGCCTGACACAGGTCATCACGATATAACCCATTGAGCGGGAACACGGCCAGCGGTACCGGCGATTGTTCGATTGCCGGGAAGGCCAGGCTGTCCAGCCACAGCAGTGGCTCCGGCCTGGCGGCTCGTGGTGGCTGGCTGCGGCGTTGCTTAACCAGGATCAGATCCAGCTCTTCGCGGGCGTAGGCGCTGTGCAGATCGGCACTCAGGCCGCTGGTGACGTCCAACCGCAGATGCGGGTGCGCGCGGCTGAACTCCGCCAGCAGTTCGGTGGTGGGTGCGGCGAAATCCTCCGGCATCCCCAGTCGCAGCACGCCGTCACGCCAGATGCCGGTCAAGGCATCGTGTGCCTCTTCATTCAGCGCGATGATGCGTCGCGCATAGCTCAACAGTTTGACGCCTTCCTCGGTCAGCAACACCTGATGGGAAGACCGTTCAAACAGCGGTTTACCCAGCATCTCTTCCAACCGACGAACCTGTTGGCTGACGGTAGATTGTGACAAAAACACCCGTTCTGCGGCACGGGTGAAGCTGTTGCTGTCACATACTGCAACGAAGCTGAGCAGTAATTGCGGATTGAACATCGGATAACGATTCATTTTTCCACTGTTGGCTATTTTATTATTTAATTTCCCAATACTAGCGGGGATGCCTAGAGTAAGGCAACGCTGCGGCGGCCACTCTGTGACTCCGCACTCTTCATCCCGGAAGTTCAGGAATAGACCGTGTTAAATCATTTTGTTGTTCCCTCCTTGTTACGTCGCTGGTTCAACCCCCTGCTGTGGGCGCTGGTGCTGATTGGCCTGAATATGCGGCCATTGCTGACCTCGATCGGCCCGTTGTTACCGACGCTGCGGCAGGCTACCGGGCTAAGCTTTGGCGGCGCAGCCCTGCTGACTACCTTGCCGGTACTGATGATGGGGTTGATGGCGCTGGCGGGTGGGGCGATCAACCGCCTATTCAGCGAACGCACCGGCGTGGTATTGAGCCTGCTGGCGATTGGTGTGGGTGCCGCCTGGCGTGAGCTGGCGCCGGGCAGCACGCAATTAATGCTGAGTGCGGTGCTGGGTGGGCTGGGGATTGGGGTGATCCAGGCGGTGATGCCCGGCATTATCAAACATCACTTTCTCAAGCAGATGACGCTGGTGGCCGGGCTGTGGTCGGCGGCACTGATGGGCGGTGGCGGTCTGGGGGCGGCGATTACCCCCTGGCTGATGAGTGTCGGCCATGACTGGCACAGTGCGCTGGCCTGGTGGGCGGTACCGGCGCTGGTGGCATTAATCGCCTGGTGGCCGGTCAGCCGTGGCCTGGCTCGCCTGACGCCGTCGGGGGCTTCCAGCGGACCGAGCCTGTGGTTCAGTCGTCGTGCCTGGCTGCTCGGCGCTTATTTTGGTTTGATCAACGGTGGCTACACCAGCCTGATCGCCTGGCTGCCACCCTATTATATGCAGCTCGGCTGGCAGCCGCAGGCCAGCGGATCGCTGTTGGCGCTGATGACCTTCGGCCAGGTGGTGGGAGCACTGCTGTTGCCGGCGCTGGCACGCTCGGCGGATCGTCGCCCGCTGTTATTGCTGGCACTTGCCATGCAGTTGGTTGGTTTCATTGGCCTGATTTATCTGCCGCAGACGCTACCCTGGCTGTGGGTGTTGCTCTCGGGCCTGGGGCTGGGCGGTGCCTTCCCGCTGTGCCTGGTGCTGGCGCTCGATCATATCCCACACCCGGCGGCGGCGGGACGGCTGGTGGCTTTTATGCAGGGCATCGGTTTCCTGCTGGCGGGTACCACGCCGTACATTTCCGGCCTGCTGCGTGATTACAGCGGCAGCTTTGTGCTGGATTGGCAAATCCATGCGCTGCTGGTGGTAGTGCTAATCGCCATCACCTGGCGCTTCCATCCGCACAGCTATCGGCGGGCCTTCGCTGAATAATATTTCTGTCATTGCGGCTCCCTATAGTGACGTTGCTTTTACTTCTGGGTAATAACAACAAAAAGGGAACCAAGACATGCACATCACCAAAACCCGCCTGGCGCTGTTGGCCGGCTGTATGGCGCTGAGCAGTAACCTGTGGGCAGATGCTCAACCGGTGCCAGCGACCCTGGCCGGGCACGCGTTACTGGCGGTGAAATCCAACGTTGCAGCACCGCAGGATGCCCCCGCCGATTTACAGCAAAGCGGTAAATACACCAGCGGCAAACGCGTGACCGAACTGGGCAGCGTGGCGGGCAAATCCGCCGATCGCATGACCGGCATCGGCCTGCCGATCAACGGCCAGCCGCTACAGGGCCATTCCGGCATCAGGCATATGCCCGACGGCACCTACTGGGTGCTGACCGACAACGGATTCGGCAGTAAGGCCAACTCGCCGGACGCCATGCTGTACCTCAATCACTACAAAATCGACTTCGGCAACGGCACGGTGACGCCACTGAAAACCGTATTCCTGCACGATCCCGACAAAAATGTACCCTTCCATATCATCAATGAGAGCACCGATAAACGTTACCTGACCGGCAGCGATTTCGACCCGGAAAGCTTCCAGTTCGCCGACAATGCCCTGTGGATTGGCGACGAGTTCGGGCCTTATCTGATCAAAGCCGATCTGAACGGCAAGGTGCTGGCGGTGTTTGACACCAAGGTGGACGGCAAGGTGGTGAAGTCGCCGGATAACCCGACGCTGACCCTGCCGGGCGCGCCGGACGGCAAACAGAACTTCCAGGTGGCACGTTCCAAGGGCTTTGAGGGCATGGCGGCGTCACCGGACGGCAGCAAGCTGTACCCATTGCTGGAAGGTGCACTGTGGGACGGTGAAAAGTTTGAGAACCTCGACGGCAAACGCTATCTGCGGGTGCTGGAATTCGACGTGAAGCAGCAGGCCTGGACCGGCCGCAGTTGGCAATATGTGTTGGAAGACAACCAGAACGCCATTGGTGATTTCAATATGATCGACGCCGCCCACGGGCTGGTGATCGAGCGTGATAACGGCGAAGGCACACAGGATAAAGCCTGTGCGGCAGGCGCACCGACCGACAACTGCTTCAACCAGGTGGCGAAGTTCAAACGGGTATATAAAATTGCTTTCTCTGACGATAACGTCGGTAAACCGGTCGACAAGTTGGCCTATATCGATCTGATGAACATTCAGGATCCGAACAAACTGGCGCTCAAACCACTGAACAACGGCGTGCTGACTTTCCCGTTCTTTACCATTGAAAACGTGGACGTGGTGGACGGTAGCCATATCATTGTCGGCAACGATAATAACTTCCCGTTCTCCTCCAGCCGTCAGCCGAACGTGGCGGATGACAACGAGTTTATCCTGCTGGACGTGAAGGACCTGCTGAAGCCTTAAATCTGTCGGCCTCCGGCGCATTGCCGGGGGCTAGTGCTATTTCCCTCTTAGCGCTAAGGGTAAACTGCGCTATAATCAGCCCCTTGCTTCCGATTCCCAAAGGAAGATCCTCGTCCCCGGTGGGGCGGCCGGACTTCAAATCCGGTTGGGGCCGCCAGCGGTCCTGGGCAGGTTCGACTCCTGTGATCTTCCGCCATTCGATGTATTCTGAACTCTCCCAACGTCAACTAAACCCCCTTTAAACCCTTGTGTATCAAGCCTTCCTTGTATTCCGAAGTCAACAGGAGTCTACTGGTATCAATATGCCCCTGGGGGCACTATTGGGCAAACCGACCACTGTGGGTAAAATCACATGCCACCAAAACAGCTAAAAACCATTAACAATCAAACAATAGCGTCACTTGATACCCGTAGCAAACCCTATAAGTTTTCTATCGGTAGGGGGCTCTATCTGCTGGTAGTGCCTACAGGCTCAAAATACTGGCGTCTGAAGTACCGCATAGACGGAAAGGAGAAGAGCTTGGCATTCGGGACATACCCTGCTGTCACGATTAGCGAAGCCATCATGCTAAGGGAAGAAGCCAGAGCGAAGATCAAAGATGGTTACGATCCCGCGATTGATAAAACTCTGGAGAGAGAACAACGCCGCCAGGAACGTACCAAGCAAGCATTCCAACTTTCGCTTACCGAACCCGGTGGGCTGATTATCAAAACAACTAAGCAAACCCTATCGCTTACGCCAGAGCAAACTCAGGCCGTCAAAGCATTCTTGCTTTCAGGAGGAAACAACGATGCCATTAACTGATGCGAAAGTTCGCGCATTAAAGCCCAGAGATAAGTCGTACCGCTTAGGTGATGCTGGAGGGCTGTACGTTGAGGTGGCTACGAATGGATCGCGTTACTGGCGTATGAAGTACCGCGTTGCAGGTAAAGAGAAGCGTCTCGCCTTTGGCGTTTACCCCGATGTATCACTGGCAGATGCGCGTGAAAAGCGCGATGCGGCCAAAAAGATCCTAGCGGCAGGCGGTGACCCTAGTGAAACCAAAAAGGCCGAGAAGCTTGCTCAGAAGCTGAATGCGGAAAATACCTTTGAGGCCATCGCCCGCGAGTGGCATCAGACTAAGGCCGATCGCTGGTCGCTGCGCTACCGTGATGAGATCATTGATACCTTCGAAAAAGATATCTTCCCTTATATTGGCAAGCGTCCTATTGCCGATCTCAAGCCGATGGAGTTACTGGAAGCGTTGCGCAAAATGGAGAAGCGTGGGGCGTTGGAGAAAATGCGTAAGGTTCGCCAACGCTGCGGAGAGGTCTTTCGTTTTGCCATTATCACCGGTAGAGCTAATTACAACCCTGCTCCCGATCTCGCCAGCGCTCTGGCAACGCCGAAGAAGGAACATTTCCCCTTCCTGACGGCTCAGGAACTACCCTATTTCCTTAAAGACCTATCTGGTTACACTGGCAGTGTTATCACTAAAACTGCGACCAAGATCATCATGCTGACGGGTGTAAGAACCCAGGAACTGAGATTTGCACGCTGGCAGGACATCGACTTAGATAAGGGCGTATGGAGTATCCCGCCTGAAGTGATGAAAATGAAGCGACCGCATGTCGTTCCATTATCAACGCAGGTTATCGAACTGTTCAGCTCTCTCAAACCGATTACTGGTGGCTATCCCTTGGTGTTTATTGGCCGAAACGATCAGCGTAAGCCAATCAGCAAGGAAAGCATCAATCAGGTCATCGAGCTGTTGGGTTACAAGGGGCGACTGACTGGCCACGGCTTCCGCCACACCATGAGCACCATCCTGCATGAGCAAGGCTATAACTCGGCCTGGATTGAGACACAGCTTGCTCACGTGGATAAGAACAGCATCCGTGGCACCTACAACCATGCGAAGTATCTGGATGGACGGCGTGAGATGCTGCAGTGGTATGCCGACTATATGGATATGAATAGACCCGGGTTTCGTAGACACTTTTTTGCCTCATAATGGAGGCCTAATGAAGGAGTGTTTATGTCAGTCAAAACGTTCACTGAAGAATTCAAA
>NZ_CAMISV010000015.1:0-127273 GCF_946227095.1 Serratia proteamaculans
GACCTCATCAATATAATGGTGGTTTGACGCCGAATGAATCAGAACGATTGTTCTGGAAAAACTCTAAAGCCGTGGCCAGTTTTGCTTGACCACTACAGAATTACCCGTTGGTGGATTACTACGGTCCGACGGAAGCGACCATCTTCGCCAGCTGGAATCCGGTCAGCTGTGCGACACAAGGCGCGCCCTCCACCATCGGCCGACCGGTGGCGGATACCGAGATCTTCATTCTCGACGATGAGCTGCAACCGGTCAGTGACCAGCAACCCGGCGAGCTTTACATCAGCGGCAGTTGCCTGGCGCGTGGCTACCTGAATAACCTGCAGCTCACTGCTGAAAAATTTATTACACCGCCACATTTCGCCGGTAAACGTCTCTATCGCAGTGGCGATCGGGCACGCTGGCTGCCGGACCAGCGTATCCAGTTTCTCGGCCGCATCGACGACCAGATCAAAATACGCGGCAATCGGGTGGAGTTGGGGGAAATAGAAAGCATTATGGCGCAGGTTGCAGGCGTGAAGGCGGCCGTCGCCATTGTCACCCAGCCGCAGGATCCGGCCAACAAACAGATTGTGGCCTTTCTGGTGGCCGACAAAAATGCCCCTGAGTTGCTTGAACGCGTGAAGCAACGGCTGAAAGAAACATTGCCATCTTACTTCCTGCCCGCCGATTACCTGCTGCTGGAACGTCTGCCGATCAATGCCAACGGCAAAACCGATAAGGCCGCCCTGCTGGCCCTCTCCCGCCCGGCTCAATCGACGGTAACAGAAACGCTAACCGGCCGTCGGCAAGCCATTGCCACCCTTTGGCGCAACCTGTTGGGGATAGCCTCTATCCATGCCGATGACAACTTTTTCGACGTCGGCGGCCATTCACTGCTGGCGGCAAAGCTGGTCACCGCCATCGACCAGCAGCTTGGGATTAAAGTCTATGTACGCGATATTTATGAGTACCCAACGATCAACCGTCTGGCACAAGCGCTGGATGAACGCAGCGGCCATGCTCTGCCAACGGTAGACAGCGAACCGGTGCGTGCTCTGCAGGACGATGTCTGGCTACCCGAGGGTGTCACCTTCAACCCGGATTATGATCTGCGGCAGATAAACTCACCCAAAGCCATTTTACTCACCGGTGCCACCGGATTTGTCGGCGCGCATTTGCTGGCGGAGCTACTGACCACCACCCGTGCCGAACTGCATTGTCTGGTACGGGATCGCCACCAGCAATCCCCTCAGCGCCGACTCGACGAGATACTCGCCCGTTATCAGATTGCTTTATCCGCCGAACAGCGCGCACGGATCCATCTGATCCCCGGTGACGTGGCGGAGCAGGATTTCGCCCTGCCACCCGAGCGCTATGCTGCGCTAAGCCAGCAGGTCGATATCATTTATCACTCGGCGAGCGCGGTGAACTTTATCCAACCCTATTCTTATATGAAACGCGACAACGTGCAGGGCCTGCGTGAAATTATTCGCTTTGCCGCCCACCAGCGCACCAAGCCGCTGATGTTGTTGTCGACGATTTCGGTTTACAGCTGGGGACATCTGCACACCGGCAAACGGGTGATGCGAGAAAGCGACGATATCGATCAGAACCTGCCGGCGGTGATCACCGACATCGGCTACGTACGCAGCAAATGGGTGATGGAGAAAATAGCCGACCTGGCGGCATCGCAAGGTTTGCCGCTGATGACCTTCCGTCTGGGGTACGCCACCTGCCACAGCCGAACCGGCGTCAGCGCCAGTTATCAATGGTGGGGACGGCTGGTGAAAACCTGCATTGCCAGCGGTACGCTACCGGCATTACAGGATCTGCGCGAAGGCCTGACGACGGTGGACTATATGACCCAGGCCATTGCCCATGTCAGCCGCAATCCGCAGGCGCTGGGGAAGAAATTCAACCTGATCCACCAGCACCAGAATAACCTGACGTTGCAGGGCTTCTTCAACCTGCTGGAGCGCGAATTCGGCTACCGTTTCCGGCCGCTGCCCTTCGAACAGTGGCGGGCGCAGTGGGAACATAACGGCGATGCGCCGCTCTATCCGTTGCTCAGCCTGTTCAGGGACAATATGGTGAATGGTCAATCGACGGTGCAGCTCTACCAAAATACCTACCAATGGGATTGCAGCAACCTGAAGTATTTTCTGCAGCACAGCGGGATCGAAGAACCGCGCTTTACCCGACAAATGCTGCTGAATTATCTGCGGCAGTCTATCGGCACTTCACAGCAATCATTGCAGGTATAAAGACCAGGGCGCCCGGAAATGTGAAAGGTGATTATTGAACTGAATAATCTAATGGCCGCTATTGCGGCCATTGCTGATTACTTATGGGTTCGGTTTCGACGGATACCACCGGCAGCTTCGATAATCGGATCATTTTGAGGTTTAATGTGCTTGGCTGCTTGTTTCAAAACCGCTATCACATCCTCAGGTGAGGCGGTAATTGCCCTCCCACGTGGCGTCAGGCTGTTAATCTCCTCAGAGCTATAGGTTTTGACCATTGTCAGCCCTTCCCCTTCGGCTTTATACACTTCCAGCTCATAGAAAGCAGTTTCCGCTACAATCCGACCTGTAGTTTTAATGACCATATCACCCCCTATAATCCCGTCAGCAGGTCATCATTGTCGCTCAAATATTGTGCAGCATCAACCGAGGCCGATGAATCTGGACGGATTGAGTCTTCGATAAACCATTGGAATAAAGCCTGTGCATCACGATAGAGAATGCCATTATCACCCAAGGGATACGCTGATTTTCAGGCTGTTGGCGCGTCTGCACAATGCACCATTCCAAATCCTCGGCGGTTAACATTTGCACCCGAATGTTATGTTCACCGGCAGCAAAGATTTCATTGGTTGTTGCTAATACCCTTTGTCCCAGCTCCTGAACATTAAAATCATGCGGCATTATCAGTCCCTTGAATGCTTTTATAAATTAAGGCGTTAGAAATACGGCTTCAATTTTATAACGCACTTTTCATTCTGTCTTCGAGGCATCCACTGCTGGGTTTAGAGTCTGAGGCACGCGCCGCAGTTTTGCCCCGTTTTAAGGCGGTGGACGGGTCGACTGCACCGAAAGCGGGCTGTTTCCCACCGCAACCCGGCGTTTTCGCGCCATTTACGCCCCTTTATCACCTTGGCACATTTTATGCTGGATCGGTTTACAGCCTGCAATGTCGACGAGGTGACGATGCTGAATATCGATCTGTCCGCTTCACCGTTTTTTGATGAGATGCTTCTGGCTGAGGGTAAACACCGGGGCCACTACGAAGCTTACTGGCATTGGCTGCAACAGGCCGATCAAAAGGCCATTCAGCGCAAAAGGGAAGAGGCTGCACTGCTGTTTCACCGGGTGGGGATTACCTTTAACGTTTATGGTGAGGATGATGGCGCAGAACGGCTGATCCCGTTCGACAGCGTGCCGCGCATCATTCCTGCCGACGAATGGGCGATGCTCGATCGCGGTATCCGCCAACGCGTTCAGGCGCTCAACGCCTTTCTGCACGATATTTACCATCAACAACATATTCTGAAAGCCGGGATCATTCCGGCAGAACAGGTGCTGGCCAACGATCAGTACCAGCCCTGCATGCAAGGGGTCGACCTGCACCGCAATATTTACGCGCACATCGTTGGCGTAGATATGGTGCGCAGCGGCGACGGCCAGTATTACGTGCTGGAAGACAACCTGCGCACCCCGTCCGGCGTGTCCTACATGCTGGAAAACCGCAAGATGATGATGCGTCTGTACCCGGAACTGTTTGCCCAGCAGCGCATCGCACCGGTAGAACGCTACCCGTCGCACTTGCTGCAAACCCTGCGTGAAAGCTCGCCGATTAACGATCCCACCGTGGTGGTGCTGACGCCGGGCCGCTTTAACAGCGCCTATTTCGAACACAGCTTCCTGGCGCAGCAGATGGGGGTTGAACTGGTGGAAAGCGCCGATCTGTTCGTCAAGGACGGCGCGGTCTTTATGCGCACCACCGCCGGGCCCTGCAAGGTGGACGTGATCTACCGTCGGGTCGATGACGCCTTCCTCGATCCGCTGGCATTCCGCCCGGACTCGATGCTCGGCGTACCGGGGCTGCTGTCGGTATACCGCACCGGCAACGTGGTGCTGGCCAATGCCATAGGTACCGGCGTGGCCGACGACAAGTCGATCTATCCGTACGTGCCGGACATGGTGCGTTTCTATCTGCAGGAAGAGCCGATCCTCAATAACGTGCCGACCTGGCAATGCCGTCACAAAAATGAGCTGTCCTACGTGCTGGCGAATCTGGAACAGATGGTGGTGAAAGAGGTCCACGGTGCCGGTGGTTACGGCATGCTGATCGGCCCGGCGGCGACCAAAGACGAAATCGCCCACTTCCGCACCCTGCTGCTGGCCAAGCCACACAACTACATTGCGCAAAACACGCTGGCGCTGTCGACCTGTCCGACCTTCGTCAACGACGGCCTGGCACCACGGCATATCGATTTGCGGCCGTTTGCTCTCAGTGGCGCGGAAATTCGTCTGGTGCCCGGTGGCCTGACGCGCGTGGCGCTGGCGCAAGGCTCACTGGTGGTCAACTCGTCGCAAGGCGGGGGAACCAAGGATACCTGGGTGTTGGAGGACGACGCATGCTGAGCCGAACTGCCAGTGAACTCTATTGGATGGCCCGCTATCTGGAGCGGGCAGAAAGCATCGCCCGGGTGCTCGACGTCACCAACAAGCTGTCGATGATGCCGATCCGCGACAGCGAAGATCAGGATCTGCAGGTACCGCTCAACCTGACCAGCACCGGCCAGTTGTACGCCGCCGCCTATCCTGACCTGACCATGGCCAATCTGGTGAGCTTTTTTGCGCTCGACAGCCGCAACCACAGCAGTATTTACAGCTGTCTGCAGATGGGCTGGAACAATGCCCATGCGGTGCGTGGCAGCCTGTCTTCCGAGGTTTGGGAGTGCATTAACGCCACCTGGATCGAGATGAAGCTGATCCGCCGTCAGGGCATCGGCTCGGTGGGGGCAGATGCCTTCTTCGACTGGGTGAAGGAGCGTTCGCACCTGTTTCGCGGCGCGATGTTCGGCACCCTGTTACGCAGCGATGCGATGTGCTTTATCCGCCTCGGCACCCTGCTGGAGCGGGCCGACAGCACCGCCCGCCTGCTGGGGGTGAAGAACGCGTTGATGGACAGCGACGGCGATCCGGTGCGCGAGTATTACCGCATGGACACGCTGCTGCGGGCAGTCAGCGCGCGCGAGGCCTATCACAGCATCTACAAGCAGCAGCTCAGCCGCGACACCATTGCCGAACTGATGATCCTGCGTAATGAAATCCCGCGCTCCCTGCTGGCCTGCGTCGGCGATATGGTGCAGCAACTGGAACAGATTGGCGGCAACCGTTCGAATCAGCCACGCCGACTGGCACACACGCTGCACGCCGAACTGCGCTTCAGCAGCATGAAGGATCTGAACCAGGTCGGTCTGAACGACTGGCTGGACGCGTTTCTCGGGCAGATTGGCGGCATTGCGGAGAGCATCCATCACACTTATCTGGAGGCACAATGAAACTCAACATTGAGCACAATACCCATTATACCTACGCCCAGCAGGTGCAGCGCAGCACCCAGTATCTGCGCCTGACGCCACAAAATTCACAGCACCAGCGCATTATCTCCTGGCAACTGACGCTGCCGGAAGACGCGGTATGTACCACCGACGCCTTCGGCAACGTGCTGCACGTGCTGACGCTGGATCATCCGCATCAGGCGATCACCATTCGGGCCAACGGCGTGGTGGAAATAGAAGACGGCGCGGAAGATCAGGTGATGGGGCATCTGTCACCGCTGGTGTTCCTGCGCCACAGCCCGCTGACCCAGCCCGACAGTGCGATCCAGGCGTTCGCCCTGCGCTACTACCAGCCGCAGGCGGTGCTGGAAGGGTTGGAAAATCTGATGGGCGAACTGCTGCTGAAAATGCCTTACACCCCGGGCTCTACCAGCGTCACCGACAGCGCGGCCCAGGCGTTCGCGACCGGTACCGGCGTTTGTCAGGATCATACTCACGTGTTCCTGGCCTGCTGCCGTAGCCTGAATATTCCGGCGCGCTATGTCAGCGGTTACCTCTACAGCGAGGACTCAACGCACGTCGCCACCCACGCCTGGGCAGAAGCCTGGGTGGACGAACGCTGGCACAGTTTTGACGTCACCAATAACACTCGCCTGCCGAATCAACACCTTAAGCTGGCGGTGGGCATCGACTATCTGGACGCCTGCCCGGTGCGCGGCATGCGACTCGGCGGCGGCTGCGAGAATATGCAGACCATGGCCGAAGTGCAGATGATGCCCAGCGGACAATAGCCTCTTGCCGAAGTTGAAGGTTTACGGCACGCTGGCATTTGGCGGCGTGCCAGTCTTGTTTTGAGGGATTGTGGAATGACCTATTGTGTGGCCATGCGCTTGGCATCCGGGCTGGTCTTTGCTTCCGATTCACGCACCAATGCCGGAGTGGACCATATCTCCACCTTCCGCAAACTGCACGTGTTCCAGCAGGATGGCGAACGCATGCTGGTGCTGCAAAGCGCCGGTAATCTGGCGACTACCCAAAGCATCATCAGCCTGCTGCAGCGCCGCTGCAAGGACGCCGAGCGCCCCAACCTGCTGAATGCCCCCAGTATGTACGAAGCCGCCACGCTGGTGGGCGAAACGGTGCGAGAAGTGATCCAACGCGACAGCGAAGCCCAGCAAAGCGGCAGCACCACTGACTTCAGTTGCAGCCTGCTGCTCGGCGGTCAGATCCAAGGCGAAGAGATGCAGTTATTCCATATCTACCCGCAGGGCAACTTTATCGAAGCCACCCGCGATACGCCCTATTTCCAGATTGGCGAAAGCAAATACGGCAAACCGATTATCGATCGGGTGCTGAATTACCACACCCCGCTGGAACAGGCGATGCAGTGCGCGCTGATCTCTCTCGACTCCACGCTGCGCAGTAACCTGTCAGTCGGCCTGCCGCTCGACGTGATGATTTACCCACGCGACAGCTTCAGCAGTGCACAACAGTACCGCATCACCGAAGATCATCCGCATTTCAGCGCCATCCGCAAAGGCTGGGGCGAAGGACTAGTCAGCATTTTCAAACAGTTGCCACCGTTGCAACTGTAGCTTTTTAGGGCTCAGCATGCGGAGCCCCTACGCATGCTGAGCCCAACGATACCGACCTCATTGGATTGCGCTGGCGCGTAGCAGTGCCTCCAGCGGGTAAACCGCCGCAATCACCACTTCGTCGCGTATTTGCGCCGCCGCGTCCAGTTGCTGCTGTATCTGCCCGGCTTCGGCCTGGCTCAACGGCTTGCCCTGCTGATAACGTTCCAACAGCATCAGCCCCAGTGCGGACAACGAACCGACATCCTGCGCCACCGGTGCCAGATCCTGCATCACCCGGTTACCGGCAATCACCGTTTTCACCGGCGCGGTATTCAACTGCCAGCGTTGCAAACGCTCGCGCAGCGCCTGTGCCGCCGCCCGGTCATTGCGATCTTTCACCAACGCCGCAACCTGCTGTCCCATCTCTCGCACCGCATTACTCTCCGGTGGCAACGCGTCGGCAAAGCGATTCAGCGGTTCGAACTGGTGGTAATTGCCGGCCCTGAATTTCAGGTGCTGGCGGGTGTAGTACTGGCCCGGCTCCACCGCCTCGGCCAGGGTTTGCAACGGCGCGATCGCCACGCTGTTCGCCAACCGGGTAAACTCGCGGGCAGTCTCTGCATGCTGCTGCAGGCCCACCGACACCACCGACCAGGCGTCAACCGCCGCCAGCCGCCGGTACATATTGTTTTCATCGGTCACATCCTGTGCCGACCACAAACGCTCCGCCACCGCAAAACCACGCGGCCACAGCTTGAGATCGAGGATCGGTGCCCTGATGTTTTCCGCCCACAGTGCCGCCTCACCACCGAGAATATTGGCCTGCTGCTTCGCATCCGGCACCACCGGCATCTTGCCCGCCGGGATCGCCGCAAGCCGGCTGCCGTTGGTCGGGTAACGCACATTGCCCACCAGCGTATACCCATTGAGCTGGTCCTGCGCCAGCGTGAACACCGGACGCATCTCCCCCATCCAGGTATCGACGCGGAAGCTCACCTGCTGCGGTGAACGCCAGACAATATCCTGCAAGGCGCGGCGAGATTTACCTTTGAAATCGATAAAGCCGCGCCAACCCTGCTTCCCTTCAATCAGGGTAAAACTGCCTTCCACTGCGCTGCCCTTCAACCGTGGCATGCTGAACTGCCAGCTCTGCGCTTTTTCACCGGGCTGCACCTGGGTGTCTACTCCCAGCGGCTGCGGCAGGATCTCATTGCGATAGTGGTAGGCCGTGTTCTGCGGTTGATCGAGGTAGAAGCCGGTGGACAGAATGCCCTGATAGCCGTCCTGTGCACTGGCCCCGAGTGAGTCCTGCCCCTGCCAGGACTGAATGACAATGCTGCGCGGCAGCGACGGATGATAAATCTCATCCCAGCCGACCATCTGCCGTTGATGCTGCTCGAGGATTTTTTCCAGCTTCTGGTTGAAGTAGGCCTGCAGCGCGTGGGTATCCGTCAACTGATGCTGCTGCATAAAGGCCTGAATGGTTTTTGATTGCTTCCACTGGCTGGCGTCGACCTCATCACCGCCGATATGCAGGTAAGGATCGGGGAAGATCGCCGCCAGTTCGCCAATGATGGCGTCTACAAATTGATAAACTTCCTCACGGGTGGGATCGAGCGTCGGTTGGTGCACGCCCCACTTGCGCTCCATGGCGTACGGCCCCGGCGCGCTCATCAACTCCGGGTAAGCCACGGCGATGCTGGAAGCATGGCCCGGCAGATCGATTTCCGGCACCACCCGGATGCCGCGCGCCGTGGCGTAGGCCACCACCTGCTGCATCTGTTCACGGGTGTAGAACTGGCCATCGCTGGCCTGCTGTTGCAGTTTGGGGTAATGCTCAGAGGCAAAGCGCCAGCCCTGATCGTCGGTCAGGTGCCAGTGAAACACGTTGAGCTTGGCTGCCGCCATGCCGTCGAGCTGACGCAGGATGTCCGCCAGCGGCAGGAAATGACGCGCTGAATCCAGCAGTACACCGCGCCACGGGAAGCGCGGCACGTCGGTGATGCTCACCAGTGGCAGGAAGGTGTTCTGCCCGTCGGTCTGCACCAGCTGCAGCAAGGTTTCCATGCCACGTAGTGCACCAAAACGGGTATTGGCGGTCAGCGTAACACCCTGTGGCGTCACCGTTAATTTATAGCTTTCATCGCTGCCCGGCAGCGGCTGCGCCGCCACCTTGTCTTTAATATTCACGCTGATCACCACACCTGCAGCTTTTGCTGCCTGTGGTGCCAGCGTCCAGCCGGTTTGCAGCTCAATACGTTGCCGCCAGCGCTGCAGCGCATCGGCCAGATCGTCGCCCTGCAGGTTAATCGACAGGCGGTGATCCAGCACCAGCTTGCCCGCCGGCTGGGTCATTTCAACCTGCTGCGGCCAGGGCATCAGCGGTAAATCACCGGCCGGCTGCGCCAGCGCGCCCAGGGAAAGCAATAACGATGAAGCCAGTAGCGTATAACGCAGGGATCTGTGCATCAGAAATTCCTCAGAGGAAAAAAATCAATAAAAACAGCAAACGATAATGAAGCTGTAAATAAAGACTGAGCACAGTGCAGATGTCCAACGGCGAGGATGAAAAGCCGGGTTGGATCACAAATGCCCCTCCTGCGGACGCAAGAGGGGCGTGGGAATTACTGCCAGCCGTAGCGGCGCACAAACCAGCCTTTCACACACTGGGTCAGCACCATATAACCGCACAGGATCAGCACCAGCCACGGGAAGTAACCGAGCGGCAGCGCCTGCAACTGCAGGAAACCGGCCAGCGGCGAGAAGGTCAGGCCGATACCGGTGGCAATCACCACCAGGGTCATGATGCACAGCGGCCACGAAGGACGGCTCTGGATAAACGGAATTTTGCGCGTGCGGATCATATGCACAATCAGCGTTTGCGACAGCAGCCCTTCAACGAACCAGCCGGACTGGAACAGCGTCTGCATTTCCGGCGTATTAGCTTTAAACACCCACCACATCAGGCTAAAGGTCAACACGTCAAAGATCGAACTGATCGGCCCAAAGAACACCATAAAGCGCCCAATATCGCCGGAATTCCAGCGCTGTGGCTGGGTGATCTGATCGTCATCAACGTTATCGAACGGAATGGCGATCTGCGAAATGTCATACATCAGGTTCTGGATCAGCAGGTGCAATGGCAACATCGGCAGGAACGGCAAAAAGGCGCTGGCAATCAGCACGCTGAAGACGTTACCGAAGTTGGAGCTGGCGGTCATCTTGATGTACTTGAGCATGTTGGCGAAAGTGCGACGGCCTTCGATCACCCCCTGCTCCAGCACCATCAGGCTTTTTTCCAGCAGGATAATGTCCGCCGCTTCCTTGGCGATATCCACCGCGGAATCAACAGAAATGCCGATATCCGCCGCGCGCAGCGCCGGAGCATCGTTGATGCCGTCGCCCATAAAGCCCACCACGTGGCCCTGCTGACGCAGCAGCTTGACGATCCGTTCCTTATGCAGCGGTGTCAGCTTGGCGAACACCGTGGTACGCGCCGCCGCCTGCGCCAGCTGCTCATCGTTCATCTGTTCGATTTCACTGCCGCGCAGCACGTGATCCGCCGCCAGCCCGACGTCTTTGCACACCTTGGCCGCCACCAGCTCATTGTCGCCAGTGAGGATCTTCACGGTTACGCCGCTGTTTTTCAGCGCCGCCAACGCCGGCGCCGTACTCTCTTTTGGCGGATCGAGGAAGGCCACATAGCCTTCGAGGATCAGATCGGATTCGTCGGCCACACCATATTCATAAGCCTGCGCCGGCAAGATCTTGTTGGCCACCGCCACCACCCGCAGCCCCTGCTGGTTAAGATCGTCGGTAACGCGCCGGATGCGTGCCAGCAACGCCTCGGTCAACGGGATCACTTCATCTTCCTGCCGCACGTGGCTGCAAATCGCCAGCATCTCTTCCAGCGCACCCTTGCAGATCAGCTCGTGGTATTGCGCGTCTTTGGCCACCACTACCGACATCCGACGGCGTTCGAAATCAAACGGGATCTCATCCACCTTGTGGTAATGCTGCAGCGCATCCGGCTGCTGGCTTTGTTCCGCGCAGCTCAGCACCGCCACATCGAGCAGGTTTTTCAACCCGGTTTGGTAGAAGCTGTTCAGCCAGGCGTAATGCAACACCCGGTCGCTGGCGACGCCAAACACGTCGGTGTGGCGCTCCAGCACGATTTTGTCCTGAGTCAGGGTACCGGTTTTGTCAGTGCACAAAATGTCCATGGCGCCAAAGTTCTGAATGGCGTCCAGACGCTTGACGATCACTTTCTGTTTGGACAGTTTCACTGCCCCTTTGGCCAGAGTAGAAGTGACAATCATCGGCAGCATTTCCGGGGTCAGCCCCACCGCCACCGACAGCGCGAACAGCGCCGCTTCCCACCAGTCGCCCTTGGTGTAGCCGTTGATCAACAGCACAATTGGCGTCATCACCAGCATGAAACGTATCAACAACCAACTGACTTTACTGATCCCGCTCTGGAAGGCATTGGGTTGCTGATCCTGACTGATAACGCGCTGCGCCAACTGGCCGAAGTAGGTGTCGCCGCCGGTGCCAATCACCATCGCCAGCGCGGTACCACTCACTACGTTGGTGCCCATAAAGCACAGGTTTTGGCATTCCAGCGGATCCTCCACCTGCCCGCGCAGCTCGGCGACTTTCTCGACCGGCAGCGACTCGCCGGTCAGCGCCGCCTGGCTGATAAACAGATCCTTGGCCGACAACACGCGCAGATCCGCCGGGATCATGTCGCCTGCCGACAACTTGATGATGTCGCCCGGCACCAGTTGCGAGATCGGCAGTTCCAGGTGTTCGCTTTTACCGGTCAATGCGTCGCTGCGGATCACCGTCGCGGTATTGCTGACCATCGCCTTCAGCGCGTCTGCCGCCTTGTTGGATCGCGCTTCCTGAATGAAGTTCAGCAGCGTGGAGATCACCACCATCAGGGCGATCACCAGTGCACCGGTCAGATCCTCAGTAGCATAAGAGATCATGCCAAGCGCGGTCAGCAGCAGGTTGAACGGGTTGCGATAGCAGTGCCACAGGTGCTGCCACCAGGCCTCTTGCTGTTGATCATCAATAACGTTCTCACCGCAGCGTTCACGCACCCGTTCCGCCTCATGGGCAGTAATACCCTCTGGGTGGCTGTGGAAACGCAGGTAAAGCTCGGTGGTATTGGCCGCAGCACATTCCAGCCGCTGCTGTGCCAGACCGGCAGGCAACCCCTGCGCTTTGCCGCCCAGGCTATCCAACAGGCTGTCACGGTGCACCAAACGGCGCGGTAAATTGCGGCTGAGCAGGCCCAGCAGCTGACGGGGGATGTTTTTTAGTTTCATTTTTTTGCACCTCGTCGCCCATTGCCTCACGGCAGCGGGTGAACGCGGGATCGCCCCAAGCCAGGCTTTCGGACACGCCAAAAAGCCTCTGCCTGGGCAGATCCTTGTCTTTTTTATAGCAGCAGGAGCGAACGACGGGCGCGCGCTACCGGTTACCGTTATTACTTCACCGGTAAAACAGCAGCGCAAAGCGGGCAGGTTTTACCGGATCACCGAATCGGTGTCTGACGGGGTCGGATCGGGATCCATATGGGTGATAACCTCCGGTAAATGAAAAGATCAAACGACAAGAGCGGCCGTTCAGCGCAGTACGCAAATCCCTGCACAGCGCCAAGATCCGTTGCGGAAAATAGGCTATGCTGACGGGCATTCAGCGTAGGCCGCCAGTTTACGCCTTTTAACCTCAACGAAAAGTAAACCATGCAAAACCGGCTGACCATCAAGGACATCGCACGCCTGAGCGGCGTAGGTAAATCCACCGTATCACGCGTGTTGAACAACGAAGGCAGCGTGAGCCCGCAGACCCGCGAACGGGTGGAAGCGGTGATCCGTCAGCAGGGGTTTACCCCGTCCAAATCGGCACGTGCCATGCGCGGCCAGAGCGACAAAGTGGTGGGCATTATCGTTTCTCGCCTCGATTCGCCGTCCGAAAATCAGGCCGTACGCACCATGTTGCCGCTGCTGTATCAGCACGGTTTCGACCCGATCGTGATGGAAAGCCAGTTCGAAACCCGGCTGGTGGAAGAGCATTTGCACGTCTTACAGCAGCGTAACGTCGACGGGGTGATCCTGTTCGGCTTCACCGGCCTGACGGCGGCCATGCTCAGCCCATGGCAGGATAAAATGGTGGTGCTGGCGCGCGAATATGAGGGGTTTTCTTCGGTTTGCTACGACGACGACGGCGCGGTACGGCTGCTGATGGATCGCCTGCAACAGCAGGGCCACCGACATATCAGCTACCTGGGGGTGCAACTGTCGGACGCCACCACCGGTATGCGCCGCCACCAGGCCTACCTCGACGCCTGTCGCCAGCAGCAGATTACCCCAAGCGTGGCCTTGGGCGAACTGAGCTATCAGAGTGGCTTCCAGTTGGCCGCCTCGGCCATCGATGCCCAGACCACCGCGCTGGTGTGTGCCTCCGATACCATCGCCCTCGGCGCGATTAAATACCTGCAACAGCAACAGATTGCCCCGCTGCAGGTGTGCGGTATCGGTAACACTCCGCTGCTTAACTTCCTGTTCCCCGAGACGTTTTCAGTTGATCTGGGCTACGGCACTGCCGGGCTGCAGGCCGCCCAACAGTTGCTGGGCCAGCTCAGCGGCGAACAGGGCATCCGCCAGATCATCGTGCCAAGCCAACTCGCCTGATAACGGGTAGTTGTTTACCTCTCTATATCCTTCAGCCTGAAATCCTCTGTTGATGCTCACACCCAGTGAGCGTCACTTCATCGCTATTTTGTACCAGCCACCACACAACAACCGCCAATCGACCTTCTTCACCCAGCCAAGTAAATTACTGTTTATACACACAGTGCTATCTGTGTGTTTTAGCGGTTTTTCAGCACACGGAATGTGTACCTCCCCAGACCTGCCATTCAGGAGCAACGGAGGGTACCGGACGCTGTTAACCATCAGGAAACAGAGAGTCGAAAAGGAAAATAATCATGGCTGAAGAAAAGAAAAATGCTCAGGTGACTAACGGCGTTAATGACGATGTGACTGAGCTGAAATCCCTGACCACCCTACGTAAACGCATCATCAGTGACGATGAAATTGTGACCAAGGCAGCAAACGGTTTCCGCCTGGCAAACGGCAATACCGGCGTGATGCTGCGTAACGACGGTAAGGATTTTTACGCCCTGACCACGCCAAGCGGCCAGGCACAGGACGGACTGTGGAACACCCTGCGCCCCTTCTCTTTTAACCTCTCAAGTGGCCGGGTAGCACTTCGTAACGGCGTCGATATCTCCGGCGGCGCTATGGTGTCACACAATGCAGGCATCGGCGCCGAGACCACCGGCCCTGATCCCCTCATCCTCGGGCAGACTTATAACGCAGCCAGTATCCAAACCAATTTCACCAGTGGCAATGTGACCACCTCCATGATGATTGGCACACGCCTGACGCCCGGAAAAGAAGAGGTAGGGTTAATTTCCTACCGTGACTGGCAGGGAAACTGGAATGAAATTCAGGTTAAAGGCAGCAGCGAGGTTTCGGTAGGGCAATTGGTTAAACGTAATACCAATGGATGGATTTTGGCTGAAGGGAACAAGAACGTTAATAACAATGCAGACCGAACCACCTACGGATTACGCCTTCAGGGTCAGGGCGACCTGTTTGCAGAGCTTTGCCATTATGAACGTATTGGCAAGCACCATTTAATGGCACTTCGCGTTGCCAATGGCGGCGGCGATGGCTGGTATGAATTCCGGGACAAAGGCAATGCCTACACCAACGGGAGTTGGAACAGCAGCTCCGATGCCCGTATGAAAACTGATATCGAGAAAATTGGCGGTGCGCTGGATAAGCTGGGGAAAATTGGCGGTTATACCTACCTGAAACAGGGCGTTCCGGAAGCCGGGGTAATAGCCCAAGAAGTGGAGAGCGTATTACCTCAATCCGTCACCACCACCGAACTGAAATTAAATGACGGCAGCGTTTTGAAAGACGCCCGCGGAATTAATATCAATGGCGTGGTCGCCCTTCTGGTCGAGGCGTTAAAGGAAGAGAAGGAAGCCAGGCAGGCACTTGAAGTCCGGTTGACCAATTTAGTTAACGATATTTCCACATCACGAAATCCTTGAGTTTTTAAAGCTTAACCAAGTGTATTAAAAATAATTATTTAATCTAAGGGGATGATGTATGAGTGGTGGAGACGGAAAAGACAGTCGTGGCCCAACTGGCGGCGTGAATGGCGGGCCAACCGGTATTGGTGGTGGCGGACACAGTGGTTCAAACAATGATCCGTATATTCGCGATGGCAATGGCACGGCGGTGGGAATTAAGCCAGGTTATCATGCTGAACCGAGTAAGGAGAAGCCAGGGTCAGATGGATCGCATGGCGATCATATTGAGATTAATGGTGGTGTGAATGCTGTACCTGATAATCCTTCGCCTAATGATAAAGGAAATGGGGGAAAAGGAAATGGCGGCAGCGGTCCTAATGGTGGGAAAGGGTTTAATGGGATCCCAGGTCATCCCAACGTTGCGGATGGAGGACAATTAGAAGGCGATAACCGTGACAAGCACCAATATTATTCTCGGGTAGGGAATAATACTTATGCCGTTGTTGTCGATAATAACGGTGAAGTGAAAGGGACGTTCTTTAAATCCGGGAAAGAGAGTGGTAATACCTCCGCACGGAATGCTGATAAAAATAAAGCCGGGCAGCAAGTCTGGGTGTATCTGAATGATAAAAAAAAGGCTGAAGAGGCGCGCAAGGCCGAGGAAGCCCGCAAGGCCGAAGAAGCCCGCAAGGCCGAAGAAGCCCGCAAGGCCGAAGAAGCCCGCAAGGCCGAGGAAGCCCGCAAGGCCGAGGAAGCCCGCAAGGCCGAAGAAGCCCGCAGGGCCGAAGAAGCCCGCAAGGCCGAAGAAGCCCGCAAGGCCGAAGAAGCCCGTAAGGCCGAGGAAGCCCGTAAGGCCGAAGAAACCCGAAAAGTTGAAGAGGCGAGGAAAGCGCTGTTTGCCAAAGCGGGTATTTTGGACGCGCCGGCTTACCCACCCGAAAAGCTGAAAGCAGCCAATGCCGCGCTAGCTACCGCAGGCGCAATGGTACTCAACCGTGCGCCCGCCATGCTGCAGATGTCGACGGTGGCACAAGGTGTTATAACCACCTCCAGCGAACTGGCCGGTTCCGTAGCGGGCGCGCTGTGGCGTGGGGCAACGGAAGTCGGCAGCATACGTGCCGGTACCGCTGTCGCCGCAGGATCGGTACTGGGGGCTCTTGCCCTCGGGTTTATTCCGACAGCAGCCGGAACGGGCAGTGACCAGGTTCCCGGTCGTGACATCAATATGTTTGCCTTCCAGGCAAGTCTGGCGGCCGTTGGAACAACGACGATCCAGCCGGGGATGACCTCGATCGATTTGCCGGTGCGCGGTTTTATATCGAGGGACAGGGACGGAAGGCAGAGTGTAAACTTTGTCAGAACGGGTGTCGGCGGTGTATCTGCCAGCGTACCGGTGTTCAGACCGGTCCGTGATGAGGCAACCGGGCTGGATAAAATCACATTGCCTGCAATGGGAGGCGTGCCTGCCCGGACCATACTGATCAACCCGGTTCCCTCGGGGCCAGCAGCACCGTCACATACAGGCAATGGTTCACCGGCACCCAAATCACCAGTACATACCGGCACCAATGTCAGGCAGGCGGACAGCATAGTCGTCACGACCTTCCCTGCAGATGTCGTCCAGGATTTGCAAGATTTCATCCTGTGGCAGCCGGATGCGACGGAAGTCGGCGTTGAAGCTATCTATGTGATGGTCAGTAAGCCTTATGGGGAAACTAACGCCAGAGGCGAACACAGCGGCCGTGATTACAATACCGAGAAAGCCGGCGGGCCTATCCAGAATCTGGACTGGAAAACCGCTAGGATTGACCGTGCCGGTGTAGACAAGGTAAAACTGCATATAGGGCGGTTTACAGAGTCGGATGCCAATAAAGTAATGATCGGTCGCCTGGATAAAATTCTGAGAGGTGAACTCGTAGCTACCGATACTGACAAGCGGTTTTATACCCATGAGATTAGAGAACTGGAAAGGTATCGTAATCTTGATGTTAAAGATGGTGCACTCCCTAATAACCCCGGAGAAACATGGAATAATACCCACACCGCAACATTAGAGGATTATAGATTAGGTAATGCCGAGTCGCTTTTATATACGCCTGAGGCTATAAAAGCTGAGGAAGAACAAGAATTGAGGATGTTAAAATGATTGATTTTGATCGGTTGGCAAAGGAAGAAAAAGTCGCTGATGTGATTGCCTTTCTAGCGGGGAGAGGAACAGGATTTGGCTATCCTCAGATGGATAGATTATTTAGCCGTTACAAATTTTCAGTAATTGAGAGCGGTGAGTTCATGCGAGTATTTGAGGAGTTACGCCAAAGTGGCATCGTAGAATGGGGGGATAAAATGCTTGTTAAAAAAGGCCCTAACTGGAAAACTCCAAAATTCGTGCTAGAGAAAAAATACGGTATCGAATAACTATCTAAGTTTCACAAACAATTTATTTTAAACAAAGCCCAACAAACACTAGTTTGCTGGGCTTTTAATTAACGCCATCGTTTTACTCTATCCCTCAAGGCCGTCCGTCATAGCCATCCCAGTAGGTAGCCACGGCGGAATCCAGCAGGATCTGCCGTTGTTTTTGCGGGTTATCCACTGAATATTCCTGATTGATAAATTTCCCTTTCTTCCCCACGTCGCTGAGGAATTCGGGGCTGCGGAAATAGGCTTCCCGCTGCTGTGCCTGCTGGCGCGTTAATCCCTTGGCCCGATCGGCCTTCCCCATTTGATAGAACTGGTCAAAGAACGGAATAGAGGCTTTTATCGAGTCCGGAATTTGGGTTCGTATTTCTGGGGAAAAATCCTCTCGCGCCATTTGATAAATCGCCTGCTTGGCATGGCGTTCCGGGCTGCTTTTTTGGCTGGTACAGGCGCTCAGCAACAGCGCGGTGAAGACAATAAGCAGTCGAGGCAGTGTCAAAGTCATCATTCTTCCTTGAAAAAAGTGCGTGGTAGCGGCACTCGCTTAACGCCTTGAAGTAATAGGTGCCACTAATTTCAATCAACTTATTGATTGTTAAGGGTGACAGTATAGCCAGCATTGCCGCTGTTCAAGAGAATATTGCTGAATGTTTCGGCTGGCTCTCAAATTCCCCCGCCGCATAAATGGTCATTTTTTTATCGTTTTGTGATCCTCGCCCCAAACCGGGAACGTTCCCATTTCATAAAAAAAGCGGAGTGACTAAGCTTTGATCATTACTCCGACAACACCTCTGCGGCAGTCCCATACCAAGAAAGGTATCTAATAATGAGCAAAGTAAAACAGCAGGATATCGATCGCCTGATTGTGCTGGTGGGCGGGCGCGAAAACATCGCGACCGTCAGCCACTGCATTACCAGGCTGCGTTTTGTTCTCAATGACCCAGCTCTGGCCAAACCGAAAGAAATCGAAGAATTGCCGATGGTCAAAGGCTGCTTCACCAACGCCGGGCAATTCCAGGTGGTGATCGGCCCCGAGGTTGGGGATTACTACCAGGCCCTGATCGCCACCACCGGCGTCAACGAAGCCGATAAAGAACAGGCCAAGGTGGCGGCGCGCCAGAACATGACCTGGAGCGAACGCGCTATCTCGCACTTCGCCGAAATCTTCTTCCCGCTGCTGCCGGCGCTGATCAGCGGCGGTTTGATCCTCGGTTTCCGCAACGTGATCGGCGACATCCCGATGTCCGGCGGTCAAACGTTGGCGCAGATGCACCCGGCGTGGAAAACCATCTACGACTTCCTGTGGCTGCTCGGTGAAGCCATCTTCATGTTCCTGCCGGTCGCCATCTGCTGGTCGACGGTGAAAAAAATGGGCGGCACGCCGGTGCTGGGTATCGTGCTGGGCATCACGCTGGTGTCCCCGCAGTTGATGAACTCCTATCAGCTTGGTCAGCAGATCCCGGAAGTGTGGAACTTCGGCTGGTTCACCATTCAGAAAGTCGGCTATCAGGCGCAGGTGATCCCTTCCATGCTAGCCGGTATGGCGCTGGGCTGGATTGAAACCCGGCTGAAAAAGATCGTGCCGGATTACCTGTACCTGGTAGTGGTACCGGTGGTTTCACTGCTGCTGGCAGTGTTCCTGGCGCACGCATTTATCGGGCCATTCGGCCGCATGATTGGCGATGGCGTAGCCTGGGCGGTAAAAGCCGTAATGACCGGCAGCTTCGCACCAATTGGCGCCGCGCTGTTTGGCTTCCTGTACGCACCGCTGGTGATCACCGGCGTGCATCAGACCACGCTGGCCATCGATATGCAGATGATCCAAAGCATGGGCGGTACCCCGGTCTGGCCGCTGATTGCACTGTCCAACATTGCGCAGGCTTCGGCGGTGCTGGGCATTATCATTGTCAGCCGCAAGGCCAACGAACGTGAAATCTCGGTGCCGGCGGCAATTTCGGCCTACCTCGGCGTTACCGAACCGGCGATGTACGGGATCAACCTGAAGTACCGCTTCCCTATGCTGTGCGCAATGATCGGTTCCGCCTTTGCCGGGCTGATCTGCGGCCTGGATGGCGTGATGGCTAACGGCATCGGTGTCGGTGGTTTGCCGGGTATCCTGTCGATCAAACCGCAGTTCTGGATGATTTACACGGTGGCGATCGTGGTTGCTGTGGTGATCCCGCTGGTGCTGACCATCATGGTCTACAAACGCAAAGCCAGCCGCGGTGAGCTGCCGGTCTGATTGAAATGTAGGGGCCCGCTAAGCCGGGCCCGTTGTCACAAGTCAAAGGTATTACTATGAGCAATCCAATCCCCTGGTGGCAAAACGGTGTCATCTACCAAATCTACCCGAAGAGTTTTCAGGACAGCACCGGTAACGGCTACGGCGATTTGGCCGGTGTGACGGAGCGGCTGGACTATCTGCAGGAGCTGGGTATCGATGCCATCTGGCTGACGCCGGTGTATGTCTCCCCGCAGGTAGACAACGGTTATGACGTGGCGGACTACTGCGCCATCGACCCGGCCTACGGCACCATGGAGGATTTCGATCGTCTGATTGCCGCCGCCCACCAGCGCAGCATCCGCATCGTGATGGACATGGTGTTCAACCACACCTCGACCGAGCACCCATGGTTCCAAGCCTCGCAGGATCCTGACAGCCCATTCCGTCAGTTTTATGTCTGGCGCGACGGCGAAGGCGACGCCCTGCCGAACAACTGGCGCTCCAAGTTTGGCGGTAATGCCTGGCAGTGGCACGCCGACAGCGGCCAGTATTATCTGCATCTGTTCGCCACCGAACAGGCGGATCTCAACTGGGAGCACCCACCGGTGCGCGAAGAACTGAAGAAAGTGTGTCAGTTCTGGGCCGACAAAGGCGTCGACGGCCTGCGTCTCGACGTGATCAACCTGGTCTCCAAGCAGCAGGATTTCCCGTCCGATAGTCAGGGTGATGGCCGCCGTTTCTACACCGACGGGCCACGTATTCATGAGTTTTTGCAGGAAATGAGCCGCGATGTGTTCCAGCCGCGTGGCCTGATGACCGTAGGGGAAATGTCTTCCACCACCCTGGAGCATTGCCGACAATACGCGGCACAGAGCGGTGAAGAGCTGTCGATGACCTTCAACTTCCACCACCTGAAGGTGGACTATGCCGGTGGCGAAAAATGGACCCTGGCGGCACCGGATTACGTCGAACTCAAGCAGATTTTCCGCCACTGGCAGCAGGGCATGCACAATCAGGCCTGGAACGCGCTGTTTTGGTGTAACCACGATCAGCCGCGCATCGTTTCACGCTTCGGCGATGAAGGCGAACTGCGGGTACCGGCCGCCAAAATGCTGGCGATGGTGCTGCATGGCATGCAGGGCACGCCTTATATCTATCAGGGTGAAGAGATCGGCATGACCAACCCGGGCTTTGGCCGCATCGGGCAGTATCGCGATGTGGAAAGCCTGAACATGTACGCCGAACTCAGCGCACAGGGTAAAAGTGACGCCGAGCTGCTGGCGATCCTGGCCAGCAAATCACGCGATAACGGCCGTACGCCGATGCAGTGGAGCGCCGCACCGAACGCCGGTTTCACCCAGGGTACGCCGTGGATTGGCTGTGCGGAAAACTACCCGCAGATCAACGCCGAAGCGGCGCTGGCCGATCTGGATTCGGTGTTTTACGCCTATCGCCAGTTAATCACCCTGCGCAAGCAGTATCCGCTGCTGACCCACGGCGACTATCACGATCTGGCCCCTTCGCACCCGGCGTTGTGGTGCTATCAACGGAGCTGGAATGGCCAACGCCTGCTGGTGGTGGCCAACCTCAGCCGCGAGCCGCTGGCCTGGCAGGCAGAAGGCGTGGAACCGTCCGATTTGTGGCGTCCGCTGATGAGCAACTACGCCGACGCTCCTGCCCAGCCGCAGGCTACCACCCTGCGACCGTTCGAAGCGGTATGGTGGTTGCTGGAAGACTGATGCTGTCGGGGCGTGGCTTGCCTCGCCCTACAGTTTTTTCAGCAGTTCCACCACGCCGGCAGCCTCTTGCGCCAGGCGTTCATCGCTCATATCAAACACCCCCTGCACCAGATGCGGCGGCAGGTAATCCATGCCGGTCAGGTTGGCCATCGCATGGAACGGGCGCAGCAGATCTGTCACCGGATAGCGGTTATAGCCTTCTGGCGTATAGGCCTGTTGATTGCCGCCGGTAGTGACAACCAGTTGCAAAGGTTTCCCCTGCAGTTGGGTGCCTTCGCTGCCGTAAGCGAAACCGTGGGTTAATACCGCGTCCTGCCATTCGCTGAGGATCGCCGGTGAACTGTACCAGTAGAACGGGAACAACATCACCACCACCTCATGGCCCTGTAGCAACTCCTGCTCACGCGCCACGTCAATTTGATAGTCCGGGTAAGCGCGCATCAGTTCGTGAACTGTCACATTCGGCAGAGAACGTAGCGCGTCGATCAGGGCTTTGTTGATCCGTGAGTCATCGGGAAAACGGTGGGCGGTTAACACTAAAATGCGCGACATAGGAGATCCTTGATTAAAATTTGATATCGCATTTTTCCATTTCCTGCGCGTCGGGTGTAGGCTGTGGGTTGTCACTTCAATTTCAACTGAAAGTATCAACCATTATGTCACTGCCCTTTGACGTGCATCGCCTGCTGCCAGCATTCCTCGCCGCCGCCCAGGCACAGAACTTTTCCGCTGCCGCACGCCAACTGGGCGTCACGCCAGCGGCCATCAGCAAAAATATCCGCGTGCTGGAAGAAAAGCTGGCGCTGCGGCTGTTCCAACGCAACACCCACAACGTGGTGCTGACCGACGAAGGCAAGGCGCTGTTGCAGCAAGTGGCCCCCTTGTGGCAGGCACTGTCCGCCACGCTGGAAACCGCCGGCAGCGCACAGCAGGCGCCGTCCGGCACGGTACGCGTCAGCATGATCCCGGGCTTCGGCCGCCAGATGCTGATGCCGTTGATCCCGCAGTTCCTCGAGCGTTACCCGCAGATCGACCTCGATCTTTCATTGGATGCGCGAGTGGTCAACCTGGTGGGGGAAGGCTTTGATGTGGGGATCGGCAGCCGGGTCGATCCCGACAGCCGGTTGGTGGCGCGGCCGCTGTATCCGATGCAGATGGTGCTGGCAGCCTCGCCCGGCTATCTGGCGCAACACGGTATGCCGCAAGATCCGCAGGATCTGTTGCGGCATAACTGTCTGCTGCACCGTAATCCGGCCACCGGCCGCAGCGTAAAATGGCCGTTGCAACAACATGGCGAAGCCAAAACGCTGGAGCTGCATGGCCGCCTGGTCGCCAGCCGACCAGAGATGCTGCTGGATGCGGCGTTAGCCGGGCTGGGGATCGTCTGTCTGGCGCGCTGGTATGCGGAACCTCATTTTGCACAAGGCACGCTACAGACCGTGCTGGCGGACTGCTGGCCGCAGCCAACCCAGCTGTGGTTGTACTATGCCTCCGCCGATTTGCCGCCACGGGTACGCGTCTGGGTTGAGTTCCTGCTCGAGCATTTTCGTCACCGCCCGGCCTGAGTTTTCAGGCCAAAAATAATCGGTTGTACAGCTAACGCCCGCTCTTTCCATTTCCTTGTCCTATGTCAAAAGAATTCCGCCAATATCTATATATAGTGCGTTAAGAAACACCAGTACCTATATGTAGTAGTTATCAACAAAACTATCCACACGTCGCCTCAGCCCTTGTGCGCTGCGGCATTGCCCTGTGGATAAGCCGAAATCATACCGATACCCAACAGCTTTTAGCCTGCCGGGCATCAGCGCTCCCTCGGGGAACAAGGAGTAACAACGTGAAACCAGTAGTGATTAAACGGGACGGTTGTCAGGTACCTTTTGACGAGGCACGTATTGGGCAAGCTATCGAGCGCGCCGCGCTGGCCGCCGGTATTGTCGATGCCGACTACTGCGCAACCGTCGCCCGCGTAGTCGCTCAGCGGATGTCACAGCAACAGCGCGTTGATATCCATGAAATCCAGCAGGCGGTAGAAAATCAGCTGATGGCCGGCGAATACAAACAGCTGGCGCGCGCCTATATTGAATATCGCCACGATCGCGACGTCGCACGTGAGCTGCGCGGCCGGCTGAACCAGGAGATCCGCGGCCTGGTGGAGCAAAGCAACATGGCGCTGCTGAACGAGAACGCCAATAAGGACAGCAAGGTGATCCCCACCCAGCGCGATCTGCTGGCCGGGATCGTTGCCAAACATTATGCCAAGCAACACATCCTGCCACGTGACGTAGTGCTAGCCCACGAGCGTGGCGAGATCCACTACCACGATCTCGATTACTCGCCTTTCTTCCCCATGTTCAACTGCATGCTGATCGATCTGAAAGGCATGCTGACCAACGGCTTCAAGATGGGTAACGCCGAGATCGAACCCCCGAAGTCGATCTCCACCGCCACCGCGGTCACCGCGCAGATCATCGCGCAGGTCGCCAGCCATATTTATGGCGGCACCACCATTAACCGCATCGATGAGATCCTGGCGCCGTTCGTCAGCGAAAGCTTCCAAAAGCATCAGCAGGTCGCCGAACAGTGGCAAATCCCGGACGCGCAGAGCTATGCCATGGCGCGCACCGAAAAAGAGTGTTACGACGCCTTCCAGTCGCTGGAATATGAGGTCAACACCCTGCACACCGCCAACGGCCAGACGCCGTTCGTCACCTTTGGTTTCGGCCTGGGTACCTGTTGGGAATCCCGCTTGATCCAACGTTCGATCCTGAAAAATCGCATCGCCGGGCTGGGCAAGAACCGCAAGACGGCAGTCTTCCCTAAACTGGTGTTCGCCATCCGTGACGGTCTCAATCACCAGTACGGTGACCCTAACTACGACATCAAACAGTTAGCACTGGAATGCGCCAGCAAGCGCATGTATCCGGACATCCTCAATTACGATCAGGTGGTGAAAGTCACCGGTTCGTTCAAAACCCCAATGGGCTGCCGCAGCTTCCTCGGGACCTATGAAGAGGATGGCGAACTGGTGCACGACGGCCGCAACAATATCGGCGTGATCAGCCTGAACCTGCCGCGTATCGCGCTGGAGGCGATGGGCGATGAAAGCCGCTTCTGGCGTCTGCTGGACCAACGTTTGCTGCTGGCGAAGAAGGCGCTGATGACGCGTATCGCCCGGCTGGAAGGCATCAAGGCCCGGGTTGCACCGATCCTGTATATGGAAGGCGCCTGCGGTGTGCGCTTGAAGGCGGACGACAATATCGCCGAGATCTTCAAGAATGGCCGTGCGTCGATCTCTCTGGGCTATATCGGCCTGCATGAGACCATCAACGCACTGTTCGGCAACCAGCAACACGTTTACGACGATGAAACGCTGCGCGCCAAGGCCGTTGCCATTGTCGCCCACCTGCGGGCCGCCACCGAGAGCTGGAAAGATGAGACCGGTTACGGCTTCAGCCTGTACAGCACGCCGAGCGAGAACCTGTGCGACCGCTTCTGTCGACTCGATACCGCCGATTTCGGCGTGGTGTCGGGCGTCACTGACAAAGGCTATTACACCAACAGTTTCCACCTCGACGTAGAGAAAAAGGTCAATCCTTACGACAAGCTGGATTTTGAAGCGCCCTATCCCCCGTTGGCCAACGGCGGTTTCATCTGTTACGGCGAATACCCGAACCTGCAGCACAACCTGAAAGCGTTGGAAGACGTGTGGGATTACAGCTACAGCCGCGTGCCTTATTACGGCACCAATACGCCGATCGATGAGTGTTACGAGTGCGGCTTTACCGGCGAATTTTCCTGTACCAGCAAGGGCTTCACCTGCCCGAAATGCGGCAACCACGAACCGTCCAAGGTGTCGGTGACCCGCCGGGTGTGTGGTTACCTCGGCAGTCCGGACGCCAGACCGTTCAACGCCGGTAAGCAGGAAGAAGTGAAACGCCGGGTGAAACACCTGGGGAACGGACAGATCGGCTAACGCCGGGCGGCTATAAATCAGGGCTCAGCATGCTGAGCCCCTACTTTCAGAAAGCGAAATATGAATTACCACCAGTACTATCCCATCGACGTGGTCAACGGCCCCGGCACCCGCTGCACGCTGTTTGTTGCCGGTTGCGTGCACCAGTGCCCCGGTTGCTACAACAAAAGCACCTGGCGGCTCAATTCCGGCCAGCCGTTTAGCCAGACGATGGAAGACCAGTTGATTGCCGATCTGAACGACACGCGTATTCCGCGTCAGGGCCTGTCGCTGTCCGGTGGAGATCCGTTGCATCCGGCCAATGTCTCGGCGGTGCTGCAACTGGTGAAACGGGTGCTTGCCGAATGCCCCGGCAAGGATATCTGGCTGTGGACCGGCTACCGGTTGGCAGAGCTGGATGCCCAGCAGATGCAAATCGCGGATCGGATTAACGTGCTGATTGACGGTAAATTCGTGCCGGATTTAAAAGACCCGGCGCTGATCTGGCGCGGCAGCGCTAATCAGGTAGTGCATAAGCTGCGTTGATCATCCCCTCACCCCGGCCCTCTCCCCCAGGAGAGGGAGATGGCCACGTCCACCTATACCAACCCCATTCCCACTACGCCCGTGACGATCCCGCATAGTGCCACCAGCGCGGCGGTCAGGCACAGGGCCTTGGCGGAAAAGGCTTTGTTCAGCATCAGCAGCGAAGGCAGGCTGACCGCCGGCAGGGTCATCAACAGCGCCAACGCCGGGCCAGTGCCCATTCCCGCCAACATCATGGTCTGCACAATCGGGATTTCCGCCGCCGTGGGGATCACGAACAGGCAACCGGCGATCGCCAGCCCAATAATCCACAGCAAACTGTTGTCTATCGCGCCGTCAGCATGCGGGAACAACCAGACACGCGCCGCCCCCAGCGCCAGCACCGCCAGAATGTAGATCGGGATAGTGGACCAAAACAGCGACCACAATGCCTTAAGCCAACGGCCAAGAAAGGGCTGAGCCTCGGTTTTCTCCAGTGGTATCACCGGCATTTGCAGTGCCGCAGGCTGCGGATCCTTGGCGGTGGCACGTTGCACCAGCCAGGCAATGCCCAACACCATTATCACCCCGGCCACCAGCCGGATAGCGGCAAACTGCCAACCCAGCACAAAACCCATAAAAATCAGCGTCGCCGGGTTCAGTACCGGGTTACTCAGCCAGAACGCCATCGCCGCCCCGCTGGACACCGACTGACGGCGCAGCCCGGCAGCAACCGGTGCGGCACAGCAGGTACACATCATGCCCGGCAGCGCGATCACCGCGCCCAACAGGGTGCCGGAGAAGCGCGGGTGGCCCAACGTACGCATCAGCCAATCACGCGGGATGAGCACCTGCACCAGCGAGCCCAACACCACGCCGAGCACCGCCGCCTTCCACACCGCCGTGAAATAAACCAGCGCATAGTGCCAGGCCGCCAGCCACGGGCTGCTGTCGCCGTTAGCCAGTATCGATTTGCCAATCGAGTGGGTATCCGCCGCCAGAAATGCCTTGCCGTAATAAGGCTGCCATTTGACGTAGTAGAGGCCTACGGCCACCACCAGCAGAAACAGGATCGGTTTCCACAGCGGCCAGGGGCGGCTGCGGTGTTCAGTTGCGGTCAGGGGATGTGGCATCGGGTTGGCTCGGTTCAGTGAACAATGACGTCAGCTTAGCGCGCCACGGCCACGGGCGCATCATCAGCCTGTCCAAAATAGTTCATCTGTTCGCCACTGACGCGTAACGAGATTGTCATCTGGGCCCGGCAAGATAACGCCAGCTTGAAAGTCATAGGGTAAGCACCAGCACGGTAAGAAAGGCTGACAACCCCTGGATTTTAATGAGTATTCGGCACGCCGAGGTTTTTATTATGATGGACTTATCTAGACATCCGACCAGTTTCCCTACCCGTTACCAGCAGATCGCCGCACAGCTTGAGCAAGAGCTGCGTACTCAATACCGCTGTGGCGACTACCTGCCTTCCGAGCAACAGCTGGCAGAGCGCTATCAGGTCAATCGCCATACCCTGCGCCGCGCGGTCGACCAATTGGTGGATCGCGGCTGGCTGCAACGTCGGCACGGCATCGGTATTTTGGTGCTGATGCGCCCGTATGACTACCCGCTGCATGCCAATACCCGGTTCAGCCAGAACCTGTTCGAGCAGGGCAGTCACCCCACCAGTGAGCGCTTACTAGCAGTATTGCGCCCGTGCAATGGGCATGTAGCCAGCGCACTGTCGCGTGAAGAAGGCGAAACGGTGATCCACCTGCGCACCCTGCGCCGGGTCAACGGCGTGCCAATGAGCCTGATCGACCATTATCTGCCCGATTTGGACTGGTGGCCGGCGCTGCAGCAGTTCCACAGCGGCTCATTGCACGAATTTATCGAACTCAACATCCACCAGCCGCTGACCCGCAAGCAGACGCGCATCAGCGCACGCCGCGCACAGGCTAAAGAGAGTCAGTTGTTGGAAATAGCCACCCACGCGCCGCTGCTGTGCGTGCGCACCCTGAACGTCTGCACCGGCAGTGACAGCGTGGCGGAATACTCCGTCAGCCTGGCGCGCGCCGACATGATTGAACTGACCATGGAGCACTGAATGCAAGCCTTACAGCCAAGACAACGTTGGATGTCGGTATTGGCGCACAGCCAACCGGCCCAGTTGCGCAGCCACTGGCAGGCGCTGAACCTCAGCCCGCGCTACCAAACCATTCGCGCGCCGGAGATTGGCCTGGCGCAGTTACAAGGCCGCATGGGGGCCACCGGCCGTCGCTTTGTGTTGGGCGACATGACCGTCACCCGTGCGGTGGTGCAACTGGAAAACGGCGGCTACGGCTACAGCTATATCGCCGGACGTGACAAGGCGCATGCCGAACTCTGCGCACTGGTGGATGCCCTGCTGCAACTGCCGGAGCAGGCCGAATTACTGCAACAACAGCTGATTGAGCCGCTGGCCGCACTGCAGCACGAGCAACGCCAACTCCGCGCCCGGGCCGTCGCCTCCAGCCGGGTCGACTTCTTTACGCTGGTGCGAGGAGATTAACCGATGAGCCTACTGACAGGTTTTGCACAACCGATTGAACAATCGCAACAGGCTTTCCGCTTGATCCTTAAGGCGTTGAGCGAACCAGGACATATTGTCACCCTGCCTGAAAGTCCGGCCTGGGGCTCGCTGAACGCCGCCAGTACCGCTGCGTTATTGACGCTGGCCGATCAGGAAACCCCGATCCAACTCTGTCTGGCGCTGGAGAGTGAGCAAGTGCTAACAAATATTCGCTTCCACAGCGGTGCGCCGCTGGCCAATAACCCCGAAGAAGTGTGTTTTGCCCTGTTCGATACACAATTGCAGGCTGCTGATTTACAGGCGTTGCCGCACGGCAGTGAGATTTCCCCCGAGTTCAGCACCACGGTAGTGGTACAGCTCGACAGCCTGGAACAGGGCACTGCACTGCGCCTGACCGGCCCCGGCATTGAACAGCAACGGGTGATCTCGCCCTCGTTGCCGCCAGTGCTGCTGGACTACCTGATTAACCGCCCGCAGCGCTTCCCGCTGGGGCTGGATTTCCTGCTGACCTGCGGTGAGCGCCTGCTGGCGTTGCCGCGGACCACCCATGTGGAGGTGTGCTGATGTACGTTGCCGTTAAAGGGGGCGAAAAAGCCATTGAGGCCGCCCATCAGTTACAGGAACAGCTGCGGCGCGGTGACGACAGCGTACCGGCGCTCGGCACCCAACAGATTGAACAACAACTGGGCCTGGCGGTGGATCGGGTGATGACCGAAGGCGGCATCTACGATCCTGAGCTGGCGGCGTTGGCCATCAAGCAGGCGAGTGGCGATTTGGTCGAGGCTATTTTCCTGCTGCGCGCCTATCGCACTACCCTGCCACGGCTGGCGGTCAGCGAGCCATTGGCGACCGAAAATATGCGGCTGGAACGCCGTATCTCGGCGGTTTACAAGGACTTGCCCGGCGGCCAGGTACTGGGGCCGACCTACGATTACACCCACCGCCTGCTGGATTTTGCCCTGCTGGCCGAAGGCGAAGCGCCGCGTGCGCCGCAGGCCGACGAACCGCTGCCGGAGAACTGCGCCCACGTGTTCGACTTACTCAGTCAGCAGCAACTGGCACTGGCGGAGCAGGACGACGGCACCGCGCCGGATGATATCACCCGCAATCCGCCGGTTTACCCCTGTTCACGCTCGGCGCGTCTGCAACAGCTGGTGCGCGGTGACGAAGGTTTTCTGCTGGCGCTGAGCTACTCCACCCAACGCGGTTACGGCCGCACCCACCCGTTCGCCGGTGAGATCCGTACCGGTTATGTTTCGGCGGAGATCGTGCCTGAAGAGCTGGGTTTCGCGGTAGGTATCGGCGAGATCCTGCTGACCGAGTGTGAAATGGTCAACGGCTTTATCGACCCGGCCGACCAGCCGCCGCATTTCACCCGTGGCTATGGCCTGGTGTTTGGCCGCGCCGAACGCAAGGCAATGGCGATGGCGCTGGTCGACCGCGCACTGCAAAGCCCCGACTACGACGAAGGCATCGCCAGCCCGGCGCAGGACGAAGAGTTCGTGCTGGCCCATGCCGACAACGTCGAAGCCGCCGGCTTTGTTTCCCACCTCAAATTGCCCCACTACGTCGATTTTCAGGCCGAGCTGGAATTGCTCAAACGCCTGCGACAGGAGTTCAGCGAGCGTCAGGAGGCCCGCGATGAGTGAAGTATTAACCGGTTATAACCTGGGTTATCTGGACGAACAGACCAAACGCATGATCCGCCGCGCCATTCTGAAGGCGGTGGCGATCCCCGGTTATCAGGTGCCGTTCGGCGGCCGTGAGATGCCAATGCCTTACGGCTGGGGCACCGGCGGCATTCAGTTGACCGCCAGCGTGATTGGCCGCGCCGACGTGTTGAAGGTGATCGACCAGGGTGCCGATGACACCACCAACGCGGTCTCCATCCGTCGCTTCTTCCAACGCGTCGCCGGGGTGGCAACTACCGAACGCACGCCAGAAGCCACGCTGATCCAGACCCGACACCGCATCCCGGAAACTGCGCTGCGCGAAGATCAGATCCTGATTTATCAGGTGCCGATCCCAGAGCCGCTGCGCTTTATCGAACCGCGTGAAACCGAGACCCGCAAAATGCACGCACTGGAAGAGTACGGCGTAATGCAGGTGAAACTTTACGAGGACATCGCACGCTACGGCCATATCGCCACCACCTATGCCTACCCGGTGAAGGTCAATGACCGCTACGTGATGGACCCGTCGCCGATCCCGAAATTCGATAACCCGAAAATGCACATGATGCCGGCACTGCAGCTGTTTGGTGCCGGGCGCGAGAAGCGTATCTACGCCCTGCCACCGTTCACCAAGGTGGAAAGCCTGGACTTCGACGATCATCCTTTCACCGTGCAGCAATGGGACGAACCCTGCGCCCTGTGCGGCTCACGCCACAGCTACCTGGATGAGGTGGTGCTCGACGATCAGGGCAGCCGCATGTTCGTTTGTTCCGACACCGATTACTGCCAGCAGCAGCTGGCGCAACCTTCGCAAGAGGCGCAGCACTGATGACTTCTACCCCTCTGAGCACCACGCCACTGCTGTCGGTGAATAACCTCACCCATCTGTACGCGCCGGGCAAAGGCTTTAGCGATGTGTCTTTCGATATCTACCCCGGCGAAGTGCTGGGCATCGTTGGCGAGTCCGGCTCCGGCAAGACCACGCTGCTGAAATCTATCTCCGCACGGCTGGCACCGCAGCACGGACAAATCCTTTATCGTCCGCAGGCCGGGCAACAGCATGACCTGTACGCGATGGCGGAAAGCGATCGCCGCCGCCTGTTGCGCACCGACTGGGGTGTGGTGCATCAGCATCCGCTCGACGGGCTGCGGCCCAAGGTTTCTGCCGGTGGCAACATTGGCGAACGGCTGATGGCTATCGGCCAGCGTCACTACGGCGACATCCGCCGTCAGGCCGGACAGTGGCTGGAGGACGTCGAGATCCCGGTGTCACGCCTTGACGATCTGCCGACCACCTTCTCCGGCGGTATGCAGCAACGGTTGCAAATTGCCCGCAATCTGGTGACTCACCCCAAGCTGGTGTTTATGGACGAACCCACCGGCGGGCTGGACGTTTCAGTACAGGCGCGACTGCTCGATCTGCTGCGCACGCTGGTGGTAGAGATGCAGTTGGCGGCGGTGATCGTCACCCACGATCTCGGCGTGGCGCGCCTGCTGGCACACCGGCTGCTGGTGATGAAACAGGGAGAAGTGGTGGAAAGCGGCCTGACTGACCGGGTGCTGGACGATCCGCACCATCCTTATACCCAACTGCTGGTTTCTTCGGTGCTGTCGTAACGCAAGGTAATGATAAATGACTATTCAAATCCGGGTTGAACACCTCAGCAAAACCTTTGTGCTCCACCAGCAACACGGCACGCAACTGCCGGTACTGCACGACGCCAACATGACGGTCAGCAGCGGCGAATGCGTGGTACTGCACGGCCATTCCGGCAGCGGTAAATCCACGCTGCTACGCTCACTGTACGCCAACTATCTGCCCGACAGCGGCCATATCTGGGTCAATCACCAGGGGGAATGGCTGGACATGGTGCAGGCCGAAGCGCGCCAGATCCTGGCGGTACGCCGTCACACCCTCGGCTGGGTCAGCCAGTTTCTGCGGGTGATCCCACGTATCAGCGCGCTGGATGTAGTAATGCAGCCGTTGCTGGAACAGGGCGTCAACCGCGCCGAATGCCGTGAACGCGCCGAGACGCTGCTCAACCAGCTCAACGTCCCGCAACGCCTGTGGCAGCTGGCGCCGTCTACCTTTTCCGGCGGTGAACAACAGCGGGTGAACATCGCTCGCGGCTTTATTGTCGACTACCCAATCCTGTTGCTGGACGAACCGACCGCCTCACTCGACAGCCGTAACAGCGCGGCAGTGGTCGGGCTGATCGAGCAGGCTAAACAACGTGGTGCAGCCATCGTCGGCATTTTTCATGATGAAGGCGTCCGTCAGCAGGTCGCCGACCGGTTATATGACATGCAGGCGCCACAGGCGCTGGAGATCCTCTGATGATCATCAATAACGTGAAACTGGTGCTGGAAGATCAGATCGTCGAAGGATCGCTGGAGATCAACGACGGTGTGATCCGCAGCTTTGCCGATACGCCAAGCCAGTTGCCGCAGGCGTTGAACGGTGAAGGTGGCTGGCTGTTGCCCGGGCTGATTGAGCTGCATACCGACAATCTGGACAAGTTTTTCACCCCGCGGCCAAACGTCGACTGGCCGGCGCATTCGGCCATGAGCAGCCATGATGCGCTGATGGTAGCCAACGGTATCACCACCGTGCTGGACGCGGTGGCGATCGGTGACGTCCGCGACGGCGGCCACCGACTGGAAAACCTGCAAAAAATGATCGACGCGGTGATCCACAGCCAGCGTGCCGGGGTCAACCGCGCCGAGCACCGGCTGCACCTGCGCTGCGAGCTGCCGAACGAGAGCACCCTGTCGCTGTTCGAGCAGTTGATGGACAAGCCAGGCGTGTCGCTGGTGTCGCTGATGGACCATTCGCCGGGCCAGCGCCAGTTCGCCTCGCGTGAAAAATACCGGGAGTATTATCAGGGCAAATACCATCTTAATGACCAGCAGATGAGCGAGTATGAAGAGCGTCAGGTCGAGCTTTCCGCCCGCTGGGCCACGCCGAACCGCGAGGCGATCGCCGCCCATTGTCGGGCGCGTAAAATTTCGCTCGCCAGCCACGACGACGCCACCGCCGACCACGTCAGCGAGTCCTGTGCGCTGGGCAGCGTGATTGCCGAATTCCCCACCACCGAAGATGCCGCGCTCGCTTCGCACCAGCAGGGATTACAAGTGCTGATGGGCGCGCCGAACATCGTGCGCGGTGGTTCGCATTCCGGCAACGTGGCAGCCCATCACCTGGCGGCGTTGGGCGTGTTGGATATCCTGTCCTCCGACTATTATCCGGCCAGCCTGCTGGATGCAGCGTTTCGCATTGCGGCCGATGAACGCAACGGCTACAGCTTGCCGCAGGCGGTGCAGATGATCACCCGCAACCCGGCCAAGGCGCTGGATCTGCAGGATCGCGGTACTATCGCCGAAGGTTTGCGGGCGGATCTGGTGTTGGCACGACCACACGGCGAGCACATTTACGTGCAGAACGTGTGGCGTCAGGGCAAGCAGGTGTTCTGATGGCGCAGCTTATCTATCTGATGGGCCCTTCCGGCTCGGGCAAAGACAGCCTGTTGGCCGCACTGCGCGCCGATGCCGAAAGTGCGCCGCTGGTGGCGCACCGCTATATCACCCGGCCGGCAGACGCCGGCTGCGAGAACCATATTGCGCTCAGCGAAGCGGAGTTCCTGCGCCGCCGTGCCAAAGGGTTATTTGCCCTCGACTGGCAGGCGCACCAGCACCATTACGCCTTTGGGATCGAAGTGGATCTCTGGCTGTTGCAGGGGATCGACGTGGTGGTCAATGGCTCGCGTGCCCATCTGTCGCAGGCGCAGCAGCGCTATGGCGCACAGCTGCTGCCGGTATGCCTGCAGGTCAGCAGCGATGTTCTGCGCCAGCGCCTGCAAAATCGCGGGCGTGAAAATGCCGATCAAATCGAACAACGGCTGGCGCGGGCGGCGGAGTATCAGCAAAAACTTCCCGCCCTTTGCAGCCGGTTGGATAACGACGGCAACCTTGATGATACCCTGGCAGCGCTACTGGCGCTGCTGCCCGCTTCCGCCAAACAACCACAGGATGCCATGCCATGAACGATTTGGCGCAGCCGAAAATCGGCGACAACGTGACGCTTAACCGCAGCCGTCTCGGCCAGTATGTCCATCTGGCCGACGATGCGATCCTCGAAGAAGTGGAAATGGGCGACTACTCCTACACCGCCGGACATAACCAGATTTTTTACGCCACCATCGGTAAATTCGTGTCGATTGCCTCTTACGCGCGCATCAATCCCGGCAACCACCCCACCTACCAACGCATCGCCCAGCACCATTTCACCTATCGCGCGTCGGAGTACGATCTGGGGGAAGATGACGAGGCGTTTTTCGACTGGCGGCGTGAGCACCACGTGACCATCGGCCACGACGTGTGGATCGGCCATAACGCCATCGTGATGCCCGGTGTCAGCATTGGCAACGGCGCAGTGATTGGCAGTGCGGCGGTAGTGACCAAAGATGTGGCCCCCTATGAAATTGTCGCCGGGGTGGCAGCTAAAAAGATCGGGATGCGTTTTGATGACGCACTGATTGAACGTATTGAACGCAGCCAGTGGTGGCACTGGGACCATCAGACGCTGCAACAACGGCTGGCGGATTTCCGTGATATCCATGCCTTCGCGGAGAAGTATTTATAATCGGGAGTAGCGACATGCAACTGACGTTTCTCGGTACCGGCGGTGCTCAGCAGATCCCGGTGTTCGGCTGTGATTGTCTGGTGTGTCAGCGGGCGCGGCGCGAGCCGGCATTTCGGCGCCGACCTTGCAGTGCAATGCTTAAATTTCAAGGGGAAACGACCTTGCTGGATGCGGGATTGCCGTCGCTGGAACGGCGCTTTTCGGCGGGGGAAATTAAACGTTTTTTACTGACACATTACCACATGGATCACGTACAGGGGCTATTTCCTTTGCGCTGGGGCTGCGGAAATTTTATTCCGGTGTATGGCCCGGCCGATGAACAGGGCTGTGACGATCTGTTCAAACATCCGGGTATTCTGGCGTTTCAGCCACCGTTCAAACCTTTCGAAACGGTAGAGCTGGGCGGCCTGCAGATCACTCCGCTGCCGCTGCAGCATTCGAAACTCACTCTGGGCTACCTGATCCAGGCCGCAGGGAAATCGCTGGCCTATTTGACCGATACCCTCGGCCTACCGCCAGCGACCGAAGCCTACCTGCGTGGGGTACCCATCGATTTAATGGTGCTCGACTGCAGCCTGCCGCCCCAGCCGCAGGCACCGCACAATCACAACGATCTGACCCGCGCGCTGGAAACCCAGCAACGCTTACAACCCGGCCGCACCCTGCTGACGCACATCAGCCACCATCTCGATTTATGGCTGATGGACAACGAGCTGCCGCCGGGCCTGGAGCTGGCGTTCGATAATCTCAGCGTGCACTGCGGTAGCAATGCAGCCGATCAGATTCCAGCACCTTAACGCCGCTGCCGGGGCTGAACGCCTGCTCCAGCAGGGTCTGCGCCACGTCTTTAGCGGCAACTCCGCGCCATTTGCCGGGCAACAATTTGAATAAGGGTGCACTCAGGCGTTCCAACCAACGCGGCGACGAGCGCTCGCCCAACAGCATGGATGGCCGCACCAGCGTCAGGCGCGGCCAGTTCTGCTCACGTAGCGCCTGTTCCATTTCACCCTTGGTGCGGTTGTAAAGGAAGGTTGAGCGCGGACTGGCGCCCAGTGCACTGACCACCAGACAGTGCTGCGCACCTAACCGCCGACCGGTCAGCGCGCTTTCGATCACCAGCGTGTAATCGACGTAGTGAAAATTGGCATCACTGCCTGCCTCGCGCCGTGTGGTACCCAGACAGCAGAACACAATGTCGACCGGCTGCTCCTGCTCAGTCAGCAGGGCGAACAAATCATCACCCACAGAATTATCCAGTTTTGGGTGCACCGGCAGTGGCTTACGCGAGGGCGCCACAATCGCCGTGACCTGCGGATCGGCCTGCAGCAGGCGCAACAGTTCGCCGCCTACCAACCCTGTGGCCCCTACAATGAATACCCGTGCCATATCCCCTCCGCCAAATTAATCGCTCTGAAAAGTATAGTGTGTTGTGTCAGGCCCGCGTCCAATGCAGCTTTTTACCGAAGCCGAGGGTATTGTCGGTCATCTTCACTTCTTGCAGACTCAGTTGCCAAACTGGCGCTTTCATCACTTTGGCAATCGGAAAACGCTTGCAGTAGCGCGCACGTGCATGCTGTTCTTCATCCCCGCTCAGCATCACCGCTTCGGCGCGATACTGCACGCCACGGATCAACGCGATGGTCTTCGGCTTCGGCGCAATGGTGCCGACCACCCGGCTATTTTGCAGCATCAACTCGCCATGACGGGTATGAGTTTCAGTCATTAGCCACAGCGTCATGCGCTCGGCATCAAACACGTAAAAACAGTTGGCGCACCACATGTCCAGGCCATTGCCGGCGCACAGCGTCAGCACATGCTGTTTGCTGAGGAAATGTGCAATCTGTTGCTGCTCTTCAGTCGTGTTCAAGGTCAATTCTCCCTTCTTTATCTGGCTTTATCTTACCCTGTGTTGTTGAAGTTGGTCACAAATAACGATAATTCCATCACCACACAAAATGGAATATATAAACACATTCACTGCATTTATATTCAAAATGTGAATAAATACCCTTCTAACATATATAAAACAAAGTAGATTTATTTTGGCATCATAGACCCGGTTTAAATCCATTTTTTTCTGCTCATTCTACGGCGCCGTAAAAATTACCGCTCTGACCACTTCATTTTTTATCAAAATATTTACATATAAAAAAATGCTCAAAATCATTTTTTATTCAAACCACTGCATAACAAGTGAATAGTTATTTATCAAACAGGCTATTTACGTGACACCCATCACATATTTTAGTCTGAAGCACGTTAAAATAGCGCCATCTTTTCACTCCATAAGGTGGATTAGAAATGGAAAACAATAACCGTAAAATGGCACACATAAGACGGACCACTCATATTATGATGATGGCCCATCGTAGCTGCTTTAGCTTCGCCTTCTTTAACTGCAGATAACCCCCACCTCTCTCGTTGTTACTCTTAACAGCCTGTCACCATTACGCCTAAATTATTTATCCTGAAAAATCAGGATCGGTATCAATTTAATTTATCCGGTAAATAGTGTAGCTAAATGACTGTTTAGGGTACGCACGAAATAAAATAAAAAACAGAATGAACTCAGGTTATGCCTTTAAGCATTACCTCGTTCTCCTCATGCCTTTATTTAGTGAAGGTATTAACGACAAGATTATTAACTTGTCGATGGGATGCCTTTGCCTGAAGAATGATAAAAATGAATAAATTAAAAATTGCCGCTAATACCAAAACATTAAGCTGCTTTGAAACAGCACGCGAAGTTGTCGATGTACATCAGAGTGATTTTAACGATATTGCTGCCATTGTGCTGTCGGTGGAAGACGTCACGCAAGGCATGGTGGCGCACCTCGAAGAGATTGGCCTAAATATTCCCCTGTTCGTCGCGGTGTGTTGTGAAGAAGAATTGGATAATGACATCCTGCCGGCCCTGCATGGCGTATTTGAACTCTGTGGCAAGAACACCCAGTTCTACGGCAAGCAACTGGAGGCCGCAGCGGTAAAATATGAAAGTGAACTGCTGCCACCTTTCTTTAATACGCTGACCCAGTATGTCGAAATGGGTAACGCCACCTTTGCTTGCCCTGGGCATCAGGGCGGTGAGTTCTTCCGTAAGCATCCGGCAGGACGTCAGTTCTTTGACTTCTTCGGCGAAACGCTTTTCCGTTCGGATATGTGTAACGCGGACGTCAAACTGGGCGATTTATTGATCCATGAAGGCGCGCCCTGCGAGGCAGAGCAGCATGCCGCCAAAGTCTTTAACGCCGATAAAACCTATTTCGTTCTCAACGGCACCTCCGCCTCAAACAAGGTCGCGACCAACGCCCTGCTGACGCGCGGTGATTTGGTGCTGTTCGACCGCAATAACCATAAGTCCAATCACCATGGCGCGCTGATCCAGGCTGGGGCAACACCGGTGTATCTGGAGACCGCTCGCAACCCGTTTGGCTTTATCGGTGGCATTGACGCGCACTGCTTTGAAGAACGTTACTTACGCCAGCAGATCCACGAAGTTGCGCCGGAACGTGCTAACGAAGCCAGGCCTTTCCGTTTGGCCATCATTCAGTTAGGTACTTATGACGGTACCATTTATAACGCCCGTCAGGTGGTCGATAAAATTGGTCATCTGTGCGATTACATTCTGTTCGATTCGGCCTGGGTGGGCTACGAGCAATTCATCCCAATGATGAAAGACTGCTCGCCATTGCTGCTCGAGCTCAACGAAAACGACCCGGGCATCATCGTTACCCAGTCCGTACACAAGCAGCAGGCCGGGTTCTCGCAAACCTCGCAGATCCACAAGAAAGACAAACATATCAAGGGACAAGACCGTTATTGCAACCATAAACGCTTTAACAATGCCTTTATGTTGCATGCTTCCACCAGCCCGTTCTACCCGCTGTTTGCCGCACTGGACGTCAACGCCAAGATGCACGAGGGTAAAAGCGGCCGACGCCTGTGGAAAGAATGTGTTCGCGTAGGCATTGAAGCACGCAAAATGCTGCTGGATACCTGCAGCTTAATCAAACCTTTTGTGCCGGACCAAATCGATGGCAAAGCCTGGCAGTCTTATGACACCGAGACAATGTCCAACGATTTACGCTTCTTCAACTTCATTCCCGGTGAGAAATGGCACGCCTTTGAAGGCTATGAGGAATCGCAATATTTTGTCGACCCGTGCAAATTGCTGCTCACTACGCCAGGCATCGATACGGCGAGCGGTAACTACAGCGATTTCGGTATTCCGGCGACCATTCTGGCCAACTATCTGCGCGAAAACGGCATAGTACCGGAGAAATGCGATCTCAACTCCATTCTGTTCCTGCTGACCCCGGCCGAAGACATCGCCAAAATGCAGCATTTGGTGGCGCTGATTGCCCGCTTTGAAAAACATATCGAGCAAGACTCTTTACTTAGCGAAGTCCTGCCTACGGTTTATAAAAATAATCAGCAGCGCTATGAAAACTATACCCTGCGCCAACTCTGCCAGGAAATGCACGACCTCTACGTGAGTTACGACGTTAAAGAACTGCAGAAAGAAATGTTCCGGAAAAGTTATTTCCCACGAGTGGCAATGAACCCGCAAGACGCTAATACCGAATTCGTCCGCGGGAATGTTGAATTGGTTTCACTGGCAAAAGCCGAGGGTCGAATTGCCGCAGAAGGGGCTTTACCTTATCCCCCAGGTGTTTTGTGCGTAGTCCCTGGTGAAGTTTGGGGTGGGGCCGCTCAACGTTATTTCCTGGCATTGGAAGAAAGCATCAATTTATTACCCGGCTTCGCACCAGAGTTACAGGGCGTGTATATCCAACAGGATGAAGATGGCTGGAACCGTGCTTACGGCTATGTAATGAAAAATTAATCACCTTACAAGGCGGTGAATTTTATTCACCGCCCAGATCGCATTATAAAAGAGAGAATGATCATGAGTAAGACCAATAATAAAATGGGGGTCGTGCAACTAACGATCCTGACGGCGGTAAACATGATGGGCTCTGGCATAATTATGCTGCCCACCAAGCTGGCGGAAGTCGGCACTATTTCTATCGTTTCCTGGCTGGTCACCGCCGTGGGCTCGATGGCATTGGCCTACGCCTTCGCCAAATGCGGTATGTTCAGCCGCAAATCCGGTGGTATGGGTGGTTATGCTGAATACGCCTTCGGTAAATCCGGCAATTTCATGGCCAACTACACCTACGGTGTGTCGCTGCTGATCGCCAATATCGCCATCGCCATTTCCGCCGTCGGCTATGGCACCGAGCTATTTGGCGCCAACCTGTCGCCGCTGGGGATTTGTATCGCCACCATCGGCGTGTTATGGCTGGCTACCGTCGCCAACTTCGGCGGGGCGCGCCTCACCGGGAAAATCAGCGGCGTCACCGTCTGGGGCGTGATTATCCCGGTGGTGGGGATCTCAATCGTCGGCTGGCACTGGTTTAGCGGCAGCGCTTATATCGCCGCGTGGAACCCCCACTCGGTGCCGACCTTTGAAGCCGTTGGCGCCTCTATCTCCATGACGTTATGGGCGTTCCTGGGGCTTGAGTCCGCCTGCGCCAATACCGATGTGGTGGAAAACCCAGAACGTAACGTGCCGATCGCCGTACTGGGCGGTACCCTCAGCGCCGCGGTCATTTATATCGTTTCGACCAACGTGATCGCCGGCATCGTACCGAACATGGAGCTGGCCAACTCGACCGCGCCATTTGGTCTGGCGTTTTCCCACATGTTCAACCCAACGGTCGGTAAGATCATCATGGCCTTGATGATCATGTCCTGCGTCGGCTCACTGCTGGGCTGGCAGTTCACCATCGCCCAGGTGTTCAAATCCTCTGCCGACAGCGGCTTCTTCCCGAAAATTTTCTCCAAACTCAGCAAGGCCGATGCACCGGTCAAAGGCATGCTGACCATAGTAGTGATCCAGAGCGTGCTGTCGCTGATGACCATCAGCCCGTCGCTGAATAAACAGTTCAACGTGCTGGTGAATCTGGCGGTGGTGACCAATATCATCCCTTATATTCTGTCGATGGCGGCGCTGATCATCATTCAGAAAGTGGCGAAAGTACCGGAGAAGAAAGCGCGGATTGCCAACATCATTGCCGGCATTGGCGCACTGTACAGTTTCTATGCCCTGTACAGCTCCGGTGAGGAAGCTATGATGTGGGGCGCTATCGCCACCTTCCTCGGTTGGACGCTGTACGGCATGGTTTCACCGCGTTTCGAAATGGTAGGGAAAAAAGGCTCACAGCAGTAACACATTGACCGTCGGGGATGGGATTGCACGGGAGAACATGCCATCATATTCCGTCCCTGGCCATCAAAGTTGCTGCATATTCATGACCGAAATACTCCCAACCTGGCACCTCTATATGCTGCGCATGCCCAGCGGCATGCTGTATACCGGGATTACCACCGACGTGGCTCGGCGGCTGGCGCAACATCAGGCAGGTAAGGGTGCGAAGGCACTGCGAGGTAAAGGGGAGCTGGTGCTGGCGTTTCATTGCCTGGCAGGGGATCGTTCAAGGGCACTGAGGCTGGAGTATCGAGTCAAGCAACTGAGCAAAACGCAAAAAGAGAGGCTGGTGAGTCACCCGCCTCTTTCGTTGGATTATTTACTGCCGGACGTTGAGGTTAAAGCCGGTTAAACGGCTCGGAGTATTCCACCGCCCCACTAACGTCAAGCAAGGCGTCTTCCGCCAGGGGATAAACCTGGAACGCGGCCTCGGTGTCTGGCCAGCGGCATTGCAGCCCATAGGCAGCAGCCGGTTTGAAGCCAAAGCGACCGTAGTAAGTAGGTTCGCCCAGCACCACTACTGCGGCATAGCTGAACTCGTTCAGTGCGTCCAGCCCTTCGTAAATCAGCTTTTCGCCCAACCCCTGTCGACGCAGACTTTCGTCCACCGCCAGCGGTGCCAGACCGACCCATTGACGATCCTCACCGGCTACGTCCACCGGGCTGAACGCGGCATAGCCCACCACGCCACCTTCGTCGTCGGTAGCAACGATGCCCAGCGTCAGCAGGCCGTCTTCGCGCAGTTGCTGCACCAGGTCAGCCTCATCATCTCGCCCAAAGGCGCGACGCAGCAGAGCATCGATACCCGCCGCATCTACCGGAATTTCTACGCGGATTAACATGTCAGTGGTACACGGGAAGTTTGCACCGTGCCCTCCTGCAGCCCTGCTTCCACAAACTCGGCCAGTTGCAGCAGGCCAATGCGCAATGGCGCAGGCATGGCTTCCAGCTCGATGGCATCCATCAGATTTTTTACATACAGGCCCAATTCGGTATCCCCTTCAATCTGCAGCCGACGCTGAAAGAACAGCGTATCAGGATCTTGCTTACGCGCCGCGATCAGTATCAGATCGTTGGCGTCGCCGCTGAAGCTGACATCAGCTTCGGCGTGTTGGCTGACAACCAGTTTGTCGTTTTCTACCGTCATAAACCAGTGTAGCGCCAGATCGCGAACTTCGATCTTCAACCAGCGCGATTCGAGAAATTCCAGATCGCCATCTGCCAGCGCCTGACGGAACTGCCAGCCCAGCACCTGTTCCAGAAGCTGGCGCTGCAAAGCAAACGGCGTGAATTTTAGCGGTACGCGCAGCAGCGACGGCCCTTGGCGCACAATGCGCGCTCGTAATTGTTCCAACACTGTCGTTCACTCCTTTCAACACAGATGCACTATTTTGCCACAGTGGCGCACGGCTGAAGCGCTCTATATCAACAAATAGTGCATTTCGCCGCCAGCTTTATCAATACGCCAGAAGCTGCCTCAAATCAAAACCTGTTCACCGCGCTTTCACTAAAATTGCCTCCCGATTAGCGTTTGCCGGTTGATGACCCTCACCGGCAACCATTGTGACAGTCTATGCCCGCCATGGGTGTACGGCTGAGTCAGGATAAATCTATGGAGCTGCTTTGTCCCGCCGGTAACCTGCCGGCCCTGAAGGCTGCGGTGGATAACGGCGCCGATGCCGTGTATATCGGCCTGAAAGATGATACCAACGCCCGCCACTTTGCCGGCCTCAACTTTACCGAGAAAAAGCTGCAGGAGGCGGTCGAGTACGTGCATCGCCACAAGCGTAAACTGCACATCGCCATCAATACCTTCGCTCACCCGGACGGCTATGCCCGCTGGCAGCGTGCGGTGGATATGGCGGCACAGCTGGGTGCCGACGTGCTGATCCTGGCTGACCTGGCGATGCTGGAATACGCCGCCGAACGTTATCCGCAGTTGGAACGCCACGTGTCGGTGCAGGCTTCCGCCACCAACGAAGAGGCGATCCGCTTCTACCAACGCCATTTTGATGTCAGCCGGGTGGTACTGCCGCGCGTGTTGTCGATGCATCAGGTCAAACAACTGGCGCGTACCAGCCCGGTGCCGCTGGAAGTCTTCGCCTTCGGTAGCCTGTGCATCATGGCCGAAGGCCGTTGCTACCTCTCTTCTTACCTGACCGGCGAGTCTCCCAATACCGTCGGAGCCTGTTCTCCGGCGCGCTACGTACGTTGGCAGCAAACGGCACAGGGCATGGAGTCACGTCTGAATGGCGTGCTGATCGACTGTTACCGGGATGATGAAAATGCCGGTTACCCCACGCTGTGCAAGGGCCGCTATCTGGTGGACGACGTGCGCTACCACGCGCTGGAAGAGCCCACCAGCCTCAATACGCTGGAACTGCTGCCGGAGTTGCTGGCCGCCAATATCGCTTCGGTGAAAATCGAAGGGCGCCAACGCAGCCCGGCCTACGTTAGCCAGGTGGCCCGCGTCTGGCGTCAGGCTATCGATCGCTGCCAGGCCGACCCCGCCGCTTATCAGGCCGACGCAGGCTGGATGGAAGCCCTGGGTGCCGTGTCTGAAGGCACTCAAACCACGCTCGGTGCCTATCACCGTAAATGGCAGTAGCAGGAGGAAGCATGAAATACGCATTAGGCCCGGTGCAGTATTACTGGCCGAAAACCGAGGTCGAAGATTTTTACCGGCAGGCGGTGAACAGCAGCGCAGAGATTATTTACCTCGGCGAGAGCGTCTGCACCAAGCGACGCGAGATGAAGGTCGGCGACTGGCTGGCGCTGGCGCAAGAGATTGCCCGCAGCGGCAAACAGGTGGTGATCTCCACCCTGGCCCTGCTGCAGGCACCGTCCGAACTGAACGAACTGAAGCGCTATGTGGAAAACGGGGAATTCCTGATTGAAGCCAACGATCTGGGTACCGTGAACATGGCGGCGGAACGCAGCCTGCCGTTTGTCGCCGGCCACGCGCTGAACTGCTACAACGCCTACACCCTGCGCCTGCTGCACCGCCAGGGCATGACGCGCTGGTGCATGCCGGTCGAGCTGTCCCGCGACTGGCTGGCCAAGCTGCTGGAACAGTGCGATGAACTGGGTTTCCGCCAGCAGTTTGAGGTGGAAGTACTGAGCTATGGTCATCTGCCGCTGGCCTATTCCGCGCGCTGCTTTACCGCACGTTCGGAAGATCGCGCCAAGGATGAATGCGAAACCTGTTGTATTAAATACCCGCAGGGGCGAGTGATGCGTTCACAGGAACAACAGCAGGTGTTTGTGCTCAACGGCATTCAGACCATGAGCGGCTACTGCTACAACCTGGGCAACGAGTTGACCAGTATGCAGGGACTGGTGGACATTGTGCGCCTGTCGCCGCAGGGGGCAGAGACACTGGCGCTGGTCGAGCGCTTCCGCGCCAATGAGCAAGGCACACAGCCGTTAACCCTCACCGATCAGGCCGACTGCAACGGCTACTGGCGACGGGTCGCCGGGCTGGAATTGGTGTCGTAATCGCAGGCACGCCACAGAATGCCGGGCCTACAGGATGGGAGTTTGGTTTTGTAGGCCGGGTAAGCATAGCGTCACCCGGCACAGCGGCAACTACTCTTTGAAGAACCAGTAGCCCTGATTTATCAGCTCTGTCAGCTCAGCCACAAACGCCGGGTTTTGCAACGCATCGCCCAGTTCTGGCTGGCCCAGCTCGGTATAACGACACAGCGCATCGGCCGCTCGTGCATCCACGGTGTCCAGAGGTTCGCTGTTGACGAAGAAGCTGTCGCCAATGTGCAGCACACGCAAGCCACTCAAACGGGTCAGAGTTTCACCGTCCATCAGTGCATTCAGCACCTCGTGCGCTTCATACGGCGGCTCCGCCATAGCGATATCCAGCTCATGACGCGGCGTGGTGGCAAAGCGGCCAAACCACTGCTTAAAGTCTTCCGGCTGGCTGATCATTTCGACCATCATTGAGCGCAGGCGCTCAAGTTCGTGTTCTTCTACCTGGCCCGGATGCTCACGCAGGGTTAGATCAGGATCGCTGTAGTGCGCCCCCCCCAGATCGTTTTCCAGTGCGTAGTCAGCAAAGCTGCTGATCAGGTCGCGGCCGTTGGGCCCACGGAAACCCACTGAATAGTTAAACGCCGTTTCGTGGGTGAAGCCGTCATGGGGGAAGCCTGGCGGGATGTAAAGGATGTCGCCCGGCTCCAAATCTTCATCAATGATCGGTTCGAACGGATCAACATGCAGCAGCGCCGGATGTGGGCAGAACTGACGCATCGGCAAGGCATCGCCAACGCGCCAGCGGCGACGGCCCATCCCCTGAATGATGAACACATCGTAGTTGTCGATGTGTGGCCCCACGCCACCGCCCGGCACCGAGAAGGAGATCATCAGATCATCCAGACGCCAGTCCGGCAAAACGCGAAACGGGCGCACCAGCTCGGCTGAGGGTGCATGCCAGTGGTTCACGGCCTGCGCCAGCAAGGACCAGCCTGTTTCGCCGAGGCCATCGAAATGTTCAAACGGACCGTTGCTGGCCTGCCATTCGCCATGGGTCTGGCTGACCAGACGGCTGTCCACTTCCGACTCCATCGTCAATCCCGCCAGTTCGTCTGGCGTGATTGGGTCGACAAAGTTCGGGAAGGCATTTTTCAAAACAACGGGTTTTTTCTGCCAGTATTTCTCTAAAAACTCGGGCCAGTTCAGGTTCAGTTGGTAAGCCATATAATCACACCAGTAAGAGGATCCACGGGCGTGATTATGCGAGAGCCTTCGCCGGTCCACCTTGTTAAGGGTCAAGGAAAGGGTGGCTTCAGCCCTCCTTGCTGGAACTCGGGTTAACTTGCCGTCTGCGCAACAAGCTGCGCAACGCCACGCTGTTGTGCACAAAACCCACGCCGACACCCAGCAGGGTGTAAATAATCCCCAGCACCAGCAACATCATCACATCGCCCCAGACCTCGTTCAGCGACAGTCCCATCTGGTTTACCCCGGCAACCGCCTTGGTGGCCCAGGTGGAGGGAATACAATAGGAAATCGCCCGCACCCAGCCCGGCATCGCCTGTAACGGCCAGATGGTACCGGAGAGGTAAAATATCGGCGTGGTGATAAACGCCAGAGTCAGGTAGATCATTTCAACGCTGCGCAGGCACTCGGTCACCAGTTTGCCCAGCCCCAGTACCGCCAACAGGAACGGGAAGGTCAGCAGCAAAATTTCTGGAATGCCCGCCGTTTGGCGATAACCCAGCACCCACGGCCACAGCACGAACAGCACGATCGACAGGAATAACCAGATCGGCAACAGCGCCGTCAGCCCGCCCAAATGGGCCGCCAGTGGTGGCTTACCACCGGGCATGCTCTTCATGGCAATGCTGACGCGTACGCAGGCAATCAATAATGAGTGCTGCAACAGCATCACCAGCAAGCCTGGGAAGATAATCGCCGCAAAACTGATGCCGGGGTTGAACACATCCAGCGTCTGCCCCTGTATGGGCGTCAGGATCACCTGCGCCTGGCGTTCACTGAAACCACTGCGCAGCAATAACCCATTGTTGTATTCGGAAAGGAGCTGTTGATAGGCCGCCACCACGTCTTGCTGGATCTGCCCATTGGCCAGTCGGTTGGTGGCATCGCCGTAAACCGGCACCACGATATTTTGGCCGCTCAGGATCTTTTTCTCCAGATCCACCGGCATGATGATCACCGCGAACAATTTACGCCAGCCGAGGTCACTTTTTGCCTGCTCGAGGCTGTCGTAAGTCACGATGGCGATCTTCGAGGTGGCGTCCAGTTGGCGGATCAATTCACGGCTGGCCGTGCTGTGGTCCTGATCGATAACGCCGACCGGCAGATCCCACACCGTTCGGTTGGCATAGACCATGCTCATAACGCACAGCGACAGGATCAACATCAGCCACATCGGCCGTTCCAGCATGCCCAACAGCACCCGGACGAAGGTTTGCCAGTAGATTTTCATCCCGCGTTCCCTTCCTTCAGCAACCGCGGCAGCAGCCGGTTACGCACCAGCAGCGCGGCCACCAGCGGATAGACAAACAACAAAGCGCAAACGCTGAAGATGGCACTGGCCGGTACCTGCCGCAGGAACACGTCGAACATCGCATACAGCGCATGGGTCAAGGGCTCAATATTGGAGATGATGCGTGCCGGTAACGGCATCGACAGCTCCGGTACCGCCATCCCCGAGAAGGTCAGCGCGATACTCACCAGGATGGCGATCAGGCTGTAGGCGGTGATGGTGGTGCTGGTAAAGGTATACAACAGCAGGCCAATGCTCTGCGCCGCCATCACGTAGAAGAAGGCTATCATCAGCATGAACAGCGGATTACCGCTGACGCGGGCATCAAAAATACCCACCAGCGCGGCAATCTCAACCATCAACAGACTGGTGAAGCACAGGGTGTAGGGTGCCAGTTTACCCAACAGCGCCAGGCTGAACGGCCGGGCCGTCAGCAGCGATTTACTGCGCGCCAGCACGTAGATCATACAGGTCACCACGAACAGCTGTAGCAGGTGAATGGTGGCAGCAAACTGCTGGTAATAGATGTAGCTGCCGCTGGCATTGAACAAACTGCCGTACGACAGCGTCACGTCCGCCAGCGGTGGCAAGGTTTTCCCCATCTCGGCGGCGATAATACTGCGGTAGTTGGCGTTAATCTCGGTCATCAGACCGCTGAAATCCTGGGTGGAATACAACCCGGCCCCATAGAACAACGCATTGTAATACATCACCACGCTCGGCTGCTTGCCTGCCAGCGCATTGGCTTCGAAATCTGGCGGCACGTATAACAACGCGTAATCCTGTGCGCTACGCAGGCGGTGCAGCGACTCGGCCAACCCGCCGTCATAGAGTTCGACATGGGCATGAGAGCCGGCATCCAGTCTGCGGGTCAGCGACTTGGACAGCGAACTGTGATCGTTATCCACCACCGACACCGGCAGATCGAGCAAGGTGCCTTCGGAAAAGTTGCTGCTGATCAGGCCAAACAGGATCAGCGGAAAAATCCAGCTCAGCCAGTGCACCACCGGGCTGCGGAAGGCAACGCGGCACTCGTTGTCAAACGCGTGGCTGAAGCAGCGCCAACCGGCCCTTACTCTTTCCATAGCCATAAGCTGCTCATCCCTGGACGCAGGCCGTCAACCGGCTGTGACGGATACAGACGCACTTCAAAGGTTTTCAGGTCGAAGTCACCGGTAGCGCGGGTGGCGCGTTTAGTGGCGTAGTCACCCAGCGGCGCAATATAACGTACCTCTGCTTCGATCATTTTGTCCTTCAGCGCCGGTACCCGCATCTGGATCTTATCGCCCTTGCGCACATGAGCCAAAATGTCTTCACGCAGGTTAAACACGAAGTAGGCATCCGGAACGCGGATCAGCGTCAGCAACGGGCTGCCGGCATTCAGCAGTTCTCCTACCTCCGCCGGGATCGGCCCCACTTCACCGGCCACCGGGGCGACAACCCGCAGGTCATCCGTCTGGGCTTTCACTTGCAGCAGGTTTTCTTCCGCCGCCCGCAGCGCTGCAGCATATTGCTGACGCAGTTCGATACGGTCGCCGTTAGTGCCTTCGTCCAGATTGGCCTTGGCCGCCTGCACCTGTTGGAATGCGGTATCACGTGCACGGCGCGAGCTGTCCAACTCGGACTTCGAAATATAGCCTTTGCCGGATACGCTCAGGTTGCGGTTGTAGTCATTCTGCGCATTACGGTATTGCGCCTCAGCCTGCGCCAGGTTGGCACGCAGATTACGGATGCTTTCTTCACGCGTGCCGTGCAGAGATTGGTCGAGCTGCGCCTTGGCTTCATCGCGTGATGCCTGTGCAGAACGCAGTTGCGCCATCAACTCCGGGCTATCAAGCTGGATCATGACCTGTGCGGCTTTCACGTCGTCACCCCGCTCCACCAGTCGTTCAATCACTCGCCCCTTGGCTTTGGAGGCCACGATCACCTCCGGCGCGTCCACTTCCCCTTGCAATAACAAATCCTGATTATGCGCACGGAACAAGATCGCCATGGCGACCGCCACCACCATCAACAGTAAGGTAAACAATGTCTTTTTTTTCATTCTCTCAGCTCCCTGAGCGATAAGCGGCGGGTGGAATCATCACGTCCATATTTCAATCGGCTCCCAAAAAACCATTTTACTCATAAGGATATCACAAGCACATATATCCTCTTTTATAACCATAAATTGGATTATGCTTTTAACACTAAAAGCACATTTGGCTTTGTAGTTTGCAGACTTCTGCAATCGCCCTTTAAGCGATCAACTCTTTGATGGACGATGTCATGACTGAAAAAACGGCGATACCTGTCTCAGTATTGGATTTATCCCCTATCCCGCAAGGGGCCAAACCGCGCGATGCATTTCACGCCTCTTTAGATCTAGCACAACATGCCGAAAAATGGGGCTACCAGCGCTATTGGCTGGCAGAACACCACAATATGACCGGCATCGGCAGCGCGGCCACCTCGGTGCTGCTGGGCTATCTGGCCGCCGGTACCCAGAGCATCCGCCTCGGATCCGGTGGCGTGATGCTGCCCAACCATGCACCGCTAGTGATCGCCGAGCAGTTCGGCACGCTGGAATCGCTTTATCCCGGGCGTATCGATCTGGGTCTGGGCCGCGCCCCCGGTACCGACCAACGCACCATGATGGCACTGCGTCGTCATCTGTCCGGTGAGGTGGATAATTTCCCACGCGACGTGCAGGAACTGCAGCATTACTTCTGTGATGTCCAACCGGGTCAGCCGGTGCAGGCGGTACCCGGCCAGGGGCTGCACGTCCCGATCTGGCTGTTGGGCTCCAGCCTGTACAGCGCACAGCTGGCGGCACAGCTCGGCCTGCCGTTTGCCTTCGCTTCCCATTTTGCGCCGGAGATGTTGTTCCAGGCATTTAATCTGTATCGCGACAACTTCAAGCCTTCCGAGCAATGCCAGCAACCGCACGCCATGGTGTGTGTCAACGTGGTGGCTGCCGACAGTGACGCTGAAGCGCGTTTCCTGTTTACCTCGATGCAGCAGCAGTTTATCAATCTGCGCCGCGGCTCGCCGGGTCCGTTGCCGGCGCCAGTCGACAATATCCACGCCTTGTGGACCGCCGGGGAACAATACGGGGTCGATCAGGCGCTGCGCATGTCGGTTATCGGCAATGAAGCTACCGTACGCAGCGGGTTGCAGACGCTACTCAACGAAACCGGTGCGGATGAAATCATGGTCAACGGCCAGATCTTTGACCATCAGGCGCGGCTGCATTCGTTTGAAATTGTCGCCGCCGTGAAGGGCGATTTGGTGAAAGCCTAAGTGAAAACTGGGGGAGATGATCCCCCAGTTTATTGCCTCCCTGCTTTTCCTTTTCCCCGACTACTGACTAGCGCTGGATCAGATAGCGGATGGTCGGCCCGTCCTGCTGGATATCCAGCACCTTATAGCCGTGGTTGCGTGCATCAAGGGGAATGTTGTTGATCGACTGCGGGCAGTCGCTGATCACCTCGAGGATTTCCCCGGGCTTCAACTGCGGCATCGCCTCCAGCGTCGCCACGGCCGGATAAGGGCAAGGCTCACCCAGCATATCCAACCGGTAATCCGGCACTATCGCCGCTTGTTTCATGACACACTCCTTAAATTAACTACCTGCGCGTCGGGTTTGGCGCGGAAAAAACGTTTCTCCCACCACAGCATGGCGCCAAACGCCACTGCCAGCAGCAGGTAGGTCACCAACAGGCCGCCGATGGGGCCGAAGGTCTCCAGCAGGTTGACCTTGTCGTAGTCGGTGGCCAGCGTTGGGGCCAAATCATCCCAGTAATAGGCCAACAGCGTAGCGCCAATGATATTCCCCAACCCTACCCACCAGTAGTGCACCTGACCTTCAACCGCACGGTACATCCAGCCAGTTTCGCAACCGCCCGCCAGAACGATGCCGAAACCAAACAACAATCCGCCCAACACCGCATTGGGGCCAGCCCACATGATTTTTGGTGCCACACCCAGTTGTACGTAGCTGAAAATACCGATGGCACTGGCAGCCATACCGAGAATAATCGCTTTAGCCATATGAGTGCGGCCGCTGATCCACAGATCGCGGAACGCCGAGGTGAAGCAAATTTGCGCCCTTTCAATCAGCAGGCCAAAACCGATGCCAAACAACATGGCGATACCCAACTTCGGTGCATCAAACAGCGTCCACAATGACCAAGCGATCGCCAGACAGAAAACTACCATGCCCAGACGGAAACGGCGGCGCGCCTGTTCCGGTTTTTGAGTCAGCGGCGCGGCGGCCTTCACCTTCTGCAATTTGATCGGAATGCGAAACATCGGCAGCAGGGTAAATTTGGCACCAAAGTAAGAACCGGCGGCGGTCGCCAGCGCAAAGAACCAGGCATGCAGCGAGAACTGCGGAATGCCGGTAAAGAAGGCCGCCAGGTTGCAGCCCATCGCCAGGCGCGCCCCAAAACCGGCGATAATCCCCCCCAGCAGCGCCTGCACAATGCGGATGCGGTTTTGCGGCTGGCGCAGCTTGATGTTGTTAGCCCACAGCGCAGCGGCGATACAGCCGGCGAACATGCCGATGATCATTCTGCCGTCGATGCGCTGCAGCGGCGTACCCTCAAGGCCGATGACCTTGAAGTAACCCCATTGCTCGGGGTGCAGACCAAACAGCTGCAAGACGTGGCCGCCCCAGCGGGTAAACTCGCCGGTCACCGCCCAGAAGGCCCCGGTCAAACCAAAGTAATAGGTAGAAAGGATCCCGGCGGCAATCACCGCAGGTAAAGGTGCCCAAAAGCGCACCAGGTATTGAGACTTAAACTGCTGCCAACTCATGGCATCTCCCGTGCGTAGTATCCATAAAAAAACCTTATAAATGATACGCCATTTTCTTCCCCTTAACGGCGAATTTCAGGCATAAAAAAACCAGCCCGAAGGCTGGTTTTTAGTCCGATTAACCGCGAACGGCTAAATCAGGCGTTATGCATCACCGAAGCGACGACGTGGTGCAGCCGGAGCGGCGTCATCACGACGTGGGGCGCGCTGGCCGTCACGGTTGAAGTTACCGCCACGACGCTCGCCACCGTTGCCGGCAGGTGCAGCAGCACCGCCTTCACGACGATCACCGAAAGAACGGCGGCCTGGGTTTGCCCCTTCACGACGTTCGCCGGTGGAAGGACGAGCCCCGCCACGACGCTCACCGTTACCGGCAGGTGCAGGACGCTCACGACGTTCATGCGGCTGTGCATCGCCCAGCAGTTGCATGTTCATCGGCTTGTTCAGGATGCGGGTACGGGTGAAATGAGACAGGATCTCGCCCGGCATACCTTTTGGCAGCTCGATAGTGGAGTGGCCGGCAAACAGCTTGATGTTACCAATGTAACGGCTGCTGATGTCGCCTTCGTTAGCGATCGCGCCAACGATATGACGAACTTCAACGCCATCATCACGGCCCACTTCAATGCGGTACAGCTGCATTTCGCCAACGTCACGACGTTCACGACGTGGACGCTCAGCGCCACCGTCACGGCTGTCTGGACGCGCGTCACGACGACGGTCGGTACCGCGATCGTCACGGTCGTTGAATTCACGACGCTGACGCGGTTTGAACACAGGATCAGCTGGCAGGATCAGAGGACGTTCGCCCTGTGCCATTTTCAGCAGTGCTGCGGCCAGAGTTTCCATTTCCAGCTCTTCTTCACCCGGCTGCAGTTTAGCCAGCAGGCCGCGGTACATGTCCAGATCGCTGCTTTCCAGCTGTTGCTGTACTTTAGCGGCAAACTTGGCCAGACGACGCTCACCCAGCAGTTCTACATTCGGCAGTTCAACTTCTGGAATGGTCAGCTTCATGGTGCGTTCGATGTTGCGCAGCAGGCGGCGTTCGCGGTTTTCAACGAACAGCAGCGCACGGCCGGCACGACCAGCACGGCCGGTACGGCCGATACGGTGAACGTAAGACTCGGAATCCATAGGGATGTCGTAGTTCACAACCAGGCTGATACGTTCAACGTCCAGGCCACGGGCAGCAACGTCGGTCGCGATCAGGATGTCCAGACGACCATCTTTCAGACGCTCCAGGGTCTGCTCACGCAGGGCCTGGTTCATGTCACCGTTCAGTGCGGCGCTGCTGTAACCACTGCGCTCCAGCGCTTCGGCCACTTCCAGTGTCGCATTTTTGGTACGCACGAAGATAATCGCCGCATCAAAGTCTTCGGCTTCCAGGAAACGTACCAACGCTTCGTTTTTACGCATGCCCTGCACAGTCCAGTAGCTCTGGCTGATGTCCGGACGGGTAGTGACGCTGGATTGAATGCGTACTTCCTGCGGATCTTTCATAAAGCGACGGGTAATGCGACGGATAGCTTCCGGCATGGTTGCAGAGAACAGCGCGGTCTGATGTTCAGCCGGGATCTCCGCCATGATGGTTTCTACGTCTTCGATAAAGCCCATGCGCAGCATTTCGTCGGCTTCATCCAGCACCAGACCACTCAGGTTAGAGAGGTTCAGGGTGCCACGCTTCAGGTGGTCCAGCAGACGGCCTGGGGTACCTACTACAACTTGCGGGCCCTGACGCAGAGCGCGCAGCTGAACGTCATAACGCTGGCCGCCGTACAGGGCCACAACGTTAACGCCATTCATGTGTTTTGCGAAATCGGTCATTGCTTCAGCAACCTGAACCGCCAGTTCGCGGGTCGGTGCCAGCACCAGAATCTGAGGTGATTTCAACTCAGCTTTCAGGTTGTGCAACAGTGGCAGCGAGAATGCTGCAGTTTTACCGCTACCGGTCTGTGCCATGCCCAGCACATCGCGGCCGTTCAACAGGTGAGGAATACACTCAGCCTGGATCGGTGACGGTTTTTCGTAGCCCAGATCGGTCAGGGCAGAAATGATCGGAGCAGACAGCCCCAGGTCAGCAAAAGAGGTTTCAAGCTCAGTAGTCATGTACACGTGCCTCATTAATAATGGCAGCCAGTCTACATAACTCGTCGAGAAAATTTTCAGTCATTTTCATTGAAAAGTGTGAACCGGCTCAAATTAGATTATAAAACGAACAAAAAAGCCCTCGCCCGTTAAGGCGATAACTTTGGCAAAAAACCAATGTATATCAGGCTGATAGTTGTTCGTCAGCTATTGCTGGTCCGATTCCGATAGGTCGTCTTGTTCTTGGCCCAACAGCGCCAATTCCAACAATGCATAGCGGTGCTCAACGAAGTTATGAACGTTGTTAGCAACCGTCAGTTTGAACAGCGCCGAAGCGGTGTCCTTGTCCCCCAGACTCAGGTAGTGTTTACCCAAATAGAAGTCAGTTTCACTGAGATGCTCAGCGAGCGAAGTGTTATCCGTTGCATCTGCCTTGAGCCTTTCCATCAGCGTTTTTTCACTGATGTTGCCCAGGTAGAATTCGACAATATTCCATCCCCATTGCCCTCGGTTCGCTTTGTCATAACGCTGCTGGAGCGCTACGTCAGCCTTCTTGGGATCGATTTCTCTTTCCACAAGATACAGCCACAACGAACGGAAGGGATCGTTTGGGTCGTCTTGATAAAACGCCTGCAGATCATCCTGCGCCAACGGGAAGCGGCCGCCATAATAAAGAGCGATGCCCCGGTTTAAACGCGCGTAATTGTAAGTTGGATCAAGCTCTAGTACAGAATCAAACGCTTCATAGGCAGCATCAAAATTGCCTGCCTGCGTTAAGTAAATGCCCAGGTAGTTGAAAACTTCTGGCATATCAGGACGTATCGCCAGCGCTTGCGAGAAATCATTGCGCGCCAGTGCACGTAGCCCGAGGCTATCATACAGTACACCGCGTTCATATAAAAGCTGCGCACGCTCATCGTCCGTCAGTGCCCGGCTGGCAAGTATTTGTTCCATGCGCGCCAGGATCACTTCCTGCTGCAGTGTTGGCTGCAACGGGATCGCCAAAACTTCGTCTTTACGCCAATCATGGTTGCTGCATCCTGCCAGCATGAGTGCTGTCGCAACGTAACACCAGCGCAAGAAAGGCTTCATTTCCCACTCCCGAAGACAAACATTGGATGAACATCCTTTCATCCGTTTGCTAATACGCAGGCATCCTACCCGCGCGATACGAACAGCTCCCAACCCCATGGCGGGGAGCTGTAAATCTATCTATACAGTTATTCTGCTTCAGGCGCAGGTGAACCTGCTTCTGGTGCTGTCGCTTCTTTGATGCTCAGACGCACACGGCCCTGACGGTCAACTTCCAGTACCTTAACCGGTACTTCCTGACCCATCTGCAGATAGTCGGTCACTTTCTCAACGCGCTTGTCAGCGATTTGAGAGATGTGCACCAGACCTTCTTTACCGCCGCCGATCGCCACGAATGCGCCGAAATCAACGATACGGGTAACTTTACCCTGGTAAATACGGCCCACTTCGATCTCGGCAGTGATCTCTTCGATGCGGCGGATAGCGAATTTCGCTTTCTCACCGTCGGTAGCAGCAATTTTAACTGTACCATCATCTTCGATTTCGATAGTAGTGCCGGTCTCTTCAGTCAGCGCACGGATGACAGAACCGCCTTTACCAATCACGTCTTTGATCTTGTCCGGGTTGATTCGGATAGTGTGAATACGTGGTGCAAACTGAGAGATATCGCCACGCGGGGTGCTGATAGCCTGTTCCATCACGCCCAGGATATGCAAACGCGCGCCCTTGGCCTGGTTCAGTGCAACCTGCATGATCTCGCGGGTGATGCCTTCAATTTTAATGTCCATCTGCAGCGCGGTAATACCGTCACGGCTACCGGCCACTTTGAAGTCCATGTCGCCCAGGTGATCTTCGTCACCCAGAATGTCAGACAGAACAACAAAGTTATCTTGTTCTTTCACCAGGCCCATTGCGATACCGGCAACGGCAGCTTTGATTGGCACACCTGCATCCATCAGCGCCAGAGAAGCACCACAGACGGAAGCCATGGAAGAAGAACCGTTGGATTCGGTGATTTCAGAAACCACACGCACCGTGTACGGGAAATCTTCTGGTTTAGGCATCATAGCCAATACGCCACGTTTTGCCAGGCGACCGTGACCAATTTCACGACGTTTTGGTGAACCTACCATCCCAGTCTCACCAACGGAGTACGGAGGGAAGTTGTAGTGGAACAGGAAGCTGTCGGTTTTTTCGCCCATCAGCTCATCCAGGTTCTGCGCGTCACGGGCGGTGCCCAGTGTTGCGGTAACCAGTGCCTGAGTTTCACCACGGGTGAACAGTGCGGAACCGTGGGTACGCGGCAGCACGCCGGTGCGCACGTCCAGACCACGGATCATGTCTTTCTCACGGCCGTCGATACGCGGCTCGCCACGCAGTACGCGGCTACGAACGACGTTTTTCTCAACGCTACCCAGGATGTCCTGAATTTCAGACGCGTCCAGAGTTTCGTCCTGTGCCAGCAAGGTTTCAACAACGCTGCTCTTGATCGCATTTACCTGAGCATAACGCTCTTGTTTTTCGGTGATGTGATAAGCGTCGCCCAGGCGGCCTTCTGCCAGTTCTGCAACGCGCGCGTGCAGCGCTTCGTTGACTGCAGGTGCCTGCCAGTCCCACTTGGCTTTGCCAGCTTCGGCAACCAGGGAGTTAATGTTCTCGATAACGATTTGCTGTTGCTCGTGGCCAAAGACCACCGCGCCCAGCATCTGATCTTCGCTCAGAACGTCAGCTTCGGATTCAACCATCAGTACTGCGCCAGCGGTACCGGCAACCACCAGATCCAGGCTGCTTTCTTTCAGCTCGTCGCTGGTTGGGTTCAACACGTATTGATTGTTGATGTAACCCACGCGCGCAGAACCGATTGGGCCATTGAACGGAATACCGGACAGGCTCAGGGCTGCAGAGGCGCCGATCATCGCAACGATGTCCGGGTTAACCTGCGGGTTAAGGGAAACTACGGTCGCGATCACCTGAACTTCGTTCAGGAAGCTGTCCGGGAACAGTGGACGGATCGGACGGTCAATCAGACGAGAGGTCAGGGTTTCACCTTCGCTCGGACGGCCTTCACGACGGAAGAAGCTACCCGGGATACGACCAGCAGCGTAGGTACGCTCCTGATAGTTAACCGTCAGTGGGAAGAAGCTCTGGCCTGGTTTGGCTTTTTTCTGGCCAACTACGGTAACGAATACGGCGGTGTCATCCATGCTCACCATAACGGCGGCAGTGGCCTGACGAGCCATCATACCGGTCTCAATAGTGAGTGTATGCTGGCCATACTGGAATTTGCGAATGATCGGTGTCAGCAAAATTATATCCTTAGATTAGGCGCGCAATCGTATTGACGACTCGACACGCCAGTGACTCGGTTTGCCTTCTCACTACATCCTCGCGACTAATGACAATCCTTATCTCAAGCCTGAGACAAAGCCTCTCATTAGCCGCGCGAACCTCTGTAACGGAAGATCCTGTTTGGAAACATCAGTAATACATTAACCTGATTTGCTTATGCTTCCTAGAAGAAAGGGGCCAAAATAGGCCCCTTTCCACTGAAACTCGCTTGATTAGCGACGCAGACCCAGACGCTCGATCAGGCTGGTATAACGTGCTACATCTTTACGCTTCAGGTAATCCAGCAGCTTACGACGCTGAGAAACCATACGCAGCAGACCACGACGGCTGTGGTGATCTTTTTTGTGCTCTGAGAAGTGGCCTTGCAGATGGTTGATCTGCGCAGTCAACAGGGCAACCTGAACTTCGGAAGAACCGCTGTCGTTAGTACCACGACCGAAATCAGCTACGATTTTAGCTTTAGCTTCAACACTTAGAGACATTGTCATACTCCAGATTATAGATAATAAATACAGGCGCCGATCTCTAATTCAGCAACCCAATGCATAAGCTGCGCCATTCTACTCTTAGCGCAGTGCGATCGCAAGACAGTGCGTTTTCTGCCCTTAGTCGAAATATTCAACTACCAGGCGGCGCGGCGCCACACGACCGTCATCGGCAATATCACCCACGCCGATAAATTTACGCTCTTCACCTTCGGTGATACGCACCATGCCCGAGGCCGGTGCGCCGGCAACCTGAACCGGTTGTCCCTGCTTCACGTAACCCGCGACAACGGGCAGCAGATTCACTTCCGGGTAGTTTTCCACCGGGCTGTCCATTGGCATCAACAGCGGATCGAGCAGCTCGGCCGGGGCGACTTCCTGCCGATGGGCCTGCTCCAGCAATTCATTCAACTGCTCCAGCGTGACCATGCGCTCGGTCGGGTAGGTCGCTACCTGCAGACGACGCAGGTAGATCACGTGCGCACCGCAACCCAGCAACTCACCGAGGTCATCGGTGATGGTGCGGATGTAAGTGCCTTTCGAACAGTGAATTTCCAGCTCCAGCTCATCCCCTTCCCAGCGAATAAACTGCAGTTCGTAAACGGTAATGCTGCGCGCTTCACGCGGTACTTCGATACCCTGGCGAGCATACTCGTAGAGTTTCTTGCCCTGGTACTTCAGCGCCGAGTACATCGAAGGCACTTGCTTGATATCGCCACGGAAACTGTCCAGCGCCACATCGAGCTGCGCCTGGGTGAAATTCACCGGTCGCTCCTGCACTATCTGGCCGTCAGCATCCGAGGTGTCGGTACGCTGGCCAAGTCGGGCAATCACGCGATAGCGTTTGTCGGAATCGAGCAGGAACTGTGAAAACTTGGTCGCCTCACCGAGGCAAATCGGCAGCATGCCGGTCGCCAGCGGGTCGAGCGCGCCGGTGTGGCCAGCGCGATTGGCGTTATAGAGGCGTTTTACTTTTTGCAGGGCGTCGTTGGACGACAGGCCCTGCGGTTTGTCCAGCAACAGGACACCGTGGATATCACGGCCGCGGCGACGAGGGCGACTCATTAAGCCTCCTCGTCATCGCCTGATGCGGAACGGCGTTCGGCGTCATTCTTCACTACGTTGGTCACCAGGTTGGACATGCGCATGCCTTCAACCAGAGAGTTATCGTAAGCGAAGGTCAGCTCAGGTACTACGCGCAGGCGCATGGCTTTACCCAGCAGCGTGCGGATGTAGCCTGAAGCGTCTTCCAGCGCTTTAATGCCCTTAGGCACCAGATCCGGATCGGCGTTTTCGGTCAACACGTTCAGGAAGGTGACATAAACTTTGGCGTAGGCCAAATCACGAGAAACTTCTACACCAGAAACGGTAGCCATGCCGACACGCGGGTCTTTGACTTCACGCTGCAAAATGATAGCAATCTCTTTTTGCATCTCTTGTGCCACGCGCTGACCGCGGCTGAATTCTTTTGCCATTTTGTGGATTCTCCAGACAAATCGGGGGGCACAAGGCCCCCCAGAACAGACTTAAGCAGATGTGCTAGCGTTAAGCGATGGTGCGTTGGATCTCGATGATTTCGAATACTTCGATCATGTCGCCGACGCGCACGTCGTTGTAGTTCTTAACACCGATACCACATTCCATGCCGTTACGGACTTCGTTAACGTCATCTTTGAAGCGGCGCAGGGATTCCAGCTCGCCTTCATAGATAACCACGTTGTCGCGCAGAACGCGGATTGGGTTGTGACGTTTGATATTACCTTCGGTAACCATACAACCTGCAATGGCACCGAATTTAGGCGATTTGAACACGTCACGCACGGCGGCCAGGCCGATAATCTGCTGCTTGTATTCAGGCGCCAACATACCGCTCATCGCCTGCTTCACTTCGTCGATCAGGTTATAGATCACGGAGTAGTAACGCAGATCCAGGCTTTCTGCTTCAATCACGCGGCGCGCAGAAGCGTCGGCACGGACGTTGAAGCCCAGGATGATAGCGTTGGAAGCCGCTGCCAGCGTGGCGTCGGTTTCGGTGATACCACCTACGCCAGAGCCAACAATCTTCACTTTCACTTCGTCGGTAGAGAGTTTCAGCAGTGATTCGCAAATCGCTTCACAAGAACCCTGTACGTCGGATTTCAGTACGATGTTCAGCTCAGAAACTTCACCGTCGGTCATGTTCGCAAACATGTTTTCCAGTTTGGATTTCTGCTGACGCGCCAGTTTAACTTCGCGGAACTTGCCTTGACGGTACAGCGCAACTTCACGCGCTTTCTTCTCGTCACGCACTACAGTCACTTCATCACCGGCAGCAGGAACGCTGGACAAGCCCAGGATCTCAACCGGAATAGAAGGACCTGCTGAGGTCACTTCGTGACCCAGTTCGTCACGCATCGCACGCACACGGCCGTATTCGAAGCCACACAGAACGATATCGCCTTTATTCAGCGTACCTTCCTGTACCAGCACGGTAGCAACCGGGCCACGACCTTTATCCAGGAAGGACTCGATAACTACGCCGCTAGCCATGCCGCTGCGTACCGCTTTCAGTTCGAGAACTTCAGAACGCAACAGGATAGCTTCCAGCAGTTCGTCGATACCGGTACCGGCTTTCGCAGATACGTGAACGAACTGAGCTTCGCCGCCCCATTCTTCTGGCATAACGCCGTACTGGGACAGTTCCTGTTTAACGCGATCCGGATCGGCTTCCGGCTTGTCAATTTTGTTTACTGCAACCACCAAAGGTACCTTCGCTGCTTGCGCATGCTGGATAGCTTCGATGGTTTGCGGCATCACGCCGTCGTCGGCAGCAACAACCAGAACAACGATGTCTGTCGCCTGAGCACCACGAGCACGCATTGAAGTAAAGGCTGCGTGGCCTGGGGTATCCAGGAAGGTGATCATGCCGTTTTCGGTTTCTACGTGGTAAGCACCGATATGCTGGGTAATACCACCGGCCTCGCCTGCTGCCACTTTAGTGGAGCGGATGTAGTCCAGCAGAGAAGTTTTACCGTGGTCAACGTGGCCCATGATGGTCACAACTGGCGCACGTGGCTCAGCCGCAGCACCGGTATCACGGTCGCTCATCAGCGCTTCTTCCAGCTCGTTCTCACGACGCAGGATAACTTTGTGGCCCATATCTTCGGCAACCAGCTGCGCGGTTTCCTGATCGATAACCTGGTTGATGGTGGCCATTGCGCCCATCTTCATCATCGCTTTGATGACCTGAGAGCCTTTAACCGCCATCTTGTTAGCCAGTTCGGCTACGGTAATGGTTTCGCCGATCACAACGTCACGGTTAACCACCTGAGCCGGCTTGTTGAAGCCTTGCTGCAGAGTGCTTGGCTTACGCTTGCCTTTACCACCACGGGTAACTGCGCGCGCTTCTTCACGGTCTGCTTTAGACTCGGAAAGTTTGTTGCCTTTCTTCTGCTTGGTCGCTTTACCGCCACGAGTGCGGGCGCGGCGTTCGCCTTCAACTTTAGCATCGTTTTCGTCTTCGGCAGCACGGGCGTGCTGGGAAGTGGTTACATGATAATCGGCAGTTTCAACCGCTGCGCTGGCTTTCTCAGCAGCAGCCCATTCTTCGCCTTTCTCTTCGGCCATGCGGCGCGCTTCTTCCGCTACGCGTTTGGCGTCTTCTTCAACCTTGCGCCCAACTTCCTCTTCCGCTTTACGTTTCAGTTCTGCGGCTTCGGCTTCACGGCGTGCTTTTTCTGCCTGTGCTGGCTTGGTCATTTCGTCGGTATGTTGATTCGTCACTTTTTCTTTTTCCGCTGAATTACGCTTAGCGATCTCCGCGGCCTCACGTTTGGCTTGCTCTTCGGCTGCGCGCTTTGCTTCTGCTTCGCGTTTCGCTAGCTCTTCTGCTGCGCGCTGTGCCTGCTCTTCCGCTTCACGCTGTGCCTGCTCTGCCGCTTCAGCCTGTTGGGCTTCTGGCGTATCGCGATTTACATAAGTGCGTTTCTTGCGGACCTCAATTTGCACCGATTTACTTTTACCGCCGGTGCTCGGAATATTCAAGGTGCTGCGCGTTTTGCGCTGCAACGTGAGCTTACCCGGCGCGCTACCGTGTTCACGGTTCAAGTGCGCCAGTAAGGCTTCTTTCTCATGTTGGGTTACAGAGTCGCTCTCCGACTTGTTAATCCCTGCATCAGCAAACTGCTGTACCAGGCGATCAACTGGAGTTTGGATCTCTGCTGCCAGCGATTTTACGGTTACATCTGTCGTCATGCTGTTCCTTCCTGCTACAGTTTATTACGCGTTGTCGCCAAACCAACAGATATTACGTGCGGCCATAATCAGCTCGCCGGCTTGCTCATCGCTAAGCCCTTCAATATCAGCCAGATCGTCAACACCCTGCTCGGCAAGATCTTCCAGCGTACAAACCCCACGCGCGGCCAGTTTAAAGGCCATGCTGCGCTCAAGACCCGACAGGTTGAGCAAATCGTCAGCAGGTTTTTGGTCGCCCAGGCTTTCTTCTTGTGCCAGGGCCAGCGTGGTCAATGCAGCTTTGGCGCGATCGCGCAACGCTTCAACCATATCTTCATCCAGACCGTCGATTTCCAGCAGCTCTTTGATTGGCACGTAAGCCAACTCTTCCAGAGTAGAGAAGCCTTCTTCAACCAGTACGGTGGCGAAATCTTCGTCAATATCAAGATGTTTGGTGAAGGTATCAATGGCGGCATGAGCTTCGGCCTGGTGCTTGGCCTGCAGATCGTCCGCCGTCATCACGTTCAGTTCCCAACGGTCATCGTCACGATGTTGTTTTAACAGCTGGGATGCCAAACGCACGTTTTGGCCATTACGGCCGATCGCCTGTGCCAGATTGCTGGCTTCAACGGCGATATCCATAGTGCAATTATCTTCATCAACCACGATCGAGGCAACATCTGCCGGCGCCATGGCGTTGATGACGAACTGCGCAGGGTTATCATCCCACAGGATGATGTCGATACGTTCACCGCCGAGCTCGCTCGAAACAGCCTGAACGCGCGCACCGCGCATACCTACACAAGCGCCGACTGGGTCGATGCGTTTGTCGTTGGTTTTCACTGCAATTTTCGCACGGGAGCCAGGATCGCGGGCTGCCGCTTTAATTTCAATCACTTCTTCGCCGATTTCCGGTACTTCGATGCGGAACAGCTCTTTCAGCATCTCGGCGCTGGAGCGGCTGACAAACAGCTGCGCACCACGGGCTTCAGGACGAACGGCGTACAGGATACCGCGGATGCGGTCGCCCGGACGGAAGTTTTCGCGTGGCAGCATGTCTTCACGGCCAATCACCGCTTCGGCGTTGCTACCCAGATCCAGCGCAATGCTGTCACGGTTAACTTTCTTCACCACGCCGGTGACGATTTCACCTTCGTGCTGACGGAAGGCATCAACCACCATGGCGCGCTCGGCTTCACGGACTTTCTGTACGATAACCTGTTTCGCGGTCTGAGTGGTGATACGGTCGAAGGTGACAGATTCAATCTGATCTTCGATGTAACCGCCCAGTTCCATGCCTGGCTCTTCATACTGTGCAGCTTCCAGCGTGATTTCACGCGTTGGCTGAGTCACTTCATCTACAGCAACCCAACGACGGAAGGTATCGAAATCGCCCGTTTTGCGGTCAATGCTGACGCGAACTTCGATTTCCTGCTCGTATTTTTTCTTGGTGGCGGTGGCTAATGCGGTTTCCAGCGCTTCGAAAATCTTCTCACGCGGAAGGGATTTTTCATTGGAAACAGCTTCAACAACAGCCAGAATCTCTTTATTCATCCTAGTTGCCTCATCCAAACTTTAAAAGTGGGGTACCAGGTTCGCTTTCTGGATGTTGCTCAGCGCGAACACTTCATCTTTCCCTTCCACAGTAACCGTGATCATCTCGCCATCGACAGACTTAATAATGCCCTGCCATTTGCGACGGTTCTGTACGGCCATGCGCAGGACCAGGCTGACTTCGTCACCGAGGAAACGAGTATAGTGCTCGGCGGTGAACATCGGGCGATCAAGGCCAGGAGAGGAGACTTCCAAGTTGTAAGCCACTGTGATTGGCTCTTCGACGTCCAATACAGCGCTGACCTGGTGGCTGACATCAGCACAATCGTCAACATTGATGCCGTTTTCACTATCAATATAGATACGGAGCGTCGATTGGCGCGCACGAATAAATTCGATGCCTACAAGTTCAAAGCCCAACGCTTCTACCGGTGCCGAAAGCATCTCTGTTAATTTTTGCTCTAATGTGGACAAGCCCACCCCCAAGACATAAAAAAAGGGCCTAATAGCCCAGTGATTCTGTTGCCAAATAACAAAAAACCCCGAAAATTCGGGGCTTTATGCAACTGGACCCTGTTTGCCGCTAAGCGGCTTCGGTGCAACTTTCTAGCAAGTGTCATTTTCAAATGTTGATCGAGAAAAGCGGAATTCAATCGAAAAGTGTATTTGAAAATAAACACTTAAAGGAAAGTGGTTGCGGGGGCCGGATTTGAACCGACGACCTTCGGGTTATGAGCCCGACGAGCTACCAGGCTGCTCCACCCCGCGTCCGAAAACGTGGCAAATATTACGCCGATAATCGCAAAATAGCAAGTTATCTCTGGGATTTGGTACCGAGGATGGGACTCGAACCCACAAGCCCGTTAGGGCACTACCACCTCAAGGTAGCGTGTCTACCAATTCCACCACCTCGGTACTGATTCTTACTGCTAACGGCTGTTATTTATATCGAGGTAACAACAACCGTTTTCAAACTCTGTTACTGCCTGGCGCTTACTGCGGGATATCGCTGCTCGGCTTGGTTGGTGCTGCCGGCGCGGTAGTCTGCTCAGATTTCACTGGCTGACCCAGATTTTCCCACTCGCTGCCTTTTTTGGTCTGGTTGGTGCTCAGGTTGCCCAGGATCAGACTGATGACGAAGAACAACGTCGCCAGCACAGCCGTCATGCGGGTCATGAAGTTGCCGGAACCACTCGAACCGAACAATGTGCCAGACGCACCTGCTCCGAATGAGGCTCCCATATCAGCGCCTTTACCTTGCTGCAGCATAATCAGAGCTACCAGCCCGATTGAGATCAGCAGGAAAATTACCAGAAGAGCTTCGTACATAGTTGTACCCGTATCCTTGCGGCTTCACCGCGTGCCAAATGCTTCACACCCCATAGGCTTCTTTTCTAACAAGAAGTCGCAGGCGTTATATCAAACTGCCCACTGAAGCGGGTGTGAATACTAACCAAAGGCGCTAAGCCACGCAAGGGCAATTTGCAGCCACCGGCGCGTTTGCGGAAAAAAACACCAATAAAATTCGCAGGCTGTGATTTTCGGGGGCAATGACCGCCCCCGAACTCATCAACGTTCAATTAACCCGCAGATTTCACCGCATCGGCGATGCGATGCGCCAGCGCAGTCACCTGCTGCTCATCCTCACCTTCAACCATTACGCGGATCAGAGGTTCGGTGCCGGATTTGCGCAGCAGGACACGGCCGCGACCGGCCAACTCAACTTCAACCTGCTCGGTAACTTTACGCACTTCTTCGGACTCCAGCGGGTTGTGCTCGCCGACAAAGCGCACGTTGACCAGAATTTGCGGCAGCAATTTCATGCCGCTGCACAGATCATGCAGACTCATACTGTTGCGAACAATCGCGGTCAGCACCTGCAGACCGGCGACAATACCGTCACCCGTGGTGGTTTTGTCCAGCAGGATCACGTGGCCGGAGTTTTCCGCACCGATGCGCCACCCCAGTTCTTGCAGCTTCTCCAGTACGTAGCGGTCACCGACTTTCGCGCGTGCAAAGGGAATGCCCAGCTGCTTGAGCGCCAGCTCCAGCCCCATGTTGCTCATCAGCGTACCAACCGCACCACCGCGCAACTGGCCCTGACGCAGCCCTTCGCGAGCAATGATATACAGGATTTGGTCACCATCGACCTTGTTGCCAAGGTGATCAACCATCATCACGCGGTCGCCATCACCGTCAAATGCCAGGCCGACATGGGCTTTTTCCTGCAGCACGCGCTCCTGCAATTGACGAACGTCGGTCGCGCCGCACTTCTCATTGATATTCATGCCGTCTGGCTCAACGCCGATGGCAATCACCGTGGCGCCCAACTCGCGCAGCACGCTTGGTGCAATGTGATAGGTCGCGCCATTGGCGCAGTCCACCACGATTTTCAGGCCTTTCAGGCTCAGCTCGCTCGGGAAGGTGCCTTTACAAAATTCAATATAGCGGCCGGCAGCGTCGATGATACGGCTGGCCTTGCCCAATTCTGAGGATTCCACGCAGGTCAGCGGCTTTTCCATTTCGGCTTCAATGGCTTCTTCAACATGGTCCGGCAACTTGGCCCCATCAATCGAGAAGAATTTAATGCCGTTGTCATAAAACGGGTTATGCGATGCCGAGATCACAATGCCAGCTTCAGCACGGAAGGTGCGCGTCAGATACGCCACCGCCGGCGTCGGCATCGGGCCGGTGAACGAGGCAGACAACCCCGCAGCGGCAAGCCCGGCTTCCAGCGCCGACTCCAGCATATAGCCAGAGATGCGGGTGTCTTTGCCGATAATAATTTTACGAGACCCGTGACGTGCCAATACCTTACCCGCCGCCCAGCCAAGCTTTAGAACGAACTCAGGGGTAATAGGACTATCACCGACCTTGCCACGAATGCCGTCGGTACCAAAATATTTGCGCTCGCTCATGTCTCTATCATCCCTTAGCTGAAAGTGTTGCCTCGACGACACGCATCGCCTCGACGGTTTCTTTAACGTCATGCACTCTGACAATCTGTGCGCCCTGCATGGCGGCGATCACCGCACAGGCCACGCTGCCGATGACCCGCTGCTCAGGGGGCACATTCAGCAGTTGTCCAATCATCGACTTACGTGACATCCCCACCAACAACGGCAGGCCGAAGTGATGAAACTCTGACAATCTGGCCAGAAGCTGATAATTGTGCGCTAAATTCTTACCGAAACCGAATCCAGGGTCGAGCAGCAATTTCTGATTTGTAATCCCGGCGGCGTTACAGCGTTCAATATGCCGTTGGAAAAAGGCGTTTACGTCACCAATAAGGTCGTCATAGTGCGGCGCCTGCTGCATGGTTCGCGGTTCACCCTGCATATGCATCAGGCATACCGGTAGCCCAGTTTCTGCAGCTGCGGCCAGCGCACCCGGTTCCTGCAGCGAGCGAACGTCGTTGATCAAATGCGCCCCCGCCTGGGCCGATTCACGGATCACCCCGGCTTTCGAGGTATCCACCGAGATAAAGACCTCAAAACGCCGGGCTATCGCTTCCACCACGGGCACTACGCGTGCGATCTCTTCCTCCTCACTGACCTCTGCCGCTCCCGGTCTGGTCGACTCGCCACCCACATCAATCATGGTCGCACCGGCCGAAATCAGTGCATGGGCATGCAACAACGCCTGATTTAGCTGGTTGTGTTGGCCGCCGTCAGAAAAAGAATCCGGGGTTACGTTGAGGATCCCCATCACCCGTGGATGGGAAAGATCGAAAGTCGTGTCTCGCACGGTTAACTGCATTACTAATCCACCTTACTGTTGCCTGGTTCACTGCCCGCCGGACAATAAAAAACCCCGGCATGCCGGGGTTCGATGTTATTACACAGCCAAAGTTACTTGTCTAGCTGTTCAGACATGGTATTGCCTGGGTTTGGCGTGCGTGGCTCATCTACCGGCGTTGGGGCTTTTGGTGTGCCACCATTGTCGGAGTTGCTGCCTTTGCTCGCATCGTCCCAACCCGCTGGCGGACGCACGTCTTTGCGGTTCATCAGATCGTCGATCTGTGGCGCATCGATGGTTTCATACTTCATCAGCGCATCCTTCATTGAATGCAGGATGTCCATGTTTTCCATCAACAACGCACGCGCACGAATGTAGTTGCGTTCGATCAGGGATTTAACTTCCTGGTCGATGATGCGCGCGGTTTCGTCCGACATGTGTTTCGCCTTGGCCACGGAACGGCCCAGGAACACTTCGCCCTCTTCTTCCGCATACAGCAGTGGCCCCAGCTTCTCGGAGAAGCCCCATTGGGTCACCATGTTGCGGGCAATCGAGGTCGCCACTTTAATGTCGTTCGACGCACCGGTAGAGACTTTCTCTGGCCCGTAAATGATCTCTTCAGCCAGACGACCACCGTACAGAGTAGAGATTTGGCTCTCCAGCTTCTGACGGCTGGCGCTGATTGCATCGCCTTCCGGCAGGAAGAAGGTGACACCCAACGCGCGGCCACGAGGAATAATCGTTACCTTGTGCACCGGGTCGTGCTCAGGAACCAGACGGCCGATAATGGCGTGGCCTGCTTCGTGATACGCGGTCGACTCTTTCTGCGCTTCGGTCATCACCATGGAGCGACGTTCCGCACCCATCATGATCTTGTCTTTGGCTTTTTCGAACTCAACCATCGACACGACGCGTTTGTTGCCGCGAGCGGCAAACAACGCTGCTTCGTTGACCAGGTTAGCCAGGTCAGCACCGGAGAAGCCCGGAGTACCGCGTGCCAGTACTGAAGCATCAACATCTGGCGCCAAAGGCACGCGACGGGAATGCACTTTCAGGATCTGTTCACGGCCACGTACGTCTGGCAGACCAACGACAACCTGACGGTCGAAACGACCTGGACGCAGCAATGCCGGGTCAAGCACGTCTGGACGGTTGGTCGCGGCGATGACGATAATGCCTTCATTGCCTTCGAAGCCGTCCATCTCAACCAGCATCTGGTTCAGCGTTTGCTCACGTTCATCGTGACCGCCACCCAGACCGGCGCCACGCTGGCGACCGACGGCGTCGATTTCATCGATAAAGATGATGCACGGAGCCGCTTTCTTGGCCTGTTCGAACATGTCACGCACACGAGAGGCACCGACACCCACAAACATTTCCACAAAATCGGAACCGGAAATGGTGAAGAACGGCACTTTTGCCTCGCCGGCGATCGCTTTCGCCAACAGCGTTTTACCGGTCCCTGGAGGGCCAACCATCAGCACGCCTTTAGGGATCTTGCCGCCCAGCTTCTGGAAACGGCTCGGCTCGCGCAGGTATTCCACCAGTTCGCTCACTTCGTCTTTTGCTTCGTCGCAACCAGCAACGTCAGCAAAAGTGGTTTTGATCTGGTCTTCCGTCAGCATGCGGGCCTTGCTCTTGCCGAAGGACATCGCGCCCTTACCGCCGCCGCCCTGCATTTGCCGCATAAAGAAGATCCAAACCCCGATCAGCAACAGCATTGGGAACCACGAAATAAAGATAGAAGCCAGCAAACTCGGCTCTTCAGGCGGTTCACCAACAACTTTCACATTCTTGGTTAACAACGTATCCAGCAATTTAGGATCGTTGACGGGGATGTAGGTCGTGTATTTGTTACTGTCTTTCTTGGTAACGTTAATTTCACGTCCGTTGATTCGCGCTTCGCGAACCTGGTCCTGGGTCAGCTCGGACATGAAGGTAGAGTAATCCACCCTACGGCCATTCGACTCGCTGGGCCCAAAGCTCTGGAATACAGACATCAACACTACCGCGATGACTAACCAGAGAATTAGGTTTTTCGCCATGTCACTCAAGGGATTAACCTCATATTACAACTGTGTTAACAAACAGCGTTAGGGTACTACAGCTTGCGCCCTGTCGCTACAATGTACACTTCGCGCGAACGTGCGCGGGAAGCGTCTGGCTTACGAATCTTAACCTTCGTAAACAGGGAGCGAATTTCCCGTAGGTACTCGTCAAAACCATCTCCCTGGAACACCTTCACCAGGAAACTTCCGCCTGGTGCGAGGACATCACGACACATTCCCAGTGCTAATTCCACCAGATACATCGATCTTGGAATATCGACGGCCGGAGTGCCACTCATATTCGGGGCCATGTCAGACATAACCACCTGAACCTTGCTTTCACCTACACGTTCCAACAGAGCCTTGAGCACCAGTTCATCACGAAAATCGCCCTGAAGGAAATCGACGCCAACGATAGGATCCATTGGTAAAATATCACAGGCGATGATACGGCCGGAACCGCCGATCTGGGTCACGACATATTGCGACCAACCACCCGGTGCCGCACCCAAGTCCACTACGGTCATGCCGGGTTTAAACAGTTTGTCACTCTGCTGTATTTCATCAAGTTTAAACCAGGCGCGCGAACGCAGCCCTTTTTTCTGCGCCTGTTGAACATATTTATCGCTAAAGTGTTCTTGTAACCAGCGACTGGAGCTAGCAGAACGCTTTTTATTAGCCATCTCGTTTTCCAACTATCATAAAAAGAGTCTTAATGTCAGGTTCGCTGCTCATGTAGACTCACACCGGTGAAGACCGATTTGGTGATATACATGAGATGGCGGTAGAATGTACCGTTTTCAATCCCAACTTAAGCAAAAAAGACAATGAATCTGAATAATAAACAAAAACAGCACCTGAAAGGCTTGGCGCATCCGTTAAAACCGGTTGTCATGCTGGGTAATAACGGTCTCACCGAAGGGGTGCTGGCTGAAATTGAACAGGCTCTGGAGCATCATGAGCTGATCAAGGTAAAAATCGCTGCTGAAGATCGCGAGACCAAAACCCTGATCGCCGACGCTATCGTGCGTGAAACGGGTGCCTGCAACGTGCAAGTCATCGGTAGTACGCTTATTCTTTACCGCCCGTCGAAAGAGCGCAAGATCAGTCTACCGCGTTAATAAGCATTGGGTTAACGAAAAGGTGCCATGCACCTGATTCAGATAAAAGGCCGCGTGCGGCCTTTTTCCTTTCTTTACAAAACCCTGGCGATTTTCTGAACGAATGCAGAGCAATCAGAGATAATCAACCTTCAAGATCTCATAATCGACATCGCCACCCGGGGTTTTTATCACTACCACGTCATCAACTTCTTTACCGATCAAACCGCGCGCCATCGGTGAATTCACCGAAATCAGATTTTTCTTGAAATCGGCTTCGTCGTCGCCAACGATGCGGTAGGTCACTTCTTCTTCGCTATCCAGGTTCATCACCGATACGGTGGAGCCAAAAATCACGCGGCCATTGTTTGGCATCTTGGTGATATCGATCACCTGCGCGTTGGACAACTTGGCTTCAATTTCCTGGATACGCCCTTCGCAAAAACCCTGCTGCTCACGAGCGGCATGGTACTCTGCGTTTTCTTTCAAATCGCCGTGTTCACGGGCGTCAGCGATGTCCGCAATGATTTTCGGACGACGCACACCTTTCAAAAAATCGAGTTCTTCGCGCAGTTTCTCAGCGCCAAACAAGGTCATCGGAATCTGTTTCATAATGTAAATACCTCTAAATCTTTCCTGTTCAAATAACCGTCATCCTGACGTGTTCGAATGAAAAAACGGTGGGTGCATGCCCCCCGCCTCCAGGCGACAAACAAAAGAAGCCTGACTCGGAACGGTTGCCCAAGTCAGGATCGATTTTGCATTTTGATACGCATTTTAGCGTAGAGTTCCTTGAGGGTCATCGTTTACTTTTTCCCTGAATGCACCGTAGTATGACGGCACGTTATCCAGCTGTTATCCCGAGATTATGCGTTTTTCACGAATTGTCAGTGCATTGGCTTGCGCATTTGTTCTAAATGCGAATGCGGCCCCGGTTGAAGATTACACACAATATTTGCCTGATGGGGCCAACCTTGCCCTGGTAGTTCAGAAGATCGGCGCAGACGCACCGACCATCGATTATCACTCTCAGCAAATGGCGTTGCCGGCCAGTACCCAGAAAGTGCTGACCGCGCTGGCTGCTTTATTGCAGCTCGGCCCCGACTATCGCTTCACGACCACGCTGGAAAGCCAGGGTGATATCAGTGACGGCGTGCTGCGCGGCAACCTGATTGCCCGCTTCAGCGGCGATCCAACCTTTAAGCGCCAGAGCCTGCGCAACATGGTGGCGATCCTGAAAAAACAGGGCGTACGCCAGATTACCGGCGATGTGCTGGTCGATACTTCGGTATTCGCCAGCCATGATAAAGCCCCAGGTTGGCCGTGGAACGACCTGACTCAGTGCTTCAGCGCCCCACCGGCGGCGGCGATAGTCGATCGCAACTGCTTCTCGGTGTCGCTGTACAGCGCGCCAAATCCGGGCGACATGGCCTTTATTCGCGTGGCCTCCTATTACCCGGTCAATATGTTCAGCCAGGTACGTACGCTGGCGAAAGGTTCCGCAGACGCCCAGTATTGTGAGCTGGATGTGGTACCGGGCGAGTTGAATCGCTTTACCCTGACCGGCTGTCTGACCCAACGTAGCGATCCGCTGCCGCTGGCCTTTGCCATTCAGGATGGTGCCAGCTATGCCGGCGCTATTTTAAAAGATGAGCTGAAACAGGCCGGTATTCAGATCGACGGCCACTTGAAGCGTCAGACCCAACCGGGCCTGAAGGGAACGGTGATCGCACAGACTCAATCCGCGCCGCTGCACGAGTTGCTGAAGATCATGCTGAAGAAATCGGACAACATGATCGCCGATACCGTATTCCGCACGATCGGTCATGAACGTTTCGGCGTTCCAGGCACCTGGCGAGCCGGTGCCGACGCGGTGCGTCAGGTCCTTCGTCAGAAAGCCGGGGTTAATTTGGGCAACAGCATCGTAGTGGATGGCTCAGGCCTGTCACGCCACAACTTGCTGGCCCCGGCAACCATGATGCAGGCGTTGCAGTACATCGCGCAGCATGACAGTGAACTGAACTTTATTTCAATGCTACCTTTGTCCGGCTACGACGGAACCCTGCGTTACCGTGGCGGTCTGCATGAAGCCGGTGTTGACGGCAAGGTTTCTGCCAAAACCGGCGCGCTGCAAGGCGTGTATAACCTGGCCGGTTTTATCACCACTGCCAGCGGTCAGCGTTTTGCCTTCGTACAGTATCTGTCGGGCTATGCCGTGCCGCCGGAAGACCAGAAGCAGCGCCGCGCTCCATTGGTGCGTTTCGAAAGCCGCCTGTACCGAGATATTTATCAGAATAACTGAGGGTTGTGATGAAACTGCTGATTGTTGAAGACGATGAGCTCCTGCAACAAGGCCTGGCACTGGCATTAGCCGGGGAAGGCTATGCCTGTGACTGTGCCGCCACGGCGGCGGAGGCCAGTGCTCTGCTCCTCACCAGTCAGTACAGTATGATTATCCTCGATCTGGGCCTGCCCGACATGGACGGCGCCAGCCTGCTTCGGCAGTGGCGCCGACAGCAAGTCGAATTGCCGGTACTGATTCTAACGGCACGTGATGCACTGGAAGACCGTGTCGACGGGCTGGATGCCGGCGCCGACGATTACCTGGTGAAACCCTTCGCGTTAGTTGAGCTACAGGCGCGCGTGCGTGCTCTGATCCGCCGCTACCAGGGTCACAGTGACAATCTCATGCAGTTGGACGATCTCCAGCTCAATCTCTCCAGCCAGCAGGTTTATGTCCAACAGCAGCCGGTCGAAGTCACCCCTAAAGAATTCGCCATCTTGTCACGCCTGATGATGCGTGCCGGACAAACGGTCAATCGTGAGCTGCTGCAACAAGATCTTTATACCTGGCAGGATGATTTGGGCTCTAACACGCTGGAAGTGCATATCCATAACCTGCGCCGCAAATTGGGTAAGGATCGCATCCGTACCGTTCGCGGTATCGGCTATCGCCTGGAATCCTCATCATGATCAGCATGCGCCGTCGTCTGTTGTTGATGCTGGCGCTGATCCTGTTGGTCACCCAGCTTATCAGTGCCTTTTGGCTGTGGCATGAAAGCCAGGAGCAAATCAGCTTCCTGGTGGATGAAACCCTGTCGGCCAAGGTTCGTACCGAACGTGTCGATACGGAAATCGCCGAAGCGATCGCCTCATTGCTCGCGCCTTCACTGATCATGATGATCGTTACATTGCTTGCCTCATTTTGGGCCATCAGCTGGATTATCCGGCCGCTCAATCAACTGCAACAGCGGCTGGAAAAACGTTCTGCAGATAACCTGACGCCGCTGCCGCTCAACAGTGACAGCCTGGAAATAATGGCGGTTACCACCACACTCAACCAATTATTCTCACGGCTGGATAACACCATCCAGCAGGAACGACTGTTTACCGCCGACGCCGCCCATGAGCTGCGCACGCCGCTGGCGGGGATCCGCCTGCATCTGGAGTTAATGGAAAAACAGGGGATCCCGCAAAGCGGACCGCTGATTACCCGCATTGACCAACTGATGCACACCGTTGAACAATTGTTGATGCTTGCACGCGCCGGGCAAGATTTTGCCAGTGGCCATTATCAACGCTTCGATTGGGTGAGCGACGTTATTCAACCGCTGCGGGAAGAACTCGAGGAGTTGGCAGCACAACGCGGACAAAGTTTGCAATGGCAGCTTCCGGCCACAGCTCCGGTGCATGGTGACCCGGTGCTGTTACGTCTGCTACTGCGCAACCTGGTTGAGAATGCCCATCGTTATAGCCCCGAGGGCAGCAGGATCCAGGTGCAGCTTTCCCCGCAGGATAGCGGTTATCGGCTACAGGTGATCGATGAAGGGCCAGGCGTCAAAGAAAAAATGGTGGGCGAGCTTACCCAGGCCTTCCGCCGTATGGATCAGCGCTATGGCGGCAGTGGGCTGGGGTTGAACATCGTGACCCGCATTGTGCAGCTGCATCAGGGACGTTTAACGCTGGAAAACCGCCAGGATACCCACGGGCTCAATGCTCAATGCTGGCTGCCGGAAAACGTACTGAAATAAAAAAGGGCCCAGTGTTAACTGAGCCCCTCTCTTCGCAAGATTACTTCTGGTAAACGATTTCGACGCCTTCGTCGTCTTCTTCATCCCAGTCGTCATCCCAGTCGTCATCCGCTTCAGCTTCCACTTCAGCGATCTGTTCACGGTGGTAATCATCCCACATGAACTCGACTTTCTCCGGCGCACTTTCTTCGATGGCCATGGCTTTCGGTTGGGTATTGATAAACTTCATCACGTCCCAGCACAGCGCATTGACACCTTCGCGATTGACCGCGGAGATCATGTAGTACTTACCTTCCCAACCCATGCCCTCTGCAATCGCCTTGGCACGTTCGGCAGCTTCTTCTTCACCTATCACATCAATCTTGTTGAAAACCAGCCAGCGGGGCTTCTGCGTCAGATTCTCGCTGTACTGATTCAACTCATTGATGATGATTTTGGCATTTTCTACCGGGTCAGACTCATCGATTGGGGCGATATCCACCAGGTGCAGCAGCACGCGGCAGCGTTCCAGATGCTTCAGGAAGCGAATACCCAGACCAGCGCCGTCAGCGGCACCTTCGATCAGCCCAGGGATATCGGCAACCACGAAGCTTTGCTCATGGTCCATACGCACCACACCCAGGCTTGGCACCAGAGTGGTAAACGGATAGTCAGCCACTTTCGGCTTGGCAGCAGACACTGCGCGGATAAAGGTCGACTTGCCGGCGTTCGGCAGGCCTAACATACCCACATCGGCCAGCAGCAACAGTTCCAGCAGGATGTCACGAGCTTCACCGGCGGTACCCAGCGTTTTCTGACGCGGAGCACGGTTAACAGATGATTTAAAACGGGTGTTGCCCAGACCGTGCCAACCGCCCTTCGCCACCATCAGACGCTGCTCATGACGGGTCATGTCACCGAGGATCTCGCCGGTGCCCTGATCCTGCACGCGGGTACCGACCGGTACCTTGATGGTAATATCTTTGCCACGCTTGCCGGTACAGTCACGGCTCTGACCGTTTTGGCCACGTTCCGCGCGGAAAGATTTCTCAAAGCGGTAGTCGATCAGCGTGTTGAGGTTTTCGTCCGCCAGCAGATAGACGTCACCGCCATCGCCACCGTCACCACCATCAGGCCCGCCGTTCGGGATATACTTTTCGCGACGGAAGCTGACGCAACCATTACCACCGTCACCTGCAACGACCAAAATCGCTGCTTCATCTACAAACTTCATTTACCGTCTCCGTAAATCATTCACCGGGCTGCTTCAAAGGAGCAACCAGGCGGGGTTCTGCCCGTCGCGGCCACCAACGGTGACCAATTGCGGAAAACATGGCACCCGCTACCACCACGAAAGCACCGACATAGCCAACGACGTTTAATGTCGGGGCGGCGAATACCTGTGGCCAAGCCAGCGCCAATAAATCTGAAAAAAGCAGGGTAAACAACGGTGTTAGCGTCACTAACGCGCTCACCTGTGCCGCCTGCCAGCGCGCCATGGCTTCAGCCAGCGCACCATAACCAATCAGCGTGTTGGCACCACAGAACAGCAGACAGGCTAATTGCCAGCCGCTGAGCTGGAAAATCACCTCCGGCCTGGCCAGAGGAAATAACGCCACTGCACATAAAGTGTACAACATTACCAGGATTTGCGGCGAGGCCAATCGACGCAGCAACACTTTCTGCGCAACGCCATAAGTAACCCAGACCATTGCCGCACACACCCCCAACAACACCCCAAGGGTGTAATCCGTCAGGCGGGTGAAAATTTCAAGCAGGCTGACGTTGAAAAACAACAGCAATCCGCAGATCAGCATCAGCGCGCCAATCACCTGGGTGATACGCATCCGCTCTTTTAAAATCAGCACGCTGGCAAACATCATGCCGACCGGCGACAACTGGCCGATCACCTGCGATGCGGTCGGGCTGAGATACTGCAATGAAGAACTGAAGAAAATAAAATTCCCCAGTAAGCCTGCGGTGGCGACGGCCAAAATCAACAACCAGCGCGGTTGGCGGAACAGGGTCACCGGCGGCAACTTGCCGCGCACGGCCAAAATAAGCCCCAACCCAAGTGCAGCCATGGTAAATCGATACCAAACGATGGTAAACGGCTCCATCACTACCAGCACTTCTTTCATCGCAATCGGCAATGCACCCCAGCAAACTGCCGTAGTCACCGCCAGAGAAATGCCAATTCCGACCTGCTGTTTCGTTTCCATCTTACCTTTGCCAGCGCTGACGGGCCGATACACAAGCAGCCCATAAATGTAAAAAGCCCCGCAACGAATTGCGGGGCTTACATCTATTTAGTAAGGCTCGGAAAATTATTCAGCTTCGATGCTGATAAATTTACGATTGCTCGGGCCTTTAACTTCGAATTTGACTTTACCGTCTTTCAAAGCAAACAGAGTGTGGTCTTTGCCGCAACCCACGTTGGTACCAGCGTGGAATTTAGTGCCGCGCTGACGAACGATGATGCTGCCTGCCAGTACTGCTTCGCCGCCAAAGCGTTTTACGCCCAGACGTTTAGCTTCTGAATCGCGACCGTTACGAGTCGAGCCGCCAGCCTTTTTGTGTGCCATTAATCTGCTCCCCTAACTTAAGCGCTGATGCCGGTGATTTTAACGTCAGTGAACCACTGACGGTGGCCCTGCTGCTTACGATGGTGCTTACGACGACGAAACTTAACGATCTTAATTTTCTCGCCACGACCGTGAGCAACGACTTCAGCTTTGATCTTACCGCCATCGACGTAAGGAACGCCGATTTTGATATCTTCGCCATTAGCGATCATCAGAATCTGGTCAAACTCAACTGCTTCACCAGTTGCGATGTCCAGCTTTTCCAAGCGAATGGTTTGACCTTCGCTTACTCGGTGTTGTTTACCACCACTTTGGAAAACCGCGTACATATAAAACTCCGCTTTCCGCGTGCCCAACTGTTTAGTACAGAGCGCGCTATAAATATTCACAATAGGGCGCGAATTCTACGCAATAATCCAGCATATGACAAGAGCAGAATAAGACCAGAAGCAGAAAAAAGAAGAAAAAAAGCACAGTTTCTTTCATGGCGTTTATCTGAGCCGTTTTTCAAGTACAATCAGAGGGACAGTTACCGCCATGTACCGATGTGAGCAGCGATCTCAACGCGGTGAAGAGAAACACAGCTGAAAAAAATACAATGAACCTAGAGCAAATTACCGAGTTAACCGCGCAAGATATGGCGGCCGTGAACGCAACAATTCTCGAACAGCTGAATTCCGATGTCACGCTCATCAATCAGCTTGGCTATTACATTATCAGTGGTGGCGGTAAACGCATCCGCCCGATGATCGCCGTTCTGGCGGCGCGGGCGTTGCATTATCAGGGTGATAAACACATTACCGTTGCTGCGCTGATCGAATTCATTCACACCGCGACCCTGCTGCATGATGATGTGGTGGATGAATCAGATATGCGCCGCGGCAAGGCCACCGCCAATGCCGCATTCGGCAATGCTGCCAGCGTGCTGGTCGGCGACTTCATCTATACGCGTGCTTTCCAGATGATGACCAGCCTGGAATCGCTGCGCGTGCTGGCGCTGATGTCCGAGGCCGTCAACGTGATAGCCGAAGGCGAAGTGCTGCAGTTAATGAACGTCAACGATCCGGACATTACCGAAGAAAGCTACATGCGGGTGATCTACAGCAAAACCGCACGTCTGTTTGAAGCGGCGGCGCAGTCCTCAGCCATCCTTTCAGATGCAAGTGAAGCAGAAGAAAAAGCGCTGCAGGATTACGGTCGCTACCTTGGCACCGCTTTCCAGTTGATCGATGACCTGCTCGATTACAGCGCCGACGGCAGCACGCTGGGTAAAAATACCGGTGATGACCTCAATGAAGGAAAGCCAACACTGCCGCTACTGCACGCCATGCATAACAGCGAAGGCGCACAGAAAACCATGATCCGTGGGGCTATTGAACAAGGTAACGGCCGTCACTTGCTGGAACCCGTGTTGCAGGCCATGCAGCAATGCGGCTCGCTGGAATATACCCGCCAGCGTGCTGAGGAAGAGGCTGACAAGGCCATCGCTGCATTGCAGGTTCTGCCGGAGTCCGCTCATCGTGCCGCGCTGGAAGGATTAGCGCATCTTGCGGTTCAACGTGATTTTTAAGAAATAATAAACGTCTTGCTGTTTCCACAGACCCGCACTGCGGGTCTGCTCATTTCTCCGCTGAAATACGCGCCAGTAAACTACCGATCCCTTCTCGCATCAGGAACTCCAAAACTTTCTCGCGTTCGCTCTCCGTCAGGTGGTAGAAATATTCGATCCACACGGCCAGCGGATCCTTTCGGTCCAGCTCATAGCTCGCAGGTTCTTCTTTTAATACCAATAAATTACGCGTTCCTGCAGGCAAGCTGTCAATATGGTATTCCAGTGCTTTCCCCTGCACGCCTTTACGCCGACGACTGTTCCAGCCTTCACGACGCGCCATCAAATTTATTCCCTGTGGTGAGGAAGGTAATCCTGCTACGCCTGTCAGTTCCTTGGCGGCAAACCACTCTTTTTTCATAGCCATGTTCTCTGGAGAAAAGTCGGCGAATATCTTTTTTGGGAAATTTATTGGATATTTTTTAAGAAATTTAGTGGTATCCTAGTTTCCGTATAAGCGTTTCATGTTGTTCAAACGATTAATTTTGACCTGTTAGTTATACCACTAACAGAACTTTCGCTAATCAAAAAAGGAATGCAAACATGAACTCAAGGAACAAGGATTGGCATCCGGCGGATATCATTGCGGCTTTACGTAAGAAGGGAACCACACTGGCGGCGGTATCGCGCAAGGCGGGGTTAAGCTCATCAACGCTGGCGAATGCGTTGTCGCGTCCCTGGCCAAAAGGGGAATGGTTAATTGCCGAATCACTTAACATCCATCCTGCAGAGATTTGGCCAAGCCGTTATTTCGACCCCTACACCCATAACCTGCTGGATCGAAAAGCCCGCATCCGGTCATAGCTGCGGGCATAAAAAAACCGCCGGTACGCTGTCCGGCGGCCTATGCATACTCATGCACAACTGAATGATCAGTTATTGATAAACTTTTCGCCCAGTTCGATATCTTTGTGCAGAACATCCAGCATGTCTTCCAGCGCTTTCTGTTCGAACGCGCTCAACGCACCGATGTCTTTGCGTTCTTCAACGCCATTCTTACCCAGCACCAGCGGCTGTGCGAAGAAGCGAGCATATTTGCCATCACCTTCCACGTAAGCACATTCCACCACGCCTTTTTCGCCTTGCAGCGCACGAACCAGAGACAGGCCGAAACGCGCCGCCGCCTGGCCCATTGACAGGGTTGCAGACCCGCCACCGGCTTTAGCTTCAACCACTTCAGTACCCGCATTCTGGATACGCTTGGTCAGATCAGCCACTTCCTGTTCGGTAAAGCTCACACCAGGGATCTGTGACAACAGTGGCAGGATGGTCACGCCAGAGTGTCCGCCGATTACCGGTACGTTCAGCTCTTCCGGCTGTTTGCCTTTCAGCTCAGCCACGAAGGTGTTGGAACGGATGATATCCAGCGAGGTCACGCCAAACAGTTTATTTTTGTCATAAACACCGGCTTTCTTCAGCACTTCTGCTGCGATAGCTACGGTGGTGTTAACCGGGTTGGTGATAATACCGATACAGGCTTTCGGGCAGGTTGTTGCCACTTGCTGGATCAAATTACGCACGATGCCCGCGTTCACGTTGAACAGATCTGAACGATCCATGCCTGGTTTACGTGCAACGCCGGCAGAAATCAGTACCACGTCCGCACCGTGCAGAGCTGGAGTCGCGTCTTCGCCACTGAAGCCTTTGATTTTAACTGCGGTTGGGATGTGGCTTAAATCGACGGCAACGCCTGGGGTAACGGGGGCAATGTCGTAGAGAGAGAGTTCAGAACCTGAAGGAAGCTGGGTTTTGAGTAGAAGGGCGAGGGCCTGGCCGATACCGCCAGCAGCACCGAGAACTGCAACTTTCATCCTATACTCCTTTATTATCTTAAATATATAAAGCGCCGTGAATATGTTGGGTACGGACCTTAAATTATTACACCTTTAAAAACAATCTCTTAACAGTCTGTTTGAGAACTGGCGCAATAAAACGGCCGATGTCGCGCTCATCTTAGATTAAATCGCTTACGCATTAAGGGCATAGCGCACACTAATCAAAAATACTGCGAGGTTATTCACGAGCAAGTTAACCGGCGGTTACATTACACCCTTACACAACATCAGAACAACATCATTTTAATAACATTTTCTTTACCACCGCAGACGGCTTTTTAGGTCATGGAAAGGGCATATTCATGGGATACAGATTTTGTTAAAATGCTGCCCTTTCCTCGTTGCCCGGGCATTTTTGTTTTTTCCAGGCGTCCTTTTATTGCATAAAAATTCATTTATATGCATAATAACCACTTCTATTGTCAACATTCCACGGTGCAAAATGCGTAATCCCGCAAAGCAGGAAGATCTGATCAAGGCGTTTAAAGCGTTATTGAAAGAAGAAAAATTCAGTTCTCAAGGCGAGATCGTTTTGGCGCTGCAAGAAGAAGGCTTCGAAAACATCAACCAATCCAAAGTATCGCGCATGCTGACCAAGTTCGGCGCGGTGCGTACGCGCAATGCCAAAATGGAAATGGTGTATTGCCTTCCGGCCGAACTCGGCGTGCCCACTACCACCAGTCCACTGAAAAACCTTGTGCTGGACGTCGATCATAACGACGCCGTGGTAGTGATCCACACCAGTCCTGGCGCCGCGCAGTTGATTGCCCGCCTGCTGGACTCGCTGGGTAAATCCGAAGGGATCCTCGGCACTATCGCCGGTGACGACACTATTTTCGTTACCCCGGCCAGCAGCTTTACCGCTCGCCAACTGTACGAAGCCATCCTGACGCTGTTCGAACAAGAGTTATGATGCATAGCGCTAACAAAATGCGGCTAGCGGTCGCGTTTTGTTAGCACTTCTTTAACCCTACCCTTACCTTTCCCTCATCCCCTACCACGTTTAAAACCAGGTTTCCTCCACACCACAACATATTTCAATGACATTTCTCCGTAACCAGTGATAGCTACTGCCATCTTCCGCACTTTTGGTCAAAAGCACTTACCCTATTGAAATTACATAGATTTAACATTGAAAGATCGTTTTATAAGCGATTTTTATTCCATCTGGTTATTAAAAATAAGGAACACCATAATAAAGTTTCACAAGAAACTGTTAGCTAACTATTAATTTTTGACGTTACTAGATGTATACTCATTTCCGTGACGTAAATCACAGTTCATTGGAACTGATAAAAGAATACGAAAAGGTGAAATCATGAAAATTAAAGCTACCATCGCAACCATGAGCGTTCTATCCATGCTTTCTTTCGGTGCATTTGCAGCACAATCTGTTGATGCAAATCAGGCCGCAAAAATGCAGGCTGCAGGCACTATTACCGTCAGCGGCGTTGCCGGGGCACCTTCGGACATCCGTCAGGCACTGTCTGAAAAAGCCGATGCCAAAGGGGCAACCGCTTACCGTGTAATCGAAGCGCGTAACGAAGGCAACTTCCACGCCACCGCAGAAATTTACAAATAAGTACAAGGTGTTACCCGGAAACGGGCAATAGAACTCTGGACCCCAGCATTACCGATAACAGCCTTCAAGTATAAAAACGCTGCAAAAGCCCTTCCAGGCGGTTATCGCAACAGGACCCAATATCATGAACATGAAAACTACCCTCGCCGCACTCAGCCTGCTGTCAGTCGTTTCGTTCGGTGCTTCTGCCGCTACGCTAATCACTAATGACCAGGCCAACAATCTTCAGTCTGCCGGTACCATTACCGTCAGCGGCATTACCGGCGCGCCTTCCGATATTCGCCAGGCCCTGTCTGACAAGGCCGACAAGCAAGGCGCTAAAGCCTACCGCGTGATCGAAGCCTACGAAAACGGCAACTGGCACGCGACTGCAGAAATCTATAAATAACAATTCAGGGGACATGCTTACCGAACTGATTACCCTCGTCACTGCCACTGCCGAGTTCTGTCGTAAGTACTGATTCCCTGAAGAAGCTTCGTCGTCCTATCCGACGGACCCCGTTGCCCTCGCTCGCGAGGGCTTTTTTACGCCCATAAAAAAGGACCGTTACCGGTCCTCTGTACAAAACTTTTAAAATTTATCAGGCAATCAATAGGTTGCTTTCGGTTCCGGTTTGTTGGCCAGAGCCTCCAACAGTCGATCGTGGATCCCGCCAAAGCCGCCATTACTCATCACCAGAATATGGTCACCCGGCTGGGCCGTTTTCACGATCATATCCACCAGCGTGTCGAGATCGGCGCTCCAGTGGGCCGGTTGAACGCAGGCCTCCGCCACCTCCGCGACCTGCCAGGGGATATGGTGCGGCTGGAACAGGAACACTTCATCAGCGCGGCCAAGGGAGGGTGCCAGATCGTTCTTGCTAATTCCCATCTTCATGGTGTTGGAACGCGGTTCAAGCACGGCCAGAATACGGGCGGTGCCGCCGACTTTGCCACGGAGCGCGGCCAGGGTCGCCAAGATTGCCGTTGGGTGATGGGCAAAATCGTCATACACCGTAATGCCATTGGCTTCACCACGTAGCTCCAGGCGACGACGAGCATTGATAAAGTCGTCGAGTGCGCGGCAGGCATCTGCAGGTAATACACCAACATGACGGGTGGCGGCAATGGCCATCAAACCGTTATGCATATTGTGTTCACCGACCAACGACCACTTAACTTCACCTACCTGCTCACCGTTGAGGAATACCGCATAATGGCTGGCGTCCGGTGTCAGTTTCTGCGCACGCCATACGCCGTCCTCTCCAACCAGCTCCTGCTCACTCCAGCAGCCCATCGCCATCACCTGTTTCAGGTGGCTGTCGTTATCAGGCAGAATGATCTTGCCCTTGCCAGGTACCAAACGCACCAAATGGTGGAACTGTTTTTGGATCGCTTTCAGATCGTCGAAGATATCGGCATGATCAAACTCTAGGTTGTTCAGGATCAGCGTGCGCGGGCTGTAATGCACAAACTTGGAACGCTTGTCGAAGAACGCACAGTCATACTCGTCGGCTTCGATCACAAAGAACGGGCTGTCGCCCAGGCGAGCAGAAACGTCAAAGTTACCCGGAACCCCACCAATAACAAAGCCCGGCTGATAGCCGCAGGCTTCGAGGATCCAGGTCGCCATACCGGCGGTGGTGGTCTTGCCGTGCGTTCCGGCAACGGCCAGTACCCAGCGATCGCGCAGCACATAATCATGCAGCCACTGTGGGCCGGAAACGTAAGGGATGCCCCGCTCCAGTACCGCTTCAACGCACGGATTACCGCGTGTCATGGCGTTACCGATGATCACCAGATCCGGCACCGGATCCAGCTGAGCCGGATCGTATCCCTGGATCAGGTCGATCCCTTCCTTCTCCAACAGCGTGCTCATCGGCGGATAGACATTAGCGTCAGAGCCGGTCACCTCATGCCCCAGCGAACGTGCCAGCACTGCCAGCCCGCCCATAAAGGTGCCACAGATCCCAAGAATGTGAATGCGCATAGTTTTCTCATAGAGTACGTCGAATGTTGGCCCCATTCTAACGCCCAGAATCATCCAGAAGAAATGGATTTGCCTATGAATAGCGTTCATCTTTGGGCTACACTGCTCGCGAATACGTTGGCGGTTTGTTAACAAACCGCTACCCATCCGTAGATTCAGGGATTGTGTCATGAAAACGTTAGGCGAATTTATCGTCGAGAAACAGCACGACTTCTCTCACGCCACCGGCGAGCTGACAGCGTTACTTTCTGCAATTAAACTGGGCGCCAAAATCATCCACCGCGATATCAACAAAGCGGGCCTGGTTGATATTCTCGGTACCAGCGGCGTTTCCAATGTACAGGGTGAAGTTCAGATGAAACTGGACCTGTACGCCAACGAAAAGCTGAAAGCGGCATTGAAAGCACGCGGTGAAGTTGCGGGTATCGCTTCTGAAGAAGAAGATGAAATCGTGATATTCGACGGCGAGCGGGCTGAAAATGCCAAGTATGTGGTGCTGATGGATCCGTTGGACGGCTCGTCCAACATCGATGTCAACGTCTCGGTCGGTACGATTTTCTCTATCTATCGTCGCATTACCCCGGTTGGCATTCCAGTGACCGAAGAAGACTTCCTGCAGCCAGGCAGCGCTCAGGTCGCCGCCGGTTATGTGGTTTATGGTTCATCCACCATGCTGGTGTACACCACCGGTTATGGCGTGCATGCCTTTACTTACGATCCTTCTCTGGGCGTGTTCTGCCTCTCTCATGAGAAAGTTCGCTTCCCGGCCAGCGGCAATATGTATTCCATCAACGAAGGGAACTACATCAAGTTCCCGCGCGGTGTGAAGAAATACATTAAATATTGTCAGGAGCAGGACGAAGCAACGCAGCGTCCTTACACCTCACGCTACATCGGTTCACTGGTTGCCGACTTCCACCGCAACCTGCTGAAAGGCGGCATCTATATTTATCCAAGCACCGCCAGCCACCCGCAAGGTAAGCTGCGCCTGCTGTATGAATGCAACCCGATGGCGTTCTTGGCAGAACAGGCCGGCGGTAAAGCCAGCGACGGTAAAAACCGTATTCTGGACATTACCCCGGTGAAACTGCACCAGCGTGCACCGTTCTTCGTCGGCACCAAATCCATGGTGGAAGACGCCGAGCGCTTTATCGCCGAGAATCCGGACGAATAACCGGTTCTATGCGGGGGGCGCATTTCGCCCCCCTGCATTCAGAGTTTGAACGCCGCCATACTCTGCGCCAGCAACTGGGCCTGCTCCTCCAGCGAGCGCGTCGCTGCCGCCGACTCTTCGACCAATGCCGCATTTTGCTGCGCCACCTGATCCATCTGTGCCACCGCCAGGTTGACCTGCTCAATACCGCTGCTTTGCTCACGCGTAGCCGCAGAAATCTCCCGCATCAACGCCGTCACACGCCCCACTTCGCCGGTGATCCCATTCATGGTTTTCGCCGCAGACTCGGCCATCTGTTCGCCTTCCTGCACCCGATTTTGCGATGCTTCGATCAACCCTTTAATCTCTTTCGCCGACTGCGCGCTACGTTGGGCCAGGCTGCGTACCTCACCGGCCACCACGGCGAAACCACGCCCTTGCTCACCCGCACGTGCCGCTTCTACCGCCGCATTCAGCGCCAAAATATTGGTCTGGAAAGAGATGCCATCCATCACGCTGATAATATCGGCGATGCGCCGTGAGCTGTCGGTTATCGCCTGCATCTTGTTCATCACTTGGCTGACCACCTCACTGCCCTGATTGGCAATATCAGAGACGCTCAGCGCCAATTGATTGGCTTGTTCACAGTTCTCGGCATTCATTTTCACCGTTGAGGTCAGTTGCTCCATGCTGGCGGCAGTTTCCTCCAGCGAAGCGGCCGACTCTTCGGTACGCTGTGCCAGATGCTGGTTACCGGCGGCCAACTCGCGTGAACCGGTGTCGATTTGGCTACTGGCGTCACGCACCTTACTGACTGAACTGGCCAATGCCTGTTGCATCCGCTGCATCGCACGCACCAGACGGCCCATTTCAGTTTCCCCTTCACCGGTGATGTGGTGCGTCAGGTCGCCGCCGGCGATATGTTCCAGTTGGGCAATGGATTCATCCAGTGGCCGCAGGATAATTATCCGTAGCGCAAACCAGGCCAGTACCGCCAGCAATACGCTGAGCAGGCCGGCAACCAGGATCAGTGTAATCTTGGTGCTGGCGTTACTTTCCGCCTCATGCACCCGTTGCTGACCGATCTTCATGGCAAAGCTGCGGAAATCGCTGAGGTCTTTTTCGAAAGCGATGCTCAGGGCGGAGATTTTGGTTTCCTGGATGTCGTAATAGTCATCAACTTTGCCGGCCTTGATGGCATCGGCCATTGGCCTGACGCCTTGCTCCAGATAGGCGCGATAGCTGTTTTGCAAACGAGTGGACAATTCGCGCCCACGTTCGGTAACGGTGCCGACGCTGACAAAGCGCGCCATTTCCTGCTTTGACTGCGCAAGGTAGTCATAAATGCGCCCCACCGTGGCATCGGACACCTCGATCTGGCCGATTTCGCGCTGGCGTACCGCCAGTGAGGCGGCCGTTCTGGCACGCAACGTCAGGTTGGAGCTGCTGGCCAACGATCCCAGTTCTTCCCCCAAAATCTGGTTCAGGGTATGTAACGATCGCGATCCTTCGTTAATGGCGTTGACGCCGATCGTGCTGACCATAATCAACAGCAGCGTCATCAGGCTCAGCAGGGCAATCAGCCCGGCCTTGACCGTAATCTTTTTTAACATGAGTGGTTCCCGGCTTCAGAAATAGTGAGTTCTAACGTAGAGGAGGTAAAACGCAGAGCCAGACTTCGCCGACTCATTATTATTTGATGAAGTTATCGGCAACCGCGGGGAAAACTTAACGCCGTTGGAGGATTAATCTGGAAATTCAGTGGATGACCGTCTGCCGGGGCGAGGGTGATGAAAAGGGCAGGAAATCGCAAAAGAGTCCGCTATAATAGCCGCCACTCCATTTCTGGTTTGATTAAAGGAAACCGACATGAGCTTGCTTAACGTCCCTGCTGGCAAAGACCTGCCAGAAGACATCTACGTAGTTATCGAAATCCCGGCCAATGCCGATCCGATCAAATATGAAATCGACAAGGACACCGGCGCGCTGTTCGTTGACCGTTTCATGTCCACCGCGATGTTCTATCCGTGCAACTACGGTTACATCAACCACACCCTGTCTCTGGACGGTGATCCGGTTGACGTATTGGTACCAACGCCATACCCGCTGCAGCCTGGCTCAGTGATCCGCTGCCGTCCGGTGGGCGTACTGAAGATGTCCGACGAAGCCGGTGAAGATGCGAAACTGGTTGCCGTTCCGCACAGCAAACTGAGCAAAGAGTACGATCACATCAAAGATGTGAACGACCTGCCGGAACTGCTGAAAGCACAGATCTCTCATTTCTTCGAGCACTACAAAGATCTGGAGAAAGGCAAATGGGTGAAAGTGGAAGGTTGGGCAGATGCTGCCGCAGCCAAAGCTGAAATCATTGCTTCTTTCGAACGTGCTGCCAAGAAGTAATTCTTAGCCGCCGTCCGATAAAAAAACACCGCTCAGTGAGCGGTGTTTTTTTTACTTTTCGTCGAGACGCCTCAGCCAGTCACCGCTATTAATTCGCGGGTAACCGTCCACGCTGTGTTTATACAGGTAGATCCACGCACTGCCATAAGGCGTCTGAATCAGCTCGCGCTTATAGTCCCTGGTGTTGCTTTTCAGTTCGTCCAGCTCAGCCAAAATCGATGAGTTGATGCGGTACACCTCACAATGTACCGTGCCCTCTCCAGGGATCGCCGCCGGGTAATGGCCCAGATTATAAATCTGATAGCCTTCGAGCTCATGCTCGCCGAGCCATTGGGCGTTGGTCATCCAATGGCTGTTTCCCTGTTTGCGTCGTAAACTGCCGTAGACAATTATTCGCATCGCTAAAACTCAAACTGATAGAGCAAATCTAATGCCTGGTCGAGACCAGACACCGCTTCAAGATACAATTTAGGCATCAGGCGGTAACGTAACGTCAGCGTGGCCAGCGAGTCGAAAATACCCACCCCATATTTTACTTGTAAGCCTGGGAGAACATAACCACTCACGACAACCTGGGAACTGTCGCCAACCCCCTGAGTATCCAGGGCCAAATTACTTACGCCAAACGCCTCGCCGATTTTACCCACAAGTTGACCACTTTGTGCAACCCCCATCCCAATTAACATTGAGGTCATTGCGTTGCCATCTGCGCCGGAACTGCCCAATCCCTGTCCGCGCAGCAGATAAGACAGCGCTTCCTGCTGGGATTTGGCCGGATCCGAGAATACTTCCAGCTTCGGTGCATCCGCCAACCCGGTGACCCGCACCCCTGCGGTGACGTCGTCTTCGGTAGAGTCCGGATTACGGATCGCCTCAAGATTCAGCAACGGCTGATCCGGCGGCCCAGAGAACATCAGTTGGCCCTTGCGAACGATCAAATCCTGACCATAAGCATGGAAGCGACCGGAAGGGATGTCAATCTGGCCGTTCAAGCCCAGGCCATTCTTATCCTGCACCACTTTCAGATCGCCCTTCAACCGGGCCTTCAGACCAAAGGCATCCAGGCGCACATCGTTGCCAACGTGGATCATCAGGTTGCTGTTGATCGGGATCGAAGCCGTTTTTGGTTGTATCGGTTTAAGTTGGTCATCCAGCATCACTTCATCGGAAGAGACGCCGACCGCGCTTTCCGGCAGATCTTGTACCGTAATACGCGCCCACGGAATGTCGACCGAACCATTGAGTGAGAACAGCTGCGGCGTCGCCTCGAAGATCAGATCCGGTGATACATCGATACGGATCATCGGCGGCACCGTCACCCGCAATTTATCGCCCTTGGCGGCGATACGCGCACGCCAGGCGTTGATGTCGCGCCAGTCAGCGTCACCGGACAGATTAAGCTGACCGTGGGTGGTACTGACCAGCCCTTCCAGCGTCGAGGTCATGCCGTCAAAGTTCATCGCCAGGCGACCTTCGGTCATGTCAAACGGCATCCAGTGACCGTCGATATCGACCTTGTCCAACGCCATGCGGCCATACACCAAAGGTTTCTGCGCGCTGCCGCCCAGGCGCAGGTTGGCATTCAGCATGCCCGCGGCTTTCTCCCCTTGCATCAGCGCCGGGTTAATCATCGCCAGTGAAATGTTGGTGATGTTGACGTTACCGCTGATATTGCGGCGTACCTGCGGATCGGCAATCTGTACGCTACCGTCAAACTGACCATTGTTCGTCAACTTGATCAGCCAGTCGGCCTGTGCACGACCATTGGCGAGGCCGGCGTTAAGGTTCAGCTTGTCGAAGGCAATCGGCAGCGCATTACCCTGCACCTGCTGTACCACCTTCACCCCGTTGCCCACCAGCGAGACTTTCGCCTCCGGCAGCGCACCACCCGGTTTCCAGCTCACGTCCGCCCGCCCGGTGAACACGCCGCTCAGCGCCGTTTCCGGCCCGAGGAAAGGTTTGATCATCGCCAGATCAAAGCGGTTCAACACCACGCTGGCCTGACCGCTCTGGCCGGCTTCGATGGTTTTCGGTACGCAAAGTTCGGCATTCGGGTTCTGCCAGCAATGTGGCCCGATGCTGATTTTCTGTGCGGTATTCAGGTAATCAAGCGCGATGTCACGGGTTAACCGCCATTCCCCCACCGGGGTATCGAAGCGAGTATTGTTCAGGTTGCCACGCCAGCGTTGCTGTTGGCGATCAAAACTGCCCTGCAGCGCCAACTGACCGGAGACCGGTTTGCCGTCAATTTTCAGTTGCAGCTGATGCTGCTTCTCACTGCCTTTGGCAGTAAGCTGAAGCAGGCTGATGTCCAACGCATCCTGTTTCAGTTGTTCGACGCGTACCGCCAACTGCCCTTGGATCTGGTCGCTGGAGCGCACGTCACCGTCAATTTTCACCCGGTTGATACGCAGCGCCTGCCACTGCAGGCCGGAAGCGGTCAGATCGGCCAGCAACTGAGGTGCCTGCAGGTTACCGCGCAGTTTCAGCAGGCCTTTCGCCGTACCGCCCAATCCTGGCAGTGCGCCGTCCAGACGCGGTGCGTCGATGTTCGCATCCAGGTTCCAACTCTTCTCGTCCAACTGACCTTTGACGTTCAGTTGGTTACGTCCCAGGGTCAGATCGATACCCGGAATTTTCCACTGGCCGGCAGCGTTACCACTGAGCGTACCGCGCGCGGTGACCTTGTTTTGCTTCACGTTACCGTCGAGCTGTAACACCGGCACCTGTAATTGCCAACTGCCACCGTGCAGACTGCCGCGGGTGGTGATTTTGCCGTCCAGCTTCGCCGGCCATTCCGGCCACTGTTTGGCGGTATTGATACCGCTCAGCGTCAGCTGTGAATTCCAACTGATGGCCTTGCTCCAGTCCACCAACGCAGTCAGATCGGTATTGCCCTGCAAGGCCGCCAAACGCAGGCGATCCAGTTTGAACTGTTCAACGTTGCCTTTGCCGTCCAGCGTCAACACCGCCGGTGGCAAGTCCTGGCCTTTGATATTGGCGCGGGTCGACAACGCATAGTCGGTTGCCTTGCCGTTAAAGCGCAGGCGGAAATCATTGATCTGGTACTGCGATTCGCCGCTCAGCGGCCATTTCAGCTGCTTGCTTTGTAGCGTCAGCGCCAGCGGTAAACCGACTTCGGCCAGTTGGGTTTGCAGATCAAGCTGCGCGCCGACCGGACCGGACAGGTTGAGCGCTACCTTCAGTTCTTCACGCAGCCCACCGCCGATGTTCAGTTTGACCTTTTCACCCTTCAGCGGATCGATGTTCAGCGTGCTATTCGCCACCATCTCCACCGGCCAGGTGCCCGTCAGTGTGGCCTGCCCCTGTGCCGACAGCGTGCCTTGTGGGGATTTGACATCGAAATTGTCCAGCTTGATATGCTGATCCAGAGTGCTGGCCTGCAGCAACAGGCTGGTGATCAGCACGTCGGTGTCACCGGTCAACCGCAGTTGTTCACCGCTGATCTCCTTGACGGTGATATCCAGCGGCAGGCGAATGTCCGGTAAATCCGGCAGCAGTGGCTTGGCGAACAGGGCTTTCAGTGTTTCACCCAGCGGCTTCTCTTCCGGTTGTGGTGCTGGCTTCGCGCCCTGACTGGCTTTTTCCTCTACCTTTTTCGCCACCTCGACCACCGGTTGTACCGCTTCCGGTAACGGGTTCTGTGGGGTTTTCGGCAGGGCAATCAGCAAGCCGCTGATTTTGGTTGGCAATAAGGTCAGCGCGCGCTCTTGCCACTGTGCACCGGTACGGAACTCGCTAAGGGAAATAGCCGTATCGTCTACGCTGACCTTAACGTTGTTCAACGCCAGCATCCGCAGGGTAATCGGATATGGCGTACTCAGGTTGGTGGTCGGCTCGCTGGTTTCTGCCACCGGCGCGGACGGCGTCATTTCTTTAGTTTTCACCACCACGTCCACGTCCTGTGCGGTCAGAGCATTGACACACAGCGAACTGTTTTTAAAACAGGCCAGATCGAGCGACAGATGGAACTGTCCGGCATTCACCGTCACGCCCGGCATCTGGTATTTCACGCCTTTCAGCGTCAGGTCACGCCAGCCGCCAGTGACGCTGGCAATATCCAGCCCCGGCACCCAGCGCGCCGCACTGTTGATAACCAAATGCAGGCCACTGGTGGTCCCGAGCAGGTATGCAACGCCGCCGATCAGCAACAGCAGGACAATCAGAAATCCGAGACAAATCTTTTTTATCAGGCTCATAGTTCAGGCCCCAAACCAATATAGAACTGCACCCCGTGGGTGTCTTTATCCCCCACCGGGGCGGCAATATCCAGCTTCACCGGGCCAACAGGTGACTGCCAGCGCACGCCGAAGCCGGCACCGGTCTTAAAGTCGCTCTGCTTGATATCGTTCACCGCCTCGCCGGAATCGACAAACACCGCGCCCCACCATTTGCCGGTCACGTTGTATTGATACTCCAGCGAGCCGGTCAGCATTTTGGAGGCGCCGGTCAGCTTGCCGTCATCATCACGGGGTGAAATGCCCTTGTACTTATAGCCGCGGATACTGCGGTCACCACCGGCGAAGAATCGCAGATCCGGCGGTACCCTTTCAAAGTCGTTGGTTTCGATCCAGCCCACCTGCCCACGCGCGACAAAACGGTGCTTGTCAGCCAGCGTACGGATCCAGACGTTCTGCGCCTGCATCAGCGCAAAGTCCACGTCGGAGCCCCAGGTGCTGTCGGACACATCGATAGAATAACGCTGACTGTCCCCCCAGGTTGGCATCAGGCCGCCGCGCGAGCGGGTACGGTTAACGCTGACGCCCGGGTACAGCAGCATGGTGGTGTTGGTGACGTTACCCTGAGTAAAGTGGTCAAGACGCCAGGTCAGGTTCAACGCCCGTTGCCAGCCGCTGGAGAGATCCCAGTTACGGGAAACCACCGCTTTTGAGGTGACGGACTTGGTATCGTTGAGATCGACGTTCTTGAAGCCGCCCTGCAGCAGGTAGTACTGCTCCAGCGGGTTCTTCAATAACGGGATTTTATAGGTCAAATCAAGCTGCTGCTCCGGAGCCGAAATGCTGGCGCTGGTTTCCAGACTGTGGCCGCGGTCATTAAGCCACGGCTTTTTCCAGGTGCCTTTGATCCGGGGACCGACGTCGGTGGAATAACCCACCCCGGTTTCGATGGTATTACGAGTGCGCGGTGACACCAACGCATCTAACGGCAAAATCTTGTTCTCTTTGGCATCTTGGAAATCAGGGGACACCACCACCGAGTTAAACCAGTTAGTGGCGGACAAACGGCGATTCAGCTCGGCCAAATCCTCCGAACTGTAATAACCCCCCTGATGAAAGGGCACCAGATTTTGCAGATAGTCTTCACGGATTTGCGAGCCGGTGAACTTCACCTGGCCGAAGCGGTAACGCTGCCCACTGTTGAAATCGATGTCCCAATAGGCCTTATGCAGATCTTCCGCCACGCCGAGCTGGCTCTTGGTCATATCGGCATCGAAATAGCCTTTACGCAATGCCAGGCCGGTCAGCGAACCTTTAAAGCTGTCATATTTACCGTGATTGAGGATCTCCCCTATCGTCGGCTTGCCTTTCTTGACCAGCGTCAGATAGTCTTCATCGGTTTTCGCACCGCCTTCCAGCACGATATTGGCACCGGCAATTCGCACCGGCTCACCTGGGTTAACCTTGGCGTGCAGCACCGGACGAGCCAACCCTGGCCGGTCATCCAGCGTAAAGTCGATGGTTGGCTCATAATAGCCGAGCGCTCGCAGGCCCTGACGGACGGCTTCATCCACACGGGCGCGAAAGCGGCCATCCGTGCTGACCTCTTCCGGCGTGATGGACGACAGACGCACCCGGACGTTTTTTTCCAGTTCCCCACTAAGTCCTTCAACCTGCAGCCGCACATTCGCCGAATACGCCGCAGGCGTGGCGAGCAGCGCACACAAAAAGCACAGGGCACGGTATCGTGGCACGCGTTCTCCTTAATTTATTTTACTTTCCTGTAATAACACTCACTCTGGGGCCAGGGCCTACTCCGCGCTATCAAGACGGCAGCCCTTTTCAGCATGATTCCAGACGCTGCATGTTACGGTTTTACTGCCGCAGTAAACTGGCGCATTCTTATCTTTTGGCGCTCTAAATACTGCGTTAAGCTGATACATAATCCCAATATGTAGCTTATTGTGGGCAAAGTTGCGGTTAGATACAACTTAACTGCCGCGACTTAGGTCAATTCTTACTGTGACAACAGGAGTCAACCGTGGTGCCATTTTTTGATAAAACACAAACCGTCGACAAGGCAAACTCACTGCCTGGCCGCACCACCCCCATGCCGGTTGCCACACTCAACGTGGTCACCGATCATTCAATGACCCAGGTGCCGGACGGTATGGCGGTGGCGATCTTCGCCATGGGCTGTTTCTGGGGTGTAGAGCGCCTGTTCTGGCAGCAGCAGGGCGTCTACAGCACCGCAGCCGGCTACAGCGGTGGCTATACGCCAAACCCAACCTACCGCGAAGTGTGCAGCGGCCAGACCGGTCACACCGAAGTGGTGCGTGTGGTATTCGACCCGAAAATCATCAGCTATAAACAGTTGCTGCAGGTGTTTTGGGAGAACCACGACCCGGCGCAGGGTATGCGTCAGGGCGGTGACGTCGGCACCCAGTACCGCTCAGCGATTTATACGCTGACACCAGAGCAGCAGGCCGAGGCGGAAAGCAGCCTGCAGCGTTTCCAGCAGGCGATGAACGAGGCCGGCGATAAACGCACCATCACCACCGAAGTGGCACCGGCACTGCCGTTCTACTATGCGGAAGACGACCACCAGCAGTATCTGTACAAGAATCCGGAAGGGTACTGTGGTCTGGGCGGTATCGGCGTGTGCTTGCCACCCCAGGGCTAAGACACCGATTGACGGTAATTTTTTAACCGCTGGCGGCCCCTGTAGGGCTGCTGCTATACTGTGCGGGCCGCTTCTGCGGCCCGATAACCTTCTTTCTGGTTGTTATCGCTACTTTTTTTACAATGTACTACCCTTCCTCAAGAGCGCCGTCATCCCGTCGGCACGTATGGATAGATTATGTTAAACAGTATTTTACTGATTCTTTTTCTGATCGCAGTGAGTGCGTTTTTCTCACTGTCGGAAATTTCTCTGGCCGCGTCACGCAAGATTAAACTGAAACTGATGGCTGACGAAGGTAACGTCAATGCCGCCAAAGTCCTCAAACTGCAGGAAACCCCGGGGTTGTATTTTACCGTGGTGCAGATTGGCCTGAACGCCGTGGCAATTCTCGGCGGTATCGTTGGCGATGCAGCCTTTTCCCCCACTTTCCAACCGATTTTCGACCGTTTCCTGTCGCCTGAACTGGCAGAGCAGGCAAGCTTCATCTGTTCGTTCGTGCTGGTGACCAGCCTGTTTATCCTGTTCGCAGATTTGACCCCGAAGCGCATCGGTATGATTGCACCAGAGACGTTTGCCGTCCGGATCATCAACCCGATGCGTTTCTCGATCATGATTTTCCGGCCGCTGGTGTGGTTCTTTAACGGCATGGCAAACCTGATCTTCCGCCTGTTCAAACTGCCGATGGTGCGTAAAGATGACATCACCTCTGACGACATCTATGCGGTGGTGGAAGCCGGAGCTCTGGCGGGCGTGCTGCGTAAGCAGGAACATGAGCTGATTGAAAACGTGTTCGAACTGGAATCACGTACCGTGCCTTCGTCGATGACCTCGCGTGAAAGCGTGGTTTACTTCGATCTGCGTGAGACCGAAGAAAGCATTATCCAAAAGGTCTCGACCCATCCGCACTCCAAGTTCCTGGTGTGTGACGGCAATATCGATCAGGTAGTCGGCTATGTGGACTCCAAAGACCTGCTGAACCGCGTTCTGGGCAATCAGAGCCTGGTACTGAGCAGCGGCGTGCAGATCCGTTCGGCGCTGATCGTGCCGGATACCCTGACGCTGTCCGAAGCGCTGGAAAGCTTTAAAACCGCCGGTGAAGACTTTGCGGTTATTCTCAATGAATATGCGTTGGTCGTGGGTATCATCACCCTGAATGACGTGATGACCACGCTGATGGGCGATCTGGTGGGCCAGGGCCAGGAAGAGCAGATCGTGGCGCGTGATGAGAGCTCATGGCTGATTGAGGGCGGTACGCCGATCGACGATGTGATGCGTGTCCTGCACATTGATGAGTTCCCGCAGGCGGGCAACTACGAAACCATCGGCGGCTTTATGATGTACATGCTGCGCAAAATCCCGAAACGCACCGACTTCGTGAAATATGCCGGCTACAAGTTTGAAGTGGTCGACATCGACAGCTACAAGATTGACCAGCTGTTGGTGACCCGGCTGAGCGACAAACCGGCGTCGGTACTGCCGAAGGCACCGGAAGAAAACCCCGCAGCCTGATCCCAAGCGATAAAAACGTCAGCGGCCCCATCGGGGCCGCAATTATTTTAGCTTTTGCAGGTGCTCTAACTATTACCCTATGAAGGTAGTCTATCAACCCATCTCAGTCTGCAGTAACAGCACCTGACGATTGACCTCTGACATCACGCTGAAGTGGCGCCGGTCACGAATTTTCGGTAGCAGGATTTTCCCTTCATCGAATTCGAACGCGCCTACATCTTTGATATACAGCCTGCCACGAAACAGGGTCTTTACGTACTTCGCCACTTTCAACGGATTATAACGCTGGAAGATTCTCATTCTATTACTCTCCTCCGTTTGGTCCATGCGCTCAGCGAGCCGCCAAGGTGGCAGCCTCTAAAGTAAGAACGCAACTTGATTGCCATGTAGTAGACCTAGTAAAGACTATATCGTTCACTTCTGCCCGGAGATCTTCACTGGATTTACACTTTTTGACAGAATTGTATATGATTATATATAACTTTTTCAGTATATCCCTTCAAAATCCAGGTATTAGCGGCCAGAAGAAAGAACTGAGATCCGGCTAACAGGACAGACCTCCGATCACCACCTATGCTTTAGGCTGTCGGGTGCTGTCGGCACCGTTTCCCCTTCAAGGAGAAGGCATGAAAAAAAGTCACATGCTCATTGTATCCCTGCTGTTTGCACCCCTTTTGGCCTCTGCGCACAACTTCCAGCTCCAGCAACGCGTCGCGCCGATTGGCGTCAGCGACAAGGGGGAGTTGAACTACGCTAATGATAAGTTTAGCTATCAAAACTGGAATAGCGCGCAGCTCAGTGGGAAAGTGCGAGTCATCCAGCATATTGCCGGGCGCAGCTCCGCCAAAGACATGAACGACCCACTGATAGAAGCGATTAAGAAAGCCAAGCTACCGCACGATCGTTACCAAACGACGACAATCGTGAATACCGATGATGCTCTGCTCGGCACCGCGATGTTTGTCCGCAGCAGCATTGAAGACAGCAAGAAAGAGTTCCCCTGGTCGCAGTTTGTGGTCGACAGCAACGGCAACGTGCGCAAAGCCTGGGATCTGCAGCCGAAGGGTTCAGCCATTGTGGTACTGGATAAGCAAGGCAGGATCCAGTTCGCCAAAGACGGCGCGCTGACGCCGGAAGAGGTGCAGCAGGTGATGACCCAACTGCACCAGCTCCTGGCGAACTGATTTAGAACAGCGAGACCCGGAAGCCGGGGTTGAGGAAAGATTCACGCGGTGTATAGAGCAGCGGTCTGCCCTGCCAATCGTGGATCTGCGCCCCGGCTGCCACCGCGACTGCGTGACCGGCAGCGGTATCCCAAATATTGGTGGGCCCAAAACGTGGGTAAAGCTGCGCTTTACCTTCTGCCACCAGGCAGAACTTCAGCGAGGAGCCGACAGAAACGGTCTGATGCTCCCCCAACTGTTTCAGGTAATCCTTCAGTTCTTCATCACTGTGCGAACGGCTCACCACCACCAGCGGCGGATTGGCATTACTGACGCCAATCACCTGACGCTGACCCTTTTCTTCTTTCCAGGCTTTACCGCGCTCGGCCAGATACAGCACGTCGATCGCCGGGGCATACACCACGCCCATCACCGCCTCACCGTCTTCTATCAGCGCGATATTTACCGTAAATTCGCCGTTACGATTAAGGAATTCCTTGGTGCCGTCCAGCGGATCGACCAGCCAGTAGCGCGTCCAATTCTGCCGTACTTCCCAGGCTGGGGGATCTTCCTCCGACAGCAAGGGGATTTCCGGCGTCAGTGCCGCCAGGCCACGTTTGATTATGTGGTGCGCTGCCAGATCGGCCGCAGTCACCGGGGAGTCATCTTTTTTCTGTGCGACATCAAGCGGCTGTTCACCGTCATACACCGCCATGATTGCCGCGCCCGCCTCGCGGGACAGTTGGCAAATTTGCTCTAACATCATTCACCTCAGATAGGCAGTTCCGTGGGTCATTTCCCCTTTCTCATTGCTAGTAGCCTAGTTTTTTTTGCATGGAATATCCATCACAACGATTTAACCTGCGGTTATCGTTCAAGTCTTTGCCGTCACAACTGTGACATTTCCTGCGTTCCCTCGGCTAATTTTCTGCCACACTTCACAGTTTGGTGAGACGACCAATGTTAATTACATGTCCCTCTGCGATAAAACTCGAAAAATGGAATGGAGAAAGCCAACAATGATGAAGCGTCCGCTGACGTTGTCTGCCCTCGCTGTACTGGTTTGCGCCTCGGCGCAGGCGGCAACGGTCGATCTGCGCGTGCTGGAAACCACTGACCTGCACAGCAACATGATGGACTTTGATTACTACAAGGATAAACCGACCGATAAATTCGGCCTGGTTCGCACCGCCAGCCTGATTGAACAGGCCCGCCAGCAGGCCGCCAATACGGTACTGGTGGACAACGGCGACATTATTCAGGGCAGCCCGCTCGGCGATTATATGGCGGCCAAGGGCCTGAAACCCGGTGATGTGCACCCGGTATATAAGGCGATGAATACCCTGAACTATGTGGTCGGCAATATCGGTAACCATGAGTTCAACTACGGGCTCGACTACCTGAAAAACGCCATCGCCGGTGCCAAATTCCCGTACATCAACGCCAACGTGATCGATGCTAAAACGCAGAAACCGCTGTTCACTCCTTACATTATCGTCGATACGCCGGTAAAAGACCGTGACGGCCAAGAACATAGTTTACGTATCGGTTATATCGGCTTTGTACCGCCGCAGATCCTGGTGTGGGATAAAGCCAATCTGCAGGGCAAGGTCACCGTCAATGACATCACCGAAACGGCTAAACGCTACGTGCCGGAAATGCGCAAACAGGGCGCCGATCTGGTCGTCGCTATCCCGCACTCCGGCCTGTCCAGCGAGCCCTATAAGGCCATGGCGGAAAACTCGGTGTACTACCTCAGCCAGGTACCGGGCATCGACGCCATCATGTTCGGCCATGCTCACGCGGTGTTCCCAAGTAAGGACTTCGCCAATATCAAAGGGGCTGACATCACACAGGGTACGCTAAACGGCATACCGGCGGTGATGCCGGGCCAGTGGGGCGATCACCTCGGCGTGGTCGATCTGCAATTGAATAACGACAGTGGCACCTGGAAAGTCACGGCAGCCAAGGCGCAAGCACGGCCGATTTACGACAAAGAGAACAAGAAATCGCTGGCAGCGGAAGACGCCAATCTGGTGAAAGTGTTGGCAGAAGATCATAAAGGCACGCGGGACTTCGTCAGCAAGCCAGTCGGCAAGGCTGACGACAACATGTACAGCTATCTGGCGCTGGTGCAGGATGATCCGACAGTGCAAATCGTGAATAACGCTCAGAAAGCCTACGTCGAGCACTATATTCAGGGCGATCCGGATTTGGCCGATCTGCCGGTGCTGTCGGCTGCGGCACCGTTCAAGGTGGGTGGGCGCAAGAACGATCCGGCCAGCTTCGTTGAAGTGGAAAAAGGTCAGCTCACCTTCCGTAACGCGTCCGATCTCTACCTTTACCCCAATACGCTGGTGGTGGTGAAGGCCAGTGGCAAAGAGGTGAAAGAATGGCTGGAGTGTTCCGCCGGGCAGTTCAACCAGATCGACGTTAACAGCAGCAAGCCCCAGGGCCTGATCAACTGGGACGGTTTCCGCACCTATAACTTCGATGTGATTGATGGGGTTAATTATCAGGTCGACGTCAGCCAACCGGCGCGTTACGACGGCGAATGTCAGTTGATCAACGACCAGGCCGAGCGCATTAAGGATCTGACGTTCAAAGGCAAGCCGATCGATCCGAAAGCCACCTTCCTGGTTGCCACCAATAACTATCGCGCCTACGGCGGCAAGTTTGCGGGGACCGGCGATCAACACATTGCCTTCGCTTCACCGGATGAGAACCGCTCGGTACTGGCGGCTTATATCAGCGCTGAAACCCAACGGCATGGTGCGGTACGGCCACAGGTGGATAATAACTGGCGCCTGGCGACGTTCAGTAGCCCGCAGCCACTGGATATCCGCTTCGAAACTTCACCGAGTGACAAAGCCACTGCGTTTATCAAAGCGCATGCCCAATACCCGATGAAAGCCGAAGGGACAGACAGCGTCGGCTTTGCGGTTTATCAGATTGATTTAAGCCGTAAATAAATAAGCAGTAGGCCGGGGGAAGCCACCTTCCCTTGGCCATCTACTCCTTTTACTCTCTGGTGCGAGCTTTAAATTGCATTTATAATACATGTTATAAATTCTTTCATTTAAAGAGGCACTCCCATGGATTACCGTAACCAATCCCTTGGCGCTCTCGCCATCGCCATTCCCCGGGCATCGCGCCTGTTCCGCCTGAACGATTTGGATTTCTGCTGTGGGGGCAAACAAACTCTGCAACGCGCCGCCGAGCGTAAAGGGCTGGATATCGAGCAGTTGGAAAACGAACTGGCCACCCTCGCCGCCGCACCGGAACCAAGCCATGATTGGCGCACGGCACCGCTCGGCGACGTGATTGACTATATCCTGCCACGCTTCCATCAGCGGCACCGCGAGCAACTGGCCGAGTTGGTACTGATGGCGGAAAAAGTCGAACGGGTTCACGCAGACAAGCCCACCTGTCCACGCGGTCTGGCTAAACAGCTGAACCTGATCCGGCTGGATCTGGAAAATCATATGATGAAAGAAGAACAGATCCTGTTCCCGATGATCAGACAGGGTATGGGGCGCCAGGCGGCTGGGCCGATCTCGGTAATGGAACATGAGCATGATGAAGCGGGCGAGCAGTTAGAAGTGGTGAAATTCCTCACCAATAACGTGACGCCACCGGAAGGAGCCTGCAATACCTGGCAGGCGTTGTATGGCGGTATTGACGAGTTCATTGATGACCTGATGGAACACATCAATCTGGAGAACAACCTGCTGTTCCCCCGCGCGCTAAACGGCGCATAAAACAAGGGCGCCAGCAAGGCGCCCAGAGAAACCTGTTATAGGATTACAGGATTTCCAGCAGTTCTACGTCAAACACCAACGCGCTGAATGGCGGGATGGATGCGCCTGCACCACGCTCGCCGTAGGCCAGGTCGTGTGGGATATACAACTGCCATTTGGAACCAACTGGCATCAGGGTCAGTGCTTCGATCCAGCCTGGGATCACGCCGCTAACCGGGAACTCAGCCGGTTGGCCACGCTCTACGGAGCTGTCGAACACGTCGCCGTTAATCAAACGACCGGTGTAATGCACACGCACGCGATCCTGACGGGACGGGATTGGGCCATTGCCCTGCTCCAGCACGGAGAACTGCAGACCGGATTCGGTCAGCGTCACTTCGTCACGCTTGGCGTTATCTTCCAGGAACTTCTGACCTTCAACGGCCATTGCCTGCTGACGATCACGACGCACGGCATCCGCACGTTCGTGGATTTCACGCAGGGCACGGTGAACCACGTCTACCGGAACCGCCGGGGCATTCCCTTCCAGCGCGTCACGCAAACCTGCCAGCAAAGCTTCCGGTTGTAAACCTTCCAGACCGGACTCTTGCAACTGCTGGCCGACCTGTAAACCAATCCCGTAACTCGCTTGCGCTTCAACGCTGTCAAAAGAAGGGGTTGTCATGGGGTTTTCCTTTAGTCTGTAAAAAGTCGAAAGCGCAGCATAACAGCGCCGCAAAGCCGGGTAAAATCTTGTGTGGAGAATGATGACTTTTGTCGTAGAAAAAGAAACAATAACCTTCTGTTAACGCCCGCTTACGCGATCCCAGGCGAGTCGCCTGCCGCAACAGACATGAGTTTGCTGCTGCCTTTCACTTCAATCAGTTAGCGGGTTATACTGGAAGCAGGGCATCGGGCCGTCGGTACAGCCTTTTGTACTCTGATATTTTACGCCGTTGAAGAGAGGTCACCATGGGCAGAATCTCGCCCAGGAGAAGGAAAACCACCCGTGTCTACCAGCCATTACTGCGCACCTGGCTGAACTTCAGCCAGCGCCTGAAACCAGGCTCCGCGCCAGAGGCGGTAGAAGATCCGGATTCAGAACAACCACCGGAAAAGGGTAAGGGACAGAATATCAAAGCGTTACTGCTGAAGATCTGGCATCTGCCGGACGGTTTTGGTTGGATGGAGCCATTACCCTATTTTCACCGCCGCTGGACCCTGATTTTCGGTATCATCCTGCTGCTGGCGCTGTTGTGGCCATATTCATCGGAAAACAGCGGGCAGCCCTTCCCGGTCACTCAGCAGGATAACAGCGTCCCATTGCGGGCCGATCTGCAAAATGACGCTCAGCAACAGCACGCCGCAGAACCTGAACCGGCGGGCAACTGGCAACGCTACCAGATCCAGCCGGGCCAGACGCTGGCGCAGCTGTTCCGCGATAACAGCCTGCCGGTGAACGAAGTGTTCGCCATGGCGCAGGTGGAAGGCAACGACAAGCCACTCAGCAATATGAAGGCCGGCCAGGAAGTGCGTATCGAACGGGATACCAACGGTGTGATCACCGCGCTTTCGGTCACTACGGCAGATAACAGCCAGGTGCTATTCCGCCGCCAGGCTGACGGCAGCTATCGCCGCGAGCGTTAATTCGCTAACTGCGTCAACAGAAAGTCGCGCAGCACGACGCCATGGTTGTGCTGTGTGTCTTTACTGCCATAAAGCAAGGTCATGGGTTGCCCTTGTCGTAATAACGCCACCAGCGGCTGCCAAGCGTCATTTTCCGCCAGTTGCCGTTGGTAGCGGCTTTCAAACTCTTCCCACTGCTCGATATGCTGATGAAACCACTGCCGCAGTGCATTATCCGGTGCGACCTGCTTTAGCCACTGAACGCCCTGCAACCGTTCCTTGCTGACGCCTCGCGGCCACAGTCGATCAATCAGATAGTAGTTCTCCGGTGCCGGGCCGGTAAAGTCATACACTCGCTGTAGGTTAATCTCTGCCATTTGCCACCGCTCCTCACCCAGGGTGATAACAGGGTAACGCGTTTTGCCGGACGCAGAAAAGCAAAACGCCAGCACAAGGCTGGCGTTTTAACTTGGTGAGCAGCAGCGATTAAGCTTCTGCTACCACAACTACATTCAGCTGTGCGAATACGTCGCTGTGTACCTGGAACTGAACTTCGTGTTCACCAGTGGTACGCAGAACGCCATTCGGCAGACGAACTTCGCTCTTGGCAACTTCAACGCCTGCCGCAGTAACTGCGTCAGCGATGTCGCGAGTGCCGATAGAGCCGAACAGTTTACCTTCGTCGCCTGATTTAGACGCGATGGTGACTGAACCCAGTTCGTTGATCTTGGTTGCGCGAGCTTCAGCAGCAGTCAGAATTTCAGCCAGTTTGGCTTCCAGTTCTGCACGGCGTACTTCGAAGAACTCTACGTTTTTCTTGGTAGCAGGAACAGCTTTGCCCTGTGGTACCAGGAAGTTACGGGCGTAGCCCGCTTTAACGTTAACTTGATCACCCAGGCTGCCCAGGTTTGCTACTTTATCAAGCAGAATAACTTGCATTACCTTATCCTCTTAAAGTCGTTAATAGACGGCGGCCGATTACTGATGACGATCAGTGTATGGCAGCAGGGACAGGTAGCGAGCGCGCTTGATGCAGCGAGCCAGCTGACGCTGGTATTTTGCACGAGTACCGGTAATACGGCTCGGGACAATTTTACCGCTTTCGGTAATGTAGTTTTTCAACGTTGCGATATCTTTGTAATCGATCTCAACAACGCCTTCCGCTGTGAAACGGCAGAACTTGCGACGACGGAAATAACGTGCCATTAGGCTAGTCTCCAGAATCTATCAATTCAATCTGCTCGGCATGCAACACCGTCTTGTTCAGTCCATTGCGCCCTTGATGGCTGCTAATGAAACCTGAAACGGTGAGAGGCGTACCGACCGTTATACTTTGAGTAATGGCCTGATGGGCTTTGCCGCTGATAATCACCGGCATACGACACCAGGCTTGCCGGGTAAAACCGGCTTCCACCTGCACTGAACGGTGCTCAAGCACGAACTGGCAATGTGGAATACCTGACGGGCTCACTTTACGCGTCGGCGTCTTGCACACAGTGCCAGACAACGTCAGCCGATTAGCCGTCACGGTAAATTACTCTTCAGAATCCCCAGCATCTGCATCATCTGCGGTTTCGTTAGCGAAGTCTTCGCGGCGATCGCCACGACGTTCGTCTTTCGCTTTAACCATCGGAGATGCTTCAGTTACCGCGTGCTTAACGCGCATAACCATGCTGCGGATAACGGCGTCGTTGAAGCGGAAGTTAGTTTCCAGCTCATCGATCGCTTCCTGCGGAGCTTCAACGTTCAGCAGAACGTAGTGAGCTTTGTGCAGTTTGTTGATCGGGTAAGCCAGTTGACGGCGGCCCCAGTCTTCCAGACGGTGAATCTGACCAGCAGCGTTAGTGATAGTAGCACTGTAACGCTCGATCATGCCCGGAACCTGTTCGCTTTGGTCAGGGTGGACCATAAAAACGATTTCGTAATGACGCATCGAATTGCTCCTTACGGATTATTCAGCCTCCTGTCAGGGTCAACCGCGGCCCATGGAAGCAAGGAACGTGTATGTGTGTGCGGCTGAAAAAATGACGCGTAATCATACTTGCGCAGGCTGAAAAACTCAAGGGTCGAAGGGGGCTTATTATCGGTAATGCGAAGCGGATGCGAAAATAGCACGATTTGCTGTCAGCAAAACCTATGTACACAAATCCATCAGTTCAAAAAATCCCTCAATGAAATCATCACTGCCGCGTGAATTTCATTCATTTTTTTTGAAAGAGGTCATCAAAATGACGGCCTTTTTAATCCGACGGGAAGGTCTAAAATTGTAGTTATCCGCCGCAGACAGCGCGACGAAAAAGATTTGAGGTTATTCAATACATGCAAATAACTTTTTGCTGCACTGGCATCGGCTGTCAGGCCGTTGAAGCAAACAGTTAAGAGAGGCAATTATGAAACGTATTACCATCGCTACCGCCATTGCTTTGCTGTTTTCCGCCAACGTCATGGCCGCGACCGAGATCACTTCCCATCAGGCTGACCAACGTCAGAGCGTAGGATTCGTCACGCTGAACCAGAATGTGGTCTCTCCGGATGACGCCACCAGCCAGGTGAGCAAGATAGCCGATCAGCGCGGTGCCACCGCCTATCGGATCATTGCCCTGCATGAGCCTGAAAACAACAGCACCATCCACGTCAGCGCCGAGCTGTATCGCTAAGTGAAAATGCAGTACCAGGGAAGCAAGTCGTGCCCAAAACAGTCAATTAAAATACGCAAGTCACCATCAGCCCCCTGCATGCAGGGGGCTTTTTTTACAACGTTTGCACGAAGAAATCGGCGGTGGCACTGAGCGCCTGCGGCGTAATACGGTGCTTGACTCCCGGCTCAGTAAGCAACGTCAATTGCCGGTCCCAGCCGCTCTGGCGCAGTTCAGTCGCCAGCCGCAGGCTTTCCGCCACCGGTACCAGATCGTCTGCCTCACCGTGCCACAGCAACAGTGGGCGATCGGCAATTTTTTCCAACTGGTGCTCCAGACCGTAATCCGCCAGCACGGCAATGCGTGCGTCAAAGCCGCTGGGCGACAAAGGCTCCCCCTGCTCATCCAGCGGCGGGAACAGCGTTTGCGCCAGGGAGGTGTAATAACCGGCCCCCATCAGACTGGCGGCCGCTTTCACCCACGGATAACGGGCAAAGCTGCCCAGCGTCGTCATCCCGCCCATTGACGCCCCGCCCACGCCAATACGCCCTTCGGCAACCAGACCACGCTGCTCAAAATGCGCTTTCAGTGCCGGTAACTCGTCAATATTGCGTCGGAGGATCTCCCAAAATCTGGCCAGCCGCTTCGGTTCATCACCATCAAAACGCTCACCGTGCAGATCAGCATCCGGCAGTACCACGCGAAACCCGACCTTGGCTAAGGCATAGGCAAAATAGGCGTAGACTTCTTTCGACGAGGTATAACCATGGTAGAAAAATACCGTCGGCAGCGGTTGGTGATACTGCCCTGCAGGCACCGCGTGGATCACCGCAATGTCTCCCACCCGCTCGTCATAGATTTCAATCATCCGTTTTCCCTCTGCGTTGCTGTCGGCCTTCATAATGGCAAACTTGCGCTAAAAAGCATTAGCTTAATCTGTTCCAATTTATAATGGGTTACACTGAAATCATGCTATCCGCTATACCGAGGTGCTTATGAAACCGTCCCGCCTGTTACTGCCCCTGACGCTGGTCACGCTACTTAGCGCCTGTGGCATGATGACCACTACGCCAAAAGCCCCACCGGCACCTACCGGACAAGCGCAAGAGATCACCCGGGCGCAAACCGGCAGTCTGGTGAAAATAGGCACCACCAGCGCACTGGTCCGCGGTAGCCCAATGGATGTAGAGGCGGAAATTCAGAAGAAAGCCAACGCCAGCGGAGCACGCTATTACATGATCATGATGAACAGTGAAACCGTGGTTCCAGGCCAATGGTATTCGCAGGCGATCCTGTACCGGTAAACGCTGGAGTTTTAATAAGATTTACATTGGCTTTGCACAGACTGAAGTTGGCTGTTGCACACTGGCGGTCAGCGCGCCGCAGCCTGCGGGCGTGGATCCAGGATCCGACCAAGGGGAACGCCATGACACGCTCCGCCGCTCTCACCGCCCTCCTGCTTTCAATGGGGTTACTCAGCGCCAACGCCCAGTCCGCTGAATTGGCCCCCGCAGACCGCGTTACGCCGCTCAGCGAAATTGCGGAAATCACCCTGAATAACCTGTCTGGCTCACCTCAGGATGTAGAACAATTGATTGCCCGCAAAGCTGATGAGCATGGCGCGAGCTATTACCGGATCCTGCGGCTGGAAGAACAGGCGCATCAGCCAGGCTGGCGCGCCTCGGCAATACTCTATCTTTAGTAGGTCATACAGGCCGCATTCAGCACGCCGCCGCTGACTGACACGCCCCCCAGGAAGATCCCGGCGGCCACGTGATTGGACTCAATCTTGTCGCTGATACGCGGCATGTAGATTTTCACCGCCGCAAACAGCAGCAGTTGTACCACCAACGCCACCACGCCCCATAACAGGTAGTCCAGCAGGCTGACCGAGTTGATCGCCGCACTGGCCAGCGGGATCACATAACCCAGGCAGGCGCCGACAAATCCAATGGCGGCTGACTGGTTGTCGGCCTTGATCAACGCCCATTCGTCATGCGGCGTAATGCGGGTATAGACAAACAAAAATACCAGAACCATGGCAAAGCCACTGAAGAAATAAGAGGCGAATGCCGCCAACGCGCTGAGAATATCCATGTCATGTTTCCTGGTCAGAGGTCAGTATCCCTTACGGGCCAAGTGCTGAATTAAAAAGCTTTTCCCGCTGTAACGCCACTGTTTTCCCTAGCCTCCCATCGCTCGGGCGAACAGCGTCTCGCACAGTCGGTCTGGTAATGTTCGTTCACCACGGGCATCAAGCATCATTTGACACCAGGCTTCCGCCAACGGCGGTGAACTGTAACGCAGAAGCTGCGCTGCGGCGAACAGATTGAATAACGCGCCGGTGACCGCCCGTCCCTGCTCTTCCTGAGGTTTGCGCATCAACTGGAGCAGCCGTCGCCATTGGTGATCAAAGTGACGGTTCTGTCCCCTGACCTCGCCAAACTCAAGCTCCAGCGCCTCCTGCACCACCGGCAGCTTTCCCCAGGCCCGCATCACGTCCAGACACATAATATTGCCGGAGCCTTCCCAGATGCTGTTCACCGGCATTTCCCGGTACAGCCGTGGCAACTCACTCTCTTCACAGTAGCCAATACCGCCCAACGCCTCCATCGCTTCGCCAACAAAAGGGATGCCTTGTCGGCAGACTTCAAACTTCGCCGCCGGGGTCATCACCCGACACAGCGCCTGCTCCAAAGGGGCCTCGACGCCAATGCTGTCATAGGCTCGCGCCAGGCGCATCAAGGCCGCCGTCTGCCCCTCCAGCCGCAGCGCCATCCGCGCCAATACCTGGCGCATCATCGGTTGCTCGATCAGAGGCTTGCCAAACGCCTGCCGCTGCAGAGCGTGGTACAGCGCCACCGACAACGCGCGGCGCATCAAACCCTGGCTGCCCAACGCACAGTCAAAGCGCGTCAGACCGCCCATTTTCAGGATATGCCGCACACCGTCCCCTTCCTCACCCACCAGCCAGGCGATGGCATCCTGGAACTCCACCTCACCGCTGGCGTTGGAGCGATTACCCAGCTTATCCTTCAGCCGTTCCAGCCGTATGGCGTTGCGCGTGCCGTCCGGCAAAATACGCGGCAGAAAGAAGCAGGACAGACCGCCCTCGGCCTGCGCCAGCACCAGATGCGCATCGCTCTGCGGCACCGAGAAGAACCATTTGTGTCCCACCAGCCGGTAAGCCTCCCCCGTGCCCCGGGCCGCCAGCGGGTTGGCGGTGGTGGTATTGCTCAATACGTCGGAACCGCCCTGCTTTTCAGTCATCCCCATGCCTATCAACAAACCGCGCTTTTGCCCACCGGGCAACAAATGCGCATCGTAACGGTCGGAAAGCAGCGGCGTCAGCCAGGATTGGAATTCTGCAGGTAATGAGCGCTGCAGCAGTGGAATAGCGCCAAAAGTCATGGTCACCGGACACAGGGTGCCGGCTTCGACCTGGGCATGCAGTACAAAGCGCGCTGCACGTGCCACGAATGAACCAATGCGGGCATCCTCCTGCCACGGCAGGTTATGCACCCGGTTGGCGATCAGCCCCTGCATCAGGATATGCCAGGCGGGATGGAAACGGACATCGTCCAACCGCTGGCCGGTGGCATCATAGCGCAGCAGCTCCGGCGGATTGGCATTGGCCAGTCGCCCCAGCTCCAGTGACTCCTGGGTGCCCAACTGTTGGCCCAGCGAGGCCAGCACCTCGACATCCCAACCGGCTTGTTCGCGCTGTACCGCTTCATGCAGCGGCGTATCGGACAGGAACAAATTACTGTTCCCCAGTGGCTTCGGCTGGTTAAAAACGGTGTGTGTATTCCAGACCATGGGCTTGCTCCCTGATAAAAGCGTCAGGAGTAATTATGGTCGTCAGGGGGATTTCTGCCGCAGGTAAGATCACAGGCTGGGAGTTGAGAAAGTAATAAGGGCGCAAAAATTCTACGCCCTTACCGGTAAATCAGCTGCGCTGACGCACCGCTTCAAACAGACAGATGCCGGTGGCAACGGAAACGTTCAGTGAAGATACCGTGCCTGCCATCGGAATGCTGATCAACTCATCGCAGTGCTCGCGAGTCAGGCGACGCATGCCTTCGCCTTCCGCGCCCATCACCAGCGCCATTGGGCCGGTCATTTTGCTCTGGAACAAGGTGTGGTCGGCTTCGCCGGCAGTACCGACGACCCAGACGTTCATTTCCTGCAGCAAACGCAGGGTGCGCGCCAGGTTGGTCACGCGGATCAACGGAACGTTTTCCGCCGCGCCGCAGGCCACTTTCTTGGCAGTGGCATTCAGTTGGGCAGAACGATCGCGCGGAACAATGACCGCGTGTACACCGGCCGCATCGGCGCTGCGAAGACAGGCCCCGAGGTTGTGCGGGTCGGTCACGCCATCCAGCACCAGCAGGAACGGCGTATCCACGCTTTCAAGCAACTTCGGCAAGTCATTTTCCTGATACTGACGCCCTTCGCGCACCCGGGCGATAATACCCTGATGCACCGCGCCCTCGACTTTCTCATCCAGCCACTGGCGGTTTGCCACCTGGATAACAATGCCGGTCGCTTCCAGCTCGGCAATCAGCGGTTGCAAACGGCGATCGTCACGCCCTTTGAGGATAAACACTTCCAGGAAGCGTTGCGGATCGTTGTCTAACAGGGCCTTGACGGCATGAATACCGTAAATAATTTCGCTCATGATGCTCTTTTAACTGTGCGGCTGGCGTATGCCAGCCGGTGATAATGACGTGTGGCAGATTAAGCCTGCTCAGCACCTTTCTTCTTGCCGGCGCGTTTGGCCTTGGTCGCCGACGCTATTTTCCGGGTTTTGTCAGACACTTTCTTGGCTTTCGCCTTTTTGTCTTTCTTCACCTTGTCAGCGGGTTTGGCTTCGTCTTTACGGAAGGCGCTGTCAGGTTCAAAATTGGCTGGCGCTTTGCCACCACGACGTTTGCGGGGTGCAGCAGTGCGGCCTGCACCGGCCCCGCCACGCAGAGTGCGTTGGCCACCATTCTTGGCGCGATCGCGTTCGGTTTTGCCTTCACCACGCGGTTTGCGAGTGCTGGAAACCAGAGCGAAGTCGATTTTACGCTCGTCCATATGCACCGCTTCAACGCGGATCTCCACCGTATCGCCCAGGCGATAAACCACGCCGGAGGATTCGCCAATCAGACGCTGACCGATATTATCGTAGCGATAATAGTCATTATCCAGCGATGATACGTGCACCAGACCGTCGATAAACAGATCGTTCAGGCGGACGAAGAAACCAAAGCCGGTCACGCTGGCAATAATACCGCTGAACACTTCCCCGACGTGATCCTGCATAAAGTCGCATTTCAGCCAGTCGGCCACGTTACGCGTCGCTTCATCAGCGCGGCGCTCGGCCATCGAACAGTGCTCGCCCAGCTGCAGCATTTCTTCAAAGTCACTGTGCCAGCCACCGGTCGGCGTCCAGCGCTCTTTCGGCTCGCCGTGCTCTTTAGCCAGCTGATATTTGATCGCGCGGTGCATCGCCAGATCCGGATAACGACGGATCGGTGAGGTGAAGTGGCCATAAGAAGCCAGTGCCAGACCAAAGTGACCCCGGTTTTCCGGATCGTAGACGGCCTGCTTCATGGAACGCAGCAGCATGGTTTGCAGCATTTCATGGTCAGGACGTTCGGACACTTCATCCATCAAGGTGGCGTAGTCCTTCGGCTGCGGCTTGTTACCGCCGCCCAGCGTCAGACCCAGCTCGCCCAACACGCTACGCAATGCGGTAATGTGATCGTCGCTCGGACGATCGTGCACACGGAACAGCGCTGGCTCGTTATTCTTCTCAACGAAGCGCGCCGCGGCGACGTTCGCCATGATCATGCACTCTTCGATCAGCTTGTGGGCGTCGTTACGCACCGTTGGCTCTACGCGCTCAATACGGCGTTCGGCGTTGAAGATAAACTTGGCTTCTTCGGTTTCGAAAGCAATACCGCCACGTTCGGCACGCGCCTGATCCAGCACCTTGTACATCGTGTGCAGTTCTTCCAGGTGTTTGACCAGCGGGTGATAATGCTCACGCAGCTCCTGATCGCCCTGCAAGATGTGCCAGACTTTGTTGTAGGTTAAACGGGCATGAGAGCTCATTACCGCTTCATAGAATTTGGCCGTCGACAGACGCCCCTGGGCGGAGATGGTCATCTCACACACCATACACAGGCGGTCAACCTGCGGGTTCAGCGAGCACAGGCCGTTGGACAGCACTTCCGGCAGCATCGGGATAACCTCCGACGGGAAGTACACCGAAGTTGCACGGTTACGCGCTTCGTCATCCAGCGCCGTGCGAGGACGTACGTAGTAGCTGACGTCGGCAATGGCTACCCACAGGCGCCAGCCACCGCCGCGTTTTTTCTCGCAGTAAACCGCATCATCGAAATCGCGTGCGTCTTCGCCGTCAATGGTCACCAGCGGTAACTGACGCAGATCGACACGGCCTTTCTTGGCGGCTTCCGGTACCTGTTCGCTGAGATCGGCAACCTGCTTTTCTACCTGTGGTGGCCAGACATGCGGGATCTCATGGGTGCGCAGAGCGATATCCACCGCCATGCTGGTGCCCATTTTATCGCCGAGGATCTCAACGATCTTGCCCACCGCTTTGGTACGGCGGGTTGGACGCTGGGTCAGCTCCACCACCACCATAAAGCCCATGCGCGCACCGATGGCGGCATCGGCAGGGATCAGGATGTCAAAGCTCAGGCGGCTGTCGTCCGGCACCACAAAGCCGGTACCGGCGTCCATAAAGAAGCGGCCGACGATTTGGCTGGTTTTCGGTACCAGCACTCGAACGATGCGCGCTTCACGGCGGCCCTTGCGGTCTGCAGCCATAGCCTGTGCCAGCACCACATCACCGTGGATTGCCATTTTCATCTGCTCGGCTGACAGATACAGGTCGTCTTTGCTGCCTTCAATACGCAGGAAACCAAAGCCATCACGGTGGCCGATAACGGTGCCGCGCAGCAGGTCAAGGCGTTCCGGCAGTGCATAGCACTGGCGGCGGGTAAAGATTAACTGACCGTCACGCTCCATCGCACGCAGACGGCGGCGCAACGCTTCTAAAGGTTCTTCACCGGTTAAATTCAGCTCTTTGGCCAGCTCTTCGCGGCTAGCCGGCGTTTCTCTTTTCGCCAGATGGGCCAGAATGAATTCACGGCTTGGGATTGGGGATTCATATTTTTCTGCTTCTCGTTCCAGGAATGGATCTTGTGACATTGCGGTTCCTCCGTTGTCATCAGCAGGGTGCCGCTGAGCCTTGTCTTCTCAGCGACGCTTTATTCGACAAGCAATAGCTTGTAGAGCGATGGATTGTCTTCGACCATATCGGCCAGTGTGTGGCTGTCCAGCTCTTCAAGGAAATTCTGTACGCCCTGTTGCAGCACCTGTTTCAGGCGGCAAGCAGGGGTTATGTGGCAAAAGTTACTGCTGCAGTTAACCAGTGAGAGCGGCTCCAGCGCCCTGACGACATCGCCGAGGCGAATGGTTTCGGCCGGTTTGCCCAAACGGATGCCGCCGTTCTTACCGCGCACCGCGGTCACAAACCCAACCCGGCTTAACTGATTGATGATCTTCACCATATGGTTTCTGGACACGCCGTAGACCTCGGTAACTTCCGAGATACTGGTCATTTTGTCCGGTGGCAGCGAGGCCATGTAGATCAACGCCCGCAGGCCGTAATCAGTAAAACTTGTTAACTGCACATCTACCTCTGGGTATCATTTTACCCGTCTGATACGCCGATTTTCGGCATTATTCAAAAGATTACTTATTGGATAATAAACCAGCCAGAGAGTTCGCCGCTAATTATTTAGCGTATCTCGGGCTCTGGACAGGTTAAAGAAAGGATTTTTCGAAGTGAAACCGCAACCGGGGAGAAAAATGATAAAAACAAACCGGGACATTGCCCGGTTTGTTTTACTGCCGCAAGGCCAGATTATGCGTCGAACGGGTCGCGCAGGATCATGGTTTCGCTACGGTCTGGGCCAGTAGAGATAATGTCTACCGGTACGCCAGTCAGCTCTTCAATGCGCTTGATGTAGTTCAGCGCCGCCTGTGGCAGTTTGCTGTGTTCTTTCACGCCGAAGGTGGTGTCGCTCCAGCCTGGCATGCTTTCGTAGATTGGCTCGATACCTTCCCAACCTTCAGCCGCCAGCGGAGTGGTGGTCATTTCGCGGCCGTCAGGCATGCGGTAACCCACGCAGATCTTCACTTCCTTCAAGCCGTCCAGCACGTCCAGCTTGGTCAGGCAGAAGCCGGACAGGGAGTTGATCTGTACTGAGCGGCGAACCGCTACCGCGTCCAGCCAGCCGGTACGACGACGACGACCCGTAGTGGCGCCGAACTCGTTACCCTGCTTGCACAGGAATTCACCAGTTTCGTCGAACAGCTCAGTTGGGAACGGACCTGCACCCACACGGGTGGAGTAGGCTTTAACGATGCCCAGCACGTAATCCACGTAACGCGGACCAATACCTGAACCGGTAGCAACGCCGCCAGCAGTGGTGTTGGAAGAGGTCACGTACGGATAGGTACCGTGGTCGATATCCAGCAGGGTGCCTTGTGCGCCTTCGAACATGATCAGATCGCCACGCTTGCGCGCGCCGTCCAGCAGTTCGGACACATCAACAACCATGGCGGTCAGGATATCGGCGATAGACAGCACGTAATCCAAAGTCGCCTGGTAATCAACGGCTTCAACTTTGTAGTAGTTGACCAACTGGAAGTTATGATAATCAACGATTTCCTTCAGCTTAACGGCGAAGGTTTCTTTGTTGAACAGGTCGCTAACGCGCAGACCGCGGCGAGCAACTTTATCTTCGTAAGCCGGGCCAATACCGCGGCCGGTGGTGCCGATGGCTTTCGCGCCACGTGCTTTCTCGCGCGCGTTATCCAGCGCAACGTGATAAGGCAGGATCAGCGGGCAGGCTTCGGACAGTAACAGACGTTCGCGTACCGGGATACCGCGCGCTTCGAGTTCACCCATTTCTTTCATCAATGCGTCTGGAGCCAGAACCACACCGTTGCCGATGATGCTGGTCACGTTTGCACGCAGAATGCCTGAAGGAATCAAATGAAGGACGGTTTTTTCACCGTTAATAACCAGAGTGTGGCCAGCGTTATGGCCCCCTTGGTAGCGCACAACATATTGAGCCCGTTCGGTCAGCAGGTCTACGACCTTGCCCTTACCTTCGTCACCCCATTGAGTGCCCAGTACGACGACGTTCTTACCCATTTTAAAAATCACCGGTTGCTTAAAAATGGATTCTACCACCGTAATTCGTGAGTTTCAGCACTTTTAGCATAGGGTTGCATATTTTTTAGGCTAAACTTTAAACCCCTGCGTGTGTACGCAACATGTAGTAGATCACGCAGCCCGCAACCACTATTCCACCGCCAAATCGACGCAGTGTCGCGTCAGGAAACTGGGTCATCGCCAGTATCATTTTACGCCAGGCCTGCGGGAACAACATCGGACCCAAGCCTTCCAGCACCAAAACCAGCCCAAGTGCCAGCCAGATCGTTGAATTCATCAGTGACTCCCAAAAAGAAAGGGCCCGCGTTTAAACGGGCCCTCGATCATTAACCTGTCGTGGTTACTTGCGCACGGAATCAGGCGACTTCATGTAGCGGAAGAAATCGCTGTCCGGGCTCAGTACCATCACGTCCTGGTTACTGCTGCTGAAGCTGGTTTCATAAGCACGCAGGCTACGGATGAAGGCGTAGAAGTCCGGATCCTGGCTGAATGCGTTAGCAAACAGTTTGGCCGCTTCGGCATTACCGTCACCACGAGTGATACGCGCCGTACGTTCGGCTTCTGCCAGGGTACGAGTCACTTCATAGTCTGCGGTCGCGCGCAGCTTCTCAGCCTCTTCCTGACCCTGTGAACGGTGACGACGGGCTACCGCTTCACGCTCGGCGCGCATACGCTGGTAGATTGCATCAGACACTTCTGCAGGCAGGTTGATCTGTTTGATACGCACGTCGATCACTTCGATACCCAATGCCGCCATGCTGTTTGGGTTAACCTTCGGCAGTTTGCCGGTGGTTTCCTTTTCAACACGCGCCGCCGCAGAGGCGATAGCGTCATCGGCTTCGGTGGTCGCCACTTCCTGGTCATCACCCACGGTACCGGTGTTCAGCGCGTCACGTACGTCGGACATCAGCTTGCCGCGCGAGTCGGTTACGATGTCTTTCACATCCAGACGACCAATCTCGGAACGCAGACGGTCACTGAATTTACGTTTCAGCAGCACTTCGGCCTGTGAAACATCACCGCCGCCGGTTGCCAGGTAGTAACGGCTGAAATCGCTGATACGCCATTTCAGGTAAGAATCGACGATCAGGTCTTTCTTCTCGCTGGTAACAAAGCGGTCAGCCTGGTTGTCCATAGTCTGGATACGTGCGTCCAGCGTTTTCACTGACTCAATGAACGGGATCTTGAAGTGCAGACCCGGCGCATATACCAGCGGTTTATTGTCGCTGTCACGCAGTACCTTGCCAAAACGCAGCACGATGCCACGCTGACCTTCCTGAACCACGAACAGAGAGGCGTACAACGCCACCAGCACCGCGAGGACGATTACTACAAAAGACTTACGCATTGATTATTCTCTCCCTACGCGAGTGGTGTCGTCACGCTGTGCATTAGCCCGGCGCTGGTCCATGACCGAGCCGTTGCTGGTGCGCTGGCTGCTGGAGCTGGCGCCGCTGTTGGCAGACGTACCCGGGTTGAGACGAATCAGGCTGGTGTCTTTACTGCCGTCAGTTGCCGCGCCGGCTTGGCCACGCAGCATTTGATCCAGTGGCAACACCATCAGATTGTTGCCTTTGTCATTCACCAACACTTTACGGGTGTGGCTCAGGACTTTTTCCATGGTTTCGATATACAGACGCTCGCGAGTAATTTGCGGTGCAGACTTGTATTCCGGCAACAGCTTGGCAAAGCCAGCAACCTCACCCTGAGCTTCCAGGATGGTACGGTCTTTATACGCCTTGGCATCTTCTAGCAGACGCTGCGCCTGACCGTTCGCACGTGGCTGAACTTCGTTGGCGTAAGCTTCTGCCTCACGGATGTACTGCTGCTCGTTTTCACGTGCGGCAATCGCATCATCAAATGCGGCTTTTACCTCTTCCGGCGGACGAGCGGCCTGGAAGTTGACGTCCAGCAGCGTGATGCCCATGTTGTACGGACGAATAGTCTCTTCCAGTACGCGTTGGGTATCGCTACGCACGATAGTACGGCCTTCGGTCAGGATCTTGTCCATGGTGTACTTGCCGATAACGCCACGCAGGGCGCTGTCAGTAGCCTGGCTCAGGCTGTCGTCGGCATTGGTCACGCTGAACAGATACGCTTCCGGATTGGTTACGCGGTACTGCACGTTCATTTCTACGCGCACCACGTTCTCATCGGAGGTCAGCATCACGCCAGAAGCGGCCAGTTCACGCACCGATTCCACGTTGACCGGACGAACTTCATCGATGAAGGTCGGTTTCCAGTTCAAACCCGGCTGTACCAGGTGACTGAACTTGCCAAAACGAGTCACGACACCGCGCTCGGCTTCTTTGATGGTGTAGAAGCCGCTGGCGGCCCAAATCACCACCACCGCAACCGCGGCGATACCGATAATACGACCGCTGAGGCCTGGACCCGAGGTGCCCGTGCCGCCGCTGTTATTGCCGTTGGAGCCTTTGCCCCCGCCCAAGCCGCTCAATTTCTTGCTCAGCTTGCGGAAGATATCGTCCAAATCAGGTGGCCCTTGATCGCGACCGCCTTTGTTATTACCGCCAGAGTTGCCGCCATTGTTATTGCTGCTCCCCCACGGGTCGCGGTCCTGTCCGTTATTACCGGGCTGATTCCACGCCATGTTTTAGCTCCATATTCTGTGATTGGGTACTTCAGGCTTACGCGAAGCTCAAATGTAACAGGATATGATCATACTATAAAGTTAATCAGATCCTGTTCCTGTTTGCAGAGGCGACGCCATTCGACGATGGGCATACGCACCACCACGCCAATGCTGCCGTCTTCTTCGTTCCACTCTTTCTCAATTGCCTGAAGCTGGTAAAAACGGCTACGAAGACGGCCTGCTTCTGGCGGTAAGCGCAGCTCATAATGCGCGATTTCCCCCGATAAGCGCTCCGTCAACGCCTGATACAGCAACGGGATACCTTCACCGCTGGCGGCGGACAGCCACACCCGGATCGGTAAGTTTTCATCGTTGCGGTCGATACGCGGGACAAAATCATCCAGCATATCTATTTTGTTCATCACTAACAGTGTAGGGATCTCATCCGAGTCGATCTCTGCCAACACGGTATTTACCGCTTCAATGTTTTCATCGACACGGGTGTCCGCGGCGTCGATTACATGTAACAGCAAAGAGGCCTGACGCGTTTCTTGCAGCGTTGCCTTAAAGGCGGCCACCAGATCGTGCGGCAGGTGTCGGATAAAGCCTACGGTATCCGCCAACACGGTATCGCCCACATCGGCCACATCAATGCGCCGCAAGGTTGGATCCAGGGTGGCAAATAGCTGGTCTGCAGCGTATACATCGGCAGACGTTATTCGGTTAAACAGGGTGGATTTGCCGGCGTTGGTGTATCCCACCAACGATACGGTTGGCACTTCAGCACGGGTACGCGCACGTCGGCCCTGTTCACGCTGCTTAGCTACCCGCTCTAGGCGGCGTAGAATCAAGCTAATGCGATCGCGTAACAGACGACGGTCGGTCTCTAACTGGGTTTCCCCTGGCCCGCGCAGGCCAATCCCCCCTTTTTGACGCTCAAGGTGCGTCCAGCCACGAACCAAACGCGTGGCGATGTGGCGCAACTGCGCCAGCTCTACCTGCAGCTTACCTTCATGGGTACGGGCACGCTGGGCAAAGATGTCTAGAATCAACCCGGTGCGATCGATCACCCGGCATTCGCACAGGCGTTCAAGGTTTCTCTCTTGCGCCGCAGAAAGGGAGTGATCAAACAGGACAACAGATGCGCCACTGGCTTTTACCGCATCTGCAATTTCTTCGGCCTTTCCTTCACCGACAAAGTACTTGGGATGTGGGGCTTTGCGGCTACCAGTCACCACTTGCAAAGCTTCGACACCCGCAGAGGACACCAGGGATTCGAACTCACTGAGATCTTCTGTATCTTTGTCTTGCGAGAAATAGATATGAACCAGGACGGCCTGCTCACCGGCTTCATAACGGTCAAACAAGCGTGCAACCTCTCAAACGGGAACCCGTGAGTTTGGGGGACATAAACAGCCCACGGCTGCTTATGCTCCCCGTCATGGTTGACTCGCAACGCGCTTTATTCAGCGTCATCGCTTTCCTGCTGCGGCTGTTGCGGCGCAGACGGGTTGTTACCATGGTGATAGTTACTGGTGCCGCCGCTCGGAGTATTGCTATGGTGCGAAACCGGGCGTGACGGGACAACGGTAGAGATAGCGTGCTTATAAACCATCTGGCTCACCGTGTTTTTCAACAGGATGACAAACTGGTCAAAAGACTCAATCTGGCCTTGCAGCTTAATACCATTCACCAAATAAATAGAAACCGGAACACGTTCACGACGCAATGCGTTCAGGAACGGATCTTGCAAAGATTGCCCCTTAGCCATTCTATCTTTTCCTTATTTGCTTGTTGTTTTTAACTAAGAACCTGTCGGCTCTAAAATAAACGACCTAAAAAATTTGCGCGCTGAATACTCATCAATTGTACACAATCACTCAACCTATGCACTAACAACCTGTATTACCGAGTCCAAAGCCTCTCCCGGCTTCTCGCTGTCCAGCCAATGTACCGAGTCCCAGCCTCGTAACCAGGTCATTTGGCGCTTGGCCAACTGACGCGTTGCGCAAATACCACGATAAACCATCTCATCGTAACTAATCTCGCCAGACAAATATGACCACATCTGGCGATAACCGACACAGCGAATGGAAGGCAAATCCGTATGCAAATCACCCCGTGCAAAAAGTGCACGCGCTTCCGTTTCAAAACCTGCCGCCAACATTTGATGGTACCGCAGCTCGATACGTTGATGAATCAACTCACGGCTGGTCGGCGCTATCGCAAATTGGTGAACATGATACGGCAACGATTCACCCGAAATTTTAGTCAGTTCCGTTAAAGTTTTACCCGAAATAAAAAAAACTTCCAGTGCTCTGGACAGTCTCTGCGGATCATTCGGATGAATTCTCAATGCCGCAACCGGGTCAATCTCTTGTAACTGACGGTGTAAAACGTCCCAACCCTGCTCTGCCGCCTGCTGTTCGATGCGTTCGCGCACCGCCGGATCGGCGGGCGGCAACGGCGATAATCCTTCCAGCAACGCCTTGAAATAAAGCATGGTGCCCCCCACCAGCAGCGGGATACGCCCGGCGGCGGTAATGGCGGCCATTTCTTTCAGTGCGTCGGCACGAAAATCCGCGGCGGAGTAAGCTTCGGCGGGATCGCGAATATCAATCAGCCGGTGCGGCGCCTGCGCTAATTCTTCAGCGCTCGGTTTGGCCGTGCCGATATCCATACCGCGGTAAATCAGCGCGGAATCCACGCTGATCAATTCCACAGGCAGGCGTTCACGCAGCGCGATCGCCAATGCGGTTTTGCCCGAGGCGGTCGGCCCCATGATAAAAATAGCCGGGGGACGTGGTGTCATTTCAGTTTCAATCATGCCTAAGTGCTGCCAGTGCAGCCTGTAAATCAACAGGTTGTAAAAGTCCGCTCGGTGGTGATTTGACCAGCTGCGGGCAAAGTCGTTCAACGTCGGTCAACAATTGTATCGCTTGCGAGGTATTCCATTGCTCATGTTCGCTCCCTAAATGGCGGGCGAACCAGGTAGCCAATACCGCGGGCGACATCTCCTGATGCTCGGCCAAGTAGCCTAACAGTTCGGGTATCAGTTTTTGTAAATTTTGTTGGCGTAATGGTAAAGGTACTGCGCGCAGCGTCACACGCCCATGATCTAACTGCAGATCCAGGCCCATTGTTACCAGCAACGGCTGATGGTGCACACAGGCAGCCGCCTCTTGCTTGTTCAACGTCAGCTTGATCGGGATCAGCAGCGGCTGGGGCCGCAAACCTTCTGGCGAAGGACTGAGTTGCGCCTGGCGCAGCCAGCGTTCAGCCACCGGCAGATTAAGCAACATCAATTGCTGACGGTTTTCAATCAGCGCATAGCAGGGAGGGTGGATCATCAACACCCGGCCGAAACTGTGCTGACTGCCGGCCAGCGGCGTTTCCTGCTCGTTTTTTACCGGAGGGAACAGCGGCTGTTTCGGTGTTTCTTGCCGTAGAGGCTCAGCAGCCGGAGTGGCCTGCAACAGTTTGCTGTACAGCTCACCTTCACGTTTCTGATAACCACTGCCCGAATGATAAGCCGGTTGTGGCGCACGCTCACGCGCGACGGCAGGTTCGGTCGATACGGTTTCGCGGCGCGGTGCCGGCTGCGAGAAATGGTTGCCACCGGCGGCGACGCGGTTTTCCGGCTGCCAGACCGGTGCAGATGGCTGATCTGTTTCCTCGGCCAGCGGCAGTGGTGCATTGCCAACCTGCTGCAATACGGTGGTTACCGCCTGATAGATAAAGTCGTGCACCAGCCGCGCCTGATGGAAACGCACTTCGTGCTTGGCCGGATGGACATTCACGTCCACCTGATGCGGGTCAACCTCGAGATACAGCACATAAGCCGGCTGCTGGTCGTCTTTCAGTTGATCCTGATAGGCCTGGCGGATGGCGTGATTGATCAAACGATCGCGCATCATGCGGCTGTTGACGTAGCAATATTGCATTTCGCCCAGTTGGCGCGCGCCGGCGGGATCGGCCACCCAACCGCGAATAGTCAGGTCACCGTGCTGCCAGGAGATGTTTAACGCATGCTGTAAAAAGGCCGGTCCACAAATGCTGCCCAAGCGACGCTCGAACTGGCTCTCATCTTTCGCCGCACGATACTGGCGCATCAGTTTGCCATTGTGGCTGAGGTTAATTGCTACATCGAAGCGTGCCAGCGCAATGCGTCGCACTATTTCATCGATATGGCCAAATTCGGTTTTCTCAGTGCGCATAAATTTGCGCCGCGCCGGGGTGTTGTAGAACAGATCCAGCACTTCCAGCGTACTGCCTGTCGGGTGCGCCGCCGGCTTGACCGTCACCGCCTGATCGCGGCCTTCGGCATAAGCCTGCCAGGCTTCGGTTTGTTCTGCGGTGCGAGAAGTGAGAGTCAAACGGGAAACCGAGCTGATGCTGGCCAAAGCCTCACCGCGAAAGCCGAGGCTGACAATGGCTTCCAAATCGTCGAGGGTGCTGATTTTACTGGTGGCATGACGGGCCAGCGCCAGGGCCAAATCATCCTTGCCAATACCACAGCCGTTGTCACGGATGCGAATCAGCTTGGCGCCACCGCGTTCGATATCAATATCAATGCGCGTCGCCCCGGCGTCCAGACTGTTTTCCACCAGTTCCTTGACCACAGACGCGGGCCGCTCGACCACTTCACCGGCGGCAATCTGGTTGGCAAGCTGGGGCGGTAACACCTGGATGGGCATGCTGACTCCTGTAATGTGGGCACTAGGCCTGCGGAATGGTCAGCGTCCGATCCAGCGGCGCGACGTCCGACTTCAGTTTATTCACGCGTTTCAGGTCACTGACGCTGACACCATAACGACTGGCAATAGATGTCAAAGTATCACCGCGGGTCACTTTATGCTTCGACGGCTTCTTCACGCTGGGCTTGGCCTTGGCTACCGTGCTGGCTGCAGCAGTTTTACCCGCCGGTACTTTGAGCCGCTGACCGACCCACACGCCATCCTTCTTCAGCTTGTTCAGCTCACGCAATGCCGCCATGGTAGTGCCATAGCTGTCGGCGATACCGGAGAGCGTTTCCGCCCGCTTCACCACGTGAACCTGTGTTTTACCGCTAATGCGGCTGCTACCGGCCGAGCTGACGACCGGTGCAGGCTGACTGACGTCTGGTGTTGAGGAGTTAACCGCCGCTGCGACGTCCAGCGGTCGGTTTTCCACCTTTGGGTCGGCTTGTAGCGGATGCGCCAGGAAATAACTGCGCAGGCCGTTGTGGATCGCCTTGGCAATTTTTTCCTGATACGCGCTACTGCCGAGCAGCCGCTCCTCCGTGCTATTACTGATAAATCCTGTTTCCACCAGCAATGATGGAATGTCCGGCGAACGCAACACGCCAAGGCTGGCATGTTCCGGACGACGTTTATGCAATGAACCGACGCTCTGCAACTGCTGCAAGACTTTAACCGCAACATCGTAACCCACGCGTTGCGAGTGACCGAACTGCAGATCCAGCACCGCCTGGCTCAGGTAAGGGTCCGCCTGGCTGTTGGCCAGCAGATCACCCGCACCGCCCAGCAGTTCAGACTGTTTCTCATGCTGTTCCAGCCAGCCCGCCATCTCACTGTTGGCACGGCGGTTGGACAACACCCAAACCGAGGCCCCGTTGGCACTGCGATTTGGCGCGGCGTCGGCGTGAATGGAGATCAGCACGTTTGCGCCCTGCTTACGCGCTACGTCGGAACGTCCCATCACCGAAATGAAGTAGTCGCCATTACGCGTTAAGACCGGTTTGAACTGAGGATCGGCATCCAGCAACGCCTGCAGGCGACGAGCGATGGCAATAGTGACATTTTTCTCTTTCAGACCGTTCGGCCCGATGGCCCCCGGATCCTGACCGCCGTGACCGGCGTCAATCGCCACCACGACCCGATCGCCGGAACCTGCGGAAACGCGGCTGCTGCGCGGCGTAACTTCCGATGCGGTACCTGCAACCACGGTTGGCTTATTGGTGAAGGGGTTCGAACCGCTCGGCGCTTTACGCACCGGGACTGGCTCAGGCTCAGGTTCACTCACCACCGGCATTTTGCGCGTTGGCTGGCTCACGGCCACCGGAGCAGGCACCGGCACCGGGGTTTTACGCACGACGTTGGTGTTAGCACTGCCCTCGGCGGCAATGGTAAACACCACGGTATAGATACTGCCGCTCTGGCGGGTCGCCACCCGGGTCTTCGAACGCTGGGTCAGGTCAAACACCAGCCGCACGCTCTGGGCATCTTTCGGCGTACTGGAACGAATGCTTTTCACCAGGTTTTGCCCGCTAAAATTCAGCGGCAGACCGCCAACCTTGCCCTTCTGATTAACGTCCAGGACCACCCGATCCGGTCCGTGCAGGGGGAAGAAGGCATAATCCGGCGGGCCGTTGAAGCTCACCGAAACCGTAGCTTCGCGCTGGGCATTAGTGACTTTAATATCAGACAGCGACGATGCCGCCAGCGCACTGGCCGCACCCAAAGGCCCCAATACGGCGATCAGGGCAATTACGAGTAGTTTTCTTAACGCATACGTCATTGCGGCGTCATTCCTGTGGCCCGTGAATACGGTCTAAAAGCTGGCTGCCGTAGGCGGAAACCGCCTGAATTTTTGCCTCTCGCCCCTGATCCTGATAGCTGAGATGCAGCTCCAGATCCGGCTCCGGCAATACGCCCGTGCCCTGCTGTGGCCATTCCACCAGGCAAATGGCATCCTGCGCAAAATAATCGCGAATACCCATAAATTCGAGTTCTTCCGGATCGGCTAAGCGATACAGATCAAAATGGTACACCGCCAGCGGTTGCAGTTCATACGGCTCCACCAGCGTGTAAGTTGGGCTTTTAACGTTGCCCGGATGCCCCAATGCCTGCAGAAAACCACGGCTGAAGGTGGTTTTACCGGCCCCCAAGTCACCGTAAAGATAAATGACGCTGGCACGATCGCAGGCCTTAGCCAAGACGGCACCCAATGCGACTGTCGCTGCCTCATCCGGCAGAGGTAAAACGAGTTCTTTCATTCGATAGTTTCTATTTATGCCAACTCAGGATTAACGTAATAAGGAATTTCAGGCAGTAAATCACTCGCCAGCATCCCCCTGATTCCTTGTCTTGCCGCCACGCGATCGGCAGCTGCACCATGCACCACACATCCGGCACAGGCTGCATCATACAGCGAGAGCTTTTGTCCCAGCAAACCACCGATGATGCCCGACAGGACATCGCCCATCCCGCCTGAGGCCATGCCGGCATTGCCGACGTCGGCGATCGCCATTTGACCTTGCCGATCGGCGATCAGCGTGCCGGCGCCTTTCAGCACGGCTACGCCGCCGTATTGCGCCACCAGGTTACGCACTGCAAGTAAGCGATCACTCTCAATCTCGGCGGTGTGGCATCCCAGCAGGCGTGCCGCCTCCCCAGGATGCGGGGTAATTACACGATTCTGACGCTTCTCGGGATTTAATGCCAGTAAGTTAAGTGCATCCGCGTCCCATAACGCCGGTTTATCACTGGCTTGCAATATTTTCAGCGCATTCCTACCCCATTCTCCCTGGCCCAATCCTGGGCCCACGACCAGCACATCTGCCCACCCGAGTGCATGCTGCAGCGTCTCGTCACTCAAAGGCTGTACCATCAGCTCAGGTCTGGCGGTCAGCAAGGGTCCGACATGCTCAATGTGAGTAAGTACTCGCACCAATCCGGCACCGCTGCGTAAGGCCGCTTCTGCCGCCATGCGTATCGCGCCGCCAAAGCCGTGATCCCCGCCGACCACCAGCAGCCGCCCTTGTTCACCTTTATGTGAGCAGGGACGACGCGGTTTCAGCCACTGGGGCAAGGATTCGGCAGTAAGCCGCTGAATCTGTGTCGGTTGCTTCGCCAACCAGCCAGAGAATCCTAGCCTACTCTGGTGAAGTTGCCCGACCCAGTCACGGGCCTGACCGGTCAATAAGCCCGGTTTGAGGGCGATAAACGTCATAGTGTGCCTGGCACGGATCACCGCCCCAGGCGCAGCACCGCTTTCAGCCAACAGGCCAGAGGGAATATCGAGTGCGATAACCGGCGCGGGGTGGCGGTTAGCAGCTTCAATCAGGGCATTGTATGGCGCTCGTGGTGCGCTGCTTAATCCGGTGCCAAGCAGGCCGTCGATAATCAGATCGATGCCTTCCGGCCAACGGCTCTCAGCCGGAAGAATTTCGCCGCCGGCGGCCAGCCAGGCCTGCCGTGCTTCGGCAGCCTCAGGCGGCAGTGGGCGCGTGCCTTCGCAGGCGATCAGACTGACCTTGACGCCGGCCGCCGCTGCCAGCCTGGCGACGATGTAACCGTCACCACCGTTGTTACCATGGCCGCACAACACCAGCCAATGGTGGCCGGCTGGGTATTGGTCGCGCGCCAGAGCGTAAGCGGCTTCCCCGGCACGTTGCATCAGTTGGTATAGTGAAATGCCTTGTGAGGCGGCGGCGCTGGCTTCTGCACGCCGGATCCCGTCCGCAGACCAGACAGAGTGTGATAAACTGTCAGAGTATTGTTTTTCACTGTGGCCCGTCATGACTCACCCCCTCGATCTCAATCAACTCGCCCAACATATCAAGCAATGGGGCCAATCGCTAGGATTCCAGCAGGTCGGGATCTGCGACACCGATCTCAGCGCAGAAGAGCCTAAACTGCAGGCCTGGCTGGACAAACAATACCACGGCGAAATGGAATGGATGGCGCGCCACGGCATGCTGCGCGCCCGGCCTCATGAGTTACTGCCCGGCACGCTGCGCGTCATCAGCGTACGCATGAACTACCTGCCGGCCAAAGCGGCCTTTGCCAGCACATTACAAAACCCTGAGCTGGGTTATGTCAGCCGCTATGCACTGGGGCGGGACTATCACAAATTGCTGCGCCAACGGCTGAAAAAACTCGGCGACCAGATCCAGGCCTATTGCGGTGAGCTAAATTTCCGCCCTTTTGTTGACTCTGCACCGGTGATGGAACGTGCATTGGCCTCCAAGGCCGGGATTGGCTGGGTTGGTAAACACTCACTAATACTCAATCGCGAAGCCGGTTCCTGGTTCTTTCTCGGTGAACTGCTGATCGATCTGCCCTTGCCGGTGGATAAGCCGCAGCAGGAACAATGCGGCCGCTGTGTCGCCTGTATCACCACCTGCCCGACCGGTGCCATCGTCGCGCCCTACACGGTGGACGCCCGACGCTGCATCTCCTACCTCACCATCGAGCTGGAGGGTGCGATCCCGGAGGAGTTCCGCCCGCTGTTAGGCAACCGTATTTACGGCTGTGATGATTGCCAACTGATCTGCCCGTGGAATCGTTTCTCACAGCTCACCGACGAAGATGACTTCAGTCCACGTGCCGCGCTGCATGCGCCGCAACTGATTGAACTGTTCGATTGGACGGAAGAGAAATTCCTGCGCATTACTGAGGGGTCCGCCATCCGGCGAATCGGCCATTTGCGCTGGTTGCGGAATATTGCCGTGGCATTAGGCAATGCCCCTTATCAGGATGCGGTAGTCATTGCGCTGCGCTCCCGGTTGGAACAGGACGCCATGCTGGACGAACATATTCATTGGGCGCTGGAGCAGCAGTTGGGACGGCGTGAGGCGCAGGGTATAGAAGTACAGACAACGCAGAAAAGGCGATTGATTCGGGCTGTGGAAAAAGGATTACCGAGGGATGCCTGAAACCTTGCGTCCAGGCCCAACAGTCACTCTGTGGATTTGTGCATAAAAATAAAAATGCTTTGTCTTTCAACTGCAACAAAAAGAGCAAGTGATCGGTATAACGTTTTTTGATAAAAAAATAGCCTTAAAAATCAATGTAATAAATATTTCATTTGTATGGCGTTGATTTTTTGAGCTGAGGGTATTATGTACGCTACCTGTGGATAAGTCTGTTCACAACATTTCGACAGGGTATGTATAACGAGATGAGAAGCCGCGCCGATAAAGGCGTTGGACTAAGTTAACCGAAGATAAAATTGGAGCGGGAAACGAGACTCGAACTCGCGACCCCGACCTTGGCAAGGTCGTGCTCTACCAACTGAGCTATTCCCGC
>NZ_CAMISV010000016.1:0-124249 GCF_946227095.1 Serratia proteamaculans
TTCTGTTGGACAAGCCAACGAAACAACTTATTGCTTGGTCACTCTTCAAGACTTGATATTTTTTCGAACCCGAAGGTTCTGGATATCGTCTTGTGGAGTGCCCACACAGATTGTCTGATAAATTGTTAAAGAGCGTTCGTTACTGAGATAACTCTCGGTAACGCGGGAGGTGCATATTACGCTTTCCCGCTGAAGAGTCAAGCTTTTTTCTTATTAAGAAACGGTGTTTTCACCGGCTTGCTTCTTCCTGGCTGGGCGACTGGTTCTCGTTAGAGGAGTCGTTGTTCCCGGTCAGTGGAGGCGCATTATAGGGAGTTCTCAGAACGCCGCAACCCCTAATTTCAATATTTTTTCCGACCGTTGAATGTTTAACCAAAACAGCCTTAAACAGGCAGTTTTTTCAACGATTTAAAGCCATATCCCTGCAGAACGGGCAATAAAGCATCAGTATCTTCATTTAACGCCATGCAATACGCCAAATTGTCTTCCTGAGTCGACACCAGATTTTCCTGCGTTGAAATCAGCCAGGCGGTACGACGGGCAATCGCCGCGCCGGAATCGATCAGCCGGGTTCCCTCAGGCAACACCTGCATTAACTCTTCTGCTAATAGAGGGAAGTGGGTGCAACCGAGTACGACAGTATCCGGCGGTTCGCGCATGCTCAGCCATGGCTGCAGGATTTTCTTCAGCGTCGCCAAGGGTACGGCGTCACCGTGCAGCTTGGCTTCTGCCAGTTCCACCAGCTCTGAAGAACCCAATAACTCGATCTTGCAATCGGTAGCGAAGCGGGCAATCAACTCATGGGTATAGGTGCGCTGTACGGTACCGCGGGTAGCCAGCAGGCCGACGACACCATTGGCGGTCAGACGGGCGGCAGGTTTGATGGCAGGCACTACGCCAACGACCGGGAAGGTAAAGCGTTCGCGCAAAGCCGGCAGGGATACGGTACTGGCAGTGTTACAAGCGATGATGACTATCGCCAGAGGATGGCGCTGTTGCACCGCGCTGACAATCTCCAGCACGCGCTCAACAATAAACTCTTCGGATTTCTCACCGTAGGGAAACGCCACATTATCGAAGGCGTATATATAGTGGAGGTCCGGCAACAGTTGCCGAACCTCTTGATACACCGATAACCCACCGACGCCGGAGTCAAATACCAGTACCGTCGGACGGGCCTTCGCGGTGGTGTTAGAAGGTATAGCTTCCAGTGAGGTAGTATTCTCTTCCTGGAGTAGCGTAGCCATAAGCCGTCTCATAATCTTTATCAAACAGGTTGGCGATTCTACCACGAACTGTCAGATGAGATGTGACCGGATACGAAACTGCGAGATCCCACAGGCTGACGCCGCCGAGTTTGACTGTACGCGTAGCGTAACCGCTGTAGTCTCCATCGTAACGTTCCCCCAGATAATGATAAGTCACGGCCCAGTCAAAATCATAGACCTGCCAGTCCAGCTCATACTTCACTTGCTGTTTGGCGCGACGCAACAGCACTTCGTTGGTTTTGGCATTGCGTGGGTCGACATAGTCATAGCCAATCTGGTGGGTCAAAGGCCCGGTATCAAAGGAGGCCGTCGCTTCAACACCTTTAATCGTTGCCTGATTGACGTTGTAATAAGCAGAACCAGAACCGCTGGATGCATAGCTAATCAGGTTGTCTATATCATTGCGATAACCCGTAACGCGCCAAGTAACCGGCCCGGTCAGTCCTTCGAAGCCACCTTCCCACTGTTTGCTTTCCTCGGGCTTTAAATCCGGGTTGCCACCGAAGCTACCGTATTGTTGCCCCAGATTAGGAGCTTTAAACGCAGTACCGTAGGAAGCAATTGCACGATAACCCTCAACAAACTCCCACGCAGCACTGGTTTGCCAAGTGCCATGCCAGCCATATTGCGAGTTGTCGTCACCCCGTACCGCCCCTTCCAGAGTAAAGGAATCGATCTGTTGCTGTGCCGTCAGATAAAGCCCGGTATTACGCTGACTCTTGCTGTCAGTAATGTAAGCCGTGCCAGGCTCAATTTTCTGATCCTGCCAATCAACACCCGTACTGATATTGCCGTTGGCAACCTGGAAGGTATTGCCCCACTGCACATTGTATTGTGTGGAATCGTCCAAAGTTGCAGAAGCAGAATAAGGGCCATACTTGGGATCGTAGTTATAGTCCTTACTGTGGCTATAGCTGGCGATCAACTGAGTGGCATAAATACCGTCCTGGTAACGCAGGCCACTATCCCAACTTTGGCTATAGAGCTGGCGGGTATCAGGCAGTGCGTCTGAATGTGCCGGGTCGGAGTAACTGTAATTGCCATCATAAGCCGTACGGTTGTCATAACCGTAGCCGCGAACAAATCCGCTGAACGCATCATTAAACTTATGATCTATGTTGCCATACAGAGATTTACTCATGAACCCGTCGCGGTCGGATTGCGCCGGGTTGCCAAAGCTGTCCGGCAGATTCGCCACCACATCATACCCTTTGGTATAGGTGTAGTTGCCGGCGAGCGTCGCCACCGTACTGTCGCCCAATTGTTGCTGAGTAGAGGCGTCATAGGCCTGATAACCGTTTGAGCCCATGCCGGCAGAAAGCGTAGTGCCGTTTTTTTCGCGGGTAGTAATAATGTTGATCACACCGCCGATGGCATCGGAACCATAGACAGCTGAACGCGGTCCACGGATAAACTCGACTTTCTGTACCAACGAGATCGGGATTTGGCTGAGATCGGAAGAACCACTGACGCCAGCCTGATTCAGACGAATGCCGTCAATCAGCACCAGGACATGACTGGAGTTGGTACCGCGGATAAACAGCGAACTGGTTTGCCCCAGCCCTCCGTTTTGTGACACATCCACCCCCGGCAGGCGGCGCATCACGTCGGTCAGGCTTTTAGCCTGCCAGCGGTCGATATCATTGCGAGTGACGACAGAGGTGGGTGCCAGCACGGAAGAAACCGGCTGTGGAAAGCGGTTGGCGGAAACCACCAGATCATCGCTGTTATTGGTTGTGGTACTGTCTTGCGCCCATCCAGAAAAAGCCGTGATGGAAGAAACCACCGCCAGCAGTGTATTTTTTGTAATTGTCATGAAAAAGCATCCAAACTTAATTGGTGGATGCCGCAGGATCATGGCCGGTATTTCGCGACGGCCACGGACATTGCGACGTAACACCGGCAGGTCTTCGGGCTTGGGAGTTGCGGGCAGCCTATGAGCTACCTGCACCGGGCGATGACTTCCCATCCTGCAATGGACAGTGTCTGCGTAAAACGCTATCGCCGTGACTTCCCCTTACCGCTGCGCGTCAGCTCCGGATTCGAACCGGATTCCCTTTTCACTCGCTGCTTGAGGCCGGACGACAATGCTACGATCAATGTAAATAGATGTCTAGACTGCTACCAATGTTACAAATAATAAACGCGACAAAACTGGACTTCACGGGCTGATTCCCTACAATCCCCGCTGATCAAATTTGCCTGACGAGAAGAAACATGACGCCCGAGAATTTGCCCATTGAACGTTACGATGACCAACTGGCGGAGAAAACTGCCCGGCTGAAGACGCTGATGTCACCGTTCACGGCACCCGAGCCGGAAGTGTTCCGCTCGCCTGTCAGCCACTACCGCATGCGCGCCGAATTCCGCATCTGGCATGATGAAGACGAGATGTACCACATCATGTTTGATCAGCAGACCAAGCAGCGCATCCGTGTCGATCAGTTCCCCGCCGCCAGCGAATTGATTAACCGCCTGATGAGCGCACTGATCGCCGCCATCAAACCAGAACCTATTCTGCGCCGCAAACTGTTCCAGATTGACTACCTGTCGACCCGCAGTGGCAAAATCATCGCCTCACTGCTGTATCACCGCAAGCTGGACGACGCCTGGCAACAGCAGGCAGAAAAGCTGCGTGATGATCTGCGCGCACAGGGCTTTGACCTGCAGCTGATTGGCCGTGCGTCGAAAATGAAAATCATGTTGGATCAGGATTATGTAGACGAGGTGCTGCCGGTCGCCGGTCGCGACATGATCTACCGTCAGGTGGAAAACAGCTTCACCCAGCCGAATGCGGCGCTGAACATACAGATGTTGGAATGGGCGCTGGACGCGACCGTCGGTTCTAAAGGCGATCTGTTGGAGCTGTATTGCGGCAACGGTAACTTCTCGTTGGCACTGGCACGTAACTTCGAGCGGGTACTGGCGACCGAAATCGCCAAGCCTTCGGTCGCGGCAGCGCAATACAACATTGCCGCCAACCATATCGATAACGTGCAGATTATCCGCATGGCAGCGGAAGACTTTACTCAGGCGATGAACGGAGTCCGCGAGTTTAATCGGTTGAAAGGTATCGACTTGAGCAGTTATAACTGCGAAACCATCTTTGTCGATCCGCCACGCAGTGGGCTGGATGATGAAACGGTGAAAATGGTGCAGGCCTACCCGCGTATTTTGTATATCTCATGCAACCCGGAAACGCTGTGCGCCAATCTGGAGACCTTGCAGGAAACGCATAGAATCAGCCGCCTGGCGCTGTTTGACCAGTTCCCGTACACCCATCATATGGAATGCGGCGTGCTGTTGGAAAAACGCGTTTAATCTGACAGGGGCGCCATTTATTGCTGCGCCCCTGCTTTACGCCCATCAGGCCGGCGTATTCTCATCCAGCGCCTTGCGCGCCTTCAGCTTGATACCAATCCAGAACACCAACACCACGGAAATGATTGCCGGCAGGAAGTTAGAGCCAATCTGCGGGTATTCGGCCCGGACGATCGCACTGTACAACAACACCCCCAACAGGAAGGTCGCTGCGGCCAGCTTAGGCATGCCGTCCGGCATCGCACGGTGCAGATAACGCTGGTGCAGACAGTAAACCGCCAACACCAAAGTCAGGATAGGGAAAATCGAAAACGGCACCACCGAGCTGAACAACGCGGCGAACGAACCGTTGATCGAAAGGCCGGCAATCAACGCCAGCAGTAAGGTGCCATTCTCACGGCTTGGTTTTTCCATCGCTTTCTACCTTTTATACGTGGGATACAGAAGCTTTTTCTTGTTGGCGGCGATACCAATAATAAGCACCCTTGGAAATCATCCGCAGTTGCAGCACTAAACGTTCCTCGAGCCGACGCCGTTGCTCGATATCGATATCCAGCGCTTCAGCACCGGCACTAAACACGATGGTCACCATGGCTTCCGCCTGCGCTTCGGTGAAACTGCGCGGCATATGGTTTTCCAGCTCGAGGTAGTCTGCCAGTTCGGCAATAAAATGTTGGATCTCACGCGCCACCGCCGCACGAAAAGCCGATGAGGTGCCGGAGCGCTCACGCAGCAAAAGACGGAAGGCGTTGGGATTGTTACCGATAAACTCCATAAAGGTGGAGACCGAGGTACGGATCACGCTGCCGCCCTTGGCAATACGCTGGCGCGCCTGGCGCATCAGTTGACGCAGCATCAGGCCGCTTTCATCAACCATGGTTAATCCCAGCTCATCCACGTCACGGAAGTGACGGTAGAATGACGTCGGTGCGATGCCCGCTTCACGCGAGACTTCGCGCAGGCTCAGGCTGGCAAAGCTGCGTTCGGCGCTTAGCTGGCTGAAGGCCGCCTCAATGAGGGAACGACGAGTCCGTTCTTTTTGTTGTGCTCTGACGCCCATATGCATATCCAGATAAGATCCATTTTGTCAGTCTAACGCCGTAGACCCGGCAATATAGCAAATTTTATTGCAACAGCATTTATACTAACGCGCCCTGTCACAGTTTCCGCCTGCACCATTTGTGCTTTGCCTCAAAAAGCCTAATGGTGATTGGGCACTCAGCGCTATGATGTTAAGATACCGTTGTAATTTTGTATAAGACAGGTCTCTCCCCTATGCAACAGCACTATCAATTTGATGCCATAGTTATTGGCTCGGGCCCTGGTGGTGAAGGTGCCGCTATGGGGTTGGTGAAACAGGGCGCCCGCGTGGCCGTTATCGAACGGTACAATAACGTAGGCGGCGGATGTACCCACTGGGGTACCATACCGTCCAAAGCCCTCCGCCACGCCGTTAGCCGCATTATCGAATTCAACCAGAACCCGCTTTATAACAATTCACGCACGCTCAGCGCGACATTCCCTGATATTTTACGCCACGCCGATAACGTGATTAACCAACAAACCCGGATGCGCCAGGGATTCTATGAGCGTAACCAATGCAAGCTGTTCGCCGGCGATGCGCGCTTTATTGACGCCAACACCGTCAGCGTCAGTTATATGGACGGCACTCAGGACACCATCCGCGCCGATCATATCGTCATCGCCTGCGGCTCACGCCCTTACAACCCGTCGAGCGTCGATTTTAACCATCCGCGCATTTATAACAGCGATTCCATTCTCGAATTAAATCACGAGCCGCGCCACGTGATCATATACGGCGCCGGGGTCATCGGCTGTGAGTATGCGTCTATCTTCCGTGGTCTGAACGTGAAGGTTGATCTGATCAACACCCGCGATCGCCTGCTGGCGTTCCTCGACCAGGAAATGTCGGACTCGCTGTCTTACCACTTCTGGAACAACGGCGTGGTGATCCGTCACAACGAAGAGTTCGAGAAGATCGAAGGCACTGATGACGGCGTGATTGTTCACCTGAAGTCCGGCAAGAAAGTAAAAGCAGACTGCCTGCTTTATGCCAACGGCCGTACCGGTAACACCGACTCACTGGGGTTGGAGAACGTCGGTCTGGAGTCAGACAGCCGTGGCCTGCTGAAAGTGAACAGCATGTACCAGACTGCGCTGTCGCACATTTATGCCGTGGGTGACGTGATTGGTTATCCGAGCCTGGCATCTGCCGCTTACGATCAGGGCCGTATTGCCGCGCAGGCGATTGCCTCCGGTGAAGCCAGCGGACATCTGATTGAAGACATCCCGACCGGTATCTATACCATTCCGGAAATCAGCTCCGTCGGTAAAACCGAGCAGGAACTGACGGCGATGAAGGTGCCGTATGAAGTGGGCCGCGCTCAGTTCAAACATCTGGCTCGTGCGCAGATTGCCGGGATGAACGTCGGTAGCCTGAAGATCCTGTTCCATCGCGACACCCTGCAGATCCTCGGGATCCACTGCTTCGGTGAGCGTGCGGCGGAGATCATCCACATCGGTCAGGCGATCATGGAACAGAAAGGTGAAGGCAATACTATCGAGTATTTCGTTAATACAACCTTCAACTATCCGACCATGGCCGAAGCCTACCGGGTGGCAGCGCTAAACGGCTTAAACCGCCTGTTTTAACTTGGTACCAAGATAGTTTTGCATGTGCTCGCGGATCGCCTCGGCCAATTGCTCATAACGACTGCGCAATGGGGAGCCGGGGCGGTACACCAGCGCAATGGTGCGCTTGGGTTCAGGTTTATAACAGTCGAGATAGCAAACGCCGTCACGCTCACGCTGTGGCGGTACCGCTAATGAAGGCAACAGCGTAATACCGCTGCCTGCCGCTACCATGTTACGCAGCGTTTCCAGACTGGTCGCCCGAAAATGGGTATCCTCGTCGGCCCCCGCCTGGAAGCAAAAGCCCATCGCCTGATCGCGCAAACAGTGGCCGTCTTCCAGCATCAACAGCTTTTCTCCTGCCAAATCCGGCATTGCCACGCGGTCACGCTGCGACCATGGGTGATCGGAGTACACTGCCAGCTTCATGGGTTCATCAAACAGCGGGACTTCAATAAAGGCTTCCGTCTCCTTCACCAACGCCAGGATCGCACAGTCCAGTTTGCCGCTGTCGAGTTGCGCCAGCAGCTGTTGGGTTTGCGCTTCATGCAAATACATTTCCAGCTTGGGGAAGGTTTTGTGCAGCGTAGGAATGATCTGCGGCAGCAAATAAGGCCCGACGGTCGGGATCAGACCGATATGCAGCGGCCCGGACATGGCTTCACCCTGCTGGCTGGCCATCTCTTTCAGAACTTTGACTTCGCGCAGCACGGTACGCGCCTGTTCCACCAGCAACAGGCCCGCCTGGGTAAATAACACCTTGCGGCTAGTGCGTTCGAGCAACATCACACCCAGTTCGTCTTCCAGCTTGCGGATCTGCCCACTGAGCGTGGGTTGGCTAACATGGCATGAATCGGCGGCACGGCGGAAATGCCGGTGCTCGGCCAAGGCGACCAGGTACTCTAAATCACGAATATTCATTGTTTCCCTCCAGACCACGATAGCTCATGGCGATAGATAAGATAGCAATGAGCGATTAGATCTATCAAGCCCCGGCGGCAATAATGTGTCCCAACAAAGTGGTACAACGCTGATAGCAAAAAATTATTTTTCCTAATTAAGGGGTTAATTCATGTTTAGCAGTCAAGAAGGCAAAAAAATTCCTCAGGTAACCTTCCATACTCGTCAGGGTGACCAATGGATCGATGTCACTACCCAGGATCTGTTTAAAGATAAAACCGTTATCGTATTTTCACTGCCGGGTGCGTTCACCCCAACCTGCTCTTCCAGCCATTTGCCGCGCTACAACGAGCTGTCCAGCGTATTCAAACAGCACGGCGTTGACAGCATCCTGTGCGTCTCGGTGAACGACACCTTCGTGATGAACGCCTGGAAAGCCGATCAACACGCTGAGAACATCACCTTCGTGCCGGACGGCAACGGTGAGTTCACCAAAGGGATGAACATGCTGGTCGAGAAAGCCGATCTGGGCTTTGGCCCACGGTCATGGCGTTATTCGATGCTGGTGCGTAACGGCGTAGTGGAAAAAATGTTCGTCGAACCGAACAAGCCGGGCGACCCGTTTGAAGTGTCGGATGCCGACACCATGCTGAAATACCTGGCGCCGGAATTCAAAGTGCAGGAGTCGGTTTCGCTGTTTACCAAGCCGGGCTGCCCGTTCTGCGCCAAAGCCAAACAAATGCTGCAGGAACGTGGCATCCAGTATGAAGAAATCGTGCTGGGTCAGGACGCGACAACCGTCAGCCTGCGCGCCGTCAGCGGCCGTGCCACGGTACCGCAAGTGTTCATCGGTGGCCGTCATATTGGCGGTAGCGATGACCTGGAAACTTTCCTGTCAGCCTGATTAATAAGTAATAACAAAGCCAACGTGAACTTTTGGCGGGCTCCGGCCCGCCCTTTTTTTAGCTTTCAGGAGCGGATATGAAACAGTTGAATGTTGACGTCGCGGTTATCGGCGGCGGCACCGCCGGTCTGGGCGCCTATCGCGCCGCCAAGCTTTCGACCCCCAGCGTGGTGATGATTGAGGGCGGAGCCTACGGCACCACCTGTGCACGCGTTGGCTGCATGCCATCCAAATTACTAATCGCCGCCGCCGAAGCGGTACATCAAATCGAGCGTGCGCCAGGCTTTGGCGTGTATCCCGCAGGCAAAACCACCATTAACGGTCGTGAAGTGATGGAGCGCGTCAAACGTGAACGCGACCGCTTCGTCGGCTTTGTGCTGGAAGGCGTCGACCAGATCCCGGCCGCCGACAAAATTAGCGGTTATGCCCGCTTTATCGACGACAACACCCTGCAGGTGGATGAGCATACGCGCATCGTGGCGCAGCGTATCGTTATCGCCACGGGTTCCCGCCCAAGCTGGCCGGCAGCGTGGAATGCGCTGGGTGACCGACTGATCGTCAATGACGACGTCTTCAATTGGGATGATTTGCCGCAGTCCGTGGCGGTATTCGGGCCAGGTGTGATTGGTCTGGAACTGGGTCAGGCGCTGCATCGTCTCGGGGTCGAGACCAGGGTGTTTGGCGTTGGTGGTGGCGTCGGTCCCTTAACCGACAGCACGGTGCGCAATTACGCCGCCAAAACTCTGGGTGAAGAGTTCTATCTTGATGCCGATGTGAAAGTCGAGATGATGCAGCGCGAAGGCGACAAAGTGTTTATCCGCTATCAGGATTTACACGGCAAGCCGCAGGAGATCATGGTGGATTACGTACTGGCCGCCACCGGTCGCCGACCGAACGTCGATAATCTGGGCCTGGAGAATACCGGCCTGCGACTCGATGCCCGTGGCGTACCCCAGGCCGAACGCCTGACGATGCAAACCAGCTTGCCGCATATTTTTATCGCCGGCGATGCCAGCAACCAACTGCCGTTGCTGCACGAAGCCAGCGATCAGGCACGTATTGCCGGGACCAATGCCGGCAGCTTCCCGGAAGTCACTCCCGGCCTGCGCCGCAGCGCGATCTCGGTAGTATTTTCCGACCCGCAAATCGCCATGGTCGGTTCCACCTTCCGCGAATTGAGCGAGAAATTCAGCGCCTGCGGCTGTTTTGAAATCGGTGAAGTATCGTTCGAGAATCAGGGTCGCTCACGCGTAATGCTGCGCAATAAGGGCATCCTGCACGTCTACGGCGAACAGGGCACCGGGCGTTTTCTCGGCGCAGAGATGATGGGGCCGGACGTTGAGCATATCGCCCACCTGCTGGCCTGGGCACACCAACAGCAAATGACCATCAACCAGATGCTGGACATGCCGTTCTACCATCCGGTCATCGAAGAAGGCCTGCGCACCGCGCTGCGCGATCTGCAAGCCAGGCTCAAACTGGGCGAGGCCGAGGCGGAACGCTGCCAGCGCTGCCCAGGCGAGTAATCCTTCCCGTCCCCCAACACCACCGGGCCATCGCGCCCGGTTTTTGCGCATCGCATTCCACTTTGCCCCCTTCCTGCTTGCCGTCTTGCGCGTGTCAGGTCATTTTTATGCTCCGACATTGCAATGATATCAATAATGATACTAAAATAAGGTGCAAGCATGAAAGGAATCAGAGATGCCATTGACGATCTACAGCAACGACAAAACAGCATCAGGTTTACTGAGTTGGTGAAAATCTGCACGCACTGGTTTGGCCCGCCGCGCTTGAACGGTGGCAGTCACCGGGTTTTCAGCATGCCCTGGCCGGGCGATCCCCGGGTCAATATACAGCGCGGAAACAGCGGCATGGCAAAGGTGTATCAGGTTAAACAAGTTATTGCCGCATTGGCCAGAATGGAGGAAGAATATGGAAAAGCATGAACATTACACTTATCGCATCACCTGGTCGGCGGAAGACAACGAATATGTCGGGCTCTGTACCGAATTTCCCTCCCTGTCATGGTTAACCACAACCCGCACTGCAGCACTGGATGGCATTGAAAAACTGGTCAGCGAAGTGATCAACGACATGTTGGTGCAAGGAGAAACACCGCCACAGGCACTGGCAGAGAAAAATTTCAGCGGAAAACTGGTTCTACGTATGACACCGGAACAACATCGGCGTCTGGCGATCAACGCTATAGAGGAAGGTGTCAGCCTAAACCGCTATCTGTGCGCTCGCTTGGCGGGATAAACAATAAAGGGCAGCATTGAGCTGCCCTTGTCACCCGTTAAGCCAAGCGCTGTTTCGCTGCGGCGATCGCGCTGGCCACCTGCTGAGGAGAAACGCCGCCTTTGGCTGAGCGCTTATCCAGGCAAGATTGCAGCGCCAGAATCGGGTACACATCGTCGCCAATGATTGCACTGAACTTCTGCAAGTCAGTCAACGGCAGGGCTTCCAGCGCCTTACCCTGACGGATGGCTTCCACCACCGCTTCACCGACGATATGGTGCGCCTCACGGAACGGTACACCTTTGGCGACCAGATAGTCCGCCAGTTCGGTCGAGTTGGCGTAACCCTGCTCCGCCGCTTCTTTACAGCGCGGACGTTTCACCTGAATGCCATCCAGCACCAGGGCCGCCATTTGCAGGCAGTCCATCCAGGTATCGAGCGCGTCGAACAGCCCTTCCTTGTCTTCCTGCATGTCTTTGTTGTAAGCCAGCGGCAGGCCTTTCAACGTCATCATCATGCCGGTCAATGCGCCCTGCACGCGGCCACATTTGCCACGGATCAGCTCCAGCGCATCCGGGTTTTTCTTCTGCGGCATCAGCGAGGAGCCGGAAGTCACGCGGTCAGACAGATCGACAAAGGCCGCTTCACCGCTGTTGAAGAAGATCAGGTCTTCGGCAAAGCGCGACAGGTGCACCATGCTGATGGAGGCATTGGATAGCAACTCCAGCACGTGGTCACGGTCGGAAACGCTGTCCAAACTGTTGCGGGTGGCGGAGGCAAAACCCAGCCAACCGGCCAGTTGTTCACGATCAATCGGATAGGCGGTCCCGGCCAACGCACCGCTGCCCAACGGGCTGACGTCCAGGCGTTTCAGCGTGTCCTGCAGACGGCTTTCGTCACGAGCCAGCATTTCCACATAGGCCAAACACCAGTGGGCAAACGTCACCGGCTGCGCGCGTTGCAGGTGAGTATAACCCGGCATCACCGCGTCTTGGTTGGCTTCGGCGGTTTCCACCAGCGCCAGTTGCAGTTGCACAATCGCCTGATGCAGTTCGCCGATCTGCTGTTTGCACCACAATTTCAGATCGGTCGCGACCTGATCGTTACGGCTACGGCCAGTGTGCAGCTTTTTGCCCAGATCGCCGACTTTGTCGATCAGCTTCTGCTCCACCCAGCTGTGAATATCTTCTGCGTCGCTGCTGACAATCGCCTGCGGATCGGCCTGCACTTCTGCCAACAGCCCGTTCAACGCCTGCTCAAGCTGCTGCTGCTCGGTTGCCGTCAATACATTGACGGTGACCAGCGCTTTCGACCAGGCCACGGAACCCACAATGTCCTGTTCCGCCAGGCGATAATCGAAGCGCAGAGAATCGTTTAATTGTTTGAACCGCTGATCTGCCGCCTGACTAAACCGTCCGCCCCAAAGTGCCATACCTTTACTCCTGAAATTTTATGCGAATAGGGGCGCAGCACGCTGCGCCCCTATCAAGTCACGCCGAATGGTTAATAAGTTACTTGTTCTTTATCTCGTTCAGCGCGCGAATGCGTGAAGAGAGTGAGAACAGACGGATAAAACCGCCCGCGTGGCTGTGATCGTAAACTTCGTCTTCGCCGAAGGTCGCGAACTCTTCGGAATACAGGCTGTTGGCGGATTTCTTCTGAATCGCCGTCACCTGGCCTTTATACAGCTGCAGCACCACTTCGCCGTTAACTTCTTCGGCCAGCGCTTCGGCAGAGGCCTGCAGTGAACGACGCAGTGGAGCAAACCAACGGCCATCGTACACCACGTAAGACATTTCCAGACCCAGCTGCTCGCGCCATTTGAAGCTGTCGCGATCCAGTACCAATTGTTCCACGCTACGCAGTGCCGCCACCATGATGGTACCGCCCGGGGTTTCGTAGCAACCACGGGATTTGATGCCCACCAGACGGTTTTCTACGATGTCGATACGGCCCACGCCATGCTTGGCACCCAGCACGTTCAGGGTTTCCAGACATTTGTACGGGCTCAGTGCTTCACCGTTAACCGCCACTACGCAGCCTTTTGCTACGGTGATGGTTACTTGCTCAGGCTGATCCGGCGCTTCCTGTGGGTCAACAGTCCAGACCCAGCAGTCTTTGTTCGGTGCATTCCACGGGCTTTCCAGCACGCCGCCTTCGGTAGAGATATGCCAGGCATTCTCGTCACGGCTGTAGATTTTTTCCAGCGATGCGGTGGTCGGGATGTTGCGTTCTTTCAGGTAGTCCAACAGCGCTTCACGGGAACGCAGATCCCACTCACGCCAAGGGGCAACCACTTTCAGGTGTGGGGCCAGCGCGGTATAGGTGGTTTCGAAACGCACCTGGTCGTTGCCTTTACCGGTTGCGCCATGGCACACCGCGTCAGCGCCGACTTTCAGTGCCAGTTCAACCTGCGCTTTGGCGATAATCGGGCGCGCCATTGAGGTGCCCAGCAGGTAGCTGCCTTCATACAAGGCGCCGGTCTGCAGCACTGGGTAAACATAGTCACGGATGAATTCTTCACGCAGATCAACCACGTGACACTCGGAGGCACCGGATTGCAGGGCTTTTTGCTCCACACCTTCCAGATCGCTGCGCTCCTGGCCGATATCCGCCACGAACGCCACCACTTCGCAGCCGCCGTAGTTTTCTTTCAGCCAGGGAATGATGGCCGAAGTATCCAGACCGCCAGAGTACGCCAGAACGATTTTTTTGATGCCTTGGTTTTGCATGGTCTTTTCCTTTTTAATTCTAAATTTAAGCGAGGATCCGGGTGCCAATCGACACGCCGTTAAACAGAGCAGGAAGCTGATCGGCATGGCGCCAACTGGCGATATCTACCGGGCGACCGAGGGTACGGGCTGCATCGAGCGCCGCATTCACCTTCACCACCATACCATCAGTGATGATGCCCTGAGCAATCAGTTGTTCTGCTTTTTGCGCCGTCATTTCTGCGATGCGTTGCCCTTTCCCGTCGAGGATGCCACTGACATCCGACAGCAGGATCAAATCTGCACCCAACGTAGCGGCCAGGGCCGTCGCCGCCTGATCGGCGTTCACATTCATTAACTGCCCATCGGCGGTAATACCGATGGAGCTGATCACCGGCAGGTAACCGGCAGCCAACAGGGTATTAAGCAGCAGCGGTGAACCCGGTTGCGCATTGCCCACGTGGCCCAGCGCCGGATCCAACGGAGTGACGGTGACGCTGCCACCGTCTGCCAGGCTCAGGCCAACCGCATTAATCTGATGCTTGATGGCCCACGCCAGCAAGGTTTTGTTGGCGGTGCCGGCCAGCGCGCCGGTGATAATGTCGATCTGATCGGCTGGCGTCACGCGCAGGCCATTCTTCTTCACCACTGGCAGGGAAAGCTTTTTCATCAGCTCATCCACCACGCAACCGCCGCCGTGAACGATCACCAACGGGCGCTGATGCTGCTGACGGTAGCTGTCCAGTGCGGTAAACAGACGCTCCAGCGCCTCTTCACTGTCTAATAACACGCCACCTAATTTGATAATTAACGGGTTCATCGCTGTTTACATCCCATGCGGGTGATTTATTAAAGTAATGACTGGGTTTCCGGGAACCCAAAACGGATATTCAGGCATTGCACCGCCTGAGCGGCTGCGCCTTTCAACAGGTTGTCTTCCGCCGCCACCGCGATCAGGTGTTCGCCCTGTACGGCAAAGCCGATATCGCAGAACGGCAGCCCGACGACTGATTTCAATGCCGGTACGCCCTGGTCATACAGCCGCACCAGCGGTTTGTCGTCATAGGCGGCGTGGTAAACGGCGGCCACGTCCTGTGCGGTCACACCGGCTTTCAGGCGACAGGTAATGGTTTCGAGAATACCACGTGGGAAGTTACCCAAATGTGGCGTAAAGATGACCGGAACGCCCAGATGCGCGACGATTTCCGGATGGTGACGGTGGTTGAAAATACCGTACGGCTGCAGGCTCACCTCACAGAAACTAGTGGTCACGCTGGCCTTACGGCCCGCACCGCTGACGCCGCTGGTCGCGTTGATCACCGGCCACTGATCCAGGTTCAGCAAGTCTTGGTCGATCAGCGGTTTTAGCGCCAACTGCGCCGCCGTCGGATAACAGCCCGGTACGGCGATCAACTGGGTCTGTTTGATTTTGTCGCTCTGCCACTCCGCCAGGCCATACACCGCCCGCTCCAGCAGGTCAGCATGCTGATGTTCAAAACCGTAGTATTGGCTATAGAAAGCGGCATCTTTTACGCGGAACGCGCCAGAGAGATCGAACACCACGCAACCTGCGGCCAGAAACGCCGGCGCGATGTCGTGGCTGACCTCATGCGCCGTGGCCAGAAACACCACGTCGATGCCCACGGCGGCTTTGGCAACGTCAACCAACGGTTGTAACGGCAGATCGACGATACCTTTTAACTGGGGGTGCAAATCGGAAAGCAATTTTCCTGCATCTGCACTTTGCGCTGAAACCGCTAAAGCGGTTATGTTCATGTGTGGGTGACGATTAAGGTACGCCGTGAGCTCTGCTCCGGCATAACCGCTGGCACCGACAATCAGCGTATTCAACATGGGGCCTTTCACCTTCTTGACTTGCATTGGGTCGTATTCGACTCAGGTTTCCAGGCTCACCAGCGTTGTTTTGCCGTTCACCCACGAGGTCGAGCGTTGATGTTTTTATAATCATCCGGGAATCGGGTTCCCTTACGCTCCAGCTTACTGTATTTTTATTCACAATAACTGCATGAATATTGATACCAACCTAACCAAAGGCTGTCAACAGTGAAGATGAAATTACCTCCATTTATTGAGCTGTACCGGGCGTTGATCGCCACTCCGTCGATCAGCGCCACCGATGGCGCCCTCGATCAGAGTAATGAAGCATTAATCAACTTGCTGGCCGGCTGGTTTGCCGATTTGGGCTTTAGCGTCGACGTGCAACCGGTGCCGGACAGCCGTAACAAGTTTAACCTGCTGGCCAGTATTGGCGAAGGCAGCGGTGGCCTGCTGTTGGCAGGTCACACCGATACCGTACCTTATGATGAGGGCCGCTGGACACGCGACCCCTTCACCCTGACCGAACACGACAATAAGCTGTACGGTCTGGGCACTGCCGACATGAAAGGCTTCTTTGCCTTTATTCTGGATGCCGTGCGCGACATCGACGCCAACAAGCTGACCAAGCCGTTGTACATTCTGGCAACCGCAGATGAAGAAACGACGATGGCCGGCGCACGTTATTTCGCCGCCTCGACCAGCATCCGTCCGGACTTTGCCATTATCGGTGAGCCGACCTCGCTGCAGCCGGTACGCGCGCACAAGGGCCACATGGCCAACGCCATCCGCATCGTCGGCCAATCCGGTCACTCGAGCGACCCGGCGCGTGGCGTAAACGCTATCGACCTGATGCATGAAACCATCGGCCGCCTGATGGAGCTGCGTAAAACGCTGCAAGAACGCTTTAACAACCCGGCCTTTGCCGTACCCTACCCGACCATGAACTTCGGTCATATCAGCGGTGGCGACGCGGCCAACCGTATCTGCGCCTGCTGCGAACTGCATCTGGATATCCGTCCGTTGCCAGGCATGACGCTCGACAACATCAACGAACTGATGCACCAAACGCTGGAGCCGGTCAGCCAGCGCTGGCCGGGCCGCCTGAGCATTGAGGAACTGCATGCTTCGGTGCCGGGTTACGAGTGTCCGACCGATCACCAGATGGTGGCCGTGATCGAGAAACTGTTGGGCACCCGCACACAGGTAGTCAACTACTGCACCGAGGCCCCGTTCGTCCAGCAGGTCTGCCCGACGCTGGTGTTGGGCCCCGGCTCTATCGACCAGGCACATCAGCCGGATGAATACATCGATACCGGCTTTATCGAACCGACACGCAAGCTGCTGAGTCAATTGGTCAGCCACTTCTGTCGCCAATAAACCTGATACAAGGTAGGGGTAATGATTTATCATCCCCTACCTCTTAAGACGTATCAAACCAATGAAATAAGCCAGACTGATAACCGGCGCGCCGTAATTAAATTTCAGAAAATGCGCCGATTTTGATGTTTTTTTGCTAAAAATAGTGTCAATTGACCATTGGACAGGAACGTGGCGAGATGAAACAGGCGCTGTTGGCCTGACACGTGAAATTTACTTACAAGATAAAAATCATACAGAATTGGGTCAGGGGTTATATGAACGAACAATATTCGGCAATGCGAAGTAATGTCAGTATGCTCGGCAAATTGCTCGGCGATACCATCAAAGAAGCGCTGGGCGAGCATATTCTCGATCGCGTTGAAACTATCCGTAAGCTTTCCAAATCTTCACGTGCAGGTAACGAAGCGCATCGTCAGGAGCTGCTTTCCACCTTGCAAAACCTGTCCAACGACGAGTTGTTGCCGGTCGCACGCGCCTTCAGCCAGTTTCTCAATCTGACCAACGTCGCTGAGCAGTACCACAGCATTTCACCCAATGGTGAAGCCGCCAGCAACCCGGAAGCGCTGGCGCAGTTGTTCACCCGGCTAAAAGACAAAAAGCTCAGCACCAAAGAGCTGCAAAATGCCGTGTCACAGCTTTCCATCGAGCTGGTGCTGACCGCGCACCCGACGGAAATCACCCGCCGCACCCTGATCCACAAGTTGGTTGAGGTCAATACCTGCCTCAGCCAACTCGACCATAACGATCTCGCCGACTACGAGCGCAACAAGATCATGCGCCGCCTGCGTCAATTAGTGGCACAGTCCTGGCATACCGACGAGATCCGCAAAAACCGTCCGTCACCGATCGACGAAGCCAAGTGGGGCTTTGCGGTGGTGGAAAACAGCCTGTGGGAAGGGGTCCCGGCCTTCCTGCGCGAATTCAACGAACAGCTGGAAAACTCCATCGATTACAGCCTGCCGGCGGAAGCGGTGCCGGTACGTTTCACCTCCTGGATGGGCGGTGACCGCGACGGCAACCCAAACGTGACGGCTGAAATCACCCGCCACGTGCTGTTGCTGAGCCGCTGGAAGGCCTGCGATCTGTTCACCCGCGATATTCAGGTGTTGGTGTCCGAACTGTCGATGACCGAATGTACCCCGGAACTGCGCGCACGGGCCGGTGGCGACGAGGTGCAAGAGCCGTACCGCGAGATCATGAAGCAACTGCGTAGCCAGTTGATGAGCTCTCAGGCTTATCTGGAAGGCCGCCTGAAAGGCGAGCGCGTCCTGAAGCCACACGACCTGCTGGTGAAAAACGATCAGCTGTGGGAACCGCTGTTCGCCTGTTATCAGTCGCTGCAGGCCTGCGGCATGAGCATCATCGCCAATGGTCAGCTGTTGGATACCCTGCGTCGCGTGCGCTGCTTTGGCGTGCCACTGGTACGTATCGACGTGCGTCAGGAAAGTACCCGTCACACCGAAGCCATCGCCGAACTGACCCGTTATCTGGGCTTGGGTGACTACGAAAGCTGGTCGGAAGCCGACAAACAGGCATTCCTGATCCGCGAACTGAATTCCAAACGCCCGCTGGTGCCACTGAAATGGGAACCGAGTGCCGATACCCAGGAAGTGCTGGAAACCTGCCGGGTGATCGCCGAAGCGCCGGAAGGCTCAATTGCCGCCTATGTGATATCTATGGCGCGCACCCCCTCTGACGTCCTGGCGGTCCATCTGCTGCTGAAAGAAGCCGGTTGTCCGTTCGCGCTGCCGGTGGCCCCACTGTTCGAAACCCTCGACGACCTGAATAACGCCGATGACGTGATGACCCAGTTGCTGAATATTGACTGGTACCGCGGCTTTATCCAGGGCAAACAGATGGTGATGATTGGCTATTCTGACTCGGCAAAAGACGCCGGAGTGATGGCAGCCTCCTGGGCGCAGTACCGCGCGCAAGACGCACTGATCAAAACCTGTGAAAAAGCCGGTGTGGCGCTGACGCTGTTCCATGGCCGCGGCGGCTCGATTGGTCGTGGCGGTGCTCCGGCACATGCGGCACTGCTGTCGCAACCGCCGGGCAGCCTGAAAGGGGGCCTGCGTGTCACCGAACAGGGCGAAATGATCCGCTTCAAGTTTGGCCTGCCGGAAGTCACCATCAGCAGCCTGGCGCTGTACACCGGTGCGATACTGGAAGCCAACCTGTTGCCGCCGCCAGAGCCGAAAAAAGAGTGGCGCGCGCTGATGGATGACCTGTCAGACACCTCGTGCAAAATGTACCGTGGCTACGTGCGTGAAAATCCGGACTTCGTGCCGTACTTCCGCGCCGCAACGCCGGAACTGGAGCTGGGCAAATTGCCGCTGGGTTCACGCCCCGCCAAACGTAAGCCAAACGGCGGTGTAGAAAGCCTGCGAGCCATTCCGTGGATCTTCGCCTGGACACAAAACCGCCTGATGTTACCGGCCTGGCTGGGCGCCGGTGCCGGTTTGCAAGAAGCGGTGAAAGCCGGCAAACAGGACCAACTGGAAGCCATGTGCCGCGACTGGCCGTTCTTCTCCACCCGTATCGCGATGCTGGAAATGGTGTTCGCCAAGGCCGACCTGTGGCTGGCGGAATACTACGATCAGCGCCTGGTCGACAAATCACTGTGGCCACTGGGCCAGCAGTTGCGCGACCAGTTGGCGAGCGACATCAAAGTGGTACTGACCATTGCCAATGACGCGCACCTGATGGAAGACCTGCCGTGGATCGCCGAATCCATCGCGCTGCGTAACGTGTATACCGATCCACTGAACGTGCTGCAGGCCGAACTGCTGCACCGTTCGCGTCAGCAGGAACACCCGGATGCCCGCGTTGAGCAGGCGCTGATGGTGACCATTGCCGGCGTTGCCGCCGGGATGCGTAACACCGGCTAGGTTGAGAGTTGTAAAACACGGCTCCTGTTCGCAGGGGCCGTTTTTTTATCCGTCGCTGATGGGTTATAAGGCACTCAGCCGCAGCGGCCGGTTGCCGTCAACGTCGGGGTAATTCTCGAACGTATGGCGAATCAACTGCCGCAACCATTGATTTGCCGCGTCCTCATGGAAATGCGGATGCCAATACTGACGCAGAGTAAAGGATGGCAGCAAGATCGGCGGTGGCAGCAACTGGATGTGGCGGCTCTGGGCAAAAATCAGCCCCAGCTCTAACGGCACCGTCGCAATCAGATCCGGATTTTGTTCCAGTAAAAACGGAATGGTCAGAAAATGCGGGGTCGTCAGGCAGACATTGCGCCGTATCTCCAACTGTTCCAGCACCGCGTCATAGCAAGCCCCCAACCGACCGGGGTATTTCACCGCCACATGGGGCAAGGACTCAAATAACTCGCGCGTGATCCCTTTCTGGAGTTGGCTATTGTGGCTGCTGCCCAACACCACAAAAGTGTGGTCGTAAAGCCGCTGTTGAAACAGCACTTCCGCCGGCGAAGGAAATGCCCCCACCGCCAAATCCAGCTCTCCACCGGCCAATGCCTGTTCCATATGTTCCGGCGCTATCTGCATGCTGCGCAGCGTACAATGCGGCGCCAATTGGCGAAACTGCCTCAGCAACGTCGGCAACATCACTACTTCCCCCAGATCGGTCAGGGCTAAAGTAAACTGGCGCTGCGCCAAGGTCGGATCGAAAGGGGCTTGTGATTGGATATGCTGGCGCACTTCCAACAGTATTCGGCCAATCGGCGCGCGCAGTTGCAGCGCCCTGGGAGTCGGCTCCATACCGACCGCCCCTTTAATAAACAGAGGGTCGGCAAAGAAAGTCCGTAAGCGAGCCAGCGCATGGCTGACCGCACTTTGAGAAAGACCGACCTTTTGCGCCGCGCATGTAACATTTTTTTCACATAAAAGCGCATCAAAAACAATGAGGAGATTTAAATCAAGTCCTTTCATATGCATACCATGCATCCCCTGATGAATCCCTTTGCGTTGAATTTAACAATATAATTACATAGTTTGCAGGGAATGCAACGAGCTGCCCTGAGGCAGCCATACAACCCCTACACAGGAGTGTGCTATGTTTATTCGCAATACGTGGTATGTCGCTGCCTGGTCACATGAAATTCTCGACGACGCGCTGTTTGCCCGCACCATCATTGGTATTCCCATCGTGTTTTATCGGACCGAATCCGGGGCAGTGAAAGCACTGGAGGATCGCTGTTGCCACCGTGGTGCGCCTTTGTCTTTGGGGATCCGCGAAGGGGACGACATCCGCTGCATGTATCACGGGCTGAGGTTTACCTCAGAAGGCACCTGCGTTGAGGCCCCTCTGCAAAGCCGTTTACCACCGCAGGCTCGGGTGCGCAGTTTTCCGGTCGCAGAACGCAATAACTGGGTTTGGCTCTGACCCGGCGACCATCCCCGACACGCCCTGGCTGGACTCGCCACAGTGGCGCTATATCCCCGGCTATCTGCATTACGACGTCAATTACCTGTTGATCTGCGACAACCTGCTCGACTTCTCCCACCTGCCCTACGTGCACAGCACCACCCTCGGCGGCGGTGAAGAATACGCCAGCGTGCAACCCAAAGTGGAGAAAATGGAAGACGGTGTGCGTATCACCCGCTGGTTGATGAATATGCCTCCGCCGCCGTTTGTCCGCGATATTGAAGGCTGTCCTGAGCGGGTCGACCGCTGGAATATTTATCATTTCACCCTACCGGGCATTCTGCGGATGGATTCCGGTGTCGCCCCCGCCGGGCAGGGTGCGCCTGAAGGCAATCGTAGTGGCGCACTGGAGTTTTACAGTTGTCAGGCGCTCACGCCGGAGACTGAAAACAGCACTCATTACTTTTTCTGCCAGCCGCATAACTTTGCGCTGGATAAACCCGAGGTCACCGCGCAGATCCACAGCGCTATCCTGCAGGCCTTTGATGAAGACCGGGTGATTATCACCGCCCAGCAACAGAGCCTGGCACTGGCGCCGGACTTTAAGATGCTTCCTTTTGCCATTGATGCCGCATTGGCGCAGTTCCGCTGGCATGTCGCACAACGTTTGGCGCAGGAAAACCCTGCTCAGGAAACGCCATGAGGACGGTTAAGGTCACCCGTCTTTATCGCCTGGCAGAGAATGTCATGGGGATAGAGCTAACAGCGATCGACGAGCGTCCCCTGCCACCCTTTGCCGCCGGCGACCATCTGGATCTGCATCTGCCCAACGGCCTGATCAGACCCTATTCGTTATGCAATGACCCTCACGAAACGCATCGCTATTGTCTGGGGATTGCACTGGCCAATACTTCGCGTGGCGGCTCAGCCTACCTGCATCAGCAGTTGCAGGTAGGCGAACAGCTGACGGTGGGTGAACCACGTTCGCTGTTTCCTTTGGTTCCCGACGCGCCGCGCTACCGCTTTATTGCCGGCGGTATTGGCATCACGCCGATTCGCAGCATGATCCTGTGGTGTCGGCGGCACGGATATTTATGGCATTTGGATTGGTTTATCCGCTCTCACTACCCTCAGTCCTGGCTGGAACCGCTGGCGCAGGAAGACAACAGAGTGCGGATCCATACCGCCAGACCCACCCGCAGCGAGGACCTGGCAACGGCGATGAGGGCAATAACCCCTGGGGAGCACATTTACTGTTGTGGGCCGGAGTCGTTAATGGAAGAAGTACAAAGTCTTGCCCAGGCACAGCAGATCCCTGCCGACAGGATTCATTTCGAACGTTTTACCGCCGGTGAGGCTATCAGCGAGGAGGGGCAAGCTTTTGATGTTGAACTGCAGCGCAGTGGCGGGCGTTATCGGGTATTACCCGGCATCTCGATTCTGGAAACCCTGGAACAAAACGGCGTTAACCTGCCTTTCAGTTGCCGCGAGGGGCTGTGCCGCAGTTGTGAGGTCACCTTATTGGCGGGTGAAGCAGACCATCGGGATTATGTTTTAAGTGATGAAGAACGTGCCGCCAACCGCTCGATTCTGATCTGCGTTTCCCGCGCCCGCTCATCAACACTGGTGCTGGATGTGTAACCCGTCATCGGCAAACAACCCTGCCAGTCAGTTTACACTGACCGGCATTTTTTTCAGGCCACGGCCACCGGACGCACACCCAGCGTGTGGCAAATCGCGTAACTCATCTCGGCGCGGTTCAGCGTATAGAAGTGGAAATCTTTCACCCCTTCGCGGCTGAGGATCTTCACCATGTCCATCGCGATATTGGCGCCGACCATTTTGCGGGTTTCGGCATCGTTATCCAGCCCTTCAAACATGCTGGTCATCCAGCTCGGTACGCGCACGTTGGTCATGGTGGCGAAACGCTGCAACTGCTTGAAGTTGGACACCGGCAGAATGCCAGGTACGATCTCCACGTCGATACCCGTCGCCACGCAGCGGTCACGAAAACGCAGGTAACTTTCTACATCAAAGAAGAACTGGGTAATCGCGCGGTTGGCACCGGCATCGATTTTACGCTTCAGGTTGATCAGGTCCGCCTGTGGACTTTTGGCTTCCGGATGCACTTCAGGGTAGGCCGCCACCGAGATGTCGAAGTCACCGACGTCTTTCAGCAGCGTCACCAGATCGGTGGCATACATCTCAGGTTTGCCACCGCCCGGCGGCAGATCACCACGCAGCGCCACGATATGACGGATACCACTGTTCCAGTAATCGGTGGCAATCTCACGCAGCTGAGCCGGGCTGGCATCGATACAGGTCAGGTGCGGTGCCGCTTCCAGGCCGGTACGCTCCTTAATCCCTTTGATGATGCTGTGGGTGCGATCGCGCTCACCGGAGTTGGCGCCATAGGTCACAGAGACAAATTTTGGTTTCAGGCTGCTCAAACGATCAATGGACTGCCACAGGGTGTCTTCCATCTCGCTGGTGCGCGGCGGGAAGAACTCGAATGATACATTAATCTGGCCGTTTAACTCCGCCAGACTCTGATTCAGCGCTTCCCGCTGGTTTGCGTGAAAAAAACTCATACCCTGTCCGCCTCTTATCGATCGCTGTTTTGCTTTGTTTTGATAAGCGTCTATACGTTTAGACGTCTAGATAGAAAATGCCGTATGTTGGCTAAAGAGTCAACAGGAAACTGAGGGTAATAGGATGATTAATCCTCACCCGTTAAGAGAAAGAATTTCATGTTCAGAATAAGGAGAATTATGGCAGGAAAAACGAGGGGCGCGGCAGATCCGCGCCCACAAGAAAATTAAAGCAGCTGCGCCAAACGGTTAAGGTCTGACTGGATAGCCCCCGCGGTGACGTCACGACCGGCACCCGGTCCGCGGATCACCAGTGGGTTATCGCGGTACCAGCGGCTTTCGATGGCAAACACGTTATCGCACGGCAACAACGACGCCAGCGGATGTTCAGGCCGAACCGCTTCCACGCCGACACGCGCTTTACCATTAGCATCGAAGCGCGCTACGTGGCGCAGCACCAGCCCCATTTCACTGGCGGCCTCGAAACGCTGCAGCATCTGCTGGTTCAGCGCATCGCCGTTTTCGAAGAACTGATCGACAGAACCCTGCTCGGCACCCGCAGGCACCAGTGATTCGACTCGCACCTGATTCGGTTCAATATCGTAGCCCGCCTCGCGCGCCAGGATCACCAGCTTGCGCATCACGTCCTGGCCGGAGAGATCGACCCGCGGATCGGGTTCGGTCAGCCCCTGCTGCCAGGCCTGATCCACCAGTTCGGTAAACGGCACCGTGCCGTCGAACTGCAGGAACAACCAGGAAAGCGTGCCGGAGAAGATACCGCTGATCGCCAGAATGCTGTCACCGCTGTCGCGCAGATCGCGCACCGTATGGTTGACCGGCAGACCGGCGCCGACGGTTGCGTTATACAGCCAGTGGCGACCGGTTTTGGCGAAAGCATCGCGGATTTGGCGATAATTATCGCTGCACGATGCACCCGCCAATTTATTGGCGCTGATCACATGGAAGCCGTAGCTGGCGAAATCCAGATACTGCTCGGCCAGTTCTTCACTGGCGGTCACGTCAAGCACCACCAAATCGTCGAACGGATGAGCCCGCATCCACAGGAACAAGGACTCTTCATCCAGCTCCTGCGCTTCGTCCTCAAAGAATGCCAGGGCGCGGCTGGCATCCAGCCCGTCGTAATTCAGCAGGCTACGGCGGCTGTCTACCACGCCCGCCAGGCTGAACTCAAAGCCGCTGCGGGCAGAAATATTTTTCTGCTCGCGGGCAAACAGCTCCAGCCAGCGTGCGCCGATGTTGCCTTTGCCGAACAGCACCAGGCCAATACGTTTTTCCGCGCGGAACAGCGTCTGATGCAAACCCTGGATCAGCAACGCGGTCGGCCCCTGACGCAGTACCGCCACCAGGCTGATGCCGTCTTCGGCCTGCCAGATAAACTCGACCGGCTGGTCTTTCAACTGTTGATAGAAGCGGTGACTGTGCAGCGGATTCTTGCAAACGCCCGCGCCCACCAGCGCCACCAGCGCCAGTCCTTCACGCAGCCGCAGCTCACCTGGCAGCCCCGCGTCCTGCAGAGTACGCAGCACGCTGTTCACCACTTCCGAGGTGTAACACAGCTGGACCAGATTACGGTCCGGATGAATGCCGATCGCCAGCGGTTTGATCTGCGCGCGCTTAAGCACCAAATCCAGCTCTTTCTGAGCCAGTTTGAAATCATGCTGACTGGCAACGTTCAGCTCAATCAAACACACGTCGTCATGGCTGGTGACAATCTTCGCGCCGGTGCCGGAGGCCAGCACGCGCTCGATGCGCGTTGAGCCTTGTTCCGGCTGATAACTGCAACGCAGTTGCAGATCGATATCACTGCCGGACACCGGCTGCAGGGTGCGTGTATGCAGCACCGGTGCCGCCAGGCGTGCCAGTTCACTGGCCTCATCTAACCGCAACAGCGGCAGCAGGCAGGCATCTTTCACCTTGCGTGGATCGGCGCTGTAAACCCCGGCCACGTCGCTCCAAATGGTCACGCGTTCCGCACCGGCCAGCGCGCCGACCTGGGTAGCGGAATAGTCACTGCCGTTACGCCCCAACAGCACGGTTTCACCGGCGTCGTTGCGTGAAATAAAGCCGGTCACCACCAGGCGTTTACCCGGGTGCTGAGCCAGCAACTGTTGCAGCAACGGGTAAGAGCGGCCTTCATCAACCTGTGGCTGAGCGGCGCGTTCCGCACGCAGGAAATCGCGCGCATCCAGCCAGGCCGCCTGCATATCCAGTTTGTTCAGCACCGCCGCCATCAGCCGCGCTGACCAGATCTCACCGTGCCCCACCACTTCGGCATACACGGCATCGTCGAGCTTTTCGTCCAGCAACACCGCCAGACGCTCCAGATCCTGAATAAATTCGGCGATCAGCGGCTCGGCGGTTTCCGGCGGTAACAGACCGCCGATCAATTCGCTGTGATAGCGACGCAGCGTCTGCTGAACCTGATGCGCAGAAAGACGATCGCTCTGGCTCAGCTTCAGCCAGCTAATCAGTTGGTTGGTGGTGCTGCCGGCAGCCGACACCACCATCATGTCACCCGGCTGGCTGTATTCGGCCATGATCCCGGCCACCCGCAGATAACACTTCACGTCCGCCAGGCTGCTGCCGCCAAACTTGTGCAGTTGACGCCCGCTCACCGGCCCTGCTACCGCAATTGCATTCATGCTTACCTCGTTGCCGCCGCCTGGAAGGCTCGTTCCAGATCGGCAATCAAATCTTCACTGTCTTCAATACCCACGGAGATACGCAGCAGGCTTTCGGAAATACCGGCTGCCGCACGGGCTTCTGCCGCCATACCTGCGTGGGTCATGGTCGCTGCATGCGAGATCAGGCTTTCTACGCCGCCCAAGGATTCTGCCAGAGTAAAGAGCTCAAGGGCAGACAGAAAACGGCGCAGTAGCGCTTCATCACCGTCCAGTTCAAAGCTGAGCATCGCACCAAAGCCGCGTTGCTGACGACGTGCAATCTCATGCCCAGGGTTCTGTGGCAGAGAAGGATGATACAGCTTTTTCACCAAGGGTTGCTGCTGTAAATAACTGACAATCGCATCGGCGTTTTGTTGCGCCGCCTTGATACGTGGCGACAGAGTACGCATGCCGCGCAGCAGCAAATAACTGTCGAACGCGCCGCCGGTTACGCCGATATTATTGGCCCACCACGCCAATTCCACCGCCAGATCTTTATCTTTGGCAATCACCGCGCCGGCCACCACGTCGGAATGGCCATTGAGGTATTTGGTACAGGAATGCACCACCAGATCGGCACCCAACCCAATCGGCTGCTGTAGCGCCGGGCTGAGGAAGGTGTTGTCCACCACCGTCAACGCCCCCACAGCATGGGCCGCATCGCAAATCGCCGCGATATCTACCACGCGCAGCAGTGGGTTGCTTGGGCTTTCAATCAGCACCAGCTTGGGTTTTTGCGCCAGCGCCTGCTGCAACGCCTCTTCATTCCCCTGATCGACAAAGAGTACGCGGTAAGCACCACGCTTGCTCAGGCTGTCGAACAGACGGTAGCTGCCACCGTAACAATCATGCGGAGCCACCAGCAGATCGCCGGGTTGCAGGAACACCGTGGTCACCAGGTGGATCGCCGACATCCCGCTGCTGGTCATCACCGCACCGGCGCCGCCTTCCAGTTCTGCCAGCGCCCGCTGGACCACATCACGCGTCGGGTTGCCGCGACGTGAGTAGTCATGAGCACGAGGCTGATTGAAGTCGGTGAAATTATAGGTACTGGAAAGGTGGATCGGCGGGACAACGCAGCCGTACTGTTCGTCATCGTTCAGGCCGCTACGTACGGCAATCGTGGCAGGTTTACGCGTCATAGGGTCTCTCGGCTCTCGGGATTCGGATGAATGAGGCCTAAAGATTAATCGCAGCGAGGATAGACGTCAATACATCTGGACATCTAAACTTCTTTGCGTATAGATTGAGCAAAGCCTTAATACCCGCTAAAATTATGCCAGTTTGAGATGACGATACGATGTTAACCCGGAATGCATAGGCGACGCCTATTGATCGTCCGCATTCAGTGACCCTGGTCGCGTAAAATTGACATTTATTTAGTGAGAACAGTGAAGATCGGGCATAATTGGCCGGTTTTTAGAATTTTGTAATTTTTCTGACAAATTTAAGGTGTCCCATGGCTGAGTGGAACGGCGAGTATGTCAGCCCTTACGCTGAACACGGTAAAAAGAGCGAGCAAGTAAAAAAAATCACGGTATCTATTCCGCTGAAGGTCCTGAAAATCCTCACCGATGAACGGACGCGTCGCCAGGTGAATAACCTGCGCCATGCCACCAACAGCGAATTGCTGTGCGAAGCATTTCTGCACGCCTTTACCGGCCAGCCGCTGCCGAACGACGAAGACCTGCGCAAAGAACGCAGCGATGAAATCCCGGAAGCCGCGAAACTGCTGATGCGTGAATTGGGTGTGGATCCCGATACCTGGGAATACTAAGCGCCGGTCTGCAACTGCAGACGGTAGAAACGAAAAAAGGCGCCGAAGGCGCCTTTTTCATCTGACGATAAGAAATCTTATTTCTTAGCGCCTGGCACGCTGAAACGCTTGTTGAAGCGGTCAACACGGCCACCGCTAGCAACATCACGCTGCTTGCCAGTATAGAACGGGTGACATTCGCCACAAACGTCCAGGTTCAGATCGTGACCCACTGTAGAGCGGATTTTGATCACGTTACCGCAAGAGCAGTTAGCAGTAACTTCTTCGTATTTTGGGTGGATACCTTGTTTCATGGGAAACCTCAGTTAAGGCCGTGTCGCTATCCAGCCCTGTTTCGCCAGACACCACACGTGGTTGATAAAAAATTTGGTATCGAATTATACCAAAGGCGGCAAATTATACAGAATTAAAAGTACCGCGCAATCGGAACCGTACATTTGCCGGTGCGCCGTGTAAACTGATGGACTGTTTTTTTTACTCTGGATGACCCCATGCCTGTTGTTCACGTTGCTTTGCCGGTACCCCTCGCCCGCACCTTCGACTATCTGCTGCCGCAAGGCCTGCAGCCGGCTGTCGGCGCTCGCGTAGCCGTGCCCTGGGGCAAGCAACGGGCGATCGGTATCGTCACCGGCTGCAGCGAAACCAGCGAATTGCCGCTCGATAAGCTCAAACCCATCGATAGCGTGCTCGACAACGCCTCCCTGTTCTCCCCCAGCCTGTGGCGCATTCTGCGCTGGGCCAGCGACTATTATCATTATCCGATCGGTGAAGTGCTGTTCCACGCGCTGCCCATCCTGCTGCGCCAGGGGAAACCGGCTGAAACGGCTCCGCTGTGGCAATGGTTCGCTACCGAACAGGGCCGCGCCACGCTGCCGGAAAGCCTGAAGCGTGCGCCCAAGCAGCAGCAGGCGCTGGCCGCGTTACTGCAGCGCCCGGTCTATCGTCACCAGGTCAGTGAACTGGCGTTAACCGAGAGTGCCTTGCAGGCATTGCGCGCCAAGGGGCTGATCGATCTACGGGCACAAACGGTGGCGACGCAGGACTGGCGGCCCGGCTTTGAAGTGCTGGGTGAACGGCTGCGGCTGAATACCGAACAGGCCACCGCCGTGGGTGCCATCCGCAGCGAAGACGACCAGTTTGCCACCTGGCTGCTGGCCGGGGTCACCGGCTCCGGCAAGACTGAAGTCTATCTCAGCGTACTGGAAAACATTCTGGCAGCAGGCAAGCAGGCGCTGGTGCTGGTGCCGGAAATCGGCCTGACACCGCAAACCATTGCCCGCTTTCGCGAACGCTTCAACGCACCGGTGGAGGTGCTGCACTCCGGCCTCAACGACAGCGAACGTCTGGCAGTCTGGCTGCGCGCCCGCAGCGGCGAGGCGGCGATTGTCATCGGCACCCGCTCGGCGCTGTTTACTCCATTCTCACGCCTGGGTGTGATCATCATCGACGAAGAGCACGACAGCTCTTATAAACAGCAGGAAGGCTGGCGCTATCACGCCCGCGATTTGGCGGTATTCCGTGCCCGCGAGGAAAATATCCCTATGGTGATGGGGACTGCCACACCGGCGCTGGAAACCCTGCACAATGTTCAATTGGGTAAATATCGCCAGCTCAAACTCACCCAACGTGCGGGTAACGCCAAACCGGCGGCGCAGCACCTGATCGATCTAAAAGGCCTGCCGCTGAAGGTGGGTCTTTCACAACCGCTGCTGAAAAGCATGCAACACCATTTGAAGGCCGGTAATCAGGTGATGCTGTTCCTGAACCGGCGCGGTTATGCCCCGGCGCTGCTATGCCATGAGTGCGGCTGGATCGCCGAGTGCCAGCGTTGCGATCATTACTACACCTTCCACCAGAATCATCGTCAACTGCGCTGCCACCACTGTGACAGCCAGCGTCCGGTCCCCCACCAGTGCCCTCAATGCGGCTCTACCCATCTGGTGTCGGTCGGCGTCGGTACCGAACAGTTGGAAAACGAACTGGCGCCGCTGTTCCCGGAAACCCCGATCACCCGTATCGATCGCGACACCACCAGCCGCAAGGGCTCGCTGGAACAGCATCTGGCAGATATTCACCGCGGCGGTTCACGCATTTTGATCGGCACCCAGATGCTGGCGAAGGGCCACCACTTCCCGGATGTCACGCTGGTAGCCCTGCTGGACGTCGATGGCGCGCTGTTCTCGGCCGACTTCCGTTCCGCAGAACGCTTTGCCCAGCTGTATACCCAGGTCTCCGGTCGGGCAGGCCGCGCCGGTAAGCCCGGAGAGGTGCTGTTGCAAACCCACCACCCGGAACACCCATTGCTGCAAATTCTGCTGCAACAGGGCTATGACGCCTTTGCCAAACAGACGCTGGCAGAGCGCAATAGCGTGTTCCTGCCGCCTTACACCAGTCATATTATTGTGCGTTCCGAAGATCACGATAACCAACAGGCCCCCCAATTCCTGCAGCAGCTGCGCAACCTGTTGGAGGCCAGCCCGCTGAAAGACGATTCGCTGTGGGTGATGGGGCCGGTCCCGGCACTGCAGTCGAAACGCGGTGGCCGCTTCCGCTGGCAGTTGCTGCTGCAACACCCTTCTCGGCGGGTGCTGCAACAGTTAATGAAAAGCTCACTGCCGCTGGTCAGCACCCTGCCGCAGGCGCGCAAGGTGAAGTGGACGCTGGACATTGATCCTATCGACAGTTGAACCCAGAAAAGTCCGATTCAGTTCCTGCCAGGCAAACGTTTACCCTTGAAATTGCGAGCGAACGCTAAAAAACCTTCCCAGGTCACACTTTTTATGCAAATTAGGTAACAAAGGCAGGACATATTCTGTTTAGAATGTCTGTGAAGGCAATTTTGTCACCTCTTACAGCAGCGTGACGGAATGTTTGAACGCGGATGGCGCTAAATGATAACAACACCACCGCACGGTAAGAATTTGTGAGCAACTGAAGTAGTCGCGTTGACATGGGGCTAACGCAAGGAGAAAGGCGTTGGAACACAAGAAAGAGTTACCCATGGCAACCATGAAAGACGTTGCCGAAATGGCAGGCGTTTCAACGGCAACCGTGTCGCGTGCGCTGATGAACCCGGAAAAGGTGTCAACGCCGACGCGCCAGAAAGTGGAACAGGCCGTGCTGGCCGTGGGCTATTCTCCTCATGCCCTCTCCCGCAATATCAAACGTAACGAATCCCGAACCATCCTGGTGATCGTCCCCGACATTTGCGATCCGTTTTTCGCCGATGTGATCCAGGGGATCGAGCAAACCGCCGCACAACAGGGCTACCTGGTGCTGATTGGCGATTGCGCTCAGCAAAATCAGCAGGAACGCACCTTCGTCAATCTGATCATCACCAAACAAATCGATGGCATGCTGCTGCTCGGTTCCAATTTGCCGTTCGATGCCAGCAAGGAAGAGCAGCGTAATCTACCGCCGATGGTGATGGCCAACGAGTTTGCCCCGGAGCTGGAACTGCCGACGGTACACATCGATAACCTGACCGCCGCCTTCGAAGCCGTGCATTATTTACACCAGCTCGGCCACAAGCAAATTGCCTGTGTCGCCGGGCCGGAGCAGATGCCGCTCAGCCATTATCGACTGCAAGGTTACATTCAGGCGCTACGTCGTAATGGCATTAGCGTCGAAAGCAGCTATATTACCCGGGGTGATTTCACCTACGAAGCTGGCGCTCAGGCGCTGGCGGCGTTGATGGCACAGCCAAAACCGCCGACGGCCGTCTTCTGCCACAGTGACGTCATGGCGATCGGCGTACTGTCACAGGCGAAAAAGATGGGGTTGCGAGTCCCGCAGGACCTGTCTATCGTCGGCTTTGACGACATCAAACTGGCGCAGTATTGCGACCCGCCGTTAACCACGGTGGCTCAACCGCGTTACCAGATTGGCCAGCAGGCAATGTTATTGCTGTTGGAGCAGCTACACGGACAGACAGTGGCAAGTGGCTCCCGGCTATTGGACAGTGAATTGATTATCAGAGGCAGCACAGCTGCCCCTAAACGCTAGTCAAATATTTTAGGGTTCAGTAACATGACGGACTTATCCCCTCATCAGGACACAGCGGAATAATAGTGGCACAAAAAGACTATGTAAGCCGAGGGCGCGCAGCAGGAGCTAAGCGTAAAGCCCCCAGCCGTAAAAAACGCAGTTCTCCGAAGGTCTCCAAAACCGTGCTGGCGCTGGCCGTCGCACTTCTGGTGATCTTTATCGGTGGCCTCTATTTCATTACGCACAACAAGCCGGATGACGTTCCGCTGCTGCCTGTGCACAGCAATCGTCCGGGCAACGGCTTGCCGCCGAAGCCGGAAGAGCGTTGGCGTTACATCAAAGAGCTGGAGAATCGTCAAATTGGCGTGCAAACCCCGACTGAACCTACGGCCGGCGGCACCACCAATACCAAGACTCAGCTGACTGCGGAACAACGCCAACTGCTGGATCAGATGCAGGCGGATATGCAACAACGCCCAACACAGCTGAATGAAGTGCCGTATAACGACCCTTCACAGGCCGCCGCCCGTAGCCGTCTGCAGCAGCAGGTGCAACAGCAGCAGATTCAGCCGCAACAGGTACAACAACCGCAGGTGACCCAGCCGCGTAATCCGTTTAACAACGGCGCGACGACAGCACCGGTGCAACAGCCTGCTCAGCCCAAGCCACAACCCAAACCGCAGACGGTGACACCACCGCCGGTGCAGGTTAAGCATCCAGAGCCAAAACCGCAGCCGAAACCTGAGGTCAAACCGGAAACCAAGCCGGAAGTGAAACAGGAAACGCCCAAGCAGGAAACCAAGCCCGAGTCGAAGCAGAAGTGGATGGTGCAGTGTGGCTCATTCCGTGCGACCGATCAGGCAGAGTCTGTACGTGCACGCCTGGCGTTTGAAGGTATTGAAAGCCGTATCACCGCCGGCGGTGGCTGGAATCGTGTGGTACTCGGCCCTTACAGCAGCCGGGCTGCTGCGGACAAAACCCTGTCGCGCCTGAAGGGCGTAGGCATGTCAAGTTGCATTCCCCTCTCCGTTGGGGGTTGAAAAGCGTCAATCCCCCCCCATCTATACTCTCAATATGCCTCGTAGTGTCTGTGCAAACAGAGACTGCGAGGGCTTCTTTCCGTCTTCAACGAGGGTCTGCTCGTGACAACAATTGTAAGCGTACGCCGCAACGGCCAGGTAGTGATCGGTGGCGATGGCCAGGCTACCTTGGGCAATACGGTAATGAAGGGCAACGTCAAGAAAGTGCGTCGCCTGTATAACGACAAAGTGATTGCCGGTTTTGCCGGTGGCACTGCGGATGCCTTCACGCTGTTTGAGCTGTTCGAGCGCAAGCTGGAAATGCACCAGGGTCACCTGGTGAAAGCGGCCGTTGAATTAGCGAAAGACTGGCGTACCGACCGCATGCTGCGCAAGCTTGAAGCGCTGCTGGCAGTAGCGGATGAAAATTCCTCGCTGATCATCACCGGCAACGGTGACGTGATCCAGCCTGAAAATGATTTGATTGCGATTGGCTCCGGCGGTCCGTACGCCCAGGCAGCCGCCCGCGCGATGTTGGAAAATACCGAGCTGAGCGCCCGCGAAATTGTTGATAAGTCCCTCAACATCGCCGGCGACATCTGTATTTACACCAACCATTTCCACACCATTGAAGAATTGCCTTCCAAAGCGTAAGGATCGAATACTATGTCTGAAATGACCCCGCGCGAGATCGTCAGCGAACTGGACAGCTACATCATTGGCCAGAACAAAGCCAAACGTGCCGTTGCCATTGCCCTGCGTAACCGCTGGCGCCGGATGCAGCTCAACGAGATGCTGCGTCATGAAGTCACGCCAAAGAACATTCTGATGATCGGCCCGACCGGTGTCGGTAAAACCGAAATCGCCCGTCGTCTGGCAAAACTGGCCAATGCGCCGTTCATCAAGGTTGAAGCCACCAAATTCACTGAAGTGGGCTACGTCGGGAAAGAAGTGGATTCCATCATCCGCGATCTGACCGATGCCGCGATCAAAATGGTGCGTCTGCAGTCCATCGACAAGAACCGTACCCGCGCCGAAGAGCTGGCAGAAGAGCGCATCCTTGACGCACTGCTGCCTCCGGCCAAGAACAACTGGGGCCAGGCGGAAGAGCATCAGGAGCCGTCCGCGGCACGCCAGGCATTCCGCAAGAAACTGCGTGAAGGTCAGTTGGACGACAAAGAAATCGAGATCGATCTGGCTGCTGCGCCGATGGGCGTAGAAATCATGGCGCCTCCAGGCATGGAAGAGATGACCAACCAGCTGCAGTCGATGTTCCAGAACCTCGGCGGCCAGAAGCAGAAACCACGTAAGCTGAAGATCAAAGAAGCCTTCAAACTGCTGGTGGAAGAAGAAGCGGCCAAGCTGGTGAACCCGGAAGAGCTGAAAGAACAGGCGATCGAAGCGGTTGAGCAGCACGGTATCGTGTTTATCGACGAGATCGACAAAATCTGTAAGCGCGGCGGCCAAAGCTCCGGCCCGGACGTGTCTCGCGAAGGCGTGCAGCGCGACCTGCTGCCGCTGGTGGAAGGCTGTACCGTTTCCACCAAGCACGGCATGGTGAAAACCGATCACATTCTGTTTATCGCTTCCGGCGCATTCCAGACCGCCAGCCCGTCAGACTTGATCCCTGAGCTGCAGGGCCGCTTGCCGATCCGCGTTGAGTTGCAGGCACTGACCACCGAAGATTTCGAGCGTATTCTGACCGAGCCAAGCGCTTCGCTGACCGAGCAGTACAAAGCGCTGATGGGCACCGAAGGCGTCAATATCGAGTTCACCGCCGAAGGTATCCGCCGTATCGCTGAAGCCGCATGGCAGGTTAACGAAAGCACCGAAAACATCGGCGCGCGTCGTTTGCACACCGTGCTTGAGCGTCTGATGGAAGATATTTCCTATGATGCGAGTGAAATTAACGGTCAATCCATTACAATTGATGCGGATTACGTACGTAATCATCTGGATGAACTGGTAGCGGATGAAGATTTGAGTCGTTTTATCCTATAATCGCTCAATCATGTCCAGTCAGTCATCTGTGGGAGGCATTATGCCTCCCACAATTATTTCTAACGGACGCAGCCACTAACTCTGAAGCGAAAAATGAGCTCATCAACTACCACCTCCCCGGCCAGAGCCTGGCTTGAAAGTTTACGACCGCGCACCCTGCCGCTGGCCTTTGCCTCGATCGTCGTCGGTTCTGCCATTGCCGCCTGGCAGGGCAGCCTTAAACCCGGCGTGGCACTGCTGGCACTACTGACGGCCGGTCTGTTGCAAATCCTCTCCAACCTGGCGAACGACTATGGCGATGCGGTAAAAGGCAGCGACACAGAAGAGCGTATCGGGCCGTTACGTGGCATGCAAAAAGGCATGATCACCCAGGCGCAGATGAAACGTGCGCTGATAGTGACGGTGGTGTTGATCGCCCTGGCCGGCTGTTCACTGATCGCCGTGGCCTGTGAACAACCCAGCGACGTGGTGGGCTTCCTGGTGCTGGGTGGGCTTTCTATCGTCGCCGCCATTACCTATACCGTTGGCAACAAACCTTATGGCTACCTGGGCCTGGGCGATATCTCGGTACTGGTCTTCTTCGGCTGGCTGAGCGTGGCGGGCACCTTCTACCTGCAAACCCACACCTTTGACAGCATCGTGATGCTGCCGGCCACCGCCTGCGGCCTGCTGGCTGCGGCCGTGCTCAATATCAATAATCTGCGCGATATCGAAAGCGACCGCGCCAACGGCAAGAATACCCTGGCAGTCCGGCTTGGGCCGCAGAAGGCACGTTATTACCACGTGTTACTGCTGATCGGTGCGGTAGTGTGCTTTACGCTGTTCACGCTGCTTAACCTGCATAGCCTGTGGGGCTGGCTGTTTGTCTTGGCCATCCCGTTGCTGGTACGCCATGGCTTGCGCGTGTTGCGCGATCCGACCCCCACCGGCATGCGACCTATGCTGGAACATATGGTTAAGGCGGCATTGCTGGCCAATGTGTTGTTCGCTATTGGCGTGGTGCTCAGTTAGCCATCGAACTGATGATTTTGCCAACAGGGCGAATAAAGGGATATACTGGTTATTCCAGCGGCAAACAGACGTAAAATCCTATGAAATACGATACTTCCGAACTTTGCGACATCTATCACGAAGAGGTGAACGTAGTTGAGCCTCTATTCTCCAATTTTGGCGGGCGTACTTCATTTGGCGGGCAAATCACTACGGTGAAATGCTTTGAGGATAACGGCCTGTTATTCGAGTTGCTTGAAGAAAACGGCCGCGGTCGCGTCCTGGTGATTGACGGTGGCGGCTCGGTACGTCGTGCCCTGATCAACGCAGAACTGGCGCGTCTGGCAACCCAGAACGAATGGGAAGGCATCGTGGTTTACGGTGCGGTTCGTCAGGTAGACGATCTGGAAGAACTGGACATCGGCATTCAGGCGATGGCAGCCATTCCGGTGGGTGCCGCCAGTGAGAGCATCGGCGAAAGCGACATTCGCGTTAATTTCGGCGGTGTGACGTTCTTCTCCGGCGACCATCTGTATGCTGACAATACCGGTATTATCCTGTCCGAAGATCCACTCGATATCGAGTAACCTTCAGATATGAAAAAGGGCGCCTCAGGCGCCCTTTTCGATCGTGCAAAATGGAATCAGACTTCTTCCATTTTGCCCAACAGTGCACGCAGACGGTCTTGCCATACGTGCTGCTCTTCTTTCAGTTGCTGGTTCTCACGGACCAACGATTCGTGGTTGCCGGAGGCCGCCTGAACTTCCTGTGAAAGCGTGTTGTTTTTGTCTTTCAGCTCTTCAATTTCCATCTGCAGCAGGGTGATGGTATCGATCGCCTGCTGAACTTTTGATTCCAATTTCTCAAATACTTCAAATGACATTCTTCAGTCCCCTCATGATAGCAAGGCGTACATCTATAGGTAACGGCCGCAACTCAGGTTGCAACTGCTGCGAATATGCATCGCGCCAAGTGACACACGCTTTTATTGAAAATAACGCGCCTGTCTCGATAAAACGCTTCTTTCGATAAAAACGATTGTAAGTAGCCTGTCCCCGACTGTCTAGCAACATCCGGCTCAACGCGCAGTCTGTTGCAATTTTCCTGCCGCCACCATCAGCAAAAACTGAAAATACCCAGGGTGCGTAAATTGATTTGTTAACGAACGGTGGCTGGAACACTGGTCAGATCACAGTTTTATGGTGCAGAAAGAACACAAAACGACGCGAATTCGCTCAATTTTATGACGAAGCACACACATTTTGATTTCGCTATTTCTCGTTTATGTTCGTTAACGATAAATTTACATCACGTCCTCAATTAATAATTGGACGAGATGAAAAAAACTGTACCCATAGGCCGGGTTGATACACACCCTGAGCCTATAAACCCATAACCGCCGTTTTGCAGGACAACAACATTATGAGCCAAACCACCAGTCCGACCCTAAAAGGCCAATGTATCGCTGAGTTCCTCGGCACCGGCCTGTTGATATTTTTTGGCGTAGGCTGCGTTGCCGCGCTGAAACTGGCTGGCGCCAGCTTCGGCCAGTGGGAAATCAGTATCATTTGGGGCCTGGGCGTTGCCATGGCCATCTATCTGACCGCTGCCATCTCCGGTGCGCATCTCAACCCGGCGGTGACTATCGCGCTGTGGCTGTTCGCCTGCTTTGACGGACGCAAAGTATTGCCTTACATCGTCGCGCAGATCGCCGGAGCCTTCTGCGCAGCAGCCCTGGTCTACGGGTTATATTACAACCTGTTCTTCGACTTTGAAGCGGCCAACCATATGGTTCGCGGCAGCGACGAAAGCCTGGCCCTGGCCGGTATCTTCTCCACCTACCCTAATGCACACATCTCCGTGGGCCAGGCTTTCCTGGTTGAAACGGTGATTACCGCGATCCTGATGTGCCTGATCCTGGCGCTGACCGATGACGGCAACGGCATTCCACGCGGCCCGTTGGCACCGCTGTTAATCGGTATTCTGATTGCCGTGATCGGCGCCTCTATGGGACCATTGACCGGCTTTGCGCTGAACCCGGCCCGTGACTTCGGCCCGAAAATGTTCGCTTATCTGGCTGGCTGGGGCAAAGTGGCCTTCACCGGTGCACGCGATATTCCGTACTTCCTGGTGCCTATCTTTGGCCCAATCATCGGTGCCTGCCTGGGTGCCTTTGGCTACCGCATGCTCATTGGCCGCAATCTGCCGTGTGATGTCTGTGTAGACGAAGAACAACCCGCCGCCAAGGCTCAACAGCGTAAAGCGTGATTGGCACAGTTTTAAAACGGTTAACAACAGCAGGACTAAAATCATGACTGTAGAAAAAAAATACATTGTCGCTCTCGACCAGGGAACTACCAGTTCACGTGCCGTAGTGCTAGACCACGATGCCAATATTGTTGCGGTGTCGCAGCGTGAGTTCACGCAGATTTACCCGAAAGCCGGCTGGGTTGAGCATGATCCGATGGAGATCTGGTCATCACAAAGCTCCACGCTGGTGGAAGTGCTGGCGAAAGCCGACATCAATTCCGATCAGATCGCCGGTATCGGCATCACCAACCAGCGCGAAACCACCATCGTCTGGGAAAAAGAGACCGGTAAACCGATCTATAACGCCATCGTCTGGCAATGCCGCCGTACCGCCGATATCTGTGAAAAACTCAAACGCGATGGCATGGAAGAGTACATCCGTCACAACACCGGCCTGGTGGTTGACCCGTACTTCTCCGGCACCAAGGTAAAATGGATCCTCGATCACGTTGAAGGTGCCCGTGAACGCGCCAAACGCGGTGAACTGTTGTTCGGTACCGTCGACACCTGGCTGGTATGGAAAATGACCCAAGGGCGGGTGCATGTGACCGATTACACCAACGCCTCACGTACCATGATGTTCAACATCCATGAGCTGGACTGGGATGAGCGCATGCTGGAAGCGCTGGATATCCCGCGCGCCATGCTGCCAAAAGTCCGTCCGTCTTCTGAAGTGTACGGCCAGACCAACATCGGGGGTAAAGGCGGTACGCGTATCCCTATCGCCGGTATCGCCGGTGACCAGCAGGCGGCGCTGTATGGCCAACTCTGTGTTCAACCGGGCATGGCGAAAAACACCTACGGCACCGGCTGCTTCCTGCTGATGAACACCGGCAAAGAAGCGGTACGTTCTAACCACGGCCTGTTGACCACTATCGCCTGCGGCCCACGCGGCGAAGTGAACTATGCGCTGGAAGGGGCAGTCTTCATTGGCGGCGCCTCCATTCAGTGGCTGCGCGATGAGCTGAAACTGATCAGCGATGCGGCCGACTCCGAATACTTCGCCACCAAGGTCAAAGACAGCAACGGCGTGTACGTGGTACCGGCCTTCACCGGTCTGGGCGCACCTTACTGGGACCCGTATGCCCGTGGCGCCATCTTCGGCCTGACCCGCGGCGCGAACAGCAACCACATCATTCGTGCCACGCTGGAATCCATTGCCTACCAGACGCGCGACGTGCTGGATGCCATGCAAGCCGACTCCAACACCCGCCTGCAATCGCTGCGTGTGGACGGTGGCGCGGTCGCTAACAACTTCCTGATGCAGTTCCAGTCAGACATCCTCGGTACCCGTGTAGAGCGTCCTGAGGTGCGTGAGTCGACTGCTCTCGGTGCGGCCTTCCTGGCGGGCCTGGCCATCGGCTACTGGAATGACCTGGACGAAGTGAAGAGCAAGGCGGTTATTGAGCGTGAGTTCCGCCCAAGCATTGAAACCACCGAACGTAACTTCCGTTACAGCGGCTGGAAAAAAGCGGTTGCCCGCGCACAAGCGTGGGAAGATCACGACTAACGCTTGTTTGCCTGGTTAACCCCATCATGCGCTGCCTCCGGGCGGCGCATTTTTTTGCCCCGCCCCCGCCGCCGCGTGCTGTGATAAACTTTGCCGATATTTTCTTCCTTTCTCACAGACAGGTTTTGCCATGAAACGTGAATTAGCCATCGAATTTTCCCGCGTTACCGAAGCCGCCGCGCTGGCGGGCTATAAATGGCTGGGACGCGGCGACAAGAACGCCGCCGACGGCGCAGCGGTCAACGCAATGCGCATTATGCTCAATAAAGTGGATATCGATGGCCGCATCGTGATCGGCGAAGGCGAAATTGATGAAGCGCCGATGCTGTATATCGGCGAGCAGGTCGGCAGCGGCCAGGGCGATGCGGTAGATATCGCCGTCGATCCTATCGAAGGTACCCGCATGACCGCCATGGGCCAGCCCAATGCGTTGGCAGTGCTGGCGGTGGGCGATCGCGGCACCTTCCTGCACGCCCCTGATATGTATATGGAAAAACTGGTGGTGGGCCCGGCAGCGCGCGGCGCTATCGACCTTAACTTACCGCTGGCTGATAACCTGAATAAAGTCGCAATCTGCCTGGGCAAACCCCTGAGCCAACTGACGGTGACCATTCTGGCCAAGCCGCGTCACGATGGCGTTATTGCCCAGATGCAGCAGCTCGGGGTGCGAGTGTTCGCTATCCCCGACGGCGACGTGGCGGCCTCAATCCTGACCTGCATGCCAGACAGTGAAGTTGACGTGATGTACGGCATCGGTGGTGCGCCAGAAGGGGTGATTTCTGCCGCAGTGATCCGTGCTCTGGACGGTGATATGCAGGCACGCCTGCTGCCGCGCCACCAGGTTAAAGGCGACAGCGCCGACAATCGTCGCATCGGCGAAGAAGAGCTGGCGCGCTGTAAAGAAATGGGGATTGAAGCCGGCAAGGTACTGCTGCTGGATGATATGGCGCGCAACGACAACGTGATTTTCTCCGCCACCGGCATCACCAAGGGCGATTTGTTGGAAGGCATTAGCCGTCAGGGCAATATGGCCACCACGGAAACGCTGTTGATCCGTGGCAAGTCACGCACTATCCGCCGCATCCGCTCGACCCATTATCTGGATCGTAAAGACCCGGCTCTGCACGAGTTTCTGCTGTAATTAAACAGGGCGCCGAAGGCGCCCTGTTCGTTTTATACGGTATGTCCCTGATGCTGCATCCGGTGGGACAACGGCCACCAGCACAGCAGAATCAGTAGCGCCATGGCAAACATCAGCAGGCCAAGGCTAAACTGCCCGGTCTGCGGCAGCATGGCAGAAAGCCAGGTCGCCAGGCCGGAGCCCATATTCTGCATGCCCCCGACCAACGCGCCAGCCGCCCCGGCCAGATAGGGGAATGGCTCCATCGCCCCGGTGGTCGCCAGCGGAAACATCATACCGGCCCCGAAGAAGAACAACGCCGCAGGCACAATCAGCGTCCAGATGTTCATCACGCCAAACCACCCTGGGATCCACATCATCAGGCCCGCCAGCAGGCAACTGATCACCGAATGCCACACCAGGCTGTGGAAGCTTTTACCGTCACGACCGGCATACCAGGCACCAAAGAACGCCGCCGGGATTGGCAGAATAAACAGGATACTGACGGTCAGGCCGCTCAGACCCAGCACGCCCCCCATCAGCACGCCACAGCTGGCTTCAAAGACCGCGATCCCCGCCAAAGCACCGATCAGCATCACCAGATAGCAACTGAAGGTGCCGTCGGCCAGCAGCTTGCGAAAGCTCGCCAGCATCCGTCGTTTCTCGGTCTGCTGCGGGCGGGTTTCCGGCAGCCAGCGGAACATGGCAAAAGCCACACCGGCACAGAGTACCAACAGGAAGGCATAGCAGGCACGCCAGCCAAACACCATCGCCAATGCTCCGCCGATGATCGGCGCCAGCAGCGGGCTGACCAGAATCCCCATGTTGAGCAGGCTGTTGGCATAACGCAGCGAGGTACCGGCATACAGGTCACGCGGCATGGTTCGCGCCATCACCCCAGCCACACCGGTCCCCATCCCCTGGATGGCACTGGCGGCAACCAGCATCGTCAGGTTATTGGACAACAACGCGCCCAGAGCGCCAATCAGGAAGATCATCATCCCGGCCAGGATCACCGGGCGGCGACCAATGCGGTCCGATAGCGGGCCGTAAATCAGCTGCGAGAAGCCATAGGTCATCAGGTAGGCCGCCATCACGCGCTGCACCGCACCGGAACGAACCGAAAAATCTTTCGCAATATCAGCAACAACAGGGACATAAATGGTTTGTGCCATCTGACCGACGGCCACTAACAGGGTAAGCATCACCAACAGGTGAAAGTTTTCTATTTTTCTCATTATCTTCGTTAACGTATTAACTCGTCACAGCGTCCCGGTATGGCCCCAAAATCAGCCAGAACGGCGAGCAGCCCTCTATGGCGGCATAAGCTAACAAATTTGATTTTTTTAGCGAGTTTCAGACAGATATTGATCTCCGTCACAGTGGCAGCAAAGCCAACCAGCCTCGTAAATTAAACTGTACGTCTACCGCTTATGGGTTAAAAATGGCAAACTTTCAATAGTTTGGCTTTAGCATTTAATCGATAATTATTTTCATCATCTTGAAATAAAATAACACCATAGGGATTGGGTTTATGAAGACAACAGAGCTGATTTTATTGCAGTTAAAAACCCTGGGGCCACATTCAGCCAAAATGCTGGCTGAGCGTCTGGACATCACCCCCATGGGTATCCGTCAGCATCTGCAATCCCTGGAGAAACGTGAGCTGGTTGATTACGAGGAAGCGCGTACCAAAGTAGGTCGCCCCACCCGCTACTGGTCGCTGACCCATCAGGGCCACGCCCAGTTTGCCAATGGCCACGATCGGCTGGCGGCAGAAATGTTGGGATCTGCCCATCAGCTGTTTGGCGCTGAAGGGGTGGAGCAGCTACTCATTGCGCGCGAAGACAAGCTTTATCAGCGCTACGCCGAACAGCTGTCAGAGGAAACCTGCCATCAGGGCAAACTCGCCCGCTTGGTGCGTCTGCGGCAGCATGATGGCTACATGGCCGAACTGGTTGAGCATCCGCAAGGCATGCTACTGGTGGAAAACCACTGCCCGATCGGCGTGGCGGCCACCGCCTGTAGCAGCCTGTGCAACTCGGAGCTGCAACTGTTTAACCGTCTGTTTGGCCACGGCTATCGCATAGAGCGTACTGCGCACGCTATTTCCGGTTCACGACATTGCGCTTATTTGATTCGACCATTGGAGCTTTAGAGTATGGCTGACTGGGTTAATGGCAAGGTTACGCAAGTCACGCAATGGACAGACGGGCTGTTCAGCATTACCGTCCATGCCCCCATTGCTCCCTTTACCGCCGGGCAATTTGCCAAACTGGCGCTGGAAATTGACGGCGAACGCGTGCAACGCGCCTATTCCTACGTCAACGCTCCCAGCGACCCCAATCTGGAGTTTTACCTGGTTACCGTGCCGGAAGGTAAACTGAGCCCACGACTCAATCAGCTGCAGCCGGGGTCGGAAGTGATGGTGACCAAAGAGGCCGCCGGATTTTTCGTGCTGGAAGAAGTGCCTGAGTGTGACACCCTGTGGATGTTGGCGACCGGCACTGCCATTGGCCCTTACCTGTCGATGCTGCAGGAAGGCAAAGACCTGGAGCGCTTCAAAAATCTGGTGCTGGTGCATGCCACCCGCTTTGCGCGCGATCTCAGCTACCTGCCGCTGATGCAGCAATTACAGCAGCGCTACAACGGTAAACTGCGTATTCAGACTATCGTTAGTCGTGAAGAAGTCAGCGGTTCACTGACGGGGCGCGTACCGGCGCTGATCGAGGATGGCCGGCTGGAGGCCGCGGTGGGATTACCCCTCGACGCTGAAACTGACCACGTCATGCTGTGCGGTAACCCGCAAATGGTGCGGGATACCCAACAAACGCTGAAAGATCAGCGGCAGATGCGCAAGCACCTGCGCCGCAAGCCGGGCCATATCACCAGCGAGCAATATTGGTAAGCTATCAGCTCACTCCGCGCCGAACTTCACCGGTTCGGCCGGTGGGCCAAAACGGTTAGCCTCGGGCGTGCCGACGAACGCGCCCAAATCGATCATCATCATCACAATGATCAGCGTTGGGACAAAACGCCCGACGCCCCATTGCCAGAGCGGAGCCAGCATTTGCCAGTTACCCGCCGCCAACAGCCATGCCAGGATCAACAGCAACGCCCACCAGCCGGCTTTGTTGCGGTCGTGCAGCCGTTTCACCAGCACTGCCGCCGTCGGCCATAGCAACCCCACGATAAAGAATGCAATGGTCTGGATATCCACCAGCTCGCGGCTGGCGAGAGAAAAAGCCACCGCCATCAGCAGCAACCACAACACCATCCAAATCCAGAAATCACGCCGCCCAATTCGGCCCTTAAACGAAAAGCACCACTGTTGTATTGTCATTGAATCCTGCATTGTTAGCCTGCCCATATTCTGCCGTGCAGTGTAACATAGGCGCTGCCGGGCGAAGATTTCCGCCCTGCATTACGCGGAGTAACGCACAGCTTTCCTGTCAGCAAGCGATAATGGCGCGGGATCTTTGACAACCCCCCTCGGTTATCGCTTTAATCGGAGCCATCTTTGTTCTTGATGTCGTATGCCATGCTGAGAAAAACCATCGCCATCGCCTGCCTGTTGTTGGGTATCAGCAGTGCCTGGGCCGATCCGCCAGATGCCGCCGTCAGTGCGTCGCCCACCGCGCCATATCTGCTGGCCGGGGCGCCGACGTTTGATCTGACGGTGGTAAAATTCCGCGAAAAATATAACCGCGACAACCCGACGCTGCCGATTGGCGAATTTCGTGCCATCGCAACGGCAGAAGACGATACGCCGCTGCTGACGCGCGCCGCCAGCAAGTTGAACGAAAATCTCTACGCCTCCATCGCGCTGGAAAAGGGCACCGGCAAAATCAAGACGCTGCAGATCACCCACCTGCCGCTGCAGCAGAGCAATGAAGAAAAAGCCGCCCGCACCATCGCCATCAGCTATATGGCCGCGTTGATGCGCCAGTTTGAGCCGACGCTGACGGTAGAGAAAAGCCTGAGTAAAGTGGCCAACCTGCTGGAAAAAGGCAAAGGTTCGCGCTTCTACCAACAGCAGGTCGGCGCGATCCGTTATGTGGTGGCAGACAACGGCGATAAAGGGATAACTTTCGCTGTTGAACCGGTTAAGCTAGCGTTATCCGAGCCCTAACAGCGGGCTATTTAATGACGAAAAGCAAAGCCTTCGCGCTTAATCATCTCTATACTGTTGGGCAGGTAAACTGCCAGTCCGGCAGTGGTTATTTCGACTCTCGCGTTCCCTTGTTGGAGGAAAAAACATGCGTCATCCATTAGTTATGGGTAACTGGAAGCTCAACGGCAGCACTCACATGGTTAACGAACTGATCGCCGCGCTGCGCAATGAACTGAGCAGCGTTGACGGTTGTGGCGTTGCTATCGCACCACCGGTCATGTATCTGGACCAGGCCAAGCACGCACTGGCCGGCAGCCGCATTGCCCTGGGCGCCCAAAACGTAGACGTGAACCTGTCCGGCGCATTCACCGGTGAAGTTTCCGCCGACATGCTGAAAGATGTTGGTGCTCAATACATCATCATCGGCCACTCCGAGCGTCGCACTTACCACAAAGAAACCGACGCTGCGATCGCCGAAAAATTTGCCGTGCTGAAAGCTGCCGGTCTGATCCCAGTGCTGTGCATCGGTGAAACTGATGCAGAAAACGAAGCGGGTAAAACCGAAGAAGTTTGTGCACGCCAGATCGACGCCGTGCTGAAAACCCAGGGTGCTGAAGCCTTTAAAGGCGCGGTTATCGCTTATGAGCCAATTTGGGCTATCGGTACCGGTAAGTCTGCTACCCCTGCGCAAGCACAGGCAGTACACAAATTTATCCGCGATCACATTGCCAAGCAGGACGCAGCCGTGGCTGCAGAAGTGATCATCCAGTACGGCGGTTCCGTGAACGACAAGAATGCCGCCGAGCTGTTCACCCAGCCAGATATCGACGGCGCGCTGGTTGGCGGCGCCTCACTGAAAGCCGATGCTTTCGCCGTGATCGTCAAAGCCGCAGCTGCTGCTAAAAAAGCCTGATTTCACTCGGCTTATAAATGACAAAACCCCGGCAAGCCGGGGTTTTGTCATTGCTGCCATTCGGCATCAACGCTTGCTGATTTCGTCGAACACGCCGCCAGTGGCGAAGTGCACCTTCTGCGCCTGGGTCCAGCCACCGAAAGTATCATCCACGGTGAACAGCTTCAGTTTCGGGAACTGGTCGGCAAATTTGGCCGCCACTGCCGCATCCCGTGGACGGTAGTAGTTTTTCGCCGCGATGGTCTGCCCTTCCGGCGTGTACAAATACTTCAGGTAAGCGGTAGCGACATCACGGGTACCGCGCTTATCGACCACTTTATCCACCACCGACACGGTTGGCTCTGCCAGAATCGATTCACTCGGGGTGATAATTTCAAACTTGTCCTTGCCCAGCTCTTTTTCCGCCAGCAACGCTTCGTTTTCCCAGGCGATCAGCACATCGCCGATACCACGTTCAACGAAGGTATTGGTTGAGCCTCGCGCACCGGAGTCCAATACTTCGACGTTCTTATACAGGTTTTTAACGAATTCCTGCGCCTTGACCTGGTCGTTATTGTTCTGATGCAGCGCGTAACCCCAAGCAGCCAGATAATTCCAGCGTGCACCGCCGGAGGTTTTCGGGTTCGGGGTAATCACCGAGACACCGGGTTTAATCAAATCGGCCCAGTCGTGAATTTGTTTTGGGTTGCCTTTGCGCACCAGGAACACAATGGTCGAGGTATAAGGCGCGGAGTTGTCCGGCAGGCGTTTGATCCACTCTTTATCAATACGTCCACGCTCGGCGATAGCATCCACGTCATAAGCCAGCGCCAGTGTCACCACGTCGGCCTCAATGCCGTTAATGACCGAGGTCGCCTGTTTGCCGGAACCGCCATGCGACTGGCGTACCGTGACTTTATCGCCGGTCTGTTGCTGCCAGTATTTACCGAATGCGGTGTTATATTCCTGATAGAATTCACGCGTCGGGTCGTATGAAACGTTCAACAATTGGATATCTTTCGCCATGGCACCGGACGCCAGCAGCATGATTGTCAGACCTACACCCCATTTACGCATACGCATCGACTCGCTCTCCCAGGAAAAATAATCGCAACCTCAATCGGTTGATTTAGCATCAGAGCCTGCCAGAAACTCTCCTATCAATTAAAGAATAAAAAATGTTGGGCTAGACGATTCTGGAATATAACCGCGCAGAGATAAAAAAAGCCCCCGCATGCGGAGGCTTTCTATTGACTGAATTAAAACGGGATCAGTAGAGTTTTTTCGCCGTTTCCAGCCAGTCGCCCTTGAAGGGACGCTTCATGTTTTCGATCGCATCGATGATGTCGTGATGCACCATCTTCTCGTTTTGGATACCAACACAGCGACCGCCGTAGCCCTGCAACAACAGCTCAATGGCGTAAGCGCCCATGCGGGAAGCCAGAATACGGTCGTAAGCGACCGGCGAACCGCCGCGCTGAATATGGCCCAACACGGTAGCGCGGGTTTCACGCTTGGTTTCTTGCTCGATATGGCGCGCCAACTCATCGATATCGCAGATGTGTTCGGTGATCGCCACAATCGCGTGTTTTTTACCTTTGTCGATACCAGCCTTGATTTCACACACCAGATCTTCGCGGTTGAACTCAATCTCAGGCAACACGATGAACTCGCAACCGCCGGCGATAGCCGCCGCCAGCGTCAGATCGCCACAATAACGCCCCATCACTTCAACGATGGAAATACGCTGATGTGAGGATGAGGTATCGCGCAGCCGGTCAATCGCTTCCACCACGGTTTCAAGCGCAGTGAAATAACCAATGGTGTAGTCAGTACCGGCCACGTCGTTATCGATGGTGCCAGGCAAACCGATACAAGGGAAACCCTCTTCCGTCAGACGCTTGGCACCCATATAGGAGCCATCACCGCCAATAACCACCAGCGCATCGATATCGCGGTTTTTCAGGTTTTCAATCGCCTTGGCACGTACGCTGTCGTCTCTGAATTCCGGGAAACGGGCTGAACCGAGGAAGGTGCCGCCGCGATTGATCATATCGGACACGCTGTAGCGGTCCAATTTTTCCATGCGATCTTCGTACAAGCCAAGGTAGCCATCGTAAATACCAAAAACTTCCAGACCCTCTGAAAGTGCAGCACGCACAACGCCACGGATCGCAGCGTTCATACCCGGCGAATCACCGCCACTTGTCAGTACACCGATTTTCTTGATCATGACTACCTCTGAACTGTAGATGCAATTTCTTAAGAATTCTGTATTCGCCGATTGTCTTGAAACCTCTCCGGCTGCAGAAAACCAGCTTTACGGCTTATTGCTGGATATTATAACAAAAACACCCAGCTGAATTGATTCAAGTCACGCAATATTGCGGTAAAAAACCGCCATGGCACGCTGAGCTAACCTCTCGGCCCTGCATTGATTATAGCTCCCAACGTCCCTGCCGCCCCTCAGGTACCACAGAACAGGGATCCTGGTGGATGAGGACATCCGCCCCGGGGAAACGATGTAATAGTGCCTGCTCCACCTGCTCGGCCAAAAGATGTGCCTGCATCAGCGGTAGCGCATCGTCCATCTCCAGATGCAACTGGATAAAACGCGTCGGGCCGGACTGACGAGTCCGCAGATCGTGCGCGCCTTTCACCCCTGGCCAGGAAGAAACCACATCAATGATCGCCTGACGTTCATCGTCCGGTAATGCCCTGTCCAGTAGCGATTGCACCGCTTCATTGCCCATCCGTAGCGCGCTATAAAGAATGTAGACGCCAATGCCCAATGCAAACAGCGCATCCGCCCGTTGAAAACCGTACCAGCTTAGCGCAAGCGCTATAAGAATAGCACCATTCATCATGACATCTGACTGATAATGCAGCATATCTGCTCGCACCGCCTGACTGCGGGTTTTTCTTACCACCCAACGCTGGTATGTGACCAAGAGCATGGTGCTGAACAAGGCCACCACCGTCACAGCAATACCAATACCGGGATCGCGCAGCGTTTCCGGGGAGTACAAATGCTGGAAACCGGTCAGGAACAGAAACAGTGCCGAGCCGGAAATAAACATGCTTTGTGCCAGCGCGGCCAACGATTCAGCCTTTCCGTGCCCGAAGGTGTGTTCCTCGTCGGCCGGCTGCAGCGAATAACGCACCACCAGCAGATTAGTCAGCGACGCGGCAATGTCCACCAAAGAATCCACCAGCGCCGCCAGCAGGCTCACCGAACCGGTGTGGTACCAGGCGACAATTTTGATCAGTAACAGTATGGAGGCCAACGCGGTGGCAGCTAACGCAGCGGATTTCACCCGTCGCGCATATTGCGGTTCCATAACCCATCCCGGTTAAACATTAAGAGGGTCAATATAGCGGAATGATGGGCAAAAAAAACCCCGCCATCATGGCGGGGGAAGACAGGGATGGTGTCTATGGCAAGGAAAAACAGGGACTACTCAGTCATACTTAACTTCTGGGCAGAAGTTTGCTGCAAACCAGAAATTTGTTGCTCCATCTGCTGCATGCGCTGCTGATGCTTCTGGTCTAAAACACTTTTTTGCTGTGGCGTCAGCAGGTTATACATTTGGTTACGCACTCTGGCCATTTCGACCTGGCGCTTAACCTGTTGCTGAGCCATCTGTTCCGCCTGGGTATACACGGCGGCTTCATCAAATTTGTCTGCGGTCACCAGCTTATGCATGGCTTCCATTTCAGCTACATTGACACCAGGCAGATCGTGGCGCGCCTGGCGCATTAAATCGCGCATTTGCTGACGCTGCTGTTCAGTCAGGCTGACACCGTCAAACATATGGTGCTGACCGGGTGCTCTGGTCATCGCGTCGCTTCCGGGAGTCGGTACAGTTTCCGATGTAGTGTCGGCAGCGAACGCAGCGGTAGAACCTATTGCCAGCATTGATGCCATAACTAATGCGGTCACCTTACGCATTTTAACTCCTCGTGCTTTCTCACTTTGCGAATCAACGAGGAGCAGTGTACTGCTGCACCTGCAAACATGCGTCAGTGCATGTAAAACTACGTAAAGTCATGGAATGCCAACAGTTGATGACGTATTTTGCGTCAGGAGGAAAATACACAATGAATAAAATTCTGTTAGTTGACGACGACCGCGAGCTAACCTCGCTGTTAAAAGAACTGCTTGAAATGGAAGGCTTTACTATCGTCGTGGCCTACGATGGTGAACAGGCGTTGTCGCTTCTGGACAGCTCCATCGATCTGCTGTTGCTCGATATCATGATGCCGAAGAAAAACGGTATCGATACCTTGAAAGAACTGCGTCAGCACCACCAGACACCGGTTATTATGCTGACCGCTCGCGGCAGTGAACTCGACCGCGTGTTGGGCCTGGAACTGGGTGCCGATGACTACTTGCCAAAACCATTTAACGATCGTGAGCTGGTAGCACGTATTCGTGCGATTCTGCGCCGTTCCAACTGGAGCGAGCAGCAGCAAAATGTCGATACCGGCGCACCCACGCTGGACGTTGACGGTTTGCAGCTCAACCCGGGCCGCCAGGAAGCCAGTTTCGACGGCCAAACGCTGGATCTCACCGGCACCGAATTTACCCTGTTGTACCTGCTGGCGCAGCATCTTGGCCAGGTGGTGTCACGTGAACTATTGAGCCAGGAAGTGCTGGGCAAACGCCTGACGCCGTTCGACCGTGCCATCGACATGCATATCTCCAACCTGCGACGTAAACTGCCGAACCGCAAAGACGGCCATCCGTGGTTCAAAACGTTGCGTGGGCGGGGTTACTTAATGGTATCAGCAACATGATCAACAGTTTGACGGCACGCATCTTCGCCATTTTCTGGTTCACATTAGCCCTGGTGCTGATGCTGGTGTTGATGGTGCCCAAGCTCGACTCCCGCCAAATGACCTCGCTGCTGGACAGCGAGCAGCGGCAGGGGCTGATGCTGGAACAACATGTCGAGGCCGAGTTGCAAAACGATCCGGCCAACGACCTGATGTGGTGGCGGCGCTTATTCCGCGCCATCGAAAAATGGGCCCCGCCTGGGCAGCGGCTGCTCCTGGTCACCAGTGAAGGCCGGGTGATTGGCAACATGCAGCGCAACGAAATGCAGCTGGTGCGCAATTTCATTGGCCAATCTGATAATTCAGACCACCCGAAGAAGAAGAAATACGGCCGCGTCGAACTGGTCGGCCCGTTCTCGGTACGCGATGGTGAAGACAACTACCAGTTGTACCTGATCCGTCCCGCCAATAGCCCACAATCCGACTTCATCAACCTGATGTTCGACCGGCCGCTGCTGCTGCTGATCGTCACCATGTTGATCAGCGCCCCATTACTGCTGTGGCTGGCCTGGAGCCTGGCAAAACCGGCACGTAAGCTGAAAAACGCAGCCGATGACGTAGCACGCGGCAACCTGAAACAACATCCGGAGCTCGAAGCCGGGCCGCAAGAGTTTCTGGCTACCGGTGCCAGTTTCAACCAAATGGTCAGCTCGCTGGAACGCATGATGACCGCTCAGCAACGGCTGATCTCCGACATCTCGCATGAACTGCGCACCCCGCTGACCCGTCTGCAGTTGGCGACCGCGTTAATGCGCCGTCGCCACGGTGAAGGCCGTGAACTGGCGCGTATTGAAACCGAGGCGCAGCGCCTGGACTCAATGATCAACGATCTGCTGGTATTGTCACGCGGACAGCAGAAAAGCGAGTTGGTACGTGAACGGCTGCTGGCCAATGAACTGTGGGCCAATGTGCTAGATGACGCCGGCTTCGAAGCAGAACAAATGGGCAAACAACTGGAGGTTACCTCCCCTCCTGGTCCGTGGACGCTATTTGGCAACGCCGGCGCATTAGACAGCGCGCTGGAAAACATCGTACGTAACGCCCTGCGCTATTCGAACACACGTATCGCCGTGGCATTCAGTGCCGACAATCAGGGCATTACTATTGTGGTCGACGACGACGGTCCTGGCGTCAGTACGGAGGATCGTGAACAAATTTTCCGACCGTTCTATCGCACCGACGAAGCGCGCGATCGCGCCTCCGGTGGCACCGGTTTGGGTCTGGCGATCGTAGAGGCGGCGGTCAACCAGCATCGCGGCTGGGTGAAAGCGGAAGACAGTCCGCTCGGGGGTTTACGGCTGGTGTTGTGGTTACCCTTGCATCAGCGCTGATCGCCTAAGACAGGCCGATAAGATTTTGCTATTCTGCGCCCCTCGTCATGAGGGGCTTTTTACATGCTGAACATTGTTTTATTCGAACCTGAAATTCCGCCTAATACCGGCAATATCATCCGCCTGTGCGCCAATACTGGTTTTCAACTCCACCTGATAGAACCTATGGGTTTCCCGTGGGATGACAAACGCCTGCGCCGTGCCGGGCTGGACTATCATGAATTCGCCAGCATCCGACGTCACGCCGATTACGCCGCCTTTATCGCCAGCGAAAATCCGCAGCGGCTGTTTGCCCTGACCACCAAAGGCACCCCGGCACACAGTGCAGTCAGCTATCAGGCCGGCGACTACCTGCTGTTCGGTCCGGAAACCCGTGGGCTGCCAGCCGAGATCCTCGAGGCCCTGCCCGCACAGCAGAAAATTCGCATCCCAATGCAGGCACAAAGCCGTAGCATGAACCTGTCTAACGCCGTAGCCGTGGTGGTGTATGAAGCCTGGCGACAGCTGGACTACGCTGGTGCGCTGATCAAGCCTTGACCAAGAACAGCACAGGTAAAAACAAGCCGTACATCACGATCCTGATAAGTCGCTCTGAAACATGGCACGCCCGGCGCTGAAAACATTCGCTGTAGCAGAAGATAATGAGCTATGTTTTGTAAGGGTTATCGGCACTCATCATAGGAAATCGTATGAAAAAACAACGCTTGAGCGTTACCATTGCGGTATTGGCAGCGGGCCTGTTGCTGGCGGGTTGTGCATCCAAAGTAACGAAAACAGATCAGTACTCAGGCTTTCTGCCGGACTACAGCAAACTGCAGGAAACCAGCTCACCAAGCGGACATAAAACGCTGCGTTGGGTCGATCCTAACTTTAAAGAATCCAACTACCGGGGTGTATACGTTGCCCCGGTAGTCTATTACCCGGTGGCAAAGCCTACGGCCCGCGTGAGCCAGCAGACACTGGACAAAATTAGAAACTACACCGACCAAAGTATGAGAAAAGCGATAGCCGAGCGCACAACCGTACTTAAGAGCCCGACGGGTTCTCGCGTATTGCTGGCCAAGGTGGCGATCACCGCCGTATCCGCCGAAGATGAAGACATGAAATTCTATGAGGTGGTGCCGGTTGCCGCAGTGGTTGCCAGTACGATGGCCGCAACGGGCCACCGGACGCAAAACACCACCCTGTTCCTGGAAGCGCAATTGATTGATCAAGATACCGGCAAGACAGTGTTGGAGGTTGTTCGCAAGAGTTACGGTGAAACCGTCAGCAACGACAGCACACCGGTAACGGAAGCACAAGTCAAAGCGGCAATCGATCAAATGGTCGCCGATACCGTAGCGTTCCCGAAACAAGGTTAACTCTACGCCAGAAAGCATCAGGGGAGCTGAAGCTCCCCTGAATTTATTATTTAACAACCCGCCAGCTTAAATACCGTCGCCGTACTCAAAACCGTGGTTGGTACCGTTAAAGTACTGATCCATATCCATCGATGGCGTATCGCTTTCCGGTCGACCGACAATGCGCGCAGGCACCCCGGCAGCCGTGGTATGTGGCGGCACCGATTGCAGCACCACCGAGCCGGCACCAATTTTCGCGCCTTTACCCACTTCGATATTGCCGAGAATTTTAGCCCCGGCGCCAATCATTACGCCCTCGCGGATCTTCGGATGGCGATCGCCGCTGGTCTTGCCGGTACCACCAAGAGTGACCGACTGCAGAATAGATACGTTGTTTTCGACCACCGCAGTTTCACCGATCACAATGCCGGTCGCGTGGTCAAGCATGATGCCGCAACCGATGGTCGCCGCCGGATGGATATCCACACCAAAGGCGACCGAAATCTGGTTCTGCAGATAAATCGCCAGCGCCTGGCGCCCCTGCAACCACAGCCAGTGGCCGATACGGTAAGCCTGCAGCGCGTGGAAGCCTTTCAGATACAGCAGCGGCGTTGAGTATTTGTCTACTGCCGGGTCGCGCAGGCGCACCGCCAGGATGTCCTGTGCCGCTGAAGCGATCATTTGCTGATCGGCCAGGTAGGCATCTTCCACCACTTCACGCACCGCAATGGCGGGCATAATCGGGTTAGCCAACTTGTTTGCCAGAATATAGCTGAGCGCACCACCCAGGTTGTAGTGCTTGAGCAACGTCGCATGATAAAAGCTAGCCAGCATCGGTTCACACTCAGCCAGCTCTCTCGCCTCTGATTTGATGCTATTCCAGACCTGCTCTAACTCTTCTGACGACATCAGGTTCCTCTCCGCCTTGCAAAACAGGCCGCCTCACCGCATTGCAGTCAGGCAGCCCAATTCAATTGCCAGGGTCAGTATGCTGCCCCGCATATCGGTTTTATACCCGTCACCTTTCAAGCTGCAGCGTTGTTACCTGCACTCGCTCACCCCAGTTACTTACTTAAGTAAGCGCCTGGGGATGAGCGAGCTGGCCGCCTAGCTGCAGCTTGAAAGCTATAGGGTATATAGGTTATGCGCTGTGTTTTTCGTCTTTTCTGGTACGCCCTAGCAGGCTCAGCGCAGCTTCCCGGGCATTTTTATGGCAATACAGCACCTGGTAAATCTGTTCGGTAATCGGCATTTCCACGCCGTAGCGTTGCGCCAGCGCCAAGACCTCTTTGGTATTGCGATAGCCCTCGACCACCTGGCCGATGCTGTCCTGCGCTTCCTGCACACCTTTACCTTGCCCCAGCATAATACCGAAACGGCGGTTGCGCGATTGATTATCGGTGCAGGTTAATACCAGATCGCCCAATCCGGCCATGCCCATGAAGGTCGATGGGTCAGCCCCCAGCGCAGAGCCGAGGCGAGTCATTTCCGTCAGGCCACGGGTAATCAGTGCAGTACGCGCATTGGCACCAAAACCGATACCGTCTGACATCCCGGCACCGATGGCAATCACGTTCTTCACCGCCCCGCCCAGCTGCACGCCGATAAAATCGGGGTTACTGTAAACCCGGAAACTTTTGCCGCAGTGCAGCAACTGCTGCAAATCTTCGGCGAACTGCGCATCGGTAGAAGCCAGCGCAATCGCGGTCGGCAGCCCGGCAGCCAGCTCTTTGGCGAACGTCGGTCCAGAGACCACCGCCAGCGGAATCGCCTCGCCCAACGCTTCACGCGCCACGTCCTGCAACAATCGGCCGGTTTCCGCTTCCAGCCCTTTGGTTGCCCACACAATGCGAGCATCCGGGCGCAGATGCGGCCTCAACTGACGCAGCACATCGCCGAACACATGGCTTGGCACCACCACCAGCACATCGCGGCTGGCGGCCAGCGCACGCGCCAGATCGGCTTCAAGCAACAGCGTGTCGGGGAAAGCTACATCGGGAAGGAATGCCTGGTTGCAGCGATCGTGCTGCATCTTTTGGATCTGCTCGGGGTTATGGCCCCACAGCACCACGGAGTGGCCATTACGCGCCAGCGTAATGGCTAATGCGGTGCCGTACGAGCCGGCACCGATTACAGTCATTGAAGCATTGACGGTGTTCATCAGGCATCCTGATGTGGTGCGGCACCTTCGCCTTCTGACTGCTGCTGCAAATAGTTCATGAACAGCGCGTCAAAGTTAACCGGTGCCAGGTTCAACTGCGGGAATGTACCGCGAGAAACCAGGCTGGTGATGCACTCACGCGCATACGGGAACAGAATGTTCGGGCAGTATGCACCCAGGCAATGCGCCAGCTGCGTGCCGTCGATGCCCGCTACGGAGAAGATACCCGCCTGCTGCACTTCACACAGGAACGCAGTTTCTTCGCCCAGGGACGCAGTCACGGTTACGCGCAGTACAACTTCATACACTTCGTCAGCCAACTGGCTGGAAGCGGTATCTAGATCCAGTTTAACTTCTGGCTGCCATTCCTGCTGGAAAACCTGCGGAGCCTTTGGTGCTTCGAAGGAGATATCCTTGGTGTAAATACGCTGGATCTGGAAAGCCATCTCGGTGCTGTTTTGTTCTGACATGTGTGTAATACCCTTGGTTAAACGTCCTTATTGACACTCAGTAACCGGCAGTCACCCGCTTAAAGCAGCGGATCCAGACCACCACGAGCATCGAGTTCATATAAATCATCACAGCCGCCAATGTGTTGGCCGTCGATGAAAATCTGAGGCACGGTGGTGCGCCCGCTGCGCGCAATCATCGCTTCGCGTTTTTCATTATCACCATCAATGGCGATTTCGTTAAACGCGGCTCCCTTGCTGTTCAGCAGCGCCTTGGCGCGATGGCAGAACGGACAGGTCGCTTTGGTGTAGATATCAATGTTAGCCATGGATTGCCACCTCAAATAGGTTAAAGAATTACTTACCGCGTACTAACGGCAGGTTTTCCCCGCTCCAGCCGGCAATACCGTCTTTCAGCGTAACTACGTTTTCAAAACCGGCTTTGCTCAGATTATCTGCCGGCTCGCGAGAGGTGGTGCCGTTGGCACAAACCACGATGATCGGCTGAGCCTTGTGTTTTTCCAGCTCGCCCAGACTGCCGCTTTTGATTTCGCTGGCGGTCAGGTTGATGGCGTTGGCCAGGTGGCCTCGGCGGAAATCATCACGGCTGCGGGTATCAACCACAACGGCATCTTCTTTATTAATCAGGCGGGTGGCTTCACCACGGGTGATCTCTTTCACCTTGGAGAAACTGCTCTTGAATGTCATGACGATCACCGCAACCAGCAGGGCGATCCAGGCCAGGCTCAGTATGGGATGCTTGCTAACGAATTGCATAATTTCTTGCAGCATGGGGTGTAACAACTCCCGTCAGTTAAGGGAAAAAATAACTCAAGGTTCCAGAGTATACCTGCCGAGTGCAGCAAATACAGCCAATAAGCAAGCGCTATTGCAGAAACTGCGGGCTACGCTGAGAAATTCGCGCTGCCACAGCCTAAAAGCCGGCCTTGTTCACCGCAACTTTGATCTCTCTGGGCTCTTTTTAACCGGCCACGTTGTAAAATCGGACGGTTTTGAGAGTGAATAGCCATTAGCCTGCCCCTGGACCAATGGCTATTCACAACTTATAAAGTTCATAACGAGGTTAACGCAATGTCGAGTAACAAAAAGCCGATGGTATTAGTGATCCTGGACGGTTACGGCCACCGCGAGGAGCAACAGGACAATGCCATTCTGAACGCCAAAACGCCGGTGATGGACCGCCTGTGGCAACAGCAGCCACATACGCTGATCGCCGCGTCCGGGCTGGATGTTGGCCTGCCTGACGGCCAGATGGGCAACTCGGAAGTCGGCCACGTCAATCTGGGTGCCGGGCGCATCGTTTATCAAGACCTGACGCGACTGGATAAAGAAATTAAAGAAGGCGATTTCTTCGCCAACCCAACGCTGACGGCGGCGGTCGATAAGGCTGTTCAGGCGGGTAAAGCGGTGCATATCATGGGCCTGCTGTCGCCGGGCGGCGTACACAGCCATGAAGATCACATTCTGGCGATGATTGAGCTGGCTTCGCAGCGCGGCGCCAAAGCCGTTTACCTGCACGCGTTCCTGGACGGTCGTGATACTCCACCACGCAGCGCAGAAAAATCGCTGCAACACTTTAGCGACGCCTTTGCCAAATTGGGCACCGGGCGTATCGCATCGCTGATTGGCCGTTATTACGCCATGGACCGCGACAACCGTTGGGACCGCGTGCAACTGGCTTACGACCTGCTGACCCAGGCCAAGGGTGACTTCGTTGCCGACAACGCCGTTGCCGCCCTGCAGACCGCCTATGAGCGCGGTGAAAACGACGAATTCGTCAAACCGACCGTGCTGCAAGCCGCCGGTGAAGCCCCTGCCGAGCTGCATGACGGCGACGCGTTGATTTTCATGAATTTCCGTGCCGATCGTGCACGCCAAATCGTCCGCGCCTTCGTCAATGCTGATTTCGACGGTTTCCCACGCGCCAAAGTCATCCATTTTGGTGATTTCGTGATGCTGACCGAGTACGCCGCCGACATCAAAGCCCCTTGCGCCTATCCGCCGGCGTCGTTGAGCAATACCTTCGGTGAATGGTTGATGAAGCACGACAAGACCCAGCTGCGCATCTCGGAAACCGAAAAATACGCCCACGTCACCTTCTTCTATAACGGCGGTGTTGAAGAGCCGTTCACCGGTGAGGATCGCGTGTTGGTCAACTCACCGAAGGTCGCTACCTACGATCTGCAGCCGGAAATGAGCGCCGCCGAACTGACCGATAAACTGCTGACCGCCATTGGCAGCGGCAAGTACGACGCCATTATCTGCAACTACCCGAATGGCGACATGGTGGGTCATACCGGCGTTTACGACGCGGCGGTGAAAGCGGTAGAAACACTGGATAACTGTATCGCCCAGGTGGTCGAAGCGGTCAAGGCCGTCGATGGACAGTTGCTGATCACCGCCGACCACGGCAACGCCGAACAAATGCGCGATCCGGCCACCGGCCAGGCGCATACCGCTCACACCAGCCTGCCGGTGCCGCTGATTTATATCGGCAAGCCTGCCAGCGCAGTCAATGGCGGCAAGCTTTCGGACATCGCGCCGACCATGCTGACGCTGATGGGAATGGAAATCCCGCAAGAGATGACTGGTAAGCCGCTGTTCATCGTGGAATAATCCTTCTCCATGAGGGAAAAGGCGTTTTTTGCACTATCAAGGGTAACCCGAAGCGCAAACGCAGGCAGCCAGCCGCTGCCTGAACGCACCGCGCCAAGGAAGTTGACCACCATGTGCGCCAGCGTATTTTACGCTGGCGTCTTGTTGTTGCCGTTAGCCAGCCAGGCGGCGGAAGACAACAAATCCCAGCTCAAAGACATCCAGCAGAGCATCGCCGAGAAAGAAAAGGCGGTTAAACAGCAGCAGCAACAACGCAGCTCATTGCAGGATCAGCTCAAGCAGCAAGAAAAAACCATCGCGCAGGCCAGTCGCCTGCTGCGTGACACCCAGGGCACATTGAGCCAGTTGGGGAAAGACATCTCCGGCCTGAACGCCTCAATTGCCAAGCTGCAAAAGCAGCAATCTACCCAGCAAGAAATCCTTGCCAAACAACTCGATGCCGCCTTCCGACAGGGCCAGCACAGCGCCGTACAGTTGGTACTGAGCGGTGAAGAGAGCCAGCGCAGCGAGCGTATTTTGGCTTACTTCGGTTATCTGAACGAAGCGCGCCAGCAAACGATTGAAGAGCTGAAACAAACTCGCGCCGAACTGGCGAAGCAAAAAACCACGCTGGTCGCCAAGCAAGGCCAACAGAAATCGCTGCTGGGCGAGCAACAAACGCAACAACAAAAACTTGAGCAGGCACGCGGTGCACGTAAGAAAACGCTGACCGCACTGGAAGCCTCGCTGGAAAAAGACCAGCAGCGTCTGGTGGAACTGCGCCAGAACGAAACCCGCATGCGCGACAAGATCGCCCGGGCCGAACGTGAAGCCCGCGCCCGCGCGGAACGCGAAGCGCGTGAAGCCGCCAAGGTACGCGAGCAGGTTCGCGTCAAAGAACAGCAGGCGAAGAAAACCGGTACCAGCTATAAGCCAAGCGAAGCCGACCGCTCGCTGATGGCCCGTACCGGCGGTCTCGGCCGACCAGATGGACAGGCTATATGGCCGGTACGCGGCCGCACTCTGCACGGTTTTGGCGAACAGCTGCAAGGCGAGCTACGCTGGAAAGGCATGGTGATCTCGGCCTCCGAAGGCAGCGAAGTGAAAGCCATCGCCGATGGTCGCGTATTGCTGGCCGATTGGCTGCAGGGCTATGGTCTGGTTGTCGTCATCGAACACGGTAAGGGTGACATGAGCCTGTATGGCTACAACCAAAGTGCACTGGTCAACGTCGGGGCGCAGGTGCGCGCCGGTCAGCCAATCGCCTTGGTGGGTACCAGCGGGGGCCAGGGAACGCCGTCGCTCTATTTCGAAATTCGTCGCCAGGGTCAGGCCGTTAACCCACTGCCGTGGTTGGGAAGATAGATTTGCGCTATATCAAAACCCGTACTGTCGTATTGATTGGCTGTCTGTTGCAGGTTTGCGCCGCACAGGCAGGAAAATTATCCATCGTTATCGATGACGTAGGTTATCGACCGCATGAAGAAGGCGCAGTGCTGCAAATGCCGACGGCGATCTCCGTCGCCGTACTGCCCAATGCCCCTCATGCCCGCTTGATGGCCACCCGCGCCCACAGTCAGGGCCGCGAAGTGCTGATCCATATGCCGATGGCACCACTCAGCAAGCAACCACTGGAGCGAGATACGCTGCAACCTTCGATGAGCAGCGAAGAGATCCAGCGCATTATCCGCAATGCGGTCAATAACGTGCCCTATGCGGTGGGTATGAATAACCACATGGGCAGCGCCATGACCTCCAGCCTGCCGGGCATGCAGAAAGTGATGCAGGCGCTCGACAGCTACCAGCTCTATTTCCTCGACAGCATGACCATCGGTAACAGCCAGGCCACCCGCGCGGCTACCGGCACGCACGTGAAGGTGATCAAACGTAAGGTATTCCTGGACGATACCGCCAACGAAGCCGACATCCGCCGCCAGTTCAACCGCGCGGTCGAGTTGGCACGGCGCAACGGTTCCGCCATTGCCATTGGTCACCCGCGCCCGGCGACGGTAAGAGTGTTACAGCAAATGCTGCCGACGCTGCCGGCCGATATCGTGCTGGTGAAACCTAGCTCACTGTTGAATGAACCACAGGGCAGCAGCAGTGGTGGCAGTTACGTCCCACCACAGGTCAAACCGCCGAAACCACAGCCGAAGAACCCGTTCACCGGCGGTATCAAACAGTGTAAGGTCAAGTTGCCGAAGGAAAAAGTCAACGCCGGCAAGGCCATAAGCGTGATCGGTGAAAGCGTGACGCAGTCACCAGCCGTCACCTTTATCAAACGCCAGTGGCAACGCTGGACAGACTCAACGCCAGACAAACCCAAAACATAAAAAAAGGGCCGGAATTTCCGGCCCTTTTTTACGCTTAATCCCAGCTCAGAATCACTTTGCCGGACTGGCCGGAGCGCATGGCGTCAAAGCCCTGCTGGAACTGGTCAACGGAGAAACGGTGGGTGATGATAGGTGTCAGATCCAGACCTGACTGGATCAACGCGGCCATCTTATACCAGGTCTCAAACATTTCTCGGCCATAAATCCCTTTGATAAACAGCCCCTTGAAGATCACCTGATTCCAGTCAATCGACATATCCGACGGCGGAATACCCAGCATGGCAATGCGTCCGCCGTGGTTCATCGCGTTGAGCAACGAACGGAACGCCGGTGGTGCACCGGACATTTCCAGCCCGACGTCAAACCCTTCGGTCATGCCCAGTTCGGCCATCACGTCAGTCAGGTTTTCTTTGCTGACGTTTACCGCACGGGTCACGCCCATTTTGCGCGCCAGATCCAGACGGTATTCGTTAACGTCAGTGATCACTACATGGCGAGCCCCAACGTGCTTACACACTGCCGCCGCCATGATGCCGATCGGCCCGGCACCGGAAACCAGCACGTCTTCGCCAACCAGATCAAACGACAGCGCGGTGTGCACCGCATTGCCGAACGGGTCGAAGATAGATGCCAGTTCATCGGAAATGTTATCCGGGATCTTGAAGGCGTTAAACGCCGGGATCACCAGATATTCAGCAAAGGAGCCTGGACGGTTCACGCCTACGCCGGTGGTGTTGCGGCACAGGTGCGTACGGCCACCACGGCAGTTACGGCAATGGCCGCAGGTAATATGGCCTTCACCGGAAACGCGGTCGCCCACGCTGAAGCCTTTGACTTCCTGACCGATGGCAACCACTTCACCCACATATTCGTGACCCACCACCATAGGGACCGGGATGGTTTTCTGTGACCATTCATCCCAGTTATAGATATGAACATCGGTACCGCAGATCGCAGTTTTACGGATTTTAATCATGATGTCGTTATGGCCCAGCTCCGGCTGAGGCACATCGGTCATCCAAATCCCTTCTTCCGCTTTCAGTTTTGACAATGCTTTCATGGTTTTACCTTATGCAATAACGCCAAGATCTTTACCGATACGAATGAACGCCGCAATTGCACGTTCAATTTGCTCCGGGGTGTGATCGGCGGACATCTGGGTGCGGATGCGCGCCTGGCCTTTCGGCACCACCGGATAGAAGAAACCTGTCACATAGATGCCTTCCTTGAGCAACGCATTGGCGAATTCCTGCGCCAGTTTTGCTTCACCCAACATCACCGGGATGATGGCGTGATCGGCCCCGGCCAGTGTAAAGCCCGCCGCGGTCATTTTTTCACGGAACAGGCTCGCATTGGCCCACAGGCGATCGCGCAATGCATCCCCTTGCTCCAGCAGTTCCAGTACTTTAATCGAGGCGGCGACAATCGCCGGTGCCAGTGAGTTGGAGAACAGATAAGGGCGCGAACGCTGACGCAGCCACTCCACCACTTCTTTTTTTGCGGCGGTATAACCACCGGAAGCCCCACCCAGCGCCTTGCCCAGAGTACCGGTAATGATGTCGACGCGGCCCATCACTTCGCAATACTCATGGGTGCCACGCCCATTAGCGCCGACAAAACCGACCGCGTGGGAATCATCCACCATCACCAGCGCCTGATATTGGTCAGCCAGGTCGCATACCCCTTTCAGGTTGGCAATCACGCCGTCCATTGAGAATACGCCGTCGGTGGCGATCATAATGTGGCGCGCACCGTCGGCCTTGGCCTGCTCCAATTGAGCAGCCAGTTCGGTCATATTGTTGTTGGCATAGCGGTAACGTTTCGCCTTGCACAGACGAACGCCGTCAATGATCGAAGCATGGTTCAACGCATCGGAGATAATCGCATCTTCCGGGCCCAGCAGCGTTTCGAATAACCCGCCGTTAGCGTCGAAGCAGGAGGAGTACAGGATGGCGTCTTCCATCCCCAGGAAATCGGCCAGCTTTTGTTCCAGCTGTTTATGGCTGTCCTGGGTGCCACAAATAAAGCGCACCGACGCCATGCCGAAACCGTGGCTGTCCATACCGGCCTTGGCCGCCGCGATCATCGCCGGGTGGTTGGCCAGGCCAAGATAGTTGTTGGCACAGAAGTTGATCACATGGCGGCCATCAGCAACGGCAATATCTGCCTGCTGAGCGCTGATAATGATGCGTTCTTCTTTGAACAACCCTTCACTACGGGTGGTCTCAAGTTGTTGTTCCAACTGCTGATAAAAAGACGCGGACATTCGGTTATCTCCAGGATTGGTCTGTTTTCAACATATTTTACTGATTTGTAACCAAACTGACGAGAATCTGCGGGAGAGAATATGAAAATTGCAGCAGATATCACGGCAAAGTGCTGCGGAGCTCGACATCGCGGGATATTCAGAGCCCGTCCGATGTTTGCGACGACATGAAATGCTATTATAAGCAGCATTGAGCGTGGGGCACTGTGTCCCACCGGGCAGAATAACAGGGGTAACCCAATGATTATCGTCACTGGCGGCGCCGGCATGATCGGCAGCAATATCATTAAAGCGCTGAATGACACAGGGTATCGCGATATCCTGGTGGTAGATAACCTGAAAGACGGCACCAAATTCGCCAACCTAGTCGATCTCGACATCGCCGACTATATCGATAAAGAAGATTTCATCGCCAACATCATCGCCGGTGACGATCTGGGTGAAATCGACGCGATCTTCCATGAGGGTGCCTGCTCTTCCACCACCGAGTGGGACGGCAAGTACATGATGGACAATAACTATCAGTACTCCAAAGACCTGTTGCACTACTGCCTGGATCGCGAAATTCCGTTCCTGTATGCCTCATCCGCAGCCACCTACGGCGGCCGTGAAGAATTTATCGAAGAGCGCCAATTTGAAGAGCCACTGAACGTCTACGGCTACTCAAAATTCCTGTTCGATCAGTATGTACGCGAAATCCTTCCGCAGGCAGATTCACAAATTTGCGGCTTCCGTTACTTCAACGTTTACGGCCCGCGTGAAGGTCACAAAGGCGGTATGGCCAGCGTGGCGTTCCACCTGAACGGTCAGATCAACCGCGGCGAAAGCCCAAAACTGTTCGACGGCAGCCAGGACTTCAAACGTGACTTCATCTACGTCGGCGACGTGGCGGCAGTCAACCTGTGGTTCTTGAAAAGCGGCGAGTCCGGCATTTTCAACTGCGGTACCGGCCGTGCGGAAACCTTCCAGGCGGTAGCCGATGCCGTGGTCGACTTCCACCAGAAAGGTGCGGTAGAAAACATCCCGTTCCCGGAAAAGCTGAAAGGCCGCTACCAGGCATTCACCCAGGCCGATCTGACCAAGCTGCGCGCCGCCGGCTATGACGCACCGTTTAAAACGGTCGCCGAGGGCGTGAAAGAGTACATGGCCTGGTTGAACCGCACCGCTTAAGCTGAAGGGATTTGACGTAGGGTATGAAAATACTGGTTATCGGCCCTTCTTGGGTTGGCGATATGATGATGTCGCAAAGTCTCTACCGCACCCTGAAGGCCGAGCACCCGACGGCAGAAATTGATGTGATGGCACCGGCCTGGTGCCGTCCATTACTGGCGCGTATGCCAGAAGTCAATCAGGCACTGTCTATGCCATTGGGCCACGGTGCGCTGGCGCTCGGTGAACGTCGGCGACTGGGGCATGCCCTGCGAGCCAACGGCTACGATCGCGCCTATGTGCTGCCGAACTCATTCAAATCCGCGCTGGTGCCCTTCTTTGCCAAGGTGCCGCAACGCACCGGCTGGCGAGGTGAAATGCGCTATGGTCTGCTGAATGATATTCGCCTGCTGGACAAGGCCGCCTTTCCACTGATGGTGCAGCGTTACGTAGCCCTTGCCTACGACAAGCAACGCATTCAACGCGCCGAAGACCTGCCACAGCCTCTGTTATGGCCGCAACTGCAGGTCAGCGACGAAGAAATTGCCGAAACCACCGCCGCCTTCAATCTGACCGATCACCGACCCATTATCGGTTTTTGCCCAGGCGCAGAATTTGGCCCGGCCAAACGCTGGCCGCACTACCACTATGCCGCGCTGGCACAAAAGCTGATTGACCAGGGTTATCAAATCGCCCTGTTTGGTTCAGCCAAAGATAATGAAGCGGGCGAACAGATCCGGGCCGCGCTGGATGATGATTCCCGCAGCTTCTGCATGAATCTGGCCGGGGAAACCCAGCTTGAGCAAGCGGTGATCCTGCTGGCTTCCTGTTCAGCCGTGGTCAGTAACGATTCCGGCCTGATGCACGTCGCTGCGGCATTGAACAAGCCGCTGATCGCCTTGTACGGCCCAAGCAGCCCTGACTTCACACCGCCGCTGTCCAACAAAGCCAAAGTGATCCGCCTAATCAGCGGTTACCATAAGATACGCAAAGGCGATGCCGATCAGGGATACCATCAGAGCCTGATCGATATTCAGCCCCAGCAGGTGTTGGACGCGCTGACGCCGTTACTTGCCGCCAGCGAGGAATAAGCATGCAGGTGTTGATTGTTAAAACTTCCTCCATGGGAGATGTGCTCCATACGCTGCCGGCGTTAACCGACGCGATGCGGGCGATCCCCGGCATTCGCTTCGATTGGGTAGTCGAGGAAGGTTTCAGCCAAATTCCCACTTGGCACCCGGCAGTAGACCGCGTGATCCCGGTGGCGATCCGCCGTTGGCGCAAGAACTGGTTTGGTAGCGAAACCCGCCAGCAACGCTGCGACTTTAAACGTGTGGTGCAGGAACGCGACTATGATGTAGTGATCGATGCGCAGGGGCTAATCAAAAGCGCCGCGTTGATCACCCGCATCGCCAAAGGCAACAAGCATGGCCAGGACAGCAAAAGCGCCCGCGAGCCTTTCGCCAGTTGGTTTTATAACCACCGCCATGATATCGATAAAAAGCAACATGCCGTAGAACGCACACGTGAACTGTTCGCCAAAAGTTTGGGTTATGACAAGCCGGACAGCTACGGTGATTACGCCATTGCGGCCCGTTTTCTCAGCCATCTGCCGGCCGATGCCGGGCAGTATCTGGTGTTTTTGCACGCCACGACCCGCGACGAAAAACACTGGCCGGAAGATCACTGGCGCGACCTGATTGCGTTGACTACAGCGAGCGGATTGAAGATTAAGCTGCCGTGGGGCGCAGAGCACGAACGTCAGCGCGCACTGCGTTTGGCGGAAGGCTTCCCACAGGTTGAGGTTTTACCCAAACTCAGCCTGCAACAGGTGGCCGAAGTCCTGGCGGGTGCGAAAGCCGTGGTCTCGGTTGATACCGGCCTCAGCCACCTGACCGCCGCGCTCGACAGACCGAATATCACATTGTTCGGCCCCACCGATCCAGGGTTGATCGGCGGTTATGGTCAGAATCAGTTTGCCTGCCGCCCCCAGACAGGTAATAAAATGGCGGATATCAGCGCAGACAACGTGATGTCGCTGCTAAGCCCTCTTCTAATCAAGCAGGACGGCGCATAACATGCCTGCACAGAAAATATTGCTCAGCATTATCATTGCTGCACACAACAGCGGCAATTACCTTAAGGACACCCTGCGTAGCCTGCTCGAGGCATTGGGTGACTCCATCGCAAAATGTGAAATCATTCTGGTTAACGATGCCTCCACGGATGATACCGCCGCTCTTCTGACGGATTTCACCCATGCCATACCGCAGGCCAGCTATTTCCGCGTCGAATTCAAAAATATTGGCAAAGTACGCAACTTCGCTATCGCTAACAGTAATGGCGATTACATCACCATGCTCGACAGTGATGACCTGCTCAAAAGAGAGTCTCTTCAAGAAGTTATCGCCTTTCTTGAGACCAATAGTCCCGATCTGCTGCTAACCAAATTGCATGAAGTGCATGATCTTGCTGCGGTAGATAAAACCTGGAAAGGGTTACAACCGGAACCGTTGTCCGTCGATGAGGCTATCGTTCGTTTTTTGAATCATAAAGATTTCCAGGCGCACCTTATCGGGCAGTTTATCAAGCGCCCTCTGTTACAGGCGTCACCGATACCGGCCTTTAACTGTTACGAAGATTTTTATGTCTTCCCAAATTTGTTAACTCAATCTAAAACAATCGTTTTCTCGCGAGAGAGCCATTACCTGTATATAAAGCGTAGCGCCAGTTTGTCCAACTCCCCCTCCGCAGAAAAAGTGCACAATCTTTTTGTTTGTACTGAAAGAATGGATGTGATCTTCGGTGATAAGTTTCACGATCTGGTTTTGTGTCACTGGCTGGATATTCAACTAAAACAAAAGCAGTGGATCACCTCACCGGAACAGTTGGATATTCTCGATAAAAAAATACGCGACACCCACAGGATCGGTTTCTTTCTAAACCCATCTATACGATTAAGCTATAAAAGAAAAGCCGCAGAGTCATTATGGAAAAAATAGGAAAAAAACTATACCTTACCAGCCTCACACTGGCTATGTTATCCATCGTATTCGCATTGCTCATAACTGCGAAGCAACGTGAGTTTTTTTACTTTTCCTTTTATGTGGCGATGTTTGGTCTTTTCTTCGAAAGAAAAAATATTCGTTTGCCAAAAATGGATATTTCCTACGCCATCATATTGATTGGATTGGTTAAAGTTGTCTGGACATTGTTCTTGTATCGTCATGCCCCAGATTATGGGCTAGGTGCAACACAGTTGGATGCAGGAAAAAAACTGGTTGTTAGCGGCATCCTCATCTTCTATATCACGCAATTTTCACCCTATCTGCTCAGCTTAAATTATCGCCGATACCTATTGGCAACTTTCGTGCTGGCATTTTTACTTTCTACCGCTTATGGCCTTTATCAGATCTACCACGGCATTGACCGCATCGCCATGAGTACCAATCGCGCCACCATTGCGGCCTATATTTACTCCGCATTATCGATTCTGCTAATTTATCTGCTAATAAAGACCAAGCATGTTTCCGTCTACTACGCTCTTGCATCTGCGGCAGTGTTCATTATTTCATTTCTGATTATTACCATGACAGGAACTCGTGCGGCGATACTTTCGCACCCGATACTGATTATGCTGATGGTGCTGTTCCATTATCGTAAAATCCACCTCAAATCTTTGCTGATCGCCCTGGTTTTGATCGGATTAGGCATAACGGCATCTTACGAAAAGTACATCAAACCCAAGATTGAACAAACCAGTACGGAAATCACACTTTACCAGCAGGGTGATGATTTCTCCTCGTTAGGATCACGCTTCTCATTATGGAGCGTCGGTTTAAGTATATTCTCTCAACATCCCTATGGTAATACGGTTGAAGCACGCCATGCGCAGGCGGCAGAGATCATTACTCATGATCCGAAGAATAAAACCGCGATGGTTTACATCGACTCACATCTGCATGATGAGCTGCTCGAAGCCGCCTCATTGCAAGGGATTGTTGGCCTGTTAACCGTACTTTTCTTCTACGCCTATACCCTCACTCTGGCAGTAAGGCAAAAGAACACGCCGTTATTGATGATTGGCTGCTGCATGATTGTTTACGGCTTGTCTGACGTCCTGCTAATCAGCTCAGAATCACTGCTGTTCTTTATGGTCTGTATTGCGTTGTTTGCCAAAAAAACGTTGGAACCGCTCGCCAAATAGGGCATCTACCGACGCTGCCTGCCAGCGTCGGTCTCTTTACTTCTCAGCCTGCTTTGCCAGAATATGCTGTATGGCGTGGGCAAAGTCACGGTAGTAACTTTCGTCATAGAACCTGGCAATAGAGCTCTTAATCTTCGCCTGATCAACGGTGATACGCCCGTCGATCAACGCCTGCAGAGTAGCCGTGAGTTGTGTGATATCACCCACGTCATACAAGCGGCCATTGCAATCATTAATCACATCCGCCGGCCCTGTTGGGCAATTTGAACTGACACAGAAAACCCCGTGAGCCATTGCTTCAAGCAGCGTCATGGGTAAACCTTCAAACGCGGAGGTGAGCACTAACGCCTTCAAATTACCTATATTGTCTTTCACGTACGGCCAGGGTTGCGCCTGCCAGCCATGCCATATCACGCGGGCGCTGATGCCTAACGTCTCAGCATATTGTTGGCACCGAACCCTATCATCACCACTGCCAACCACGTGTAATTGCCACTCTCCCCGTAGCCCGACCAGAGAGTCCAGCAGGTCCTTCAGTCTCTTTTGTCCTTCAAAAATAATGCGCCCAATATAAATAAAATTGGCCGGCGAGCTGCTGAAGGCAATAGTCTCTTCCGTCTTCCCCACTGGATTAAATATCGTATAAACATCGTCCTCTTCCACACCCAATTCTTGAACCTGACGATTAATGCCGTTGCTGATAACCAGATGAGCATCGGCCTTCAGGATATAGGTATATTTATAAAGGTCGTAAAGTGAGAAATGCAGCCAGGAAACGATCGGGTATTTACCAAAGGTGAATTTTCTTGCCCTATTGGCAATATAACAAGAGAGAGTATCTAGCGAGATGATCAGGTCCGGTTTGTTCTTGCGCAAGAAACACGACAGTGAAAAAGCAAAGTGCAACCGCCTTAACTTGGTATTGTGGACCGAAGAGGAGACCGTTATGGCATCCATCCCCGCATACCAGTCTTCGTTCGCCTCTTTTTTTTCATTGAAGAAGATGAACTTCACGTTCGTCTCGGGTTGGTTTTCAGCAATAAGCTTCACCAACCTTTTGCAGACGGTTTCCATTCCACCGTAACCACCGAGTGAGTAGCCGGCTATGATAATGTTCATTCGGACCTTATCGATATTTACACAGAGATCATTGCGAAGCTGAAATTATACCCATATTTTCCAGCATGGTATAAACACGTGTGACGGGAATAATTGCCAGCGGCGTTTCAGCAGACCCATCATAGTCGTCTGACAGATCGATCACCTGATGTAGCTCTCGATTTTGATAGGGGCCAGTAAACCGCGGTTTGGCCGTCACAAACAGACTGAGCGTTGGCACCTTTAGCGCGACGGCCAGATGTAATGGGCCCGTATCCCCCGTCACTAACACATCCAGAGAATCGATCACTCCAAGCAGTTGCGGTAAAGATGTTTTTCCCACATAGCTGGTAATTTGAGACTGCACTTCAGGCTCGACAGCCGCCATAAACTTACTTTCCAGAAGACTATCCGCCGGAGAACCGATAATCACCACTTCAACATTCTTATGCTGGCTAATTAGCCTGGTGGCTAATTCAGAGAAATAAGCCACCGGCCAGCAACGTTCAGGGCTGGAGGCCCCCATATTGAACCCTATCCGGATATGCCCGGGCTGCCGTAGCAATTTTTCGAATTGGCAAGGGATCTCCATCTCTACATCGGTGGTATCCCCACCGATGAATTTCATCAGGTCCAGTTTGCGCTGTATCAGATGCCCGGTAAAATTCAGTGAGCAGTTGTGTACCCAGGAATCTATACCTTTTGGCAGAGTCAGATAATTATCACGGAGGATATACTGACAACCGGCAAGCGCTGCACTAATAATGTCGTAAGGCAGGTGGGCATGTAAGATGACGGCCAGTTCAGGCTTTCTTTTTTTGATCTCGGCAACGGCCCGGCGCATCTCTCTGAATTTATTATCCCAGAAAATCACATCATCAAAGCAGGCGTAATCTTTAACCATGCCATAATTTATCGTGCCGGCTATCAAGGTGATATGAGCATCAGGGTAACGCCTCCGCAGGGCTCGCATAGCGGGGGTGTTGAACATAAAATCACCCAATGCCGTCGTAGAATACACCACGATACGCTTGAACTCATGATCGGGCCGCAGCGTCGATTTTGGTTTGATATTTCCGAAAAGAAAATTGTAAACAGTCAAAAACCAATGGGCATATTTCAGTTTTTTGATTTTCATAGCGCTACTCAGGAAGACTCTTGTTCTGATAATACTCGGCCAGCGTCATACCCACCGTGCGCGGCTGCAGCCAGGCAAAAAGCTGCTCCAGGTCACGGTACAACACTTCAATATCCTGCTGCGTTTTAAAGGTCGGGCTACCGCCAGGCATAAACTCGGAGGAATGCAGCATAAATTCCACGTAGTCATGCCCCTGAGCCAGACAGCGCTCAGCCACCAACTTCATTTTGTCCACATTACCGCCGCTTGGTCGCAACCAGTTAACCGACGGTGAGCGCTGTTTGCCACGCAGACTATCGTAACCCTGCTTTAGCGTATTCATCAGCGCGGAATGCTTATACTGGATACTCATCGGCACTTCCAACAGCGATGAGGAACCCGCCCTGGCGATATTTTCCGGATCGATAAAATAGGCCTGCGAAGGGAAATGGCGATAGTCGGTGCCGCCGTTGCCCTGTGGGTTGCCCGGTGAGTATTGCCAGTTAACGCGTGGCGTCACCGAGCAATCCACCTGATAGCCATATTCCAGCAACAAGGCCGCATAGTATTCATTAAACGCCCAGCGCCCGGCGCGATGGCTGAGCATCTTGGTCTGGAAGCTGTCTTCCAGCAATTTGGTCATATGATCGACCTTGGCGCGAATTTGATCGGCCGGGTATTCGATCAGATAGGGTTTATGTCGCCAGTCGTCGTCAGTTAATGGCGTCAGCGGCGGGCTGTTCCAGGCATGCAGGTGCATCCCCACTTCGCCGGTACCGCGGGCTATCACATCACGGGCAAACTCGACATATTCGGCATCCACCGCCATTTCATAGTTGGTGAGGTACACCGGCTTAAAGCCATATTTCTCACACAGCGCCTGAAAGCGCGGCAAAAAGCGCGTATTTTCGGTCGAAATGCGATCGTGGTTTTGCCACAAATTGTCGCCTTCGGTATCAATGGTGATGAGAAACGCCGGTTTAGTCATAAATATCGAGCCTGATATCAATAGAATGCATTATGTTACGCAGGGCGTTTCGCCAGGGCAAACGACTTTGCTGCCTGGTTTGGACAACGTTGAAGGCCTTTTGTCACTCCCCCAGGCTATTTTTTCCCTTCACGGCAAGAAAACCGAGCAACAGTAGCCACATGCGATCGGGTCATTTAGAATCAAAGATTGGTTTCCCTGAAAGCGACTCATGATGAACGACGCGCCAGCCCTAGCTCCTGATACTTCGATACAGCGTATTCTGATCGTTAAACTTCGCCATCATGGCGATATGTTGCTGATCACGCCGGTCATCAATACCCTGCAGCAAAACTACCCGCAGGCGCAGATCGACGTACTGCTGTATAAAGAAACCCAGGAGATGCTGGCCAGCCACCCGGCGCTGTCGAATATCTTCGTTATCGATCGTCAGTGGAAAAAGCAGGGGACAAAAGCGCATCTGCGCCATGAGCTTAACCTGATCCGCCAGCTCAAAGCACAAAGTTACGATCTGGTGGTCAATCTGGCCGATCAGTGGCGCAGCGCCCTCCTCGCCAAACTGACCGGCGCGCGTATTCGTCTGGGTTTCGATTTCCCCAAACGGCAGGGCTTCTTATGGCGCCATTGCCATACGCATTTGGTACCGGTAAGCGATCACGCCCGGTTGCATACGGTTGAACAGAATCTGTCGCTGTTGCAACCGCTCGGCCTGCCAGCCTTCAGCCAGCAGGTGACCATGAGCTACCCACCGCAGGACTGGCAAGCCTGCGAGCAACTGTTGCAGCAGCAGAACATGACCGGCGATTTTATTGTGGTACAGCCCACCTCCCGCTGGTTCTTCAAATGCTGGAGCGAAGAAAAAATGGCGGCCACCATCAGCGCATTGCAGGCCGATGGCCACCAGTTAGTGATCACCTCTGGGCCGGACGCAAAAGAACGAGAAATGGTGGAGCGCATTCTGGCGCTCTGTCCGCCGCAGGGCGTAATCTCACTGGCCGGCCAACTGACACTGCGACAACTGGCCGCCCTGATCGACCACGCTAAACTGTTTATCGGTGTAGATTCGGTGCCTATGCACATGGCCGCTGCGCTGCAGACCCCCTGCATCGCACTGTTTGGCCCTTCCAAGCTGGTGTTCTGGCGCCCCTGGCAGGTCATTGGCCGCGTGATATGGGCCGGAGACTACGGCGACTTGCCCGATCCGGACGCCATCAATACCGGCACCGATGAACGTTATCTGGACCTTATTCCTACAGACGCGGTGATTGCAGCCGCGCGGAGCACGCTGGCATGAAAGCATTTCGTTTGGCGATCGTTCGCCAAAAGTACCGCCCGGACGGTGGAGCTGAGCGTTTTGTCTCACGCGCCCTTGAGGCGCTGGAACAGCAGGACCTCGATCTGAACGTTATCACCCGCGAATGGCAGGGTGACGCCAATCCAAACTGGCATATCCACCTGTGTAATCCGCTAAAGTTCGGCCGCATCAGCCGTGAACGTGGCTTTGCCGAAGCGGCCAGAGCGCTATGGCAGAAGGAAAACTTCGATCTGGTACAGAGCCATGAGCGCATTCCCGGCTGCGACATTTACCGCGCCGGCGATGGTGTACATCGCCGCTGGTTATTGCAGCGGGCGCGCCTGCTGCCGGAATGGCGTCGCAAGTGGCTTTTCTCGAACCGCTACCACCGTTACGTGATGTGTGCGGAACGGGCGATGTACGCCGCACCAGAGTTGAAAGCGGTCATCTGCAATGCAGAAATGATCAAGCAGGAAATCATCGATGATTTCGGTGTCCCCGCCGATAAAATCACGGTGATCTACAACGCCATTGATAATCAAAAGTTCCTGCCCGCCAATGCCGAACTGCGCCAGCAACTACGTCAGCAATACCAGATCCCGCAGCAGGCGCACTGCCTGATTTTTGTCGGTTCCGGTTTTGAACGCAAAGGGTTGGCCGCTGCCATCCGTGCCGTCGCAGCGACCGATAGCTATCTGCTGGTGGTGGGCAAAGATAAGGCCGAAAAACGCTATCAGGCGCTGGCCCAGTCGCTGGGTTGCAGTGACCGGCTGCGGTTTATGGGCGTGCAAAAACAAACGCTGCCGTTCTATCAGGCTGCGGACGCGCTGCTGCTGCCCACACTGTACGATCCGTTTCCCAACGTCATCCTGGAAGCGATGTCCTGCGGACTGCCAGTCATTACCAGCACCACCTGCGGCGGCTCGGAGTTTATCACCCAGGGGGAAAATGGCTTCGTGACCGATGCCCTTGATGTCCCCGCTCTGATCGCGGCGATCACAGCGCTACCGCGCCAGGCTTTGGGCTCCGCCATGGGCGAAGCAGCAAGATTGCGTATTATGTCGGCTACCCCGGCACGCCTGTCGGAACAGCTGATATCCCTTTATAGCCGACTGCTGGATTAACTATGCGTATTCTGATGATTATCGACGGCCTGCCGGGCGGAGGCGCAGAAAAAGTGGTGCTGACCCTGTGTCAGGGTATGCAGCAAATGGGCCATGACGTCAGCCTGATTTCATTGCGCGATGTTTGTAACTACCCGATCCCCACTGGCATTCACTATCAGGTGGTGGCGGACAGCAGCCGCTCGCCATGGCGCAAACTGACAGAACTGTCACGCCGCGCTGCCTCTCTGGATCGGACGATCGCCGACAATGAACGCCAACAGGGTACCTATGATTTGGTGTTCTCCAACCTGCATAAAACCGATCGCATCGTCAGCCGCAGTCAGTTACTTTCTTCAGACCGCCTGTGGTTCTGCATTCACGGCATTCTGTCGACTTCCTATCTGGGTCACCGCAAGGGGCTGGATCGCTGGCTGAAACAACGGAAAATCGCCGGGGTTTACCAGGGCAGAAATATCGTTGCCGTCTCACAAGCCGTGGGGGACGATTTGCAGCAGAACCTGCCGATCACCCCAAGTCGGCTGGCGGTGATCAACAATCCGTTTGATATTGCCGCCATCGAGCAGCAGTCAGCGGAACCTTGTGAGCTGGCAGGCAAAGATTATCTGGTGCACGTCGGGCGCTTTCATCCGCACAAGCGGCACGATCGCCTGCTGAAGGCCTACGCGCTATCGGGCATACAGGCACCGCTGGCACTGATTGGCACCGGCAGCGAAACCAACGTAGGGGAAGTGAAACAGCTGGCAAACCAATTGGGGATAGCAGACCGCGTGTTGTTCCTCGGCTTCCAGGCCAATCCTTATCCGTTTATTCGGCACGCATCTCTGCTGGTACTTAGCTCCGACAGCGAAGGCTTTGGCAACGTGTTGGTGGAGGCGCTGCTCTGCGGCACTCCAGTAGTCAGCACCCGCTGTCCGGGCGGGCCAGCGGAAATTCTGGAAAAAGCGGGGATGAATAACGCGCTGGCGGAACTTAATGACCAATCACTGGCGGGGAAAATGGCAGATATTTATGCCACCCCCCCGGAGATTAATCACCAACAGCTGCTGAGCTATGGGCTAAATCCTATTTGTCAGCAGTATTTGGCACTCAAGAAATAAATAAGGCAGGGAACCCCTGCCTCATATTTAATTAATTTAACGCCTGTATTTTTTGCCAAACGTCTTCAACAGAAACATCAATACAGTCACCCGATTCGGTTTGTAGAATGTGATAGCGCCCAGACCATGGGTGCCAGGATTCTTTATCCGTATCGCCAAAAAACACCACCATGTCTTTATTCAGCGCTGCGGCCAGGTGCATCTGCCCACCGTCACTGCACAGCACTCTGTCGCATAAATCAAAACCGGCCAGTAATTCACGCACCGACGCCGTTGGATACAGCGCCACACGCTCATTCTGACATAGCGACAACAACTGCTCTGCGCGCTTCTGATCGCCAATATCATCCGGTGTTAGCGTGCCCTGCGGCGACCAAAAAATCAGTACCGCCGTGTTCTTATCGGCAAGTAAGCGATTGATAATTTCGGCATAGCGCTCGATCGGCCAACGCCGCTTAGGGCTGCGACTGCTGATATGAACGGCACAAACTCGCTCGACCGACGGTATGCATTTTTGCAACCGCTGTGCCGCCTGCTGGCGCTCTTCTGCCGTCAGATACACCCGCACCGGGGGGATCGGAATGCGCTGTTCGGTAATCGCCGAAAGGTAACTGTAGGTATGCTCAACCTGATGCTTGCCGCTGAAATTCTCCTTACGAAAAGGATGATGAATATCAGACGTGCCCAAGTCTGCGCCAATAATATTGTTGACCCCTGCCATTTTCGCCAATCGCAGGCTGTACTTACAGGGAACCGGGTTGGCCAGGATCGCCGCATCGAACTTTATTTTACGCAGCTTAAGGAAAATCATCAGACGTTCGAAATAAACCCCCAGCGTGGTTTCATTTTTCGCCTTATGCTTTGCCTTTTTATAGACGAAAACTTTTTCGAGGTGCGGGTTGTTTTTAACAACATCCTGACTGACTTTATTGATTAACAGATAAAGTTTGGCATCCGGATAGGCAATTTTCACCGCTTCGATCAGAGGCGTGGTACAAACAAGATCGCCAATATTGTCACGGCGAATAATTAAAATATTCTTCATTCCAAGCCTATCAGCGAAATCACTCGCCTGTTGTCCAAAACTGACACCCAAGGTTACCAAATTAGCGCCTTTCCCTTCCAGTTATGGTACTATTCTGAATAACCCATATAAATGAAATTGATAGAATGTTGCTGCGTTTATATCAGGTACTACTCTACCTCATCCAACCCCTGATCTGGCTCCGCTTACTGTTGCGCAGCCGCAAAGCTCCAGCCTACCGTAAACGCTGGGCAGAACGCTATGGCTTCTGCGCCGGAAAAGTCGTGCCAGGCGGCATCATGCTGCATTCCGTCTCCGTGGGTGAAACGCTGGCCGCCATCCCGTTGGTTCGCGCACTGCGCCACCGTTACCCCTATTTACCGATTACTGTGACCACCATGACGCCGACTGGTTCAGAACGCGTGCAGTCCGCCTTCGGTAAAGATGTTCATCATGTTTATCTGCCCTACGATCTGCCGGGCTCCATGCGCCGCTTCCTGGATCAGGTGAACCCCAAGCTGGTCATCATTATGGAAACCGAGCTGTGGCCCAATCTGATTAACGCCCTGCATCAGCGTCAAATCCCACTGGTGATCGCCAACGCCCGACTTTCCGCCCGTTCTGCCGCCGGCTACAAAAAAATCGGCGGTTTTGTCCGCGATATGCTGCGCCGTATTACGTTGATCGCCGCGCAAAATCAGGAAGACGGCGAGCGTTTTGTCGAACTGGGCCTAAAACGCTCACAGCTGACGGTGACCGGCAGCCTGAAATTCGATATTTCCGTTACGCCTGAGCTGGCTGCACGCGCAATCACGTTACGCCGCCAATGGGCGCCGCGTCGTCCGGTGTGGATCGCCACCAGCACCCACGAAGGTGAGGAAAGCATTCTGCTGGCCGCGCACCGCAAACTGCTGGAAAAACACCCCGATCTGCTGCTAATCCTGGTGCCGCGTCACCCTGAACGCTTCCCTACCGCGAAAGAGTTGGTGCAAAAAGCCGGCTTCAGCTACACCCTGCGCAGCAGCGGCGAAATCCCTTCCGGCGGTACCCAGGTGGTGATCGGCGATACCATGGGCGAACTGATGCTGCTGTACGGCATTGCCGATCTGGCCTTTGTTGGCGGCAGCCTGGTGGAACGCGGTGGACATAATCCGCTGGAAGCCGCAGCACACGCCATCCCGGTACTGATGGGGCCACATACCTTCAACTTCAAGGATATCTGCGCCAAGCTGTCACAAGCCGGAGGGTTGATCACCGTGACCGACGAGGATTCATTGGTCAAGGAAGTGGCAACACTGCTCACCGACGAAGACTATCGCCGCTATTACGGCCGCCACGCGGTAGAAGTGCTGTATCAAAATCAGGGAGCGTTACAGCGCCTGCTGCAGCTACTAGAACCACACCTGCCGCCCCGGAGCCATTAAATGAGCGCCCGCAAAAGCCTGTCGGTGGTGATTATCGCCAAGAATGAAGCCGGGCTGCTGCCGGACTGCCTGCGATCCGTAGCCTGGGCAGACGAAATCGTCATGCTGGATTCAGGCAGCCAGGATGACAGCGTAGCCGTAGCCGAAAGTCTGGGCGCCAAAGTATTCACCCATGTCGACTGGCAGGGATTTGGCAAACAACGCCAACGGGCGCAAAGTTACGCCAGTCACGACTATGTTCTGATGATCGACGCTGACGAACGCGTTACACCGGAACTGCGCCAGTCAATTGAACAAACGCTGACCGATCCGGACGATAATCAAGTCTACAGCTGCGCGCGCCGCAATTTGTTCCTCGGGCGCTTTATGCGCCACAGCGGCTGGTACCCTGATCGCGTCAACCGGCTGTACGCCAACCAGCGCTATCGCTATAACGATAATCTGGTGCACGAGTCGCTCACTATCAACGGGGCGAAAGTGGTGCCTCTTAACGGCGATCTGCTGCACCTGACCTGCCGCGACTTTTTTGACTTCCAGCGTAAACAGCTGCGTTATGCTGAAGAATGGGCCAATCAACGCCATCAGGCCGGTAAACGCTGCGGCTATCTCTCGATACTGACCCACACCCTCGGTGCCTTCTGCAAAACCTGGTTGCTGCGTGCCGGCTTCCTGGACGGTAAACAGGGGTTGCTGTTAGCGGTGGTCAACGCGCAATATACTTTCAATAAATATGCCGCACTCTGGGCATTGGGCCGCAACTATTCAGAGAAGTGAATCATGACCCGTAAAGCCATCTATCCCGGTACTTTCGATCCCATGACCAACGGCCACCTGGATTTGGTAACCCGTGCGTCACTGATGTTCGATCACGTCATTTTGGCGATTGCCGCCAGCCCGAGTAAAAAACCGCTGTTCACACTGGAAGAGCGCGTAGCTTTAGCCAGCCAGGTGACATCGCATCTGGATAATGTAGAAGTGCTTGGGTTCAGTGAACTGATGGCGCATTTTGCTGCCCATCAGAATGCCAATATTCTGGTACGCGGCCTGCGTGCGGTATCGGATTTTGAATACGAACTGCAGTTGGCCAATATGAATCGCCATTTGATGCCAACGCTGGAAAGCGTGTTCCTGATGCCTTCCGAAGAGTGGTCGTTTATCTCGTCCTCGCTGGTGAAAGAGGTGGCACGCCATGGCGGTGACATCGCCCCTTTCCTGCCGGCGGTGGTCACCCAGGCCCTGTTCGAAAAACTCGCCGCGCAATAATCAGCGCTGGCAGCGTCGGCAGAAGAAAGTGCTACGCTGCCCGTGCTTGGCGGATTCAATCGGCGTGCCGCACGCGCGGCAAGGCTCACCCGCCCGACCATACACCTGCAGTTCCTGCGCGAAATACCCCGGCTTGCCGTCCGACTGCAGGAAATCCCGCAGCGTGGTGCCGCCCTGTTCAATAGAGCGCAGCAATACCGCCTTAATGGTTTCCACCAGCACTTCAGCTTCCACTTTGCTCAGCGAACTCGCAGGACGGTCAGGCAGGATCCTGGCGGTAAACAGCGATTCACTGGCATAGATATTGCCCACTCCTACCACCAGCTTGTTATCCATCAGCCAGGGTTTGATCAGCGTGCGCTTGTTACGCGATTTTTCGTACAGGTAGGCACCGGTAAAAGCTTCACTCAGTGGTTCCGGCCCAAGATGGGCCAGCACGTTACTGGTCGCCAGATCCTCACACCATAACCAGGCGCCAAAACGGCGCGGGTCAGTGTAACGCAGCGTCATCCCGTTGCTGATCACCAGATCGACGTGGTCGTGTTTACCGGCCTCGGTCTCTTCGGCCAACATCCGCAGGCTGCCTGACATCCCCAGGTGAACGATAATCCAGCCGCTCGCCAGTTCAATCAGCAAATACTTGGCGCGGCGCTGCACACTGAGTACCGGCTGGTCGCTCAACGCCAGAATTTGCTCGGAAACCGGCCAGCGCAGACGCGCATTGCGTACCACGGCATACTGAATGCTATGGCCGACAAGGTAAGGTTCAATACCACGGCGGCTGGTCTCAACTTCTGGTAATTCAGGCATCTGGCGCTCTCCTGTCGGTTTTCTACTCTTATAACGCAAAAAACCCGGCCGAGGCCGGGTTTTTATTAATCCACTAAAATTATTTAATTTTAGCTTCTTTGTAGATCACGTGCTGGCGGACAACTGGATCGAATTTCTTCAGTTCCAATTTTTCCGGCTTAGTACGCTTGTTCTTCGTGGTGGTATAGAAGTGACCAGTACCAGCAGAAGAAACCAGCTTGATCTTCTCGCGAACACCTTTAGCCATGATGCAGTTCCTTAATACTTCTCACCACGGGTACGCAGATCGGCCAAGACCGTCTCAATACCCTTCTTATCAATAACACGCATACCTTTAGCAGATACACGCAGCGTTACAAAGCGCTTCTCAGCCTCAACCCAAAAACGGTGTGAGTGCAGGTTCGGCAGAAAACGGCGTTTGGTCGCGTTCATTGCGTGGGAACGGTTGTTACCGCTCACCGGGCGCTTGCCAGTAACTTGGCAGACTCGTGACATGTCTATTCTCCAAAAATCAAATCAGCTCGAGCTTCGTATAGAGTATGGCCGCCTCGTCAGGCTTTTAGAGCCCATCTCAGCAAACTTCATACTGAGGAGACTCTCGTCATCAGGTTAGAAACCACGCATCAGGTTAGAAACCTGCTGAGATAGGCTCTTACGCCAAACCCAAGATTCTCAAAGGTGGCGTAGTATACGCTCTGAAGCGTAAGTGCTCAAGTCCCGAACAGCTAAAGATCCCACAAGGATCGCGAAAAAATCGCTTAAAGCCATCCGCGCTCGGCAAAAGAGACACATTCACCCCGACCTATCACCAAATGATCGAGCACTCGGATTTCCAATAACCGGCAGGCATTAACCACTTGCTCGGTTATCAAACGATCGGCATGACTGGGTTCAGCCTTACCCGAGGGGTGATTATGCGCCAGAATAATGGCGGCCGCATTAGCCTTCAACGCTTCGCGCACAATTTCTCTCGGGTATACGACAACGCTGCTGATGGTACCAGCAAACATCTCCTGATGGCGAATAACACGGTGCTGATTGTCTAAAAACAATACCAAAAACACTTCCCGCTCATGATGTGCCAGCAAACTTTGCAAATAATGCTGGGTCATCCTGGGGTTAAGCATGACATTTTCCTGCGCCAGATGGCTGGAAAAGAAGCGGAACGCCAACTCGGAAATCGCCTGCAGTTGCGCATAGCTGGAATTCCCCAGCCCTTTATGGCTGCAAAAAACTGAATGATCCGCCGACATCAGGTGATACAGCGAGCCAAACTGCTCCAGCAACTGTTCAGCCAGTTGCATGACATGCACTCCGGGAAAACCGGTGCGTAGAAAAATGGCTAACAGTTCCGCATCAGACAGCGCCGGTGCACCGTAACACAATAATTTTTCCCGTGGTGCCAGCGTACCCGCCCACAAGCTGATTACCTGACTGCTCATCATCGCCCCCCTGAAAACGCCACAGCATGCCACGCAGCGGGGAGGCCAACGACAGGTGTTTGATAACATTGCGAAGTACTGCGCAAAGCACAATGTAACGCACTGCAGACACAGCGGAATCGCTCACCTGTCCGGCGGTTATGCTAAAATGGCACATCTTTCGGATTCAATCGGACAATCATGATGACGGGGCTTTCCGGCAAACATATTGTGCTTGGCATCAGTGGCGGCATCGCCGCCTACAAATGCCCAGAACTGGTACGCCGCCTGCATGACAGAGGCGCTGAAGTACGTGTGGTAATGACCAACGCAGCGAAAGCCTTTATCACGCCGCTGACGCTGCAGGCCGTTTCTGGCTATCCGGTCTCAGACGATCTCCTGGATCCCGCCGCCGAAGCGGCGATGGGCCATATCGAACTCGGCAAGTGGGCAGATCTGGTGATTCTGGCTCCGGCCACCGCCGATCTGCTGGCGCGCGTCGCCGCTGGCATGGCCAACGATCTGCTGACTACCCTTTGCCTGGCCACGGCGGCACCGATTGCCGCCGCGCCCGCCATGAACCAACAGATGTACCGCGCCGTCGCGACTCAGGCCAACCTGCACACTCTGCAGGCACGCGGTATGCTGCTGTGGGGACCAGACAGCGGTAGCCAGGCCTGTGGTGACATCGGCCCGGGGCGTATGCTCGATCCGCTTGAAATTGTCGAACTGGCGAACAGCCATTTCTCTACGCCACAAGATCTGCAACATTTAAAGATTATGCTCACCGCCGGCCCGACGCGCGAAGCCTTGGATCCGGTGCGTTTCATTAGCAACCACAGCTCCGGTAAAATGGGCTTTGCCATCGCTCGTGCCGCCGCAGCACGGGGTGCACAGGTCACGTTGATCGCGGGGCCAGTCAACCAGCCAACGCCACCCTGGGTCACCCGGGTTGACGTCGTCAGCGCGTTGGAAATGGAGCAAGCTGTGCAGCAACGCGCCGCTGCGCAGAATATTTTTATTTCCTGCGCCGCCGTGGCCGACTACCGTGCCGAGCAGATTTCCGATGAAAAAATTAAAAAACAGGGTGATGAAATCATCCTCAAAATGGTAAAAAACCCCGATATCGTTGCCGGCGTTGCCGCAATGACAAAAAATCGCCCCTTTGTCGTGGGGTTTGCCGCCGAAACCCAGAATGTGGAAGAATACGCGCGACAAAAACTGGCGCGTAAGAAACTGGATTTAATTTGCGCTAATGATGTATCGCTTGCAGAGCATGGGTTTAACAGTGACACCAATGCCTTGCACCTTTTTTGGCAGGATGGAGAAAAGCGCCTGGCGCTGAGCGACAAGGCACTCCTTGGCCAACGTTTAATAGACGAGATAGTCAGCCGTTATGAAGAAAAAAATCGACGTTAAAATCCTCGACCCACGTATCGGACAGGATTTCCCATTACCGACCTACGCCACTCCAGGTTCTGCCGGCCTGGATCTGCGCGCCTGTCTGGACAGCGCCGTTGAACTGGCTCCGGGTGAAACTACGCTACTGCCTACCGGCCTGGCTATTCACATCGCCGATACCGATCTTGCGGCAGTAATCTTGCCGCGCTCCGGCCTGGGCCATAAACACGGTGTCGTGCTGGGCAACCTGGTCGGCCTGATCGATTCCGATTATCAGGGTCAACTGATGGTTTCCGTCTGGAACCGCGGTCAAAAATCCTTCACTATTGAGCCCGGTGAACGTATCGCACAGATGGTATTTGTGCCGGTGGTACAGGCCGAGTTCAATCTGGTTGAAGAGTTCGACAGCAGCGAACGTGGTGCCGGTGGTTTTGGCCACTCCGGTCGCCACTAAGCGATAACCGATTGCCGACAGGGAAATGTCATCTGAAATCTTGCCACCCCGGATAAAAGGACAGCTCTGCGGCAAGGTTTGGCCGACTACGATTTCAGCGCAGACCAGAACGCGCGGAGAATACAGGTCGTTAAGGCCGCTGACCCCAGCATCGTAAAAAAGCTATCACATAAGCCGCACAGAGATATCTCTGCAGCGGCCGGTGCCCGGGTTTTCGAAAGTCTAAGCAGTTTTAGCAAGGGTCTAATCAGACATGGCAGAAAAAGAAAAAATCAAAAGGAACCGGCGCGAGGAAATACTGCAGGCATTAGCCCAGATGCTGGAATCCAGCGACGGTAGCCAGCGTATTACCACCGCTAAACTTGCCGCTAACGTCGGAGTCTCCGAAGCTGCGCTGTACCGACACTTTCCCAGCAAGACACGGATGTTCGACAGTCTGATCGAGTTTATTGAAGACAGCCTGATCACACGCATCAACCTAATCCTGCAGGATGAGAAAGATACTTTTAACCGCCTGCGGTTGATTCTGTTACTGGTGCTGGGGTTTGCCGAACGCAACCCGGGCCTGACGCGTATCATGACCGGCCACGCATTAATGTTTGAGCAAGATCGGCTGCAGGGGCGAATCAACCAGCTGTTTGAACGCATCGAGGCGCAGCTGCGTCAGGTGTTGAAAGAACGCAAACTGCGTGAAGGAAAAGGCTTTATCGTGGATGAAACGCTGCTGGCCAGCCAGTTACTGGCGTTCTGTGAAGGCATGCTGTCACGCTACGTACGTTCCGAATTCCGCTACCGCCCAACGCAAGAATTCGATGGCCGCTGGCCACTGTTGGCGGCACAACTGCAATAAACCCTATGCCGGGTGCATGTTGATGCGCCCGGCATAGTAAATCCCGCGTTAAACCCCGTACTGCTCGCGATAAGCGCGAACCGCCGCCAGGTGATCCGCCATTTCCGGTTTCTCTTCCAGATAAACAATCAAATCCTTCAGCGTCACGATGGAAATCACCTTGCAATGATAGTCACGCTCAACTTCCTGAATGGCCGATATATCCGCACGGCCGCGCTCCTGACGATCGAGAGAAATCAGCACCCCAGCAAGCCGCGCGCCGCCGGCACCAATGATTTCCATTGATTCCCTGATCGCCGTACCGGCAGTGATGACATCGTCTACCAACATCACACGGCCCTGCAGCGGGCTACCTACCAGCGTGCCACCCTCGCCATGGGTCTTGGCTTCTTTACGGTTAAAGCAGTACGGTACATCACGTTCGTGGTGTTCAGCCAACGCGACCGCCGTGGTAGTAGCGATCGGGATCCCTTTGTAGGCTGGGCCAAACAGCAGGTCGAATTCAATACCTGAATCCACCAGCGCTTCGGCATAAAAACGCCCTAACAGCGCGAGATCACGCCCGGTATTAAACAGGCCGGCATTAAAGAAATACGGGCTGGTGCGGCCGGATTTCAGGGTGAACTCGCCGAATTTCAATACCTGCTTGTTAAGCGCGAACTCGATAAACTGGCGCTGATAGGCTTTCATTGCTGCTTCTCCTCGTCTGGTCGGTTAGATCTGTTAATACTGCCGCCCGTTCGCCGGGCGTAAAAAAGGCGACCCTTGAGTCGCCTTAATAATTAGTCTGCCAGCGCCGCTTTCTGCGCCTGGAAGATGGTATCGATGCCCCCTCGAGCCAGCGCCAACAGCGCCAGTAACTCCTCGTGGCTGAACGGCTCGCCCTCGGCGGTGCCCTGCACCTCGATCATGCGGCCATCTTCCATCATCACCACGTTCATATCGGTTTCTGCTGCGGAGTCTTCGACATACTCCAAATCGCACAGCGCTTCGCCGTTAACGATACCAACAGAAACTGCGGCGACCAGCCCTTTCATCGGATTGGCTTTCAGCTTGCCGTTGGCCACCAGCGCATTCAACGCATCGGCCAGCGCAACACAGGCACCGGAAATGGACGCGGTACGGGTGCCGCCATCGGCCTGCAAGACGTCGCAGTCGAGTGTGATGGTGAACTCACCGAGCTTTTTCAGATCCACCGCTGCACGCAGCGAGCGGGCGATCAGACGCTGGATCTCCAGCGTGCGGCCGCCCTGCTTGCCTTTTGCGGCTTCGCGGGCGTTACGGCTGTGGGTAGAACGCGGCAACATGCCGTATTCAGCGGTGATCCACCCCTGGCCCTGACCTTTCAGGAAGCGCGGAACGCCCTCTTCTACCGTGGCGGTGCACAAAACTTTGGTATCGCCAAACTCAACCAGCACTGAGCCTTCTGCGTGTTTGGTATAGTGACGGGTCAGTGTCAGTGGGCGAACTTGTTGTGGTGCTCTGCCTGCAGGACGCATGGGCTCTCTCCGGCTTCTAATCAACGATTGGCTGCGCATTATACGGGCTTCGTGACGTAATGCCTATCCTGCCCGCATGTCCAACGCTATAATCGCCTCATCTTTTCCTATTACGGGTACGCATCAATGATCCGCAGCATGACAGCCTACGCCCGGCGTGAAATCAAGGGTGAGTGGGGCAGCGCAGCTTGGGAGCTGCGTTCCGTGAACCAACGCTATCTAGAAACCTACATCCGCCTGCCAGAGCAATTCCGCAGCCTGGAACCGGTGATCCGCGAACGTATTCGTGGCCGCCTGACCCGCGGCAAAGTGGAGTGCAACCTGCGTTTCGAACTGGATCCGAGCGCGCAAAGCTCAATGATCCTGAACGAAAAGCTGGCTAAGCAGCTGGTCGAAGCCGCCAACTGGGTAAAAATGCAAAGCGACGAAGGGGAAATTGATCCTATCGACGTACTGCGTTGGCCAGGGGTGATGTCTGCCCAGGAGCAAGATCTGGACGCTATCAGCGCACAGCTAATGCAGGCGCTGGACGGCGCACTGGATGACTTCATTATTGCTCGCGAAAGCGAAGGTACCGCACTGAAAGCGCTGATTGAACAGCGCCTGGACGGTGTTAGCGCCGAAGTGATCAAGGTACGTGCCCAGATGCCAAACATTCTGCAATGGCAGCGTGAGCGTCTGGTCAGCAAGTTGGAAGAAGCTCAGGTACAACTGGAAAACACCCGTCTGGAACAGGAACTGGTGTTGATGGCGCAGCGTATTGACGTCGCCGAAGAGTTGGACCGTCTGGAAGCCCACGTAAAAGAAACGCACAACATCCTGAAGAAGAAAGAAGCCGTCGGCCGTCGCCTCGACTTTATGATGCAGGAGTTCAACCGCGAATCTAACACCCTGGCATCCAAGTCCATCAATGCCGACGTCACCACTTCTGCCATCGAGCTGAAGGTGTTGATCGAGCAGATGCGCGAACAGATCCAGAATATCGAGTGATACGTTTCTTCATTCGCTTAAGCCCGCGTCAGCGGGCTTTTTTACGGCTATGCTCTGGGTAAACCAGCCGCCTGCTCTTCGGTAATCAGTCCCATTTTCTGCAACTGCACGGCAATACCCCAGGTCGAGCGTTCGAATTCACTGCTCATCACCTCCAGCGTCATACCCGCGGCGTGACTTTCCTGCAATCGTTGTTTCTCTTCTTCATCCCAGGGGAAGTAAGATTTTGCCGGCCGCCCCTCAAAAATATTCTTCTGTCGCCTTTCCTCCGGCGTTAGCTTGGTCTTTTTCTGACGTTCGGTTTCGCTTTGAAATTCCTCGGCCAGGGCGAACAAAAGACGTATCGCTTCCGGCGAACAGGCCATTGATGCGGGTTTCAATAACTCGCCGGTATCGGGATTCACGCCATTCGCCAAAGCCCGCAATAAGGTGCTGGTGTTCATCATCGGTATCCTCATCCTGAGAAAAACGGTCGCCGAGCTTCTGCGACAAAATGTCAGACCATTTTCTTGGCTAATCCTTAATAAACCAATCCATTAGCACAACCCGTTGCGCATTCTGAGCATTGGGTTCCAGGCCGTTATGCAACAACCCTGGAAGCGGCGAACCTTTGCGCGTCACAACGCAAAAAATGCATCGGATACGGAGCAGTGTGGGTTTATGAAAAACTGTGACCCAGTGGGCACGGGTGGCAATCGGTAACTTATCTCGCTGACTGAAAGTATTTTATTCCAATTATCACCTAAGGTAATGAAAGGAGGGCCAAGCTGTGGCTAAATGTGTTTTTTTCATGCCCGCAAGCTGTACGGACCCTTTATGCCGCAAATTCTGCAATTTATTTTTGCCCTGGTGGTGATCATCGCCCTGGCCCTGTTAGTCAGCAATGACCGCCAGAAAATCCGCCTGCGCTATATTATTCAGCTTCTGGTCATCGAAGGTGCCCTTGCCTATTTCTTCCTGCATTCAGAAAGTGGCCTTAGCGTCATCAAACACGTCGCCGGCTTCTTTGAGACGCTGCTGACCTACGCCGCGCAAGGCTCTGACTTTGTGTTTGGCGGCATGAGCAAAGATGGGTTGGCGTTTATCTTCCTGGGGGTTTTGTGCCCGATTATCTTTATTTCTGCGCTAATCGGCATTTTGCAGCATTTTCGCATTTTACCGCTGATTATCCGTCTGGTCGGCACTCTGCTGTCCAAAGTTAACGGCATGGGCAAGCTGGAGTCTTTCAACGCCGTCAGCACGCTGGTGCTCGGACAATCAGAAAACTTTATCGCTTATAAGGGCATCATTGGCGATATCTCGCCACGGCGCATGTACACCATGGCGGCGACTGCCATGTCGACAGTATCCATGTCCATCGTTGGCGCCTATATGTCGATGATCGATGCGCAATACGTGGTCGCTGCATTGATCCTCAATATGTTCAGTACCTTTATCATTTTGTCGATCATCAACCCTTATCAGTTGGACGATGAGCCTGAATTGAAGCTGAGTAAGCTGCATGAAGATCAGAGCTTCTTTGAAATGCTGGGCGAGTACATTTTAGCGGGCTTCAAAATCGCGATGATTATCGCTGCCATGCTGATTGGCTTTATTGCGCTGATTTCTGCGGTAAACGCTCTGTTCTCCGCGGTGTTCGGTATCAGTTTCCAACAGATCCTGGGCTATGTATTCTATCCGCTGGCCTGGCTGATCGGCATCCCGGCGCCGGATGCGCTACGGGCAGGCAGCATCATGGCGACCAAGCTGGTAGCCAATGAATTTGTGGCGATGATCGAACTGAAAAAAATTGCGGCAGAGCTAACACCACGCGGCCTGGGCATCCTGTCGGTATTCCTGGTGTCCTTCGCTAACTTTGCCTCTATCGGTATCGTTGCCGGGGCAATCAAAGGGCTTAACGAGCGACAGGGCAACGTAGTTTCTCGTTTTGGCCTGAAACTGGTCTACGGCTCAACGCTGGTCAGCCTGCTTTCGGCTGCCATCGCCGGGCTGGTCCTGTAAGCCAAATCCCTATTCCCGGCCTGCAGGCCGGGATTTCATCAGAACGCGACACACACGGGCGTGTCTACGCGCATCACGGAGTCTTGCGCAAACTGTTGCTTATAGCTGCTGCGCAACGCCTCAATATTGGTTTCACTTTCCTTGCCCGACGCATGGATCAGCATCAGTGCCTTGCTGTTCTCACGCGCCAGCTTGCCGTCATTACCCAGCCACTGCCCTTTGGCATCAAATACCGACAGCCCATCTTTAAAGCGCGGCGTCACTTGCCGATCAACGAAACTCTGCCACTCTGCTGCGCTAATCACCGGCCCCACGGGACGATTCAGGCCAAAATAAAGCGTGGTTTGCGTCATGGGATCGCCTACTGAGCAAGCCGCTGACTTTTGCTGTACGGTGTTCGGAACTGGAGCAACGCAACCGCTCAACAGTAAGGCCGCTGTTACAGCCGTCGCCAGCAGGTAGGTGTTTTTCATTTATCTTTATGTTCCTTAGTGAATACCAGTATCCGCCGTCGACGCGTAGCCTCGGACCGAATGCAATAAATATAGTCAGCCATAGAAACTAACACTAAATTTCTAATGCTGCTGTTAGCAACAAAAGGTTAGAAAAGGCAATAAACCAGTAAAACCATCCATCAATGGATTAATTAAAGTAATCCGAAACATCACCCGTTAGAAAAACTCAGTAGCGATGAACCCCGTCGGCGATTACCCTTCCACCATTACACTTATTCCCGCCCACCCTGTGAATACCTTATGTTACTGAGTGTTCTTTATATCATCGGCATCACTGCCGAAGCCATGACCGGCGCACTGGCCGCCGGCCGTCGCCAGATGGATATGTTTGGCGTAATTATTATCGCTTCGGCTACCGCCATCGGCGGCGGTTCTGTGCGCGATATGCTGCTCGGGCATTTTCCGCTGGGGTGGGTCAAACATCCTGAATATATCGTTATCGTCGCCATTGCTGCGATTGTCACTACCTGGCTGGCACCCTTGATGCGTCACCTGCGTCGCCTGTTCCTGGTGTTGGATGCCGTTGGCCTGATTGTATTTTCAATCATCGGCGCGCAAGTCGCACTGGATATGGGGCACGGCGCCATCATCGCCGCGATTGCCGCCGTGATCACCGGCGTGTTCGGTGGCGTACTACGCGATATGCTCTGCAACCGTATCCCGCTGGTATTTCAGAAAGAAATCTATGCCGGTATTTCCTTTGCCGCCGCCTGGTTGTACATCGGCCTGCAACACTTCAGCCTGCCGCATAATCTGGTGGTGATCATCACACTGGTCGTTGGCCTCAGTGCCCGCTTACTCGCCCTGCGCTTTCGTCTTGGTCTACCGGTATTTAATTACCAACATCCGGATCATTAATAGTGTCCACCTCGGGGGCAAAACCGGTTATTCCCTGGGATGCCAGCGTGTTGACCAATGCCAGCAATGGCGGATGCTGGAGAAAATCGGCAATCTGCTGCGCCCTTTTGGTTCCAATACCGGCCATCGTCCGCCATGCTTCGGCGGGCAATTGCTGGACCTGATGCCAACTTTTCAACGTCACCGCTTGCTGCGAGGACAGCGGCGCACCTAAGGCGATTAACCAGCGGGCAAAAGGTTGTTGCCGCGCCAGTTGAAATTGCCGGTGAATATTCTGCCCTCGCTTACTGCCAATACCAGTGGCAGACATCAACTGCTCCGGCGTCAGTGTCAACCAATCCAACAGATGCCGTACCAATCCCTGATCGATGAGTGCCTGCCAGGTGGATTCGCTGACCCCGTGGAGATTTAACCCCTGTCGGCCACTTAGCCACACCAGTCGGGCAAGAAATTGCTGACGGCAATTCGGGCGCCAACTAAAGCAACTCAGCGGGTGATAATGTTCTGCCGTTGGCGCACTGGGTACCGACCTTTCTTTTACCCGCCAGACCACCTTATTCAGATGCGGAATGCCGTGCCCCATCAGGCTAACTGCCACCTGATCACCCGGCACAACCGCCCACTGCTGCCAGCGGGGTAGTGAGCCGAGGTTAACCCGAGTCACCCATTTATCGTCCAGCCTGACGGGCTCAAGCCGCAGCACCACGGCAATTTTTCCGGTTCGACCCACATTGAAATCGACACCATTGACCTGCGCAACCTGCTGCGCCGGCGGATACTTCCAGGCAACGGCCCAATCACCGGGCTTCGCTTGCCAATACCTTCCCTGCGGTGAACGCGCCTGATGGATCACTACACCATCGGTGACAAAAGGCAAAGCGGCCTGGTACCAGTGCTCCCGCCATTGCTGCACTTGCGCCAATGATTTCACCGGTTGCGAATAAGCCCGGGCCAGAGGGAAGCCCAAGGCGGCAAGCTGGTGTAAACGCTGCGACATCGCTTGCGGGCCGTCCGGCCATGCCCAGACAAACAGGCCAATTTGCTGTAATACCGGTGAAGGCTTCTTTTTCATCAACGCACCGGCGACCCTAGCCCGGGCATTGATGCCTCCATTGCGTTTTTGTTGATGACCGTTCACCATCAGAAACAGCTCACCTTGCAGAATCAGCGTCTGCGGTGCGCCCTTGATGCTAGTGGGTACCGCCGGTATGGCACGCACCTTTTCCAGCCAGTTCTCTCCCTTCAGCCCGTTCCCGCGGCTGATCGCCGCCGCCAGCTCTCCGTCACGATAAACCAGCGTAATGGCTACGCCGTCCACCTTTGGCTGAACCCAGAGATCGCTGCGGCCGTGCAGCCATTGGGCCACTGCGGCAGGATCCGGCAATTTGCGTAATCCGGTATGCGCAACCGGGTGGGCCACCTTGCCCGCCGGTAAAAGCGGCACAGACTCCTCTGCCGATGCCAGCCCGACGCAACCAAGCCACAGCCGCAGTTTTTTGCGCAGGCTGTCGTACACTTCGTCCTCAACCAAACTGTTTCCCTGTTGGTAATAAGCCACATCCCAGCGCTCAAGCTGGTTTCTTAGCGTGGTTATCTCCAGTTGCAGTCGCTCCGGCCGCCATGTTGGGCAAGCCTCCGCCCACAGCGACTCGCTAAATACCAAACTGGCCAGCAGGATCATCCCGATCCCCATCACACCTTTACGCATTGTGCACCTCCCTGATAACCGGCAGTAAATCTGGGAAATGGGGACGCGGCAATGCCCAATGAGACGTTGTGCAAAACTGCTCGAGAAAGGCAGAGCGCGTTGCAGAAAAACATCAAAATTTAGCGATACGCTGCGCAAACTAGCCCGTTTGAGGTTTTTTCAGCATAAAGCGGCGGGCAAAATGCGAGCTAACGCTGCATCCGGCTCGTTAGCCGTGTATACTGTGCGGAGAAAATACACATCCGCTGTTATTGGCATATCAACCGCTACCAACGAACATCATCATGGCTCAAGGCACACTTTATATTGTCTCTGCCCCCAGTGGCGCAGGGAAATCAAGTCTGATTCAGGCTTTGTTAAAGACGCAACCGCTGTACGACACGCAGGTTTCGGTTTCGCACACCACGCGCGACAGCCGCCCGGGTGAACAGCATGGCGATCATTATTTCTTCGTCTCAAAAGATGAATTCTGCCGAATGATTGAGCAGGATGCCTTTCTTGAGCACGCCGAAGTGTTCGGCAACTATTACGGGACCTCACGCGCCGCCATTGAGCAGGTGCTGTCGACCGGTGTAGACGTTTTCCTGGATATCGACTGGCAGGGCGCGCAGCAAATTCGCGCAAAAATGCCCCAGGCACGCAGCATCTTTATTTTGCCGCCGTCGAAGGAAGAACTTGGCCGTCGCCTGCGTGGCCGCGGGCAAGACTCTGATGAAGTGATCGCTAAACGCATGGCGCAAGCCGTGGCGGAAATGGCGCACTACGCGGAGTATGATTATTTAATCGTGAATGATGATTTCGATCTGGCTCTGTCCGATCTGAAAACCATTATTCGCGCCGAGCGCCTGCGTTTAGGCCGCCAATTACTGCGGCATGACGCTTTAATCAGCAAACTATTGGCAGACTGAAGACAGTTTCAGTATTATGCCCAGTCTTTTCGTCACCTGTGGAGTAGCACAAATATGGCACGCGTAACTGTTCAAGACGCTGTAGAGAAAATTGGTAACCGTTTTGACCTGGTGTTGGTCGCTGCTCGTCGGGCACGTCAAATCCAGACTGGCGGTAAAGATGCACTTGTTCCGGAAGAAAACGACAAGTACACCGTTATCGCGCTGCGCGAAATCGAAGAAGGCCTGATCACCAGCCAGATCCTCGATGTTCGTGATCGTCAGGAGCAGCAAGAGCAGGAAGCCGCCGAGATTCAAGCGGTTACCGCCATTGCTGAAGGTCGTCGTTAATTAGACTGCGAGTCTGCCTTTGTACCTGTTTGAAAGCCTGAATCTGCTGATTCAACGTTACCTGCCTGAGGAGCAGATTAAGCGCCTCAAACAGGCATACCTCGTTGCACGTGATGCTCACGAGGGACAGACACGCTCCAGCGGTGAGCCCTACATTACTCACCCGGTTGCCGTGGCCTGCATTCTGGCGGAAATGCGTCTCGACCATGAGACGCTGATGGCAGCATTGCTGCACGACGTCATCGAAGACACCCCGGCCACCTACCAGGATATGGAACAGCTGTTCGGCAAAAGCGTTGCCGAATTGGTTGAAGGCGTATCCAAGCTCGACAAGCTGAAGTTCCAGGATAAAAAAGAAGCGCAGGCGGAAAACTTCCGCAAGATGATCATGGCGATGGTGCAGGATATCCGCGTCGTGTTGATCAAGCTGGCCGACCGTACGCACAACATGCGCACCCTCGGTTCGCTTCGCCCAGATAAACGGCGGCGTATTGCGCGTGAAACCCTGGAAATCTACAGCCCTCTGGCCCATCGTCTGGGTATTCACCACCTGAAAACCGAGCTCGAAGAGCTGGGTTTTGAGGCGTTGTACCCGAACCGTTATCGCGTAATCAAAGAAGTGGTGAAAGCCGCGCGCGGTAACCGTAAAGAGATGATCCAGAAGATTCTCTCCGAGATCGAAGGGCGTCTGACCGAGGCCGGCATTCCCTGCCGCGTCAGCGGGCGGGAAAAACATCTGTATTCCATCTACCTCAAGATGCACCTGAAAGAACAGCGTTTCCATTCGATCATGGATATCTACGCGTTCCGGGTGATCGTGAAGGAAGTCGACACCTGCTACCGCGTACTGGGTCAGGCTCACAGCCTATACAAACCTCGTCCGGGCAGGGTCAAAGACTATATTGCCATTCCCAAGGCCAACGGCTATCAATCGCTGCACACTTCACTGATCGGCCCACACGGCGTACCGGTTGAGGTGCAGATCCGTACCGAAGATATGGATCAGATGGCCGAAATGGGGGTCGCCGCGCACTGGGCTTATAAAGAAAAAGAACAGGGCGAAACCGGCACCACCGCACAAATCCGCGCTCAGCGCTGGATGCAGAGCTTGCTGGAACTGCAACAAAGCGCCGGCAGTTCGTTTGAATTTATCGAGAGCGTAAAATCCGATCTGTTCCCGGATGAGATTTACGTTTTCACCCCGGAAGGCCGCATTGTCGAATTGCCTGCGGGCGCAACGCCGGTCGACTTCGCCTACGCGGTACACACCGATATCGGCCACGCCTGCGTTGGGGCGCGGGTCGATCGTCAGCCGTACCCGCTGTCGCAGTCACTGAGTAGCGGCCAAACGGTCGAAATTATCACCGCACCGGGCGCACGGCCTAACGCCGCCTGGCTGAACTTTGTCGTCAGCTCAAAAGCGCGCGCCAAAATCCGCCAGATGCTGAAGAACCTCAAACGCGATGATTCGGTCAGCCTCGGCCGTCGCTTGTTGAATCATGCGTTAGGCGGCAGCCGCAAACTGACAGAGGTTCCACCGGAAAATATCCAACACGAGTTGGATCGCATGAAGCTGGCGACGCTGGATGATTTGCTGGCTGAAATTGGCCTGGGCAATGCCATGAGCGTGGTGGTAGCGAAAAACCTGCAGGGTGACCAGTCCAATCTGGGCACGTCCTCCGGGGTTCGTAACCTGGCGATCAAGGGCGCCGACGGCGTACTGATCACCTTCGCCAAATGCTGCCGACCTATTCCGGGTGACCCGATCATCGCCCACGTCAGCCCAGGCAAAGGCCTGGTGATCCACCATGAGTCCTGCCGGAATATCCGCGGCTACCAGAAAGAGCCTGAGAAATTCATGGCGGTAGAGTGGGATAAAGACATTGAGCAGGAATTCATTGCCGAGATCAAAGTGGACATGTTTAACCATCAGGGGGCGCTGGCCAACCTGACGGCAGCCATCAATGCGGCTGAGTCCAATATCCAAAGCCTGAATACCGAAGAGAAAGACGGCCGGGTTTATAGCGCCTTTATCCGCTTGACCACCCGCGATCGCATCCATCTGGCAAATATTATGCGTAAAATCCGTATCATGCCGGATGTCATTAAAGTTAACCGTAACCGAAATTAGCGCTTATGAGCCCTGAACGCTATGCGCGGATTCGTGAAATGCTGGCCACCCGGCAGCCGGATTTAACGGTCTGCCTGGAACAGGTGCACAAACCGCATAACGTCTCCGCCATTATCCGCACCGCCGACGCCGTCGGCGTGCATCAGGTGCATGCCGTGTGGCCAACCCCGCGCATGCGCACCCTGGTTTCCTCCGCGGCCGGCAGCAACAGCTGGGTAAATGTCAAAACCCATCCCACCATTGTCGACGCCGTGACCCATCTGAAAGATCAGGGTATGCAAATTCTGGCGACTAACCTGTCAGCCCGTGCAGTAGACTTCCGCGAAGTGGATTACACCCGCCCGACCTGCGTGCTGCTGGGCCAGGAAAAAACCGGCATCACCGAAGAGGCCCTGCGGCTTGCCGATCAGGACATCATCATTCCGATGATCGGTATGGTGCAGTCGCTGAACGTGTCGGTCGCCTCAGCATTGATTTTGTACGAAGCGCAACGCCAGCGGCAAAACGCCGGTATGTATCGCCGTGAGCACAGCATGCTCAATCAGGAAGAGCAGCAACGTCTGCTGTTTGAAGGTGGCTATCCGGTGCTAGCCAACGTGGCCAAGCGTAAAAGGCTGCCGCGTCCACATATTGATGAACAGGGCCAGGTGGTCGCCGATGCCGAATGGTGGGCGACCATGCAAGCGACGGTACGTAAATGAAAGGCCGCCTGCTGGATGCTGTCCCACTCACCACACTTTCCGGGGTTGGTGCCAGCCAGGCGGGTAAACTGGCCAAAATTGGCCTGGAAACCATTCAGGACTTGCTGCTGCACCTGCCGCTACGCTATGAAGACCGCACCCGCCTCTATCCAATAAACGATCTGCAGCCGGGCATTTTTGCCACCGTGGAAGGCGAAGTACTGCGCACAGACATTAGCTTTGGCCGTCGACGCATGCTGACCTGTCAGATCAGTGACGGTACCGGCCTGCTCACCATGCGCTTCTTCAACTTCAATGCGGCAATGAAGAACAACCTGGCCACCGGCCGTCGTGTCACCGCCTATGGTGAAGTCAAACGGGGTAATCACGGCGCAGAAATTATTCACCCGGAATACCGCATTCAGGGAGAAAGCAGCGAGGTTGAGCTGCAAGAGTCACTGACGCCGGTCTACCCCACCACCGAAGGCATTCGGCAGGCCACGCTGCGCAAGCTGACCGATCAGGCACTGGAGCTGTTGGATACCTGCGCCATTGCCGAACTGCTGCCGCCAGAACTGAGCGGTGGGTTAATGAGCCTGCCACAGGCGTTGCATACCCTGCATCGCCCACCGCCGGACATCCAGTTGGCAGATTTGGAACTGGGTAAACACCCGGCGCAAAAACGCCTGATCCTGGAAGAGCTGCTGGCACATAACCTCAGCATGCTGGCGGTACGAGCCGGTGCTCAGAGCTATCAGGCGTTGCCACTGATGCCTGATGATCGGCTTAAAAAACAATTCCTCGCCCAGTTGCCGTTTTCACCGACCGGCGCGCAAGACCGCGTAGTGGCCGATATCGAAGCCGATATGCAAAAAGGCTTCCCGATGATGCGGCTGGTACAGGGCGACGTCGGCTCCGGCAAAACGCTGGTGGCCGCGCTAGCCGCGTTGCGCGCTATAGCTCACGGCAAGCAGGTGGCGCTGATGGCGCCAACGGAGTTGCTGGCCGAACAGCACGCCAACAATTTCCGCCAGTGGTTTGAACCGCTGGGGCTGGAAGTCGGCTGGCTGGCCGGCAAACAAAAAGGCAAGGCACGCATCGCGCAGCAAGAGGCAATTGCCAGTGGACAGGTGTCGATGGTGGTCGGTACGCACGCCATCTTCCAGGAACAGGTGCAGTTCTCCGGCCTGGCGCTGGTGATCATCGACGAACAACACCGTTTTGGCGTACACCAGCGGCTGGCACTGTGGGAGAAGGGTGAGGAGCAAGGCTTCCATGCCCATCAGTTGATCATGACCGCCACGCCCATCCCACGCACGCTGGCGATGACCGCCTATGCCGATCTCGACACTTCGGTGATCGACGAACTGCCCCCAGGCAGAACGCCGGTCACTACCGTCGCCATTCCCGACACCCGGCGTGCCGATATTATTCAGCGAGTGAAAAACGCCTGCATCGAAGAAGGCCGACAGGCGTATTGGGTTTGTACGCTGATTGAGGAGTCTGAAGTTCTGGAAGCCCAGGCGGCAGAAGCCACCTGGGAAGAGCTGAAAGTCGCGCTGCCGGAACTGAAAGTCGCGCTGATACATGGCCGAATGAAAGCGCAAGAGAAACAGGCGGTGATGCAGGCCTTTAAACAAGGCGAACTCCAGCTGCTGGTGGCAACGACGGTGATCGAAGTCGGGGTCGACGTGCCTAATGCCAGCCTGATGATCATCGAAAACCCGGAGCGGTTGGGGCTGGCGCAGTTGCATCAGCTACGTGGCCGCGTGGGTCGTGGTGCTGTCGCGTCCCACTGCGTTTTGTTGTACAAAACGCCGCTGAGCAAAACGGCACAAAAACGCCTGCAGGTGCTGCGTGACAGCAATGACGGCTTCGTCATTGCACAGCAAGATCTGGAGATCCGTGGCCCCGGCGAGTTGCTGGGCACACGTCAAACCGGCAGTGCAGAGTTCAAAGTGGCCGATTTACTGCGCGATCAGGCGATGATCCCGGAAGTGCAACGTGTCGCCCGCCATATCCATCAGCAGTATCCGGAACATGCCCGTGCCTTGATTGAACGCTGGTTACCGGAAAAAGCGCGTTACTCCAACGCCTAATCGCCCACCATAGAAAAAGGCGCCGATTGGCGCCTTTTTCGTTATTACGACGCTTTAATCAGCCAATCGTCGGGAACACCGGCAACAGCAGGTACAGCTTAATCACAATCGCGTTGGCGATATCAATAAAGAACGCCCCCACCATCGGCACCACCAGAAACGCCAGGTGCGACGGACCGAAGCGATCGGTAATCGCCTGCATATTGGCGATCGCCGTTGGCGTAGCGCCCATACCGAAGCCACAGTGACCAGCAGCCAGTACCGCTGCATCGTAATTTTTGCCCATCACCCGATAGGTGACGAAAATCGCGTACAGCGCCATCACCAGCGTTTGCACCGCCAGGATCGCCAGCATCGGCAAGGCCAGCGAAGCCAGCTCCCACAGCCGCAGGCTCATCAGCGCCATGGCCAGGAACAGCGACAGGCTGACGTTACCCAGCACCGATACCGCACGTTCAAACACGGTATAAAAGCCGGTGAAAGCCAGGGTGTTGCTGAGGATCACGCCAACAAACAGCACGCAGACGAAGTTTGGCAGTTCAAACACCGTGCCACTCAGTAAGCCGGAAATCAGCTGCCCCAGACTCAGACAGATAGCGATCATGGCGATGGTTTCAATCATGACCAGCGAGGTGATCAAACGGCCGCTCTCCGGCTTTTCAAAACCGCTTGGCTGGACACTGTCATCCGGCGTGCCTTCCGGCGTGGAAGAGTGCTTCACCAGGTAGCGCGCCACCGGCCCGCCAATCAGGCCACCCAATACCAGTCCGAAGGTGGCACAGGCCATCGCCACTTCCGTGGCATTTTCAAACCCGTAGCGCTCGATAAACAGCTTGCTCCAGGCTGCCCCGGTACCGTGTCCGCCGGACAACGTAATGGAGCCGGCGATCAGACCCATTAGCGGATCCAGACCCAGCATTTTCGCCATGCCGATGCCGATGGCGTTCTGCACCAGCAGCAGGCCCAGCACCACAAACAGGAACACCATTAATGCTTTGCCGCCCGCACGCAAGCGCGCCAGGTTGGCATTCAGACCGATGGTGGCGAAGAAAGCCAGCATCAACGGGTCCTTCAGCGACATATCGAAGCTGATTTCCCAGTTAACCAGCTTTTTCAGGGCTAACAGCAGGAGTGCCACCAGTAAACCACCGGCGACAGGGGCAGGGATGGTGTATTTTCTCAACAGGGGAATGCTGGTAACGCATTTGCCCCCAAGGAGCAAAACCAATGTTGCCGCGACTAACGTGCCATAAGTATCAAGATGAAACATCCAGGTACTCCATGTAAGGGGAAAGATCCAATTAAGAAATAATAAGTTATAGAAAACCGCTTAGTTTTTAAAACTTGATGAGTGCAGGATTAGAAGTAAAAAACGCTGATAACACAAGAAAAAATGAATAAAAATGCGACATAACCGGCGATAACACTAACAAAACATTAACGCGCAACCGTTTGCTTTTGTGGGGCAAATCATTAAAATGCCTGCTTTGCCGTTTCTGGAAATGCCACACCATGACCATGCCATCCGCCGAGCTTGATGCTGTGCAAAAAGCATCCTCCCCTGCCCGCAACAGTGAACTGATTTATCGCCTGGAAGACCGCCCACCGCTGCCGCAGACGCTGTTTGCCGCTAGCCAGCACCTGTTGGCCATGTTCGTTGCGGTGATCACCCCGGCTCTGCTGATCTGTCAGGCGTTAGGTTTACCGGCACAGGATACTCAACACATCATCAGCATGTCGCTGTTTGCCTCCGGTCTGGCCTCTATCCTGCAAATTAAAACCTGGGGGCCGGTCGGTTCCGGCCTGCTGTCAATTCAGGGCACCAGTTTTAACTTTGTTGCGCCGCTGATTATGGGTGGGCTGGCACTGAAAAATGGCGGTGCCGACGTACCGACCATGATGGCAGCGTTGTTTGGCACACTGATGGTCGCTTCCTGCACCGAGATCTTGCTATCACGCGTGCTGCACCTGGCACGACGCATTATCACCCCGCTGGTTTCCGGCATCGTGGTGATGATTATCGGTTTATCGCTAATCCAGGTTGGGTTGACCTCCATCGGCGGTGGCTATGCCGCGATGAACGGGGGTAGCTTCGGTGCCCCCAAAAACCTGCTGCTGGCCGGTGCGGTATTATTGGTGATTATCTTGCTAAACCGTCAACGCAACCCGTACCTGCGCGTCGCCTCTCTGGTGATTGCCATGGCGGTCGGTTATCTGCTGGCCTGGGCCATGGACATGCTGCCAACAAGCCAACCGGTTCCAGAGACGGCAGCGATCATCATCCCAACGCCGCTGTATTACGGTCTGGGCTTTGACTGGAACCTGCTGTTACCCCTGATGCTGATCTTTATGGTCACCTCACTGGAAACCATTGGCGATATCACCGCCACCTCGGACGTGTCGGAACAACCGGTCAGCGGCCCGCTGTATATGAAGCGCCTGAAAGGCGGCGTGCTGGCCAACGGCCTGAATTCGATGCTGTCAGCGGTGTTCAACACCTTCCCCAACTCCTGCTTTGGTCAGAACAATGGGGTGATCCAGTTGACCGGCGTTGCCAGCCGTTATGTCGGTTTCGTGGTGGCGCTGATGCTGATCGTGCTGGGATTATTCCCGGCGGTAGCCGGATTCGTGCAGCACATTCCTGAACCGGTCTTGGGCGGCGCAACCCTGGTAATGTTCGGCACCATTGCCGCATCCGGCGTGCGTATCGTGTCACGCGAACGGCTGAACCGCCGTGCGATCATGATCATGGCGCTGTCGCTGGCGGTGGGCATGGGCGTTTCCCAGCAACCACTGATCCTGCAGTTCGCACCGGACTGGCTGAAAACCCTGCTTTCCTCAGGCATTGCGGCCGGCGGCATCACCGCCATCGTGCTGAACCTGGTATTCCCGCACGAACACGAAAAGCCGTAATCAGCCACACTGACGGTTAAACGGCCGCTTGCGGCCGTTTTTTATTGCCTATCAGACCATTGCACTTGAGATGCCCGGCCAATTACGGCATAAACAGGGTATCTTTTTTGACCGATGCGGATGTAGACGATGAAATTTATCGGGAAACTGTTGCTGACGTTACTGCTGCTGGTTGTGCTGGCCATTGCGCTGTTGTACGTCATTGGGCAAACCCGTTGGGCAGCCGGCTGGGCGAGCCGCTGGGTCAGCGATAACAGCGACTATCGCCTGTCGGTGGCGAAGATCTCTCACTCGTGGGACCAACCGGGCCAAATCAGCCTGGAAGACGTTCAGTTAGCGACAAAAAATCAGCCACCATCGCTGGTTGCCAAACAGGTGGACCTTGGGCTCAGCCTGCGCCAACTTACCGAGCCGCGTTATTTTCATAGCGTCACGCTACGTGAGGGGACGCTTAAGCTCCCACAACAGAATGCAGTATTGCCGATACAGGCCGATGTGCTGCAACTGAGCAACATGGCGCTGCAATCCAACGATGAAACCTGGCAGCTGGATGCCCAACAGGTCAATGCCGGTGTTATGCCATGGCAGCCCAAAGCCGGCCATCCCTTAGGTGAAAACAATCAGTTCCAGTTCAGCGCAGGCTCTATGACGCTGAACGGCATCCCTGCCTCACAGGTGCTGGTCCAGGGCGAACTGAAACAAAACCAACTATTACTCAGCAACTTCGGTGCCGATCTGGCACAAGGTGATTTGACTGGCGTAGCCACCCGCGCCGCTGATGGCAGTTGGCAGGTAGAACGCCTGCGGCTGAGTGGCGTGCGCATGCAGACGCCACTGACACTGGAACAGTTCTGGCAACGCTTTACCGCCCTGCCGCCGATCACGCTTAAACGTTTTGATCTGATCGATGCGCGGCTGGAAGGCAAAGAGTGGGCCTTCAACGATCTCGACCTGTCGCTGCAGAACGTCACCTTCCAGCAGGGCGACTGGAGCAGCCCGGACGGTTCGCTGAACTTCAACGCCAGCGATCTGATCAATGGCGGCTTCCATCTGATTGATCCGATCATGAATATGCGTCTCTCGCCAGCGGGTATCGCTATTCAGCAGTTCACCACCCGCTGGGAAGGCGGCCTATTGCGTACCTCCGGTAACTGGCTGCGCGCCAATAATCGCCTGCAATTGGATGAGGTGGCGGTCGCCGCGTTGGAATACACCTTGCCGAGCAACTGGCGCGGATTGTGGCTACAAACGCTGCCACACTGGTTGGCGGAGGTTTACGTCAATAAGCTGACCACCAACCGCAACCTGATCATCGATATCAATCCGGCTTTCCCGTTCCAAATCACCGCGCTGGACGGTTACGGCAGCAACCTGTTGCTGGCGCGCGATCACCAGTGGGGTATCTGGTCCGGCACGCTGAATCTCAACGGCAGCGAAGCCACCTTCAACAAGATCGACGTTCGCCGCCCATCGTTGGCGCTGAACGCTAATGACGGGCAGATTAACGTCACCGATCTCAGCGCCTTTATGCCGCAGGGATTGCTGGAAGCCAAAGCCACCATCGAGCAGTTGCCGGGCAAGCCTTTTACGCTGTCGCTGAATGGGCGTTCGGTACCGGTGAACACCCTGCAACAATGGGGATGGCAGCCGGTCCCACTGGAAGGGGACGGTAACCTGCAATTACAGTTGAAAGGCTTGCTGAACAGCGATGGGCCATTTAAGGCTTCATTGCAGGGCCAATTACAGGCCACCAGCAAAGCAGGACAAACGCTGGAGCAACAACTGCCTTGATTTTGGATTGGCCCTCTCTGCACCGAGAGGGCCACAGTATCAACTGTCTATCGCCTCACAACCGCCCTGATCGAGGGGAACTTCCGGTTCGGCCGGCAACACCATATAAGTGCCTTCAAACACCGCCCCTCTGTCATCGTCGCCGAACAGGTGGACTTCCGCCTGTACACGAGCACGGCGACCACGCGCCAGGCGGGCCAAATCCCCGCTCAACGAACTGAGATCCGCCACCGCTCGCGGCCGGCCGGTGATCGGCTTGCTGTAACGGATATGGGCATCCGCCAGAATAATAGTGCCGCCCAAATGGCGCTCACGCAGCAACAGCCAAATTAGCCCCCATGCGGTCAGCGTCGCCAGGGAGAACAGGCTGCCGGCAAACAGCGTATGGTGCGGATTCTGATTGCCGATCTCCGGCATGGTGGTGACAAAACGCTGGCCGGTATATTGGCTGATGCGCACGCCCATTTTCTCACTGAGCGGGATATGATCGTACCAGGCCTGCTGCAACTGACCGCACCAGTCGGGGCGATGCAGAATGTCATCCAGCGTCGCCACGGGTTTGATCATCAGGAAGTGACGAATCGGTGTGGTTTGCGGCGCGGTGATCTCACCTTGGTTAACAAAGCCCAGTTTGGCAAAGAAATCTACCGCGTCTTCACGAGCGCTACACACTACCCGCTTAACACTCTCCTGGCGTGCCACGGACTCCAGGGTCATGGCCACCAGCGTACCCAGGCCTTTGTCCTGCACCGTCGGATCTACCGCCAGAAAACGAATCGCCGCCTCGTTGTCCGCATTGATATACAGCCGCCCAATAGCGACAATTTTTCCGCCCTCGTCCACCACCATTTGGTGATGCGCCATGGCGTCATAGGCATCCTTTTCCGACCCCACCGGCTGGTGCAGCGGCTTGCGCAGCATTTCCCAGCGGAACTGGTAATAATCCTTCAGTTCTTGTTCTGTTACCGGTACTCGTAGGTGATACATAGACGCCTTCTCTCTCAGAATACTTAGACTTGAAGCCAAAACGTCACTGGTCCGTCGTTCACCAGCGCGACTTTCATGTCAGCCGCAAACTCACCGGTTTGAGTTTCTATGCCGCGCTCGCGGCACTGGCCAACAAAATACTGGTATAAGCGATCGGCTTCCTGCGGTACCGCACCGCGTGAAAAGCTCGGACGCATACCTTTTTGCGTGTCGGCCACCAGCGTGAACTGCGAGACCACCAGCAGGCTGCCCCCTGCCTGTTGGACATTGAGATTCATCTTGTCGTTCTCGTCACCAAAGATGCGGTACCCCAACACACGCTCACACAGGCGAACGGCCTTCTGCTCGTTATCGTCCTGCTCCACGCCCAATAACACTAACAAACCCGGGCCTATGTTGCCTACCGTCTGACCTTCGACCGTGACGCTGGCATTTAATACCCGTTGAATTAACGCAATCATAACTGCCCTTCTGATGACTGATTCTGTTGTTCCGCCTTCTGTTGGCGGTAGTCGCGGTATTCCGCGATGGTCACCGTGATTTCCGCGCCGAGTAACACGATACACCAGCTCCAGTAGACCCAAAGGAATAAAATGGGGATCACCGCCAGCACGCCGTAAATCAGCTGATAAGACGGGAACATGGTGATGTACAAGGCAAAACCTTTCTTACCCAGCTCAAACAGCAACCCGGCCACCAACGCACCTATCAATGCATCCTTAGGCGGCACTCGTACCGTCGGCACAATGCAATACAGCAACCAGAAGGATATCCACGACAGGATCAGCGGGAAAATACGCAACACCTGATCCACCAGGCTGTTAACGCCGGTCTGCGCCAACCAGTTGAGTGACAGCAGATAAGAGCTGATCGCCATACTGGCACCGACCAACAGCGGCCCCAGGGTCAGAACCATCCAGTACACCGCGAACGAAAACACGATTGGACGCTTGTTTTTGCTACGCCAGATGGTGTTCAGCACGCTGTCCACCGAGGAGATCAACAACAGCGCGGTGACAATCAGCCCGCAGGTACCGACGGCAGTCATCTTGTTGGAGTTGGCAACAAACTGTTCCAGATAACTCTGGATCACGTTGCCGGCGGCTGGCATGAAGTTGGAGAAGATAAAGCTTTTCAGTTGGACGCTGATATCGGAGAACATTGGGAACACGGCAAACAGCGCGAACACCACGGTCACCAGGGGCACCAGCGACAGCAGGGAAACATAAGCCAGATGGCCCGCCAACATGGTCAGGCCATCACTGTCGATACGCTTGATCAGCAGCCGCCCAAAGGTGACGCTGGGTTTGATCGCAGAAGGCAGCTTCTTGCGGCGGAAAAATGACATGGCCACTCCTTGATGTCAGTTTGTACGCCTTAAGCTTAACCCTTCGCGGTCATTGGGCAAAATAAGCTGGCACCACGTCGCGGTCGGTCACGTGCACCCCTTTAATGCCCAGCGCCTCAGCCGCTGCCACATTAGCCGCCACATCGTCAAAAAACACCGCCTGCTCCGGTGGGGTATTTTCGGCGTTAAGGACGTGCAGATAGATATTGGCGTCCGGTTTGCGCATGCCAATGTCCTGAGACAAATAGAGATGATCGGCGGCTTCTGCCACTTGTGGGTAGTGCTGTGGCCAATAGTTGCAGTGCAGGCGGTTGGTGTTCGACAGCACCACCACACGATGGCCTTCGCTGCGCAGGCGTTTCATGATGTCGATCACTTCCGGGCGCAGGGCAACAAACACCGCCTGCCAGCCGGTAGCGAACTGTTCGAAACTGAGGGCGATACCCATTTCATCACTCAGCCGTTCAGCAAAGTCTTCATCGCTGATCTCACCGCGCTCATGCTGTTGGAACAACTCGCCCATGGTGAAACGCTCGGACAATACCGCCAGCGGCGTACCGCTTAAATTGCTCCATACACCCAGTACACGTTTGAAATCGATATCGACGATCACATTACCTAAATCAAAGATATACAGCATAGTCCTCTCCTGATGGGCCGGTGAGATTTTACTGTAGCGGGAAAAGCAGGGGCTGAATAGAGAGCAGGCAGAAAAGCGTATAGCACGCGGCAGAAATGGGAAAAGGCAGAGGAAAAAACTCAGGGCGCTGGACGCGCCCTAAGTGTTGCAGACTAAATCAGCGATTAAGCTTCTTTAGGACCGCGGCTTGCACGCTTACGATCGTTTTCAGTCAGGTGACGTTTACGAATACGTACGGACGTTGGCGTTACTTCTACCAGTTCGTCATCATCGATGAATTCCAGAGCTTGCTCCAGGGACATCTTGATAGCAGGAACCAGGGTAGTCGCTTCGTCAGTACCGGAAGCACGCATGTTGGTCAGCTTCTTACCGGTCAGGCAGTTCACGGTCAGGTCGTTAGAACGTGAGTGAATACCGATGATCTGGCCTTCATACACTTCTGCACCGTGACCCAGGAACAGCTTGCCGCGATCTTGCAGACCGAACAAGGCGAATGCTACCGCTTTACCCTGGCCGTTAGAGATCAGCACGCCGTTCTGGCGCTGGCCGATTTCACCCTGGCGCACGTCATCGTAGTGGCTGAAGGTGGAGTACAGCAGGCCGGTACCGGAAGTCATGGTCATGAACTCGGTACGGAAGCCGATCAGGCCACGCGCAGGGATCAGGTAATCCAGGCGAATACGACCTTTGCCGTCTGGGATCATGTCCTTAACGTCACCTTTGCGCTCACCCATGGCTTGCATGACTGAACCCTGGTGCTGTTCTTCGATATCCAGCGTCACGTTTTCGAATGGCTCTTGCATGCGGCCATCGATTTTACGGTTGATAACTTTTGGACGGGAAACCGCCAGCTCGAAACCTTCACGACGCATGTTTTCGATCAGAACCGACAGGTGAAGTTCACCACGGCCAGATACGCGGAATGCATCAGCATCTTCGGTTTCTTCAACACGCAGTGCCACGTTGTGCACCAGCTCTTTGTTCAGACGGTCAAGGATCTGACGTGAAGTCACGTACTTGCCTTCTTTACCACAGAACGGAGAGGTGTTGACGTTGAAGTACATGGTTACGGTCGGTTCATCAACAGACAGTGCCGGCAGCGCTTCAACCGCATTCACATCACAGATGGTGTCAGAGATGTTCAGCTCGCCCAGACCGGTGATAGCGATGATGTCGCCAGCTTCAGCGATAGGCGCTTCGATACGCTCCAGACCCATGTGAGTCAGAACCTTGGCAACTTTACCGTTACGGGTTTTGCCTTCGCTATCAATGATAGTGATCTGTTGGTTCGGCTTGACCTTACCACGCTTGATACGGCCGATGCCGATAACGCCCACGTAGTTGTTGTAGTCCAGCTGAGAGATCTGCATCTGGAATGGTGCTTCGACCTCAACCTGCGGTGCAGACACGTGGTCTACGATCGCTTGATACAGCGGGGTCATGTCTTCCGCCATCTCATTGTGGTCAGTACCCGCGATCCCCAACAATGCAGAAGCATAGATGATTGGGAAGTCGAGCTGCTCGTCGGTCGCGTCGAGGTTAACGAACAGGTCGAAGACCTGATCAACAACCCAATCAGGACGTGCGCCTGGACGGTCAACCTTGTTGATTACCACGATCGGCTTCAGACCATTAGCGAAGGCTTTTTTGGTCACGAAACGGGTTTGCGGCATTGGGCCATCCATTGCGTCCACAACCAGCAGCACCGAGTCAACCATTGACATCACACGCTCAACCTCACCGCCGAAGTCGGCGTGTCCTGGGGTATCCACGATGTTGATGCGGTAGTCTTTCCAATTAATGGCGGTGTTTTTAGCGAGGATGGTAATCCCACGCTCTTTCTCCAAATCGTTGGAGTCCATTACGCGTTCGGTGGCTTCTACACGCTCTCCGAAAGTACCGGATTGTTGCAGCAGCTTATCAACCAGGGTGGTCTTACCATGGTCAACGTGGGCAATAATGGCGATGTTACGCAAATTTTCGATCACAGCTTTGCCTCAGGCATTAGAAATAGCGCGCTATTGTACACGTATTAAGCGAGGGACTAAACAAGATCACAACAGTCTCTTATAAACAACTGTGTACAGGTCAGTATGTGATCCCTTTCACGGTGCAAAAAGCAGCATCCGGTGCACTTTTGCACCATTACAGTGCCCCACCTCGCATAGATTGCACCATTTAAGTGCAATGCATCACTGATGGTGCATACTGATTCTGTGCAAAAGCCGCGCAGAAAGGCGATTAAAGCGCTTTAGCAAAGTTGGCACAGTTTTCGCTTTAGTCTTTTTAAGACAAAAAAAGCCAGTTCCACAGATTCGTTCCACGACGAAGACAATGATAAATCCGGGAGAGTTAAGTATGTCCGCTGAACACGTTTTGACGATGCTGAATGAGCATGAAGTGAAATTCGTAGACCTGCGTTTCACTGACACCAAGGGTAAGGAACAACACGTCACCATCCCTTCTCATCAGGTAAATGCCGACTTCTTCGAAGAAGGTAAAATGTTTGACGGCTCCTCGATCGGTGGTTGGAAGGGCATCAACGAATCTGACATGGTGCTGATGCCAGACGCCAGCACGGCGGTACTGGATCCGTTCTTCGAAGAATCCACCCTGATCATTCGCTGCGACATCCTCGAGCCAGGCACCATGCAGGGCTACGACCGTGATCCGCGTTCCATCTCCAAGCGTGCAGAAGATTTCCTGCGTTCTTCCGGCATCGCGGACACCGTGCTGTTCGGGCCAGAGCCAGAATTCTTCCTGTTCGATGATATTCGTTTCGGCAGCAGCATCCGTGGTTCCCACGTAGCTATCGACGATATCGAAGGCGCATGGAACTCCGGCACCAAATATGATGGCGGCAACAAAGGCCACCGTCCAGCAGTCAAAGGCGGTTACTTCCCGGTTCCTCCGGTCGATTCTTCACAGGACATCCGTTCTACCATGTGTTTGACCATGGAAGAGATGGGCCTGGTGGTTGAAGCGCACCACCACGAAGTGGCAACTGCAGGTCAGAACGAAGTGGCAACCCGCTTCAACACCATGACCAAGAAAGCCGACGAAATCCAAATCTACAAATACGTGGTTCACAACGTGGCTCACGCATTTGGCAAAACCGCGACCTTCATGCCGAAACCTATGTTCGGTGATAACGGCTCCGGTATGCACTGCCACATGTCGCTGTCCAAGAACGGGACTAACCTGTTCGCCGGCGACAAATACGGCGGCCTGTCTGAAATCGCCCTGTTCTACATCGGCGGTATCATCAAGCACGCTAAAGCGATCAACGCCCTGGCCAACCCGACCACCAACTCTTACAAGCGTCTGGTCCCAGGTTACGAAGCACCGGTCATGCTGGCTTACTCAGCCCGTAACCGTTCAGCTTCTATCCGTATCCCAGTGGTAGCCAGCCCGAAAGCGCGCCGTATCGAAGCCCGTTTCCCGGATCCAGCGGCTAACCCATACCTGTGCTTCGCGGCGCTGCTGATGGCCGGCCTGGACGGTGTGATTAACAAAATCCACCCTGGCGATGCCATGGACAAAAACCTGTATGACCTGCCACCGGAAGAAGAAGCTGAAATTCCAAAAGTTGCAGGCTCCCTGGATGAAGCGCTGGCTGCACTGAGCGAAGACCGCGAGTTCCTGACCCGTGGCGGCGTATTCACCGACGACGCGATCGACGCTTACATCGATCTGCGTAAAGAAGAAATGGACCGCGTTCGCATGACACCACACCCGGTTGAGTTCGAACTGTACTACAGCGTTTAAGTTTTACCGCGCCGCCTGCGGGCGGCGCCCAGATTTAGTTGTCTTTTTTTGTTGCCGTGGAAACTTTCTGCCCATCTTCGGATGGGTTTTTTTCTCCACCGTATTTTCTGCAAAACTATTCCATACCGCACGCCGTGGGGATGGGGTAGGATAGATGCACTAAAAAGGTGCAGGAGTCTGCTGTATGGCAACTGGCAAGCTGCCCGATGCTGGGCAGATCCTCAATTCTCTCATCAACAGCATCCTGCTGTTGGATGATGATCTGGCGGTTCATTACGCCAATCCGGCAGCACAACAACTGCTGGCACAAAGTTCCCGTAAACTTTTCGGTACACCTTTGCCCGATCTGCTCGGCTATTTCTCACTGAACGTCGATCTGATGCGTGAAAGCCTGCGCGCCGGCCAGGGCTTTACCGATAGCGAAGTGACCCTGGTAGTTGATGGGCGCGCACATATCCTCTCCCTGACCGCCCAGGCGCTGTCTGAAGGCTATATCCTGATCGAGCTGGCGCCCATGGATAACCAACGCCGCCTGAGCCAGGAACAGCTGCAGCACGCTCAACAGGTTGCCGCCCGCGATCTGGTCCGTGGCCTGGCACATGAGATTAAAAACCCGCTTGGTGGACTGCGTGGCGCAGCACAACTGCTGGCCAAGGCCCTGCCCGACCCATCACTGACCGAATACACCAAGGTGATCATTGAGCAGGCCGATCGCCTGCGCAATCTGGTCGATCGCCTGCTGGGCCCGCAACGCCCGGGCCAGCACATTACCCAGAGTATTCATCAGGTGGCAGAACGCGTTTGCCAACTGGTGTCGCTGGAGAAGCCGGATAACGTGACGCTGGTGCGCGACTACGACCCGAGCCTGCCCGAGATGGCACACGACCCGGATCAAATCGAGCAGGTGTTGCTGAACATCACCCGCAATGCACTGCAGGCACTGGGCGAAGCAGGCGGCACCATCACGCTGCGCACCCGTACCGCATTCCAGATCACCCTGCACGGTACCCGCTACCGGTTAGCGGCACGTATCGATATCGAAGATGACGGTCCCGGCGTGCCGGCGCAGTTGCAGGACACGCTGTTTTACCCAATGGTCAGTGGTCGCGAAGGCGGAACCGGCCTGGGTTTATCCATCGCCCGTAATCTTATCGATCAGCATTGCGGAAAAGTTGAATTTAACAGTTGGCCAGGACATACCGAATTCTCGGTTTACCTGCCTATTCGCCAGTGAGGTTTTCTATGCAACGAGGGATAGTCTGGATCGTCGATGACGATAGCTCCATCCGCTGGGTGCTTGAACGCGCGCTCACTGGAGCCGGTGTGAGCTGTGTGAGCTTCGAAAGTGGCAATGCGGTACTGGAAGCCCTGGCCACGCAAACGCCTGACGTGTTGCTGTCTGACATCCGCATGCCGGGTATGGATGGCCTGGCGTTGCTCAAGCAGATCAAGCAGCGTCACCCCATGCTACCGGTCATCATAATGACGGCACATTCGGATTTGGATGCTGCGGTCAGCGCCTACCAGCAGGGGGCGTTCGATTACCTGCCAAAACCCTTTGATATCGATGAGGCGGTAGCGCTGGTAGAACGCGCCATCAGCCATTATCAGGAACAGCAGCAACCGGCGCGCAGCCAGCCGGCCAACGATCCGGTGGCGGACATTATCGGCGAGGCCCCGGCGATGCAGGACGTGTTCCGCATCATCGGTCGTCTGTCGCGCTCATCGATCAGCGTGCTGATCAACGGCGAATCGGGTACCGGTAAAGAGCTGGTGGCGCATGCCCTGCACCGCCATAGCCCGCGTGCCAAGTCACCCTTTATCGCGTTGAACATGGCGGCGATCCCTAAAGACCTGATCGAATCAGAGCTGTTCGGCCACGAGAAAGGGGCCTTTACTGGCGCCAATCAGATCCGTCAGGGCCGCTTTGAGCAGGCCGACGGCGGGACGCTGTTCCTGGATGAAATCGGCGATATGCCGCTGGATGTGCAAACCCGTTTACTGCGTGTGCTGGCAGATGGTCAATTCTACCGGGTCGGTGGGTACGCGCCGGTGAAGGTGGACGTGCGCATTATCGCCGCCACCCACCAGAACCTGGAGTTACGGGTACAGGAGGGCAAATTCCGTGAGGATCTGTTCCACCGCCTGAACGTGATCCGCGTGCACCTGCCGCCATTACGTGAACGTCGTGAGGACATCCCCCGTCTGGCTCGCTACTTCCTGCAAGTCGCGGCAAAAGAGTTGGGTGTCGAAGCGAAGAATCTGCATCCGGAAACCGAAACCGCCCTGACCCGCCTGCCATGGCCGGGTAACGTACGTCAGTTGGAAAACACCTGCCGCTGGTTAACCGTGATGGCCGCCGGGCAGGAAGTGCTGATTCAGGACCTGCCGAGTGAGCTGTTTGAAACCTCTGCACCGGAAACGGCCGGCCACAGTCTGCCGGACAGTTGGGCCACGCTGCTGGCGCAATGGGCCGACCGCGCATTGCGTTCCGGTCATCAAAACCTGCTGTCGGAAGCGCAACCGGAAATGGAGCGCACGCTGCTCACCACCGCGCTGCGTCATACCCAGGGGCACAAGCAGGAAGCTGCCCGCTTGTTGGGTTGGGGTCGTAATACCCTGACGCGCAAGTTGAAAGAGTTGGGAATGGAATAGTTTGCGTTATTGATGAAAACAGCCGCATCCGCGGCCGTTTTTTTATCGATCAGATAACCCGAGAGAATTGCTGAGTGCGAGCCTGTTGGCGCAGGTAGATATCAAAGCACATGCAAATATTGCGGATCAGTAGCCGGCCACGCGGCGTGACGCGAATACCCTGCTCGTCACGTTCCACCAACCCATCGCGTTCAAACGGCGCCAGCAGTTGCAAGTCTTCAGCAAAATAGCTGGCGAAATCGATGTCGAACTGTTGTTCTATCGCCGGATACTCCAGCTTGAAATTGCAGATCAGCGTTTTGATCACCTCACGCCGCAGGCAGTCGTCTTCCGTCATCGCCAGACCGCGCCATAAGGCATTACCCTGCGCCTCTACGCTGCTGTAATAGGTCTTCAGCTCTTTCTGGTTCTGGGCATAGCTGTCCCCCAGCATGCTGATGGCGGACACTCCCAGCCCCAGTAAATCACTGTCACCCTGAGTGGTGTACCCCTGGAAGTTACGATGCAGTTTGCCTTCACGTTGTGCCACCGCCAGCTCATCATCCGGGCGGGCAAAGTGATCCATGCCGATAAACTGATAACCGGATTCGGTCAGGGAGGCGATGGTCTGCTGCAGGATATCCAGTTTCTGCTGCGCGCTCGGCAAATCCGCGTCTTTGATTTTGCGTTGGGCGGCAAACAGGTTCGGCATATGCGCATAGTTAAATACGCTGAGGCGATCCGGGTTTAGTTCCGCCACCCGCTGCAGGGTGTAAGCAAAGCTCTCCGGCGTCTGCTTTGGCAACCCGTAGATAAGATCGATATTGGTGGAGTTAAACCCCAGAGCCTTGGCGCGGGCGATCAGGGCGAAGATAAAGGCTTCATCCTGCTCACGGTTCACCAGCCGCTGCACCTCTTTATTGAAATCCTGTACCCCCATGCTCAGGCGGTTAAAGCCTTCGCTGCGTAAATGATCGAGCACATCCAGCTCAATCTCGCGCGGATCGACTTCGATCGACATTTCCAAATCGGGGAGAAAATCAAAGTGTTGGCGCAACAGTGCCACCAGCTTGCTGATTTGCGCTTTGCTCAGGTAAGTCGGTGTGCCGCCACCCCAATGCAACTGGCCGACTTTACGCCCGGCAAACAGAGGAGCGCGCTGAGCGATCTCCTGCGCCAATACCGCCAGATATTCATCGGCCTTGTGTGTCTGACGCGTCACCAGCTTATTGCAGCCACAGAAATAGCAGAGTTTGTGACAGAAGGGGATATGCACATACAGCGACAACGGACGCTCTGGATAACGCGTAGCGGCGCATTGAAACGCCGCTTCGTCATAGCCCTGGTTGAACTCCAGCGCTGTGGGGTATGAGGTATAACGCGGCCCTGAATAGTTATATTTCTGGATCAGGGCCAGATCCCAGACAATTGCCTGCTCTGACATGCTCACTCCTTCCGATATTTTTTTCTACCGGGCCGGGAAATGGGCAGTTGTCTACGCTGTCTGGCCGCGGAAGCGCTGCGAAAACGCGTTTTGCGTTTAGACAGCCGCCACAGTTTACCGAATAACCACAGCAGATAACACAGTAAGAGTAGGGCTACTGTCAGGATCACCCACATGACGCGTTAAATTACGTCTTTCGGGTTACCGCCTTTCAGCAGTTTCAGGATATCTTCCCGCTTCTCTTCTTCTTCTTCGTCGTCATCGTCATCGCCCAACTCAATACCCAGTTGCTCCATCAGGGCATCAATACGATCCAGCGTTTGATCAACATAAGCCTGATCTTCGGCGTTCAGAGTCTCGCCGTCATCAATGCGATCCAGCAGCGCATCCAAACGCTCATCATTTTCCAGCTTGGCCAGTTCTTCTTCCGGCGTCAGGCGTGGTTTAGGCTTGGCTTCAGCTTTTGGCTTGGGTTGCGGTTTGGCTTTTGGTTTATCTTCAACCACCAGCGCTACCGGCACTTTGCTGCCGATACGCGGATCTTTGGCCTGGGCTGCCGCTTTATTTTTTTGATTAGCAGACTCAACCTGGGTGCGAGAACCGGAAGCAAGACCACGGCGTTTTTTCTGACGCTTGTGTTCACGGGCTTCCTGATCGAGCTCCGCACGGCTTTTCTTTTTGGTTTTCGGCGTCGCCGCGCTGCTGCGTGGGGCGCGAGGTGCTTTTGATGGCTGGTTCATAGCGTATGCTCTTAGGTATGTAGATTCAGTATAGAGATAGATGCTATACGATTGCGGCGGAATCTAGCAGAAAGCGAACAAAGAAAAAAGGCGGCAGGTTAAACCTGCCGCCTTTTTACACCTTCTTTCGAAGGATATTCCTGCTACGCGCTCCGTGCGCACATTCAACATCCTGGTTTTTCCTTTTGCTATAAGTGCAATCCCTGCCGCACTACGTCCTTCATCCTGAAGGGAAAATCATCCATGGCGCAATCCATTCGCATCCACTCTTCCTGAGCGCGCTTCCTGCGGGCATTCCAATCGCGGTAACTTCACCATCCTTGTGCTATTCGCATATTCAGATGCAAATAGGTCAATTCCTTCTGGGGTCATCCTGGCACTCCAGCACTTCCTGTGCACTCCATGAGATTTATCACCCTTCCCGGATGTTCCTTAATCCTGCACAGCCCTGTGCTGCAAACTACTCTACGCGATCGAGGGGGAGTCTCAAGGTAGCTGCAGAGACTTTGGCATAATAAAGAGGACAACGGAGAATTAAATCATTGTTTTAAAACACAAAGAATAAAAACAGCTTTCGAATAAAGCGACATTACCCCCTATTCGAATGGCGAATGTCTCACAAGCCCGGCTTAGTCTGATCGCCATGCCCTGCTGGCCCAACGCTTAAAAACAGAGAAACACACCATTTTTACCGCTGATGCAGTTATAATCGCCAATCAGTTAGCCATCCTCGCGGAGACGAAAAATTTTGACCAGCAAGAATTACAATTATCATGTGACCCATTTCGTCACCAGTGCGCCCGATATTCGCCATCTGCCGGGGGATGAAGGTATTGAAGTTGCGTTCGCCGGCCGCTCTAATGCCGGTAAGTCCAGTGCATTAAATACCCTGACCAACCAGAAAGGCCTGGCGCGTACCAGTAAAACGCCGGGGCGTACCCAGCTGATTAACCTGTTTGAAGTGGAAGAAGGCATTCGCCTTGTCGACCTGCCGGGTTATGGCTATGCCGAAGTTCCTGAAGAGATGAAACGCAAATGGCAGCGTGCGCTGGGTGAATACCTGCAAATGCGTAACTGCCTGAAAGGTCTGGTGGTGCTGATGGACATCCGCCACCCGTTGAAAGATCTCGACCAACAGATGATTCAGTGGGCCGTCGATGTCGGTACACCGGTCATGCTCCTGCTGACCAAAGCAGATAAACTGGCCTCTGGCGCGCGTAAAGCGCAGCTTAATATGGTGCGTGAAGCGGTAGTGCCGTTTATGGGCGATATTCAGGTTGAAGCCTTCTCCTCCCCGAAAAAAATCGGCGTCGACAAGCTGAGCCAGAAACTGAACACCTGGTTTAACGAGATCCCACCGGAAGTGCTGCCGGAAGATGACGACACCGCCGGCGAATAACAACGCCCCAGGTACCGCAGTAGCCGATGTGGAAACGCATCGGCTTTTTTACGCCCGTGATCCGCGATATCAGGCTACTTTCGTTATCTAATTACATTTTTGACTGAAATACATCATAAATTCTTATGACGATTTAACGTTGAAAATCCAACGGATGGGCAATTTCAGAAGATCGATTGAGGAAAAATCAGGTCGGAGAGAATAGGAAAAACTTATGGCTTGGCTTTGTTTTTACAATAAAAAACGCCCCAGTCAATACTAACTGGGGCGGCTAAATATTCAGCCAAATCCGATTACGTGAAGTAAAAGGTCTGAAAGATAGAACATCTTACCTCTGTACCCTACGCGAGTAACTTTACATGATTTTTTCGCAGTGCAAAAGAATTTTTTGTAGTTTACTTACACAGTTTAGTGCGTAATAACGGCGAGGTTGCGGAAACAATCGCCGTATCCTGTAGCTTAATTACAAAAACTGCTTAGGTTATCGCCAGTTAGCGCAACCACTAAAGTTCCGGCTGGCAAACCACGGCATTCTTAGTGGGCTTCATCCCAGTTGGCACCCACCCCAACGTCGACTTTCAGCGGCACCGCCAACGCCATGCTGTTTTCCATCAGCTCACGAATTCGCTGATTGGACTCCTCAATCACCGATTCATGCACCTCGAACACCAGTTCATCGTGTACCTGCATAATCATACGCACCAGCGGCTTCTCCTGAGCTTGCAGCCAGGCGTCCACTTCGATCATCGCACGCTTGATGATGTCGGCTGCCGTCCCCTGCATTGGGGCGTTAATCGCCGCACGCTCGGCCGCCTTGCGACGCATGCCATTACTGGAGCTGACATCCGGCAAATACAGACGACGACCGTCCAGCGTACTGACGTAACCCTGGCTGGCGGCCTGCTGGCGGGTGCGCTCCATATATTCCAGCACGCCCGGATAACGTTCGAAGTAAAGGTCCATATAGCGCTGTGCTTCACCGCGTGGGATCCCTAGCTGTCGCGCCAGACCGAACGCGCTCATGCCATAAATCAGGCCAAAGTTAATCGCCTTGGCGCTACGGCGCTGTTCATTCGTCACCTTGTCAAGCGGCAGGCCAAACACCTCTGCCGCGGTAGCGCGGTGGATATCCTCACCGGCCGCAAAGGCCTTCAGTAACCCCTCATCCTGTGACAGGTGGGCCATAATGCGCAGTTCAATTTGCGAATAGTCGGCAGCCACAATGCGGTAGCCTTCAGGGGCAATAAATGCCTGACGGATACGGCGCCCTTCGTCGTTACGCACCGGAATATTCTGCAGGTTAGGATCGCTGGAAGAGAGACGCCCGGTAGCCGTTACCGCCTGGTGATAAGAGGTATGCACCCGGCCACTGACCGGGTTAATCATCAGCGGCAACTTGTCGGTATAGGTGGTTTTCAGCTTCGCCAAACCACGGTATTCCAGGATCACCTTCGGTAACGGGTAATCCAGCGCCAATTCAGCCAGCACCTCTTCGTTAGTCGAAGGCGCGCCACCCGGGGTTTTTTTCAGTATTGGCAGCTTTTGTTTTTCGTACAGGATCGCCTGCAGCTGTTTGGTGGATGCCAGATTGAAAGGCTCTTCCGCCAATTCATGGGCCTGAATTTCCAACTCAGCCAAGCGCTTGGTCAATTCAATGGAGTGTGTGGCCAAAATGCTTTGGTCAATCAACACCCCGGTTCGCTCGATATGCGACAACACCGGCAACAGCGGCATTTCAATCTCATTGAATACCGTCAACAGTTCGGCGCTTTCCTTCAATTGCGGCCACATCGCTAAGTGTAATTGCAGCGTGACGTCCGCATCTTCAGCGGCGTAAGGTGCTGCCTGCTCCAGTGCAATCTGGTTGAAGGTGAGCTGCTTTTTACCCTTGCCGGCAATTTCTTCGAAGGTCACGGTTTTGTGGCCAAGATAGCGATCGGACAAACTGTCCATATCGTGACGGCCGCCTACGCTGTCGAGCACATAGGATTCCAGCATGGTGTCGAAAGCAATACCACGCAAGGTGATGTCGTAACGCGCCAGCAGGCTCATATCAAACTTCAGGTTTTGCCCGACCTTCAGCGCTTTCTCGTCTTCCAGCAGTGGCTTCAGAGTGGCCAACACATGAGCGCGATCCAACTGTGCCGGCGCATCAAGATAATCATGTGCCACCGGCAGATAAGCGGCTTCGCCCGGTGCAATGGCAAATGACAGGCCGATCAGGTTAGCGGTCAGGGTATCCAGGCCGTCAGTTTCGGTATCAAACGCGAACACTTCGGCTTTTTTCAGTTTTTCCAACCACTCGGCAAAGGTGTCCTCATCCAGAATGGTGACGTAGCCTTCTTGCGACAGTGTTGCTTCTGCCGGAGCTTTTCCGGTTTCAGCGACTGCACTGGCAGAAGATTTCGCCGCGCTGGTTGCTTTCACTCCGGCGCCTTTCTTGCCTTCGAGCCAAATGCCGGCTTCGACATCCGCCAGCCAGCGCTTAAATTCATACTGTTTGAACAACTGCTGCAACGTATCTACATCCAGTGGAGACACCTGGAGATCGGCGCAGGTCAGATCCAGCTCGACGTCAGTTTTGATAGTAGCCAGCTTGTAAGAGAGGTACGCCATCTCTTTGTTCTGTTCCAGCTTGGCCGCCATGGTTTTGGCCCCACGGAAGCTGAGCGTGGCGATGCTGTCCAGATTGGCATAGAGCACATCCAGTCCACCCAGCCCCTGTAACAGCCCCTGCGCGGTCTTCTCACCCACGCCAGGCACGCCAGGGATGTTATCCGAGGCATCCCCCATCAGCGCCAGGAAGTCGATAATCAGCTCCGGCGGAATGCCGTACTTGTCGCACACTTCCTGCGGGCCGAGAATGGTGTTGTTCATGGTGTTGATCAAAGTGACGTTCGGCGTGACCAGCTGCGCCATGTCTTTATCGCCGGTGCTGATCAGCACTGCATGACCGGCTTTTTCAGCTTCCAGTGCCAGCGTACCGATGACGTCGTCCGCTTCAACGCCGGGCGTGACCAGCAGCGGCAGGCCCATGGCCTTGACCATTTTGTGCAACGGCTCAATTTGCGCGCGCAGATCGTCAGGCATCGGTGGCCGGTGCGATTTGTATTCTGCGAACAGCTCATCACGGAAGGTTTTTCCTTTGGCATCAAACACCACCGCAACATGGCTTGGCTGGTACTGCAGCAGCAGGCTGCGCAGCATATTCAGCACACCGTACATTGCCCCGGTCGGTTCACCCGCGGAGTTGGTCAGCGGAGGGAAGGCATGATAAGCGCGGTAGAGGTAAGAGGAACCGTCAACCAGGATTAATGGGTTTTCTGCAATTTGAGCCATAGCGTTACTTTATCTTTATCGTGATCGGACATGACGGTAAGCATGCCATAGCTGGCCGCCTGAGACGAACCTTAGCGTGCATTAAGGGTGAAAATCCTGTGATCTTGCGAAGCGATCCGCAAGATCCTGCCTGTGGATAACTTTGTGCATAGAAAAGACAGCAAATTATAACGATGCGTTTATCGTTATAAGAAGGAATAAAATTCCTATTGAAATCACGGCGTTAAATGGCGCTATTTTAACTGAGGGTAATTATCGACTTTTACACAATTTGTGGATATAACTTGCGTCCAATTTTAATAGCACTATTCATCAAATTCGACGCCTCAATTACCATAGCACAAGATGAACAAGTTGCACGAAAACGCAGCAAATGCCTATTTCTCTCGCTATAAAACAGTTACTGTTAGCGGACGCTTTCCCCCTATAATTTCTGTTAAAATATTTTTTTGTTCATGCATCCCGGCATGTAACGCTGTTCTCACCAACCGTCAGCCCATAACCATGCCAAGATTGTTATCCCCTGTTATTTTTATACTTTCTGCCCTGCTCGCCATTTTGGTGACCGTGCTCTGTTCGATCCCGATCACACTGGCCGGTATCATTAAGCTACTGGTGCCCTTTCCTGCCGTCTGGCGACGTATCTCAGCCTTTGCCGATTTTATGATGTGGTGCTGGTGTGTAGGACTGGCACTACTATTACGCATCAACTGGCAGCTGCGCTGGGATATTGAAGGGTTGGAAGGACTGGATCGCAAAAACTGGTACCTGCTGATCAGCAATCATGAAAGCTGGTCAGATATTGTGGTGCTGTGCGTGTTGTTCCGTAACCATATTCCAATGAATAAATACTTTCTGAAACAACAGTTAGCCTGGGTGCCCTTTGTCGGCCTGGCCTGCTGGGCGCTGGATATGCCATTCATGAAACGCTACTCGCGCAGCTATTTACTCAAACATCCGGAAAAGCGCGGTAATGACATTGAAACCACACGCCGTTCCTGCGAAAAGTTTCGACAACGCCCAACCACTATCGTCAATTTTGTGGAGGGATCGCGCTTTACTGAAGCCAAGAAAATTAAAACCCACTCGCCCTACCGCAATTTATTGGCGCCTAAAGCCGCCGGTATTGCTTTTACGCTCAGTGCATTAGGTAAGCAGTTCGATAAAGTGTTAAACGTTACTCTGCTTTATCCAGAAAATACGGAGCGGCCTTTTCTGGATATGCTGTGCGGCCGATTGAAACGCGTTGTGGTCAGAATTGAGCTGCTGCCAATCGATGAAACCATGCATGGCGATTACTTTAACGATAAGCAGTTTAAGCGGCGCTTCCAGCTTTGGCTGAATACGCTGTGGCAAGATAAAGATCGGCTGCTGGATAAGTTGAAGCGACAGTGAGGAAAGAAAAAGCCGGCTAAGCCGGCTTTTTTACTCTAAATTTTGGTTACTTTTGTTCGCTGAGGAATTTAACCACGTCAGCGAATTGCTTCACATAAGCATCCATCGAGCTGGTATCCAGGCCGTCGTTTTTAACCATGTATTTGCCGTTAACAAATACGGCTGGCACGCCGCGCAGTTGCAGATCTTCTGCAGCTTTCTCCTGTTGAACCACCAGGGATTTCACCACGAAGCTGTTCAGGGCCCCATCATAATCAGCCGCGCTCACGCCGGCCTTCACAAACACGTTGCGGATATCATCCGGAGTTTGCACGGTCTGGGTTTTCTGCACCGCTTCAAACATCAGCGGGCTAACTTTATCTTCCACACCCAACGCCATTGCCACAGCCCATGCCTGAGTCAGTTGTTTACCCAACGGCCCCAGGAATTCCACGTGGTACTTGGTCATTTTAGTGCCCGCAGGCAACGCTTTTTTCACATTTTCGGAAACGTGATACACCTGCTCAAACTGATAGCAGTGCGGGCAATAGAAGGAAAAGAACTCCAGCACCTGAGGTTCGCCGGTCACCGGCTTGTCCAGGGTCACGTACTGCGCACCATCGCTAAATTGCGCAGCCGAGGCGCTGAATGCCATTACCATGCCAACGAGTGCCAACCATATTTTCTTCATCAGACTAAACTCTCCATTGTGTTAAAGCTTCAATACATTGGCATCAGCTGCAGAGGGGGTTCCTGCAACAGCTTAACCTGCTCGGTGAATGCCGCGGTCTGAGATAACCAAAAATCAGACTCCGCCATCCACGGAAAACTTTTAGGAAATGCGGGATCTTGCCAACGACGGGCAACCCATGCCAGGTAGTACACCATGCGCATGGCCCGCAACGGCTCGATCAACGCTAATTCACTTTGATCAAACTCAGCAAACTCGGAGTAAGCTTCCAGCAATATATCTAACTGCATCAAGCGATCGCGGCGCTCACCGTGCAACAGCATCCACAGATCCTGTATCGCCGGCCCGTTACGCGCGTCGTCAAGATCAACAAACAGCGGGCCATCTCGCCACAGAATATTGCCCGGGTGGCAATCACCGTGCAAACGCCGCGGCTGCCAATCCAGATGCCAACGTTGTTCAATCGCCTCGATCAACCTGTCGGTCGCGGCCAGGAAGTTTTCACGCAGGGCTTTAGGTAACAGTTCACAGCTAGCCAATATCTGACGTGGCGCCGTGAGGTATTCCTCAATGCCCATTGTCGGCCGTTCCACAAACAGGCTTTCACTGCCTACCTGATGAATACGCCCCAGGAAACGACCCACCCACTCCAGTTGATCAAGATTATCGATCTCATACTGCCGCCCACCAACGCTGGGAAAAACAGTAAAAAAGAAACCGCTGTGCGTATGCAGCGTTTGGCCTTGCAGGGACAACGGCGCAACGGCCGGGATCTCCGCCAAGGCAAGATCATGAGAAAACTGGTGTTCTTCACCAATTTGCTCAGCGCTCCAACGTTCAGGCCGATAGAACTTCACCACGTAACGCTTACGATCTTCGTCCATAAACTGGTAGACGCGGTTTTCATAACTGTTAAGCGCTGTGAGCCCGGAGTCTACACGCAGGCCAACACCTTCCAGCGCGTCCATAATCAGGTCGGGCGACAGGGTCTGAAAATTAAAAGCTGAGTTGTTCATAACAACATTCGATTTCGTTTGGTGACATCACTGTGTCGGGAATGAGAAATAGTAGCATTAATGGCAGGTTTCACGAGTAACTGGTTCACCTTACCGCACGAATGCTAATCCTTTATCACCCCACGGGCGCGTAACAATGCCGTTTTGAAGTCTTCCTCGTAATCCTTTTTCAGGCCGGGGATCTGTTCGGTGCCGGCGCTGCCGCGCATTTTCAGATGGTAGATCAGGATATCATCACTCAATTCGGCCAAATTCCCCTGGAAACCGGCTTCCTGTGCCAGTTTTTGCAAAAACTGGATCAGATTGAGGTCCGGATCTTCCTGCCAGGCAGGCTGTAGCAACTCAATCAGCTCGTTTACGCGGTGCGTTTTCATCGCAATATCGTCCAATAGAATCAATAAACACACAAAGTAACAGGCTTACCAACGCAGTGAAAGGAGCAGCTTGTCAATAAAGGTAAATCCTGATGTCGCCCCCTCTTTAGCGCTACAATCAGGGCGTTAGCCATAAATTCGGGATGATAGATATGCATGAGGAGATTACCGGCATTATTTTAGCCGGCGGGCGCGCCACACGTATGGGCGGAGAAGACAAAGGTCTGGTTCAGGTAGCCGGCATACCACTCTACCAATACGTACTTTCTCGGCTACGCCCCCAGGTGGGTCAGATAGCCATCAGCGCCAATCGCAATCAAGAACGCTATCGGGAAAGTGGTCTGCCCATCGTCAGCGATCTGACACCCGACTTTTCCGGCCCACTCGCAGGCATGTTGGCCGGACTGAAACACGTGAGCACCGAATGGGTTGCTTTTGTCCCCTGCGACGTCCCCGATTTTCCCGCTACTTTGGTTGATCAACTTTGGCAACAAAAAGGCCGTGCTCTGGCCGGCTATGCCAACGATGGAGAGCGGGCGCACCCCACTCTGGCGCTGTTGCATACCAGTCTGGTACCTCAATTGGAAGAGTATCTGGCCCGTGGGGAACGCAAGTTGATGTTATTTCTGAACGCGGCAGGTGCAAGACAAATAACGTTCAGTGGCCAACAGACGGCATTCCATAATCTTAATACCCGGGAAGATTGCCTGCGTTGGCAGCAGGAAAAAGGACTCATCAATGAATAATGCGCTTCCTCCTTTGCTGGCGATCGCGGCCTATAGCGGCACGGGTAAAACCACGCTGCTTAAGCAATTAATTCCTTTATTAAAGCAGCGATGCATCCGCGTCGGGCTGATCAAACATACACATCATGATGTGGACGTGGATACGCCAGGCAAAGACAGTTATGAATTGCGCAAAGCGGGTGCCGACCAGACCTTGGTCGCCAGCGATCGTCGCTGGGCATTAATGACCGAAACCCCGGAACAGCAACCCCTGGATCTTCAGTATCTGGCCAGCCGCTTTGATCGTAACAAGGTGGATGTGATTTTAGTCGAGGGGTTTAAGCACGAGCCCGTCAGCAAAATCATTCTTTATCGTGAAGATATTGGCAGGCCGCTTGAGGATATGTTGGACGAGTTCGTTATCGCCGTTGCCAGCGATCAATCGATAACGGTTAAGGCAAGATCCCTGGATCTCAACCAACCAGAAAGTATTGCCGATTTTATTGTGGAATGGCTGAAAGGCGCAGCGTAGCTGCGTCTGTTCTTTCTTTCGCACACAGCAAAAAGCCCCATGCTTTCGCATGAGGCTTTCGACTTTGTTTGATGCCTGGCAGTGTCCTACTCTCGCATGGGGAGACCCCACACTACCATCGGCGCTACGGCGTTTCACTTCTGAGTTCGGCATGGGATCAGGTGGGACCACCGCGCTATGGCCGCCAGGCAAATTCTGTTTCATTCCAACCGC
>NZ_CAMISV010000017.1:0-108070 GCF_946227095.1 Serratia proteamaculans
AATGGAATTGTCCGGAATGCCAGACAAGCCATGACCGTGACATTAATGCGGCACGGAATATAAAAGCTGCCGGGCTGGCAGCGTTAGCCCACGGAGAGCCTGTAAATCCTGAATCGCATCAAGCGGCTTAGGTTCGACTCAGTGAAGTGGGAATCCTCGCCCTTTAGGGCGGGGAGCAGTCAACTGCGCATGTATAATGGGCGCGTGCCGAAATGCCATAGCGAGATGAGATGAAACCACATCAGGGCGAGATGCCCCACTACCTGCAAATCAAGGATCAGTTACAGGCACGCATCACCCAGGGTGCGCTGCAGGCGGGTGACAAGCTGCCTTCTGAGCGTGAGCTGTGCGCCATTTTTTCCACCACCCGCGTGACGATCCGAGAAAGCCTGGCACAGCTGGAGGCCACCGGTGCGATTTACCGCGCCGACCGCCGCGGTTGGTTTGTTACGCCGGAACGGCTGTGGCTGGATCCGACGCAGAACACCAACTTTCACCGATTGTGTCTGGAGCAGGGGCGCACGCCGCGTACCGAGTTATTATCCGCTGAAAAAACTACCGTACCGCTGGATGTGATACAGCCGCTGGCCCTGGAGCCGTTTGATCAAATCTATCTGCTGCGCCGCGTGCGCCATGCCGACGGACGGGCGATTTGCTACTGCGAAAACCACTGTCTGCCGCAACGGGTGCCAGACCTGCTCAAACAGGATCTCAACGGCAGCCTGACCGAGATTTATCAGCAACACTACGAGCTGATTTACCGCAAAATGCACCTGTCGTTTTATCCGACCGCCTTGCCCTACCACGCGGCCACTGCCCTGGGCGCCATGGTTGGCTTGCCCGCACTGCTGCTGCGCCGGCTGAATTACGATCAGCATGGTCACATACTAGACTTTGATATCGAGTACTGGCGCCACGACAGCCTGCGCATTGAAGTGGATACGCTGTAGCTCTTGGTATAGACCAAAAAAAAGCGCTGCCTGTGTATGGCAACGCCTTTTAATGGGTAACAATGGGATCAGAATGGGTAGTGGTGGTAACCCATTTGCTCAGAAATATTGCGCGCGGCGGTGTGCAGACGTTTGACGTAATCTGCTCTGGCGTCTTCAGAATAACGAATGGAGGGGAATGAAATGCTCAGGCCGGCGGTCACCACGCCGAAGCGGTCAAACACCGGCACCGCGATACAGCGCAGTCCTTCTTCCTGCTCCTCTCTATCTTCACCCACGCCTTGCTCACGCACCTGATCCAACAGCGATAACAGCGCCGCGGCGTCGGTCAAAGTATTCGGGGTGCTGCGGGTAAACTCAATCTGCGACAGGATTTTTTCCACTTCAGCCCGATCCCGCCAGGCCAACAGCACTTTACCGATCGCAGTGCTGTGCAGCGGGTTGCGACGACCAATACGCGAATACATGCGCAGGTTATACATGGCATCAATTTTATGGATATAGACAATGCTATCTTCATCCAGCGCCCCGAGGTGAATAGCTTCGCGGGTGTGATTCGACAGTTCACGCATTTGGATATCGGCGCTGCGGATCAGATCGACGCTCTGCAGTGACTTGGCTCCCAGTTCAAACAGCTTGAGCGTCAGCGCGTATTTTTCCGACTCGTCCTCCTGCGATACATAGCCCAATGACTTCATGGTCTGCAGAAAACGGTAGACGGTGCTTTTGGACATCATCACCCGTTGCGAAAGCTCAGTAATGCCGATCTCGCGCTCTTCGCCCAACGCCTGCAAGATACCGAATACCTTCAGCACGGACGAAACCGCATCCGGTTGTTTATCTGAGTCTGCGTTAACCATAGTCAATATCCTACCCGGCATTTTCTGTTTTAAGAAATTTGAACAAGGGTTTCAGTATACGCGGTACCTCAGAGGCCACGCAATCTGCCCCAGGGATAAATGCCTGAGCAAGATCGTATTGGGCGCGGTGCTCTCATCGGTTATTACAATTACGCGGGAAACTGTGGATGCAATCGCAGACGAATATGATTAGCATGTTAATACTCCCACGGATTAATACCTTTGAGATCACCATGCGTTCTTGTACTGACGGCCTGCCCGTCCCGCAACGCTATGGGGCAATCCTCGCCATTGCCCTGGGCATTACCGTTTCAGTGCTGGACGGCGCCATTGCCAACGTGGCCCTGCCGACCATCGCCCGCGATCTGAACGCCAGCCCGGCCAGTTCCATCTGGGTGGTTAACGCCTACCAGTTGGCCATCACCATTTCGTTGCTGTCCCTGGCCTCGCTGGGCGACCTGATTGGCTATCGCCGTATCTATCAGGCCGGTCTGTTGGTGTTTAGCATTACTTCGCTGTTTTGCGCCCTGTCCGACTCGCTGACGACGCTGACCATCGCCCGTGTGCTGCAGGGCTTTGGCGCAGCCGCCATCATGAGCGTCAACACCGCCCTGATCCGCATTATCTACCCGCAGCGTTTTCTCGGCCGTGGTATGGGGATTAACTCGCTGATTGTCGCCTTTTCCTCGGCGGCCGGCCCCACGGTAGCGGCGGCGATCCTGTCGGTCGCTTCCTGGCAATGGTTGTTCGCCATCAACCTGCCGATTGGTATTGTGGCGCTACTGTTGGGGATGAAGTACCTGCCCGGCAATAGCCAGAAAAGCTCCAACCAGCGCTTTGACCCGACCAGCGCCGTGATGAATGCTTTAACCTTCGGGCTGTTGATTACCGCCATCAGCGGCTTTGCCCAGGGCCAGAGCCTGACGCTGATTTTCGGCGAAATCGCTGCGCTGCTGGTGATTGGCTTCTTCTTTATCCGTCGCCAACTGCGCCAGGAGTTCCCACTGCTGCCGGTAGACCTGCTGCGCATCCCGATTTTCGCCTTGTCGATGGGCACCTCAGTTTGTTCATTCGCCGCACAGATGCTGGCCATGGTCTCGCTGCCGTTCTTCCTGCAAAGCACGCTGGGCCGTGATGAGGTCGCCACCGGGTTGTTACTGACTCCCTGGCCTTTGGCGATTATCGTCATGGCGCCGCTGGCAGGGCGGCTGGTGGAGCATATCCACGCCGGATTATTAGGCTGTATCGGCCTGGCGGTATTTGCACTGGGGCTGTTCCTACTGGCACTGCTGCCGCATAACCCGTCGGATCTGGATATCATCTGGCGCATGGTGCTGTGCGGTGCGGGCTTTGGCTTGTTCCAGTCACCCAATAACCACACCATTATATCCGCCGCCCCGCGCAACCGTAGCGGTGGCGCCAGTGGCATGCTGGGCACAGCCCGACTGTTGGGACAAACCTCCGGTGCCGCCTTGGTGGCGTTGATGTTTAACCTGTTCCCCACCTCCGGCACCCACGCCTCGCTGATCCTGGCCGGCAGCTTCGCCGCGCTGGCGGCGGTGGTCAGCAGCCTACGCATTACTCAACCGCGTGCTCAACAGGCAGAGAACAGCCGCCCCGCCAAATAGCAGGCATAAAAAAACCCCGGCAAGCCGGGGTTTTTAACGTTCTCAGGGTTACTTCAGATACTGACCGGAACGCAGCGCTTCGATACGTTTATCGAGCGGCGGGTGCGACATGAACAGTTCGCTGAACGACTTGGATTTGCCGTTGATGCAGAACGCCATCATGTTGCCCGCTTCCTGCGGTTCATAGCTGGTTTTCAGCCGTTGCAGTGCGGCAATCATCTTCTCGCGACCCACCAGTTTGGCGGAACCTGCGTCAGCATAGAACTCACGGTGACGTGAGAACCACATGGTAATAATGCTGGCCAGGATGCCGAAGACCAGCTCCAGTACCATCGACACGCCGAAATAGATCATCGGGTTGCCGTTACCTTCCCCTTCGCCGTCACGGTTGCCCAGGAAGCCGGCGGCCGCCTGTGCGATCAGCCGCGAGATGAAGATAACGAAGGTGTTCACGATGCCCTGAATCAGCGTCATGGTGACCATGTCGCCGTTGGCAACGTGGCTGATTTCGTGGGCAATAACCGCTTCCGCTTCGTCACGGCTCATGCTTTGCAGCAGGCCGGTACTGACGGCAACCAGCGACGCATTACGGCGCGCACCGGTGGCGAAGGCGTTAATGTCTGGTGCGTGATAAATAGCCACCTGCGGCATGGCAATGCCTGCCTGCTGCGACTGACGGCGTACCGTTTCCAGCAACCAGTTTTCGGTTTCGTTACGCGGCTGTTCAATCACTTCCCCGCCGACGGAGCGCAGCGCCATCCATTTGGACATCAGCAGTGAGACAAACGAGCCGCCGAAGCCGAACAGACCGGCCATGATCATCAGGCCCTGAACGCTACTGGATTGGATTCCTGTCAGGCTGAGCACCAGCCCGAAAACCAACATCACCGCCAGGTTGGTGAGCAGGAACAGAGCTATACGCATCATAAAATGTTTACTTCCTCATAAATGTTAACAAAACGCTGCCTCGGATACCCTAAATGGTATGGGCATTCGTCACAGTTTCAAGAGTTGCACGCCATTAACCTACTAAAAATACGAAACTTTACAAAAACGGCGCTCAAGCAATACTTTTCAAATTGTAAACGATTGTTGCGCAAAACGGTGGCTTTTTGGGTACGCAATCAGCGTCGTGGGTTATTCAAACGCCCAAGGTGAGTATAGGCAAACCCTTCGGCATATTTCAGCCCGTAACCCAGCGTGCGATCAAAACCGATATGAGCACACCAAATCAACGCCGCCATCAGCCAGCCGGGCTGTTGGAACCCCATAAAGGCCAGGCCACACAGCGCCGGCCCTATGTATGAATGGGCAATGTTGTAGCCTATGGCCCCGGCCTTTTTACCCAGCACATAGGCCAGGAAAGAGATATCGGGTATCAGGAAGCAGGCAGCGAAAAGCCCCCAACCATAGTGCTGGCTGTGATAGACCACGACCGACAGTATCAGGGCCAGTAGTGCTTCCAGCCGCAACAGCCTACGCATCGGGGGGGTTAAATCGCTCATCATGACCTCACAGTATGTTGAATGCCAGTCAGCGTGCCCTCAGGAGCGCTCATTAAAAAACGCACCCGAAGGTGCGTTTTTCATTACTGATACCCGGCTGCGTTATTTCGCCGCCGCTGGCTGCGCCTGTTCAAGGTGCGCCAAATCCAGGGCGATGTGCACGGTTTCATCCAGGTATGGATCGGGTTCCTGGTAATCCTTCGGCAAATCGTCCAGTGCCTTCAGCGGCTTCTTACCGGCGCGCTGCAGGCGATCATTAACGCGTTGCAGACGGGTCGCGTCATCGTCGTGGTTCTCTTTCTCACGCTGGGCAAGGTTGAGTGAGACGATGTTACGCTTATCCTTCAGCGCCTTGTAATGAGCAATATCCTGCGCGATGTACTGGAACTCCGGATCCTTGGCGATACGCTGCTCATGGTCTTTCAACAGCTCAGGTTCGAACGGTTTCAGATCACCGGTTTTGGTGTAGGTCGCTGCATTGATGCTGTCCCACGGCATGGCGTTGTCTTCAAACGCTTCACCGGTTTCCGCCGGATCGACACCGCTCGGCATCAGGATATCCGGGGTAACCCCCTTACGTTGGGTACTGCCGCCATTAACGCGGTAGAACTTCTGAATGGTGTATTGCACCGAGCCCAACGCCGGCCATTCCGGACGCAGCATCTGATCGTAAATACGGTTCAGCGAGCGATACTGCTGCACGGTGCCTTTCCCGAAGGTTGGTTCACCGACAATCAGCGCGCGACCATAGTCCTGCATCGCAGCGGCAAAGATCTCGGAAGCCGAGGCGCTGAAACGGTCAACCAGTACCACCAGCGGTCCCTTGTAATAGGTCACGCCGTCGGTGTCCGCATCTTCACGCACTTTGCCGTTGTTGTCACGCACCTGCACTACCGGGCCGCTCGGAATGAACAGGCCGGACAGCGATACCGCTTCAGTCAGTGCGCCACCGCCGTTAGTGCGCAGATCGATGATCAGGCTCTTGACGTTCTGCTTGGCCATCTTCTGCAACTGAACTTTCACGTCATCGGTCAGGCCAACGTAGAAGCCTGGAATGTCCATCACCGCGACTTTCTCTTTGCCGACGGTCTTGATGGTCATTTTCACCGCGCGGTCTTCCAGACGGATACGCTCACGGGTCAATGTGACTACCCGGGTTTTGGTGCCCTTGCCGGCCGGCAGGATATCCAAACGTACCTTGCTGCCCTTCGGCCCTTTAATCAGGGAAACCACGTCGTCCAGGCGCCAGCCGATCACATCGACCATCGGCTTGCCCGCCTGGCCAACGCCGACAATACGGTCACCCACGGTGATCGCCTTGCTCTTCGCCGCCGGGCCACCTGGCACCATGGAGTTGATCAGGGTGTAGTCGTCATCCATCTGCAACACCGCACCGATACCTTCCAGTGACAGGCTCATTTCGGTATTGAACTGTTCGGTGTTACGTGGAGAGAGATAGTTGGTATGCGGGTCGATTTCATGCGCAAAGGCATTCATCGCCAGCTGGAAAACGTCTTCGCTGTTGCTTTGTGTCAGGCGCTTGATAGCGAACTGATAGCGTTTGGTCAGCGTTTCACGGATTTCCTTGTCGGTCTTGCCGGTCAGCTTGAGGTTCAGCTCGTCATATTTGACTTTAGCGTTCCACAGCGCGTCCAGTTCGGACTTGTCTTTCGGCCACGGCGCTTTGCTGCGGTCGAGATCGATAGTGTCGTTACCGGTGAAGCTCATTGGCTTTTCCAGCAGCGACAATGCATAGGTATAACGCTCAAAACGGCGTTTCTGCGCCAGATTGTACAGCGCGTATGGCGTATCCAGCTTACCGCTTTTCAGCTCTTCGCCCAGCTGATTGCGCTTGTTGGCGAATTGCGCCACGTCGGAGGCCAGCAGCACGTTATGGCTGTAGTCCAACATATTCAGGTAACGATCGAAGATCTTGCCTGAAAAGTCCGCGTCGAGGGCAAACTGACGGTAATGAGAGCGAGTGAAGCGCGAGGTTACGCGCTCACTCACCGTTGCATGTTGCGGTTCCTGCTGAAGCTGAGGCAGTTGATCGATGCGGATGTTGGCTGGTTCCGCTCCGTAACTGACACCCGCCCACAACAGACCCGCGACTGCTGTTAATCTGACAAATTTGTTCATGCCTTGGTTGGCCTCCGTATCAGAACTGCAAGTGTTCTGCGCGCACAATCATCGCCAGACCGGAAGAGAGCTGCACACGTACGCCATCTTTGGCGATTTCAAGTACGGTTGCATCCATCGCACTCTGGCCTGCTCTGACTTTGATTTCTTGGCCAATTTGCAGTTTAGAGATATCCGTGACTGGCACACGACGCTGCTGGCTTTCCTCTTTGACTTCACGAGGTTGGCGAGCGGGCTGTGGGCGAGTTTGTGGGCGCGGCTTGCGGTTCTCCGGTGCGGCTCCGCCTTCGCGACGTGCAGCAGGTTTTTTACCGGCTGGACGTGGACGACGAGGTTCCACAGCGGCTGATTCACCGGCAGCTTCACGTTTTTTGGCGTTTTGCTCGGCACGCTGTGCCTGAACTCGCGCTTTTGCTTCTTCAAGCTGTTGACGGGCATGATCGACATGCTGCTGTTCCAGCTCACCGCACGGGTTACCGTCCAAATCGACGCGCTGGGCGCCAACTTTGACACCGTACAGGTAACGCCAGCTTGAGGTGTACAGGCGCAGTGCAGAACGCAATTGCGTTTTGCTTAGGTTTTCTTCCCCCTGAACACGCTCGACCAGATCCTGAAAAATACCGATTTTCAACGGGCGAGCTTCGCCCTCGGCGCTAAAGCAGAGCGGAAAACGCTCGGCAAGAAAAGCAATGACTTCTTTACTAGAGTTCAACTTAGGTTGATTTTCCATGAAATTTCCTGATTACAACGGGTTTGCCAACCAGCGCAGGCATGAACAGGCGTCATTATAATGACGCCATCGGTAAATGCCACGTTAACCGTAGATCAACTTGCTGCCACAGTGACATATTTCGCACTATCACACTGCTCCAGCTGCGCGCAAAGCCCCGCCACCACTGCTTCCAGGCCCCTTTCGTCCTGTTCGTCGAAACGTTGATAAACTGTGCTGTCGATATCGAGAACGCCGATAATCTGACCACCCACATTGAGCGGCAGCACAATTTCTGCATTACTGGCCGCGTCACAGGCGATATGACCAGGGAACTCATGGACATCACCAACCCGTTGCACGCGATTTTCCGCCACTGCGGTACCACACACTCCCTTGCCGACCGGAATACGCACGCAGGCGATTTTTCCCTGGAACGGACCCAGCACCAGTTGTGTGCCATCCATCAGATAGAAACCGGCCCAGTTGACGTCGTCAAGACGCTCGTTGATCAACGCACTGGCGTTGGACAACGCGGCGATAAAGTTGGTTTCCCCGTCAAGCAGCGCGCACAAATCACGTTTTAATTCCGCGTAGAATTGTTCTTTTGTCATGTGTTAACCATTAATACAGTGAGGATGGCCACTAGCCCAAGTCTTAAGCCCTATAAAATAAGCATTAAATGCGTATAGCCACAAGGTTAATCATCTGTTGCTTCACAAAACCCTACCGGGCGAGGTATGTTTGCCGGTCGGAAACCCTGTTTTGCCGTCCGGTGCCTGGCCTTATAAGGTACAGACAGATTTATTTTTCAGCTACGCTAACCGAATACGGCGAGCTCTGGGGCAGCTTTTGTCATGATGAAAATACACGCGATCACCGGTCCGCTATCCAAAGCACGTCACCAGCGCTGTTGCGAATGCGACCTGCTGTTTGTGTTGCCCCCCCTGAGCAGCAAGCAGGCGGCCTACTGCCCGCGCTGCGATGCCAAGATCGTGAGTGGCCGTGACTGGTCGATGACCCGCCTGACCGCTATGGCGGTCACCATGCTGCTGTTAATGCCCTTCGCTTTCAGCGAGCCATTGATCAGCATCCGCTTGCTGGGGGTGCGCATAGATGCCAGCCTGCTGGAAGGCATCTGGCAGATGAGCCACCAGGGAGATCCTCTCACCGCCAGCATGGTGGCGTTTTGCACCGTTGGCGCCCCACTGACGCTGGCACTGTCGATACTTTACCTGCGTTTCGGTCACGCGCTGGGCATGAACCTGCGCCCGGTGCTGCTGATGCTGGACCGATTGAAAGAGTGGGTCATGCTCGATATTTACCTGATCGGCATGGCGGTCGCGACCATCAAAGTTAAAGAATATGCAGATATCCAGGCCGGCAGTGCGCTGATCGCCTACCTGTCGCTCACCCTGCTCAGCATCCTGACGCTGATCCACGTCAATCTGGAACAATTGTGGGAGCGCTATTATCCGCAGGAACAACCGAAAGGCCTGCCGACGGCGCTGCATATCTGCCTGTCGTGCCATTTCACCGGCTACCCAGACCCACGTGGCCGCTGTCCGCGTTGCCATATTCCGATGTGTCACCGGCAGCCCTACAGCCTGCAAAAAACCTGGGCGGCGCTGATTGCGGCGATGATTTTACTGATCCCGGCCAACCTGATGCCGATCTCCATCATTTATGCCAACGGCGCACGCATGGAAGACACTATCTTCTCTGGCGTGGTCTCGCTGGCGACCTCCGGCAATGCGCCGATCGCCGCCATCGTGTTCATTGCCAGCGTACTGGTGCCCTTTACCAAGGTCATTGTGCTGATCACCTTGCTGTTCAGCATTCAGTTCAAGACCTCGCACAGCCTGAAAACGCGTATTCGCCTGCTGCGCCTGGTCACCTGGATCGGCCGTTGGTCGATGCTCGATCTGTTTGTGATTGCCTTAATGATGTCGCTGGTGAATCGCGACCAATTGTTATCTTTTACTATGGGGCCGGCAGCCTTTTACTTTGGGTCTGCGGTTATTTTAACTATTCTTGCCGTAGAGTGGCTGGATAGCCGATTGATTTGGGATGCACATGCAACAAGAAACGCCGAATACACCGACTGAAGCGCGGGTCAGAAACAAGCGCCGTATTTCGCCATTCTGGTTACTGCCGTTTATTGCCCTGCTGATCGCAGGGTGGCTGGTCTATAACAATTTCCAGGAACGCGGCACCACGGTGACCATTGATTTCCAGTCCGCGGCGGGCATTGTCGCCGGGCGCACCCCGGTGCGTTATCAGGGGGTGGAAGTCGGCACCGTACAGAGCATCAGCCTGAGCAAGGATTTGCGCAGTATTGTGGTCGAAGTCAGCATCAAGAGCGACCTGGAAGACTCCCTGCGCGACGGTACCCAATTTTGGCTGGTGACGCCAAAAGCCTCATTAGCGGGCGTGTCTGGCCTGGATGCCCTGGTAGGCGGCAACTACATTGGCATGATGCCGGGCACCGGGCAACCGAAGTCCCACTTCACCGCGCTCGACACCCAGCCCAAATACCGCTTGAACACCGGCGAGCTGATGATTCACCTGCACGCTGACGATCTCGGCTCACTCAACACCGGCTCGCTGGTGTATTACCGTAAGATCCCGGTCGGTAAGGTGTATGACTACACCATCTCCGAAGGCAATAAAGGCGTCACTATTGACGTACTGATCGACCGCCGCTTTACCCATCTGGTGAAAAACAGCAGCCGTTTTTGGAATGTTTCAGGTTTCAAGGGTGACTTCAGCCTCGCCGGTGCCTCGGTACAGATGGAAAGCCTGACCGCACTGGTCAACGGCGCCATTGCCTTCGACTCACCGCTCGACGGCCCACAGGCCAAGGCCGATCAAAGCTATACCCTGTATCCGGATCTGGCGCACAGCCAACGCGGTGTGAACATTACGCTGGACTTGCCGAGCGGCAATAATCTGAGTGAAAACCGCACCCCGCTGATTTATCAGGGCCTGCAGGTCGGCACCCTGACCAAGCTGACGCTGCAACAGGACAGCAAGGTCAGCGGTGAGCTGACCATCGACCCGTCGGTGGTCGATTTAATGCGTAGCGGTACGCGAATTGTCATGCGCAGCCCACGCCTGAGCCTTAACGATGCAAAACTCAGCCAGTTGCTCACCGGCAATACGCTGGAACTGGTACCGGGCGATGGCGAACCGCAACAGCATTTCAACGTGCTGGACAGCAGTGAAACCCTGCTGCAGCAACCGGGTGTGCTGACCGTGACGCTGAACGCGCCGCAAAGCTACGGTATTGACGTCGGTCAGCCACTGGTGGTGCATGGCGTCAAGGTCGGCCAGGTAATGAGCCGGGCCCTGACGGATAACGGCGTGGTCTTTACCGCCGCCATCGATGCGCAATATCGTCGCCTGCTGCACAAAGACAGCAAGTTCGTGGTCAACAGCCGGGTCGACGTCAAACTGGGCCTGGACGGCATGGAAGTGCTGGGGGCCAGTGCACAGGAGTGGCTAGACGGCGGCGTGCGTATCATCCCCGGCAGTAAGGGTGAACCAGTCGGCCAGTATCCGCTGTATGGCAACAGTGAAAAAGCCGAAGCCGGCATTATCGGCAACAGCCCGACGCCAACCCTGACGCTGAACGCCGTCAGCCTGCCGGATGTTCAGGCCGGTTCGGTGGTGCTGTACCGTAAATTCCAGGTGGGCGAAATTGTTAACGTTCGTCCGAAGGCCAACGAATTTGAAGTTGATGTCTATATCAGCCCGGAATACCGCAAGCTGCTGACCAACGAAAGCATCTTCTGGGCCGAAGGCGGTGCCAAGGTGCAATTGAACGGCAGCGGCCTGACGGTACAGGCTTCACCGCTTAACCGGGCGCTGAAGGGGGCTATCAGTTTTGATAATTTGCAGGGCGTGACGCTGAGCAAAGGCGCCAAACGCGTGCTGTACGCCACAGAGACCGCCGCACGTGCGGTGGGTAGCCAAATTATCCTGAAGACCTACGACGCCAGCAAGCTGTCGCCGGGCATGCCGTTGCGTTATCTCGGCATCGATATCGGCCAGGTGGATTCGCTAAAATTGGCGCCAGAGCGTAATGAAGTGCTGGTCAAAGCGGTGCTGTACCCGGAATACGTGCAGACCTTCGCACGCCTGGGCAGCCGTTTCGCCATCGTATCGCCGGAGATTTCCGCCGCTGGGGTCAGCAACCTCGACACCTTGTTGCAGCCGTACATTAATGTGGAACCGGGCCGTGGCCGTGAGCTGCGCAACTTTGAACTGCAAGAGGCCACTATCACCGACTCTCGCTATCAGGACGGTCTGAGCGTGATCCTCGACGCCGCCGAAACCGGCTCGCTGCAGATTGGCACCCCGGTACTGTTCCGCGGTGTGGAAGTGGGCACCGTCACGGGCTTCTATCTGGGCGCCATGTCCGATCGCATCCACGTCGCGCTGCGCATCAGCAAGAAGTACCAGTATCTGGTGCGTAACAACAGCGTGTTCTGGCAGGCTTCCGGCTACAACCTGCAGTTCGGCCTGACCGGCGGCGTGATCAAGAGCGGGACCTTCCAGCAGTTCATTCGCGGCGGCATTGCTTTTGCCACCCCACCGAGCATTCCGCTGGCACCGAAGGCGACGCCGCACAAGCACTTTATGCTGAATGCGGAAGAGCCAAAAGACTGGCGAGAATGGGGCACCGCCATCCCTAAAGAGTAAATTCGTCTCACCTCAAGGGCTCAGTAATGCTGGGCCCCTACTGTTTCCCGCTTTGTGGTAAACTCCCGCCCTTATTTTGATAGCTGCCAGAGAGCTCACCCCGTGGCCAAACCTGCCTCCGTTTTTTTGCCGCCCGCCTTTCTCGACGCGACGCGCGCCATCATGCCCGCCGACCTGTCGATGGACGATTTCATTGCCGCCTGCCAACGCCCGCTGCGCCGTAGTCTGCGGGTCAATACTCTGAAGATCAGCGTCGCCGATTTTCAAGCGCTGGTGCAGGACTATGACTGGCAATTGGAACCCATCCCCTGGTGTGCGGAAGGCTTTTGGATCGAACGCAAGGACGAAGAACTGCGGCTGGGCAGCGCGGCAGAACACCTGAGCGGCCTGTTTTACATTCAGGAAGCCAGCTCGATGCTGCCGGTCAGCGCGCTGTTCGCCGAGACTGAAATGCCGCGTCGGGTGCTGGACGTGGCCGCTGCGCCGGGTTCCAAAACCACCCAAATTGCGGCGTTGATGAACAACCAGGGCGGCATTGTGGCCAATGAATACTCCGCCAGTAGGGTCAAGGTGTTGCACGCCAACATCAGCCGCTGCGGCGTGAAAAACGTGGCGCTGACCCACTTCGACGGTCGGGTGTTCGGCGCGGCGTTGCCGGAAAGCTTCGACGCCATTTTGCTGGATGCCCCCTGTTCCGGTGAAGGGGTGGTACGCAAAGATCCGGACGCCATGAGCAACTGGTCGCCGGCAAGCGTAGCCGCCATCGCCGACACCCAGCGCGAACTGATCGACAGCGCCTTCCATGCTCTGGCTCCGGGTGGCGTCATGGTCTACTCCACCTGCACGCTCAACGCGCAGGAAAACCAGCAGATCGTCAACGGACTGCTGGCGACCTACGGCGACGCGGTAAGCATTGAACCTCTGGGTGGACTGTTCCCTGGCGCAGAACGGGCGTTAACCGCCGAAGGTTTCCTGCACGTATTCCCGCAAATCTACGACAGCGAAGGCTTCTTTGTGGCGAGATTGCGCAAGCACCACTCGGTTACCGCGCTGGCGAAGCCAAGCTATAAGTTGGGAAAATTCCCGTTTACCCCGCTTTCCGGCAAAGATTCCGCCGAGATCGCTCAGGCCGCAGCAGCCTCTGGATTAGCCTGGGATGAAACCAGTCGCCTGTGGGCACGCGATAAAGAAATCTGGCTATTCCCTACCGAGCTGGAGGCGCTGGTTAACAAGGTGCGTTTCTCGCGTATCGGGCTAAAACTGGCCGAACGTTTCACCAAAGGCTACCGTTGGCAGCACGAAGCGGTTATCGCGCTGGCGGTTGCCGAGGGCAAACAACGTTTTGAACTGGACGCCACGCTGGCGCAGGAGTGGTTCCACGGCCGCGACCTGTACCCAGAGCCACCGCCACTGACCGATGAATGCATCGTCACCTACCAGCAACAGCCGTTAGGCATCGCCAAACGCATCGGCAGCCGGATAAAGAACAACCTGCCGCGCGAACTGGTTCGTGACGGTACGTTGGATTTTCATCAGTAAATCCATCATCATGGGTTGGAACTGGCCGGAAAATTCCGGCCAGTTAATTTCGCTAATAATATTCCGACAGGCGAATATTATTATTCTAATCATTTTACTCTCTCGGTATTATCCCCTCCTCTCTTTGAACGATAGCGACATCTTTCAAAAATAAAGAAAATTTTCGGCCCCCTACCAAGACATTTCTGACTTCTTATTCTATTAATTAAACTGTAAATAAATTAATGCGTTTATCCTTTTCTGGATGGCGTTTTTTGGGGCTCACCTTTACACAGCAAGGAAAAAGACATGAAGAAAATTCTGATGGCATTGACCTCGGCAGCCACCTTGCTGTGCGCAAGTGGCGCAGCCAACGCAGCAGGCACTATTCAGGGTAATCTGGGTGTAACCCTGACCATCGGCGCAGGCTGCGTGGTCGGCGGCGGTGACAGCAGCGGTAGCGTTAACGACTTTGGCGCCATTAGCTTCGGCACCTATTCTTCCCTGTCCAACATTATCGACGCCAGCGCAACCGGTTCCGGCGGCGCAGGTACCCTGTCGCTGACCTGTACCACAGGGACAGCCTACACCGTGGCGTTGAACAACGGTCTGCACGTGGGTGCCGGTAACCAGCGCCAAATGGCCAGTACGGCGGGTGCCTTGATCAAATACAACCTCTATCAGGATCAGGCCCGCGCGACCGCCTGGTCAAGCGGCGCCAATGCCCTGACCGGCACCGGTACCGGCGCCGCAGTCCCCTTGATTGTCTATGGCCGTGTCCCGGCGGCCACCACCACGCCCGATCCGGACACCTACAACGATACCGTGACGATGACGGTAACCTGGTAACAGTGCGGCAGGTTGTTTTGGTTTGTGGATTGCTGGCGTTAAGCCTGGCGGTGAATGCCGATAGCAAAACCGCCACTATTGGTGTCAGCGCCACTTTGTTGAAGGCATGCGAAGCCGGCAGCAGCTCGGGGGGCAATGTCAGCTTTGGCTCGCTGGACTTTGGTACGGTCTATTTCCTCACTACCAACGTCAGCATAGCCGGACAACAAAACGCCGGCGCCATCCGCGTCAAGTGCAACAACGGTACCAGCTACAACGTCCTGCTGGGTGGCGGGCAAAGCGGCAACACCGCTGCCCGTTACCTGAAAAGTGCCGCCGGACAACAGGTGAACTACAACCTGTATACCAGCAGCGCCCACAGCACCATTTGGGATAACCTGACCGGGGTGTCGCAAACCGCCAACGGTCAGGATAACTGGTTACCGGTGTACGGCATGATCCCGGTGCAATCCACCCCGCCGATCGGCAGCTACACCGACACCGTGCAGGTCACCATCAATTGGTAAGGGTAATGCGTATTTTAAGCGGTGGTTTACTGCTCTGGATGATAACGCCGCCGGTACTGGGCGACACGGGTGTCAACGATCAGCAAAAGACTCAGGCGCTTACCGTCAACGCGACGGTAGTGAAAGGCTGTATTTTGGGCAGCGGCAGCAGCGATGTCACCACCTTCGGCAGCCTCAACTTTGGACAGATCTCCTCGTTAGCCAGCAATATCAGCATAGTTTCCAGTTCGGGAGCCGGCTCCGTGCTGTTTCGCTGTAATCCAGGGCTGAGCGTTACGCTGGCGCTGGGTATCGGCAACAACGTCACCGGTTCTATCTCCGCCGGGCGCAAATTGAAAAATACCCTTACTCCGGAGACTCTGATTTACCAGCTCTACCAGGACAGTAATTATTCCACCATTTGGGGCGATGGCAGTAATGGCGGCACTACAGAAATCGTCGCCGCGACCGGTAGCACCCAGGAAATAAAAGTTTATGCCCGTTTGTTCTCGACCAGTACCCTGCCCACCAGTGGCACTTACAGCGATACGGTCTTACTGACGGTCACTTATTAGTATTTTGAAATAAGGATGTAGCCATGCATATCCCCTTCCGACTGCCTTTAACGGCAGCGCTGTTGATCGTCGCCCAACAACAGGCGCTGGCCGCCGCCTCTATTCTGATTTGGCCCATCGATCCAGTGATTGAAGATCAACAACCCGCGACGGCGCTGTGGTTGGAAAACCGCGACAGCAAGCCGGTCTATATGCAAGTGCGCGTGCTCGGCTGGAAGCAGACCGCCGGCAAAGACGACTACAGCAACCAAAGCGAAGTGATCGCCAGCCCACCGGTTGCCTCAATTGCGCCAGGTAAACGCCAACTGATCCGACTGGTTAAACAAACACCGCCGCCCGCCGGGCAGGAGCGCGCCTACCGTATTCTGGTTGATGAAGTCCCGGTAAAAGATTCAGGCAGTCAATCCGCGCCAGAAGGCGCGCAGATGGGGCTGAAATTCCAGATGCGCTATTCAGTCCCCTTGTTTGTCAGCGGCAAGGGAGTCTGGACCAAACAAGATTCAGAAAAACCGCGCGATTACGCCACCGCCAGCCAGCCGCAACTCAGCTACCGTCTATTGCAACAGAGCAGCCAGCGTTGGCTGGAGGTGCGCAACCAGGGCATCGTACATGCGCGCATCTCCAAAGTGACGATACAGGGAAAGACGCTTAATGCCGGCCTGATGGGTTATGTGTTGCCCGGTTCGCAGATGCGCTTTGCCCTGCCGGCATCGGGCAGTTTCAGCAGCGGTCAACTGCAAGCCACGGTCAACGATAACAAGCAGCCGATAACCCTGACTGCTTATTGAGCTTCGTGTGCCGTTAACCAGGATGCCGTCCCCAAGGCGTAACGGGTTCGGGCTGAAACCGTTAGCATTCGCCGTACTGTGCGCAGTGGCCACGCCGTGGCTACCGGACGCTTGCGCCGATGATTTGCCGCCGCCGCCCAGCGCCATCAGCATGCCGGATACCACGTTGTATCTGGAGCCGGTGGTCAATGGTCGTCAGACCGGAAAAGTGGTGCCGGTGACTTACCGCGGCGGCCACTATTACCTCACTCCGCAGCAATTGCTCGACGCCGGTCTGCCGGTAGCGGATAAACAAGCAAAAGAAATTGCGGTCGACCAATTAGAGAAAGTGGACGTCACCTACAGTGGTGAAACCCAACAGTTGATGATCAACGTCCCCAACGACTGGCTACCCAATCAGAAATTCAACGCTCAGAATCCCCTGGATCGCCTGCCGGCGCAGAGCAGCCTCGGCCTGTTGTTCAATTACGATCTTTACGCCAGCCAAAGCAGCGCCAACGGCCAGCCGGGCTATCTTTCTGCCTGGACCGAACAACGGCTGTTCGATGGCTTTGGCGTGGTGTCCAATACCGGTATTTTCCGCGGCAGCTTTAACACCTCCGCCAACAGTGACCAGGACAACCGCTATATCCGCTATGACAGTCAGTGGCGCTACAATGATGATGACCGCCTGCTCAGCTATACCGCCGGCGATCTCGCCACCGGCGCCCTGACCTGGAGCAGTTCGGTGCGTATCGGCGGCGTCCAGCTGGCGCGTAATTTTGCCTCCCGGCCCGATCTGATCACCTATCCGCTGCCGCAGTTCTCCGGCCAAGCGGCACTGCCCAGCAGCGTCGATCTGTATATCAACAGTTATAAAAACAGCAGCACCAGCGTTAACCCCGGTCCTTTCACCCTGGATACCGTGCCCTACATTAACGGCGCAGGCCAAGCCACCGTCGTCACCACCGATGCACTGGGCCGACAAGTCAGTACCGTGGTGCCGTTTTATGTCGCCAGTAATCTGTTGCAGGCCGGCATGAGCGACTTCAGCCTGTCCTCCGGTGCCCTGCGGCGCAATTATGGCATTAGCTCTGCCGATTACGGCCAGTGGGTGGCCAGCGGCAGCGGACGTTACGGCGTCACGGATTGGTTAACGCTGGAAGGACGTGCCGAAGGTGCCGCAGAGCTGGCAGTGGGCGGCGCCGGGGCCAATATTCGTGTTGGACAATGGGGGGTGTTTAACGCCTCTTACAGCTACAGCCAGGCCAGCGATAACGCTTTTAATGATTATCAGCCTTCGCAACAGCCCAACTACTACGATCCGCTGACCGGTCAACCTATCCCTCAGCCCGATCCGCAGCCGGTCTATCAGTACAGCACCAACCATGGCGGTCAGAGCAGCATCGGCTACACCTACAGCAACCGCTATTACAGCCTGAATGCCCAACGTATCCTGCGCAGTGCCGGTTTCGGTGATATTTCGGTGTATAAAAGCGACTACCGTCTGAGTCGTCGCACCGATCAACTGACCGGCAGTATCGGTCTTAATCGTTTCGGTAGCATTGGCGCCGGCTATTTTGATGTCCGTGACGCCATTGGCCAACGCACTCGCCTGGTCAACTTCTCCTACAGCATTTCACTGTGGCGTAATACCAGCCTGTATGCGTCGGTGAACCGCGAAATCGGCAGCAGCGGCTACAGCGCCCAACTGCAACTGTCCATTCCGTTCGACAGTTGGGGTACCGCCAGCGTCAGCGCCTCTCGCGACAACAACAATCGCTGGAACCAACGCGTCAGCTACAGCCGCGCGGCACCGACCGACGGTGGTTTAGGCTGGAACCTAGCCTACGCAGATGGACAGAGCAGCGACAGCTATAGTCAGGCCGATATCACCTGGCGCACCCGCCTGCTCGAAGCCCGCGGCGGGATGTACGGCAACAGCGATGATTATACCCGCTGGGGGGAAGTGAGCGGTTCTCTGGTGGCAATGCAAGGCGATCTGTACGCTACCAATACCATTAACGACGCCTTCGCCCTGATCTCTACCGAAGGTTACCCGGATATTCCGGTGCGTTATGAAAATCAGTTAATCGGCGTGACCAACGCCAAAGGCTATCTGCTGGTGCCCACCGTCACCTCCTATTACCACGCCAAATTCCAAATCGACCCGCTTAATCTGCCGGCGGACGTGGCGGTTCCCACGGTAGAGAAAACCGTGGCGATCCGCGATCACAGTGGGTTCCTGATCGATTTCCCTATCCAGCAAATTTCCGCCGCCGACGTCAAACTGGTCGATGCACAGGGTAAACCACTGGCTAATGGCAGCGAGGTGGCCGTGGTCGGCAGCAATCAACAAAGCTATGTTGGCTGGGATGGCATGGTCTATGTGGATCCGGTGCAACTGCAAAACCGGCTGAGCGTCATTCCGGCAGACGGCAGCGCGCCCTGTCAGGCGCAATTTAGCCTGACCAAAACCCAGGGTATCCAAAGCATCGGACCTATTGTTTGCCAGTAACTCATGATGGAGAAAAAGATGATTAGTGGATCCAAAGCGTTATTACTGGCGCTGCTGCTGCTCACCGGTCAACAGGCGCTGGCCGACTGCACCACCACCAACGGCAGCGTCACCTTGCCAGGCAGCAGCACTTTTGCCGTTTATAATGGTTCTCTCAGCGCCCAGGGCACCGCCGGACTCAACTGCAGCGGCCTTGGCCTGTCATTGTTGACGCAAAATACCGTGACGGTAAAAATCAACTCAACCACTCACAATATGGCGTTGGCCAATACTGACGGTTCCGGCGATACCATTCCCTACCTGATTTATCCCGATGCGAATTACCAGTATCCCTACAGCGTCGGGCAAACCATCGATTACAGCTCGTTAAACCTGTTGACGCTGATCCTGATCTCCCCCAACGTCAACTTTCCGCTGTACATCAAGACCACCGCCGGGGCCAATGTCCGCTCCGGTACCTATACCGATACCGTCAACCTGGTGTGGAACTACCACATCTGCGGGCTGGGTTTGATCGGATTGTGTATTTGGTGGGATGGCACCAATAAACCCAGTACCGTGACGATTAGTCTGATCCTTACCAAAGACTGCCTGTTCGGCACCGCGCAGAACGTCAACTTTGGCAGCATGGCGCTGGTCGGGCAGTTTAACCCGGTCAACCAAAGCATTACCCTCACCTGCACCAAAACCGAGGGTTATAACACCTACTTTACCGACGGCAATAACCCGGTCACCGGCTGGCGGCAGATGAAAAACGGCACCAGCAACTATATGCAGTACCAAATTTACCTGCCCAGCAGTACCACGGTGTGGAACAGCACCAACAAGCAAGCCGGGGCCGGTACCGGGCTGGCACAAAGCATCCCTTACCTGGCGCAAATCAACCCGGCGCAAACCGAAGTGCCGGTGGGAACCTACCAGGACAACATCAGTTTTGTGGTGGAGTATTAAGCCCCTGCGCTAGCTACGGATCGTCAATGTTGCCAGTTTGTATTTTTTATGTGGCATTTTTTGCTCATTTGACTATGCTGATGATGACGGCCTCAACTGGTCACACCTCATACCAGCAGTTCAAGCAAGGAGTTCCAATGGGCAAAACCGTGGTGAAAATAGGCAGTTTCGAGGTCGATGACGCGCATTTGTCCTCCTCGTCCGAGCAGGCCAGCACGCTGGCGATCCCTTGCAAGTCGGATCCCGATCTGTGCATGCAATTAGACGGTTGGGATGAGCACACCAGCATTCCGGCGATACTGGATGGCAAGCAATCGCTGTTGTACAAGCAACATTACGACCGGCAGAGCGATGCCTGGGTGATGCGATTGGAATGAACGACGACAAACTGAAGAACGCGCGGTGTCCCCTCAGGAACACGGCGCGTTTTTTTATGTGATAACAATACCGCGACCGGCGAAGAAACGACCAAAACTGCTCAGCGGTAAAGTCACCTGTTGGCGCGTAGCCGGGCTGTCACCGGAAGGATTATGGAAGGTTACGCAATCGGCCTCAACGGCGGTCACCAACACCAGATGGCCGCCACGCTGGGGTGGCGTCTGCTCAGGCCGGCGAATGCCGGGATGCACCGAAGCGATAAAATAACGCCGCTGCGACAACACCTGTGGCAAGTCTTCAGGCTCGATACCGACCCTCACCTCAGACTCCAGCGCAAACTGCTCCCGCACATACTCGACAAAAGGCGCGTAAATCAGCCCCTTGATACGCTCGCCTTCACGTACATAAGCACCGTACGGCAGACTGCGGCGTGCCAGTTCTAACAGCGAAGGGGCCTCACCATCGCGATGGCTAAGTACCATTTTCAGACAGGCCATGCCACAGACGTGGTTGGCCCATTCGATGTATTCCGCCCGATCGCGCGCACCGCTGCGCGCCCAGTTAACATCATCCGCCAGCGTCACACGCCCGGCAATCAGATCGGCCGCCAACTCGGGCGTCGCCCATTGGCAGACGTAAGGGACAGAGGACAGCAAATCAGAAAGTCTCTGCCACTTTGAAATTCATCAGCACCAGTGTCATATCCGGTGAGAACAACTCATATTCTTCAAAGAAGCTCTGCAACTCTTTACGCCAATAGGCCAGAGAACGGTCACCTTCCCCTTCGGCAAAAGCATGGGCTTCATCAACCTGATCGTAGGTCTTCATCTCTACCGACGTCAGTTCTACCGCACACACCGGGTCACCTTTACCATCCACCACCACAAACACGTCGCCGGCCAGTGGGATGCCTTCGCCATCAAGATTGGCACAGGTTGCCGTCTTGATCCCGTTGAGGATCAGCTTGACCACGTCATCGGCCTGCTGCTCGGTGTTGCCGAACGCCCAACGCTCGGTGTTTTCGTATTTCTTCGGAATTTCGCTCGCCATTGCCATACCTTATTGAATGAATCATTGTGCAGACAGAATAGTACAACGTATTCCCTGCGGCCTCCACCTGCCGAATTCACGCCACTGTGGCCTATTCCCCCATCTTTTATAGGCCGTTTCGGGTAAATCCCTGTGCCTGCGTCAGCACAACAGGCATACTGTGGACGCAATTCACTCCATGGCTTTCGGCCAGGCGGCAACAAATGAAGAATGACGACAAAGACCCTGACGACACTTTCAGTGACTTGTTAAAAGTGCTGACGGTGGTGGTGATTATTATCTTTGTTATCGTCGGCTGGTATTTCAGCTAATCAGCAACACAGGAGGTCACATTGGCAACGAAGCGCATGCGCACCAAGCACTGGAAGATGTTTTTGATCCTGTTGCTGATCTGTCTCGCCCTGCTGTTATTACGCTGGGCAGCGATAGTCTTTGGTTAATAGCAGGGAGCAAAACAAATGGCAAAACGTAATGGCAACGGCGTACAAATCGCCTTACTGCTGCTGGCACTGGTTATTCTGGTCTGCGGCATTTTAATGATTACCACCGACCTGGGTCATCAGGTACTGGAAGAAATCGAGGATATTCTCGAGTAACGCCAGCCCGGCCGGACACTGGCGTCCCCCCCTCTTATCCGCGTTCCCGCTCTGCCGGTTGTTTGGCCTCCGGCTCCAGCAGCTCGCGCAAATAGGCGATCCGTGCCTCCCCTTGTGGCAACCACAAACGATACAGCCAATGCCGCACTTCGGCCCCTTGGCTCCGGCGATGGTACTCAGCCAGTTGCTCGACCAGTTTCATTATTCGCCCTCCGCAGATTCAACAAGGTCAGTATTGGGCGAAAAAACCAGAAGAAATACTGATGGCTTATTTTTTATGCTTCCTGATTTAATATTGTGCGATCGGTGCGGTGGCGAACCCCTGGCTCAACTGCTACATTGACCAAAAATCACCCAGCCGAGGTAAGCGATGATGTTCTCGGAGCAGGAGATAAAACCCGTGTGGGATGAAGTGGCACGTTTGATCGGCGACAGCGTGATGCAGTTGCGTCATCGCGGCGAGGTTTTATCGGTAGAAACGCTGGCAAAACACCTGACGCAACAACTGGCAGACTGTCATGACATTGAACGCCGGATCCTGATTGGCGCAGCGATCAACATGCTGAAAGATGGAAAATGAATCGCCAACCGGAAGGGTTGGCGATTCGGCAGAAGCCCGAGGTATGCAAGCCCGGCCTTCTGTGCGCTACTATGTCAGGCTAACATGACGGAATTAATAGGAATTATCGGGTTTTTCCTCAAAATGCCGAATTTTTATTGCCATCTATCCTCAGGCCAGCACGAAATCACTGGTTTCCAGCGGCTGACCCACCACTTTAACCAGAAAATCGCTGCCGTCAAAACCACCGCCCAGATTGATGGCTAAATCGCTGACGTGCGCCTGCGCGTCGTAGCTCAGCATTGCCTCACCAGCCTTGCCGCTGAACTGGTTCACAAATTCGATGCCATTGCTGCCACCGGTGTTAAACAACGACAGATCAATCTTGTCCTCACCGCTAACAAAATCCACGATCCAGTCCGGTGCATCAGCGCGCGACTCGTTGGCAGCGAAATAAACGAAGGTGTCTTTGCCTCCATTACCAAACAGATGATCCGACTCGCCACCGCCGTACAAAATGTCGTCCCCGGCGCCGCCCATCAAAATATTATTGGTGTCGTTGCCGATAATCACATCGTTTCCGGCACCGCCAAAAGCGTTCTCGATGGTCACGCCGGCAGCAATCGAAACGTTCCCCTTCAGTCCCCCCACGTCGGAGAAAGACTGCTCGTTAAGGTTAATACGCTGATTCTGGCTAAAGCCCGAGAAATCGAAAGTGTCCGTACCGCCAGCGTCCCAGGCGCTAAACACAATTTTATCCTGTGCGCCGGTGGCGGTGAGGAAATCGCGATCGGTGTTGGAGTTGAAACCGTAGGTCGTATCACCACTGCGGGTGGTCATGTTGGCGCCATAGAAATGCTGGATGGCCGTAATGTCATTTAACAACGGCGCAGAGGAGTACGCGCCCTGGAAGTCCTGGCCAGTGCTGCTTTCGCTGAAATAACTCATTACGCTGTGGGCGCGACTGTCCTCAAAATAAGTCGCATCCTTGCTGTAAGTAATACTCACACCCGGTGCGGCATTGTAATCCCCCGGATGCTGCAATCCGAGCGCATGGCCAATTTCATGGGTTAGCGTCTGACGGCCATATTCATTTTCATGGATCAGATTATTGGCGAAGACATTACTTTTGGCGTTATACCAGGTTTGGCCCGCCACCGACGCAGAAGAGTCCGGGTTATACGCAAAAGCATAAGAGCCGCGAGAACTGACATCAAACAGGCCAAATTTGATATTGGCGCTTTGGGTATTGCTGGTCTCGGTAAAAGTGATATTGGCAACGTCTGACCAGGATTGCAGTGAAAGTTTCGCCTGTTCACGCTGTTGCTGATTAAAGCTGCTGAACCCACTGATCGCCATACTCGACATATTGCCCGGTGCCTGTTCCCAAAAACTGTAACTCAGGTTAACCGGGGTATCGGTCACCCCTTTGTCGTGCCAGCTCCGGTCGCCACGGATCAGTTCCAGCCCCGCATTTTCAAAACTTTTTGAGGGATGAATCACGTTCAGCAGCGGATCGCTATCGGGTTTATAAGCCCCCTGCAGGGCCAATACGCTGATAGCTTCAGCGGAGGCGTTAGCCTGTTGATTGCTTGATGACATACCAATATCTCCATATTTGTCATTTCAGTGTGTCGACGACATCACTGACGGATGGCCTTAATGGCCCGGGTCCGGTGCTGAATAAATACGGGGATATCGGTAATGCGGCTGGCACCCTCCATGAGTACTCTTGATGAGAACGATAATCCCTTAAATAAAAGAATAGACGCTTTGGTTTAAAATACAGAATTATCTGAGGAAAAATAATCTCGACTATTCCATCTCCATTTGGCTGCTTATTATTTTCAATGGCACAAATAATAAAACCGGGGCAATCCACCCCGGTATCTATCATTCAGTCTGGACTCAGATTATCCAACCCAACAACAGCGTGGCACCAATGACGGTGGACGCACCGCCGATACGCGTGGCGATTTGCGCAAACGGCATCAATCCCATACGGTTGGAGGCGGAGAGGATCGCCACGTCGCCGGTCCCGCCTAACCCACTGTGGCAGCAGGTGACGATCGCCGCTTCAACCGGGTACATTTTCAGGTAAGGCGCAATCAGAAAGCTCACCAGCCCCATCGACAACACCACCGAACCGCAAACCACCACATAGCCTACCGAGAAGACCGCCACTACGCTTTCCAGCGGCACATACAGCATGCCCAGGCCAATCATCAGCGGCCACACCAGCGCGGTTGAAACAAACTTATAAAAACTGTGCGCGCCAGTTTCCATTGAAGCTGGGATCACCCGGCAGTATTTGCACAGCACCGCAAACAGAATCATCAGCACCGGGCCGGGAATATGCACGATGTGTTCGAACAGACCGCCGACGATAAAGAAGGCGCAGATCACCAACAGCCCACCGCCCATCAGTTGGAAATCGACGTTGCCGTTGGTTTCCTTGATGGCAAACACCGCATTTTCCTGTGCCGAACGGATCAACATGCCGTCACCGCTCAGCGCCTTGCGTTTCATCCCCAGACGCGCCAATACCCCTGCCGCCACAATGGCGAAGATATTGCCCAGCACCGCCGCCGGGGCCAGTTGCGCCACGTACACGTCAGGCGTCGATCCCAGAATGGCAGAATAAGCCAACGACAGCGGCAATATGCCCTCACCGATACCGCCACCGATAATCGGTACAATGATAAAGAAGAAGGTATGGTAAAAGGTGAAGCCAAACAGCTTGCCCACCAGCAGCCCGGTCGCTACAGCGGTCACCGTACCGATCACCAGCGGCACGAACATGCGGATCATGCCCTGGATCAGGATCACCCGGTTCATGCCGAGAATGCTGCCGACCACCAGACTGGCGATAACAAAGTACAGCAGGTTGGCGTCTTTCATCAGCAGATGGACGGTCCCCATCACGTTCGGCTGGAAGAAATTAAAGTAGACCAACACCGAAGGCACCATCAGGCACAGAATGGCCGGACCGCCGATATCCCGCAGCACCGGAATGCTTTTGCCTAAATGCGCCAGTGCAAAACCCAGCGTCATAATCACTGCCAGACCACCGATCATATTCTTTGGCAAGAAGTTGGCATAAGCCGAAACGGCAACAATGGCACAAATAGTGATAAACAACGCCACCGGCACGGCACCGATATTCATTTGCCGGATTTGGTTAATTACTCCTGATGGATCAGGCTGCAACGCTTCTTTCTCACAGGTAATTTCTGCATTTATTTGTTTCATTATTCACCCTGCTGACCAGTGTTCAGTGTGGAGCGGATCGTCTAACGACATATGAAATAATTTAAACAGTTAAAACAAATTATTATCATAGACACGATGGAAACTTTGATTTTTTATAATGATAAAAATAGTAGACAGCCCAGACGATATGATAAAAAATAAAAATACGTAATCAAATTACGCCTTATTAATTCAATATTGTGAGCCCCCACTGATGTTGGTTTTAATTAATTATCGTCAGCGTTTTGTAATTAAAATAATCAGGCGTAAATTCGCTGCTATGCTATAGATGGAAGTAAAAATCCGTGCGTTTATTAATGAGAACCGGAGCGGTAATTAGCTGAATCCGGTCAGCTGTACCCGAGCCTGCCCCTGCACGCGGCACCGTGCAGAAAACAGGCAATAATCTATGCCCACTGCTTTCAGGTTGTTGCCGACAATAGGGTACTCTGAAAGCCGGCAGGCATAGCACTAATAAGGAAGTAGGATATGTCTTCAATCGCGATTACCCCACAAACGCTGGCCCGTTACGGCATCCATCAGGCGACCGAAATCGTCCATAACCCAAGCTATGAGCAACTGTTTACCGAGGAAACCCGTGCCGATCTGCCGGCACTGGAGCGCGGTACGCTGACCCAGCTTGGTGCGGTCAACGTCGATACCGGCGAATTCACCGGCCGTTCACCGAAAGATAAATACATCGTTCGTGACGACACCACGCGCGACACCGTCTGGTGGTCCGATAACGGCACCGGCAAAAACGACAACCAACCGCTGTCGCCGCAAGTGTGGCAGCATCTGAAAACCCTGGTGGGTAACCAGCTTTCCGGCAAGCGTCTGTTTGTGGTGGACGCCTTCTGCGGCGCCAATGCCGACACCCGCCTGAAGGTGCGTTTCATCACCGAGGTGGCCTGGCAGGCGCACTTTGTCAAAAACATGTTTATCCGCCCGACGGATGAAGAACTGCAGAATTTCGAACCGGACTTCGTGGTGATGAACGGCGCCAAATGCACCAACCCGGACTGGCAACAGCAGGGGCTGCATTCAGAGAACTTCGTCGCCTTTAACCTGACCGAACGTATCCAGTTGATCGGCGGGACCTGGTACGGCGGCGAAATGAAGAAGGGCCTGTTCTCAATCATGAACTACCTGTTGCCGCTGCGGGGGATCGCCTCGATGCACTGTTCGGCCAACGTCGGCGAACAGGGCGATGTGGCGGTGTTCTTTGGCCTGTCCGGTACCGGCAAAACCACCCTCTCCACCGATCCCAAGCGTCAGTTGATCGGCGATGACGAGCACGGCTGGGATCATGACGGCGTGTTCAACTTTGAAGGTGGTTGCTACGCCAAGACCATCAAGCTGTCGCAACAGGCCGAGCCGGAGATCTATCAGGCGATCCGCTGTGACGCGCTGTTGGAAAACGTGCAGGTGCTGGCCGATGGCAGCATCGATTTCGATGACGCCAGCAAGACTGAAAACACCCGCGTCTCCTACCCGATTGAGCATATCGAAAACATCGTCAAACCGGTGTCCAAAGCTGGTCACGCGAAGAAAATCATCTTCCTGACTGCGGATGCCTTCGGGGTGCTGCCGCCGGTGTCACGCCTGACGCCGGAACAAACCCAGTACCACTTCCTGTCTGGCTTTACCGCCAAGCTGGCCGGTACCGAGCGCGGTATCACCACGCCAACCCCAACCTTCTCCGCCTGTTTCGGCGCCGCGTTCCTGACGCTGCATCCGACGCAGTACGCCGAAGTGCTGGTGAAACGCATGGAAGCGGCAGGTGCGCAGGCCTATCTGGTGAACACCGGCTGGAACGGCAGCGGCAAACGTATTTCGATTAAGGACACACGTGGCATCATCGACGCTATTTTAAACGGTGAGATTGAGCACGCCGAGACCTTCACCCTGCCGATCTTTGGTCTGGCGGTCCCGACGGCACTGCCGGGGGTTGATCCTTCTATCCTCGATCCGCGCAAAACCTACGCTGACGAATCCTTGTGGCAGGAGAAGGCGCAGGATCTGGCGCAACGCTTTATCGATAACTTCGCCAAATACACCGTGACGCCAGCCGGCGAAAAGCTGGTCAGCGCCGGTCCCAAGCTTTAAGACTGCAAGGCCTGGTGGTTAAATTGTAGGGGCCCATCGGCCCCTTTTTTACGCCAGTTGCGTATCCAGATTGAGCAGCGCCAGCGCCAGCACCCTGGCCCCATCGGCCAACTGTTGCTCGGTAATCGACTCCTCTGGGCAATGACTGCGCCCGTTCAGACAGGGAATAAACACCATCCCCACCGACCCGGTGGCTGCCATATACACCGCATCATGTCCGGCACCGCTCGGTAGCCGACGGCTGGCCAGTCCAAGCGACTGCGCAGCACCGTCGATCGCCTGCATCACCGTTTCCGCACAGGCCGTGGGCCGTGCCCGGCTGACATGTTGCAACTCCGCTTGCAAACCCAGGCTCTGCAAACGTGGCTGACAACTTTCCAGCAGTAATTCAGGGAAGCTATCCAACACCTGCTGACTGTCGCTACGCACCTCAAGCATCAGCTCCACCCGGCCCGGCACCGCATTAGGCACGTTGGGCGTCATGGCAATACGGCCCACGGTCGCCACCACATAGTGCGGATTACCGCTCTGCTGCGAGGCTGCCGCATGCGCCTGTTCGATCACCTGTGCCGCTCCCACCAGCGCATCACGACGAATATCCATTGGCGTAGTCCCGGAGTGATCCGGCTGGCCAATCACCGTCACCAAGACCCGGCGAATACCGACAATGTGCGTCACCACGCCAATCGGCAATTGCTGGCGCTCCAGCACCGGTCCCTGTTCGATGTGCAGCTCAACATAAGCGGCGGTGCCATCAGGCAAGCGCAGCGGCTGGGTCAGTTTTTCCGGCTGAGCGCCAATTCGCGTCATCGCCGCCGCCAGCGTTTCCCCCTGCGCGTTCTTCGCCGCCAGCATACCGCTGTCCAGTTCACCACTTAGCGCCCGGCTGCCCACGCAGGAAATCCCGTAATCACTCGGCTCCTCGGACAAAAAATCGATCACCTCAAACGGGTGCTGCAAAGTTATCGCCTGCTGGTGCAGGCAGTGGGCGATCTCAATGCCCGCCAGTACGCCGATAATCCCGTCATAGCGGCCGCCGCCAACCACGGTATCGCAATGCGAACCGGTGACGATCGGCGCCAAATCTTTGCGCAAGCCTGCGCGGCGACCAATCAGATTGCCGCCCTCGTCCACCGTCACCGTCAGCCCGGCCTGTTTCATTTGTTCTGCCAGCCAAACTCGCGCCTCGCTGAACAGCGGCGTAAAGGCGCGGCGCGTCCAGGGCACCTCCGGCAGTGTCATTTGCGCCAGGTGATTGACCCTGGCCCACAAACGCTCGCTATTGATTAATTCGGTCATTGACCTTCTCCTTTCGCGGCATGTGGGCGCAAAAACTGGCCCGTCCCCGGCGAATTGACAATATGGCCATCGGTAAACACCGCCTGACCGCGACAATAGGTGGTTTCCACCCGCACACTGAACTCCATGCCCTCAAAGGCGCTCCACTTCACCGCCGACAGGCTGTTGGCAGGATCGAAGCGGTAATGCTCAGGCTTCAAAATAACGAAGTCAGCATCCATACCGATATCGAACCCGCCTTTACGATCGTCGAGCAGGAAATGGCGCGCCGGGTTGCGGCACAGCAGTTGCGCTACGGTGGTCGGCGCAATGCCATGCTGTTCACAGCCGGTCCACAGCGCCGGTAATAGCGTCTCCAGCCCCGGTCCGCCAGAGGCATTTTTGAATACGTTGGCATCTCCTTTACGTTCCAGCCCCCAACTGACGTGGTCGGAAGAAACAAAAGTGCAGTTGCCCTGCGCAATATGGCTCCACAGCAGTTCGGTTTCCGCTTTCGGGCGGATCGGCGGGTAGTGCTTGGTCTTGGCGCCAAACTGACGCGTGTGCTGCTCGTGGTTCAGCATCAGGTACTGCACGCAAGTCTCAATGCTGACCGGATAGCCCGCTTGCTGATACATCCGGTACAGTTCGAAACCGCGTGAGGTGGAAACATGTACTGCGTGGGATCGCGCGCCGCTTTCTGCCCCCATTTCATAGATCAGCGCCGTCGCCAGATTCTCGATCAACGGCGTGTGAGCGCGCATAAAGGCATCCCAGCCGGTGTCACCCGCTTCGATCATCCGTTGGATATTCTTGCGCGTCAGTTCCTGCATTTGGTTGTGTACCGCACAGGCCAGCCCGGTCGGCGCAATCAGCTGAAAAGCATGCATCAGGTCGTCTTCATCTACCCGTGGGAAGCGGCCCGGTGTGGCTTCAAAGGTGGAGAACTTGAAGGCGCAGACCCCGCCTTCAATCAGCCCGGCAGCGGCGTCAAACCCGTAGGTGGGGTTCAGGGTGCCAAACAGCGCCACATCAACATGGCAGTCACGCTCTACCTCGGCAATTTTGGCCTCCAGCAGGGCACGGCTTGCCACCGGTTCCGGGTCGTCATAGGGCATATCGACCATCACCGTGATGCCCCCCGCCGCCGCCGCCCGCGATGCCCAACCCAGGCCTTCCTGATTGGCCTGGCTGCCCGAGTGCACCTGACCGTCAATCACCCCCGGCAGGATCCACTTGCCGCGGGCGTCGATCACCTGTGCAGCCTCAGGTGCCTGTCCGCAGCCGTTGCCAATGATTTTACCGCCGGCAATCGCCAGCCAGCCGTCAGGCGTCACCCGCTCGGCATCCACCAGGTTGCCCTTGACCACCAGCTCTGGCCGTTGACTCAAATTCATAGCGCCTCACCCCTTATTTCAATGCGCCCGAGAACTGCATAAAAATGCACGCTTCTCAGCTTATCAATCGGCCTGTTGTGCCGATGCCAAGGCCAGTGTAGGGTGAGGCTGTCTATTCTGTCTTATGCTTGTTTATCACTCATGCATAACAAAATGTTAACCATTGTGGAGGGTGTGTGCGTTTAAACCTCAAGCAAATCGAAGTGTTCCGCGCCATCATGCTGACCGGTTCGATCAGCGGTGCCGCCAAGCTACTGCATGTTTCCCAACCGGCGGTCTCACGGTTGATTGCCTATACCGAGCAGCGGTTGGGCCTGACGCTGTTTGAACGCATCAAGGGCCGCCTGTACCCGACACCGGAGGCTCGTCATCTGTTTGTCGAGGTCAACTCGGTGTATCAGGGGGTGCAGCGGGTCAACGAAGTCGCAGAGGATCTGATCCAAAACCGCATGGGCCACCTGCGAATTGCCTGCAGCCCAAGCCTGGGCCAGGGTCTGATCCCCTGTGCCATCGCCAAGTTCCATGCACAGTTGCCCGAAGCTCGGGTGATCCTGCACACCATGATCCCAGACGTCTTGCTGCAGGCGGTACTGACGCAGCAGGTCGAGCTGGGCGTGGCCTTTCTGCATGAAGGTCATCCCAACGTCCATTCACGCCAACTGTACGAAAACCGACTGGTGGTGGCACTGCCCGCCACTCACCCGCTGACCGCCAAAAATGTGATTAGCATCGAAGATTTGATCGACCAGCCGTTTATCGGCTACGGCAGCGAGATCCCTATCGGCCAACTGGTGCGCAAGCTGCTGGATGACGCCAATATGATCCTGCGCCCTACCGTTGAGGTACAGCAGATCCACGTGGCCTGTGCGCTGGTGCAGGCCGGGGTGGGCATCGCGCTGATCGACGAGATTACCGCCAACGGCCCGGTGTGGACCAAAGTGGTTTTCCGGCCGATAGAACCCACCGCCAAAACCCCCATCAGCATCGTACATGGCATGTACGAGCCCTTGTCACGCCTGGCCCAGGCGTTTATCACCACCCTGGAGTCGGTGCAAATCCACTGGTCACGCTAAACCCTTTTAGCGCTTCCCTTCCTGCCGCTTTCCCGAGTGATGGCGGCATAACTCATTCACCTGCCCCATGGGTTAACATTTTGTTATACACAGGTGATAAAAAGTAATGCGACATTTTAGTTAACCGCCCCCTAGTATCGAATTCCGGTAGCGCAACTATTCATAGATTATTCATTCAAGCGCAATCTCACTGATACTTTCAGGAGCAAAGACCATGGGGCGTGTTTTAACACTTAATGATGTGGAGGCCGCGGTAAAAGGCGGTTCGGTATTTGCCTGCGGTGGCGGCGGCTGGGTTGCCCACGGCCTGGAACTGGGGCGACTGGCGGTGACCATAGGTCGCCCGGAATTGGTCAGCCTCGACGAATTGGCCGATGACGCCTGGCTAGCCACCGCGGCGGCGATTGGTGCCCCCGGCGGCCTGACCGACTGGCAGATGCTTGGCGTCGACTACGTCAAGGCGGTGCAATTGGTGCAGCAGGAACTGGGTGCGCCGATCGCCGGGCTGATAGTCGGCCAGAACGGCATGTCCAGCACCCTCAACGGCTGGCTGCCTGCCGCCGTACTCGGTTGCAAGGTGGTCGATGCGGTCGGCGATCTGCGCGCCCACCCAACCGGCGATATGGGCTCCCTCGGTCTGGCTTCCAGCCCGCAGCCGATGATCCAGGCCGCCGTCGGCGGTAACCGCGCCAATAACGCCTATATCGAGCTGGTGGTGAAAGGCGCCACCGCCAAGGTGTCGCCGGTGCTGCGCAAGGCGGCCGACATGTCCGGCGGATTTATCGCCAGTTGCCGCAACCCGATACCGGCCGCCTACGTGCGCCAACACGCCGCGCTGGGAGGCATCAGCCTGGCGCTCTCATTGGGTGAAAGCATCCTGGCGGCACGGGGTAATAGCGTGGTCGATGCCATCTGTCGTCACACCGGTGGCCAGATTATTGGCAGCGGCGTGGTGGCCGCCAACAGTCTGCGCTATACCGAAGAAGCGTTTGACGTCGGCATTGTGACCATTGGTCAGGGTAACGCCCTGCGCCGCATCCACGTCATGAACGAACACATGGCGGTCGAGGACGCCCACGGCGAGCGCATCGCCAGCTACCCGGACGTGATCACCACACTCGATAGCGCCGGTAACCCGATCAGCGCCGGGCAATTGAAGCCAGGCATGGAAGTGGTCATTTTCCATATGCATCACTCACAGTTCCCCCTTTCGTCGTCGGTCACCGATCCGGCGGTCTATCCCCCAGTGGAGAAAACCCTGGGTATCGATCTGCGCAGTTACCTGCCTACAGGAGATGCCGCATGAAAAGAACCTTTGAAGTGACTTCGGGCAGCACGCTGCGCTGCCTTGGCTGGCGACAAGAAGCGCTGCTGCGCCTGCTGGAAAACGTGCTGGCGGTCGGTGAAAACCCGGATGAACTGGTGGTGTACGCCGCGCTGGGCCGCGCAGCACGCGACTGGCCGTCACACGATGCCATTGTTCACGCATTAAAAACCATGCGTGAAGACCAGACCCTGCTGGTACAGTCCGGCAAGCCAATTGGCCTGCTGCAAACTCACGCCAACGCTCCGCTGGTGATCATGGCCAACTGTAATATGGTCGGCCAATGGGCGAAGGCGGAGAACTTTTACCGCTGGGAAAAAGAAAACCTGATCTGCTGGGGCGGCCTGACCGCCGGTGACTGGCAATATATCGGTTCGCAGGGGGTGATCCAGGGTACCTATGAAATCTTCTCGCGCATCGCCGAGCGCCATTTCGACAACGATCTACGCGGACGCTTTATCCTCACCGCCGGGCTGGGTGGCATGGGCGGCGCACAGCCGCTGGCAGGCACCCTGGCCAACGCCGCGATCCTGACCATCGAAGTTAATCAGGCCAGCATCGACAAACGGTTGAAAAACGGTTTTCTGCAACACCAGGCGGCCGATCTCGACCAGGCGCTGATGATGATCGCCGCCGCGCAACAGCGCAAAGAAGCCCTTTCGGTCGCCCTGCTCGGTAACGCCGCCGAAGTCTACCCGGCCATCCTGGCGCGCGGCGTGATCCCGGACATCGTCACCGATCAGACTGCCGCACACGATCTGGTGTACGGCTACGTTCCCGCCGGTTACAGCCCGGAACAGGTGGCCAAACAGCGCGAGGAAGATATCAATGCGCTGATGGACGCCAGCCGCCGTTCCATCGTTCAGCACGTACAGGCGATGATTGGCTTTATGGATCGCGGGGCGGTGGTGTTCGACAACGGCAATCTGATCCGCACCCACGCTCATCAGGGCGGCGTTGAGCGCGCCTTCGAGATCCCGATTTTCACCGAAGCCTTTCTGCGGCCGCTGTTCTGCCGCGCCATCGGCCCGTTCCGCTGGATCGCCCTGTCCAACAACAGCGACGATATTCGGGTCATCGATGACTACTTGCTCGAGCGCTTTGCCGACAACCGCATCGTCAGCAACTGGATCATCCTGGCGCGCCAGCATGTGCCCTTTGAAGGCTTACCGGCACGCATCGCCTGGCTCGGTCACGGCGAACGCACCGAGCTGGCACTGGAAGTCAATCGCATGGTGGCCGACGGCCGTCTGTCCGGCCCCATCGCCTTTACCCGCGATCACCTCGATGCCGGGGCGATGACCCACCCGAATATCATGACCGAAAAAATGAAGGACGGCTCCGATGCGATCGCCGACTGGCCACTGCTCAACGCATTGGTCAACTGCGCCTCAATGGCCGACCTGGTGGCGATCCACTCCGGTGGCGGCGGTTACAGCGGCTATATGACCAGCTCCGGCGTCACTACCATCGCCGACGGCAGTGACGCGGCGGCACAACGTCTGCAACTGTCGATGACCAATGACACCACTACCGGCGTGATGCGTTACGCCGATGCCGGTTATCAGGAGTCACTGGATGAGATAGCTGACAAGTCCTTGCCGTACATCTCACTGCCTCGCGGAGAGTAATAATGATCAATAAAAGCACGGTTCCGCCCACCGCCCCCCTGCTGGTCGCCGATGCCGCCGCCACGCCGCGTAAAAGCAGTGGCCGCAAGGCGATTGCCGCCGCCTCGGTGGGCAACGCGCTGGAATGGTATGACTTCTCGGTGTACGCCTTCTTTGCGGTGTATATCGCACAGAACTTCTTCCATCCCAACGATGCGGGCACCCAGCTGTTTGAGGCCTTTCTGGCCTTCGGGCTCGGCTTCGTGATCCGCCCGCTCGGCGCTTTGGTGATCGGTGCTTACGGTGACCGGGTTGGTCGCAAGGCGGCCCTGACGCTCACCATCATGACCATGGCAGTCGGCACTGCAATCATTGCCTTTGCACCGCCGTACAGTGCTATCGGCATCGGTGCGCCGCTGCTGATCCTGTGTGGCCGGGTACTGCAGGGCTTTTCCGCCGGTGGCGAAGTGGGTGGCGCAGCGGCATTTTTGATCGAGCATGCCCCGGCGCATCAAAAAGGCCAATACGCTTCCTGGTTGCAGGCCAGCATGGGGATCTCCAATATCCTCGGCGCGCTGGTGGCAACCGCGGTTACGCTGACGCTCAGCCACGAGCAGATCGGTGACTGGGGCTGGCGTATTCCGTTCATCATCGGCCTGTCGATCGCACCGATTGGCCTGTGGATGCGTAAGACGCTGGAAGAAACGCCGCTGTTCGCCGAAGAGCAGGCTCGTCAGCAGCGGGAACCCCGCACGCCGGAAATGCCGCTGCGCTTGCTGTTCCGCACCCATCGCCGTGCGGTGCTGCTCGGTACCGGGCTGTCGATCCTGTGGGCGGTAAGCATCTATGCACTGATCATCTACATGCCGATTTATGTTCAGCGGGTCATGCACTTCGAGAGCCACCAGGCGTTTCTGGCGGCGCTGATCGGCAACTGCTTTATGGTGGTGTGTTGCGTGGCGGCCGGGGCCTGGTCAGACCGTATCGGCACCCTGAAAATCCTGCAGGTCGGAGCGCTGCTGTTGCTGGTGGCCAGCTACCCGCTGTTGTTGTTGCTCGATGCCTACCACACCACCGCGATGCTAATCCTGGTGCAGACACTGTTTTGCATACTGGTGTCGCTGTTCGTCGGCGTGGCCCCTGCGGCACTGTCGGATCTGTTCCCTACCCAGGTACGAGCCAGCGGCATGTCGGTGTCCTACAACCTGGCGGTAACAGTGTTCGGCGGCTTTGCCCCGGCGATCCTCACCTGGCTGACCCAGAATACCGGCACCCGTTTTGCCCCGGCCTGGTACGTAATGATCGCCAGCCTGCTGGCACTGATCACCCTGTATTTTATCGCCCGCCATCCGGCGCGGCAGCCCTGAACACAACGCAATAACAACATCACAATAATCAATAATAAGGATTCACTTATCATGCCTGGAAAACTCGCTTTATCGCTGCTGGCCGCGCTGACGCTCGGTTATAGCCAGCTTGGGTTGGCTACTGTCACGCTCGACGGCCACTCCATTACCCCGCAGATTATCGCCAACGTCGCCGATGGCGAAGCGGTGATTGTCTCTCCTGCCGCTATGAACCGCGTAACGCGGGCACACCAGGTGTTGCTTGAGGCGGCGCAAAACGGCTTGAAAATTTATGGGCTGACGGTCGGCGTCGGACTGAACAAAGACCGGCCGATGGTCGACGTGCATGGCAAATTGACGCAGGAAGTGATAGAGGCATCGAAACAATTTAACGTCGGCCTGCTGCATGCCCACTCCGGCGGTATCGGCGAGCCTATGAGCATCCGCGTGGCGAGAGCCACGATGGTCACTCGACTCAATGCCCTGCTAAGCGGTGGCGGTGGCGTTCAGCCGGCGATTGTCGATGCCTATGTCGCGTTCCTCAACAAAGGTATCACTCCGGTGATCCCAAAGGACGGTTCGGTAGGTGAAGGTGATATCACGGTGATCAGCCATGTCGGGTTGGCCATGCTCGGCGAAGGCGAGGTCTATTACCAGGGCAACAAAATAGCCGCCAGCGCGGCGCTGAAAAATAGCCAAACGCCGGCCATTACCCCCTGTGCCAAAGACGCATTAACGATCCTCAGTTCTAATGCCTATTCCGCCGCCAGCGGCGCGCTGACACTGAACTCGCTGGCCCACCTGATGCAGGTCAATACCCTGACCTATGCGCTCAGCCTACAAGCGCTGAACGGTAACGTATCGCCATTCCTCGCCAATACCCTGGCGCTGCGCCCCTATCCTGAAGTGGCGGCCATGGGGAAGAACTTGCGTGAACTGCTGGCTGGCTCCAGCCTGTGGCAGCACGACGACAACCGCCCATTGCAGGATCCGCTCAGCTTCCGCTCCGGCGTCTATCTGCTGGCGGAACTTCAGCTCAGCTACCAGCAGGCTTACGACCAGTTGCTGGTGCAATTAAACAGCTCTGAAGACAATCCGGGAGTCGCGCTGGACGTCACGGCGCCATCACAGCGCCCACAGGAAGCAATCGGTTACGTCAGCCAAGGGGACCTGCAGGGCGCGGTGCTGCCAAGCGCTAACTTTGAGCCACTACCCTGGGTACTGGCCTTTGAGCAGTTGGGACTGGCAATGGCGCACAATTCGCTGACCAGCGCCCAACAGGTGGTCAAACTGAATAACCCGGCGTTTACCGGCCTGACCCGCTTCCTCGGCACCGACCACACTGTGCACGCCTTTGGCGCGATGGAAAAACCGGTGATGATGCTGGCAATGCGCAATAAAGAGCTGGCGATGCCGGTTTCGCTCGATTACTTCCCGGTCGCCGGCGATATCGAAGACATCGCCACCAATGCCCCGACGGTGGTTGAGCGCGTTCAGCAGCAGGTGGATAACGCTTATCAACTGTTGGGCATCCTGCTGGTGCACGACGCCCAGGCGGTGGATCTGCGCCAGCAGCGGCATAATGGCTTTACGCTTTCTGCCCCCACGGCCGCACTCTACGCGGCGGTACGCAAACAGGTGCCGTTTATCGAAACCGATCGCTCGCTGGCTCCCGACTTCGCCGCCGCAGAGCAGGTGCTGCGCCAGTACGGCCGGTAATTACCCCTAATACTGGCGATATTGTCCCCTCTCCTTTGGGAGAGGGTTAGGGTGAAGGGATAGGTACTGAAGCTAAAGCCCCCACTCACAGTTCCCGCTGAAAATAATTGATTGTTTTGTCATAAGAATTTAGAACTGACTGACAATAATTCAAACGCACGGGAATGGGGATGAGCACACAAACGACGGTTATTGACGCACGCCAGTCGCGTCAGGCGTTGCTGGCCGGATCGGTTGGCAACTTTATCGAATGGTATGAATTCGGCGTGTACGGTTTTCTCGCGACCGTGATCGCCGCCAATTTTTTCACCCTGCAGGGTGAAAGTGAAATCACCAGTCTGATCCTCACCTATGCCGCCTTTGCGCTGGCCTTTTTCTGCCGCCCGATCGGGGCAGTAATTTTCGGCCGCATCGGCGACCGCATTGGCCGTCGACCGACGTTGATCGCCGTATTGCTGCTGATGACGGTGGCTACCGCGTTAATCGGCGTAATGCCGACCTATGCCTCTATCGGCGTCGCCGCCCCGCTGCTGTTGACCCTGCTACGCATGTTTCAGGGATTGTTTGCCGGCGGCGAGTTTGGTGGTGCAGTATCGCTGATGACCGAATTTGCCCCCAAGGGCAAACGTGGCCTGTTCGGTGCATGGCAGTCACTGACTGTGGCGTTCGGGCTGCTGGCCGGTGCCGGCTTGGTGGCTCTGTTGGCCGCGCTATTGACGCCGGAGCAGTTGCACGACTGGGGCTGGCGTATTCCCTTCCTGCTGGCGTTGCCGATGGGGGTGGTGGCGCTGTGGTTGCGACTGAAACTGCAGGAAACGCCGACCTTTACCCAGGCGCAGCAGACCCGCGGCTCAACCACGCAGCCACCGGTGGTGAAACTGAGCGGCGTAGCAAAAACCATTGCTCTCGGCATTGGCCGCATGATGGGCTGGTCCGCCGCCGGTTACACCTTCCTGGTGGTGATGCCGTCTTACCTGCAAACCTCGCTACACGCCACCTTCCAGCAGGCGCTGGTGGCCACGGTGCTGGCCAACGTCGGCTTCGCCCTGACCATTCTGCCCGCCGGTATGCTCAGCGATAAGCTGGGGCGCAAAACGGTAATGTTGACGGCAGTAGTGGCGGTGATCCTGTTTACCTTCCCGCTGCTGCACCTGCTGCAAGACCCGCAAAGCTCACTGCTGGCCAAAGGCATCGCGGTGATGATCGCCGGGGCGGTGGTCGGCTTGCTGGCCGGGCCTGGCCCGGCAATGCTGGCAGAAATGTTCCCCACCCAGGTGCGTTATACCGGCCTGGGGCTGGCCTATTCGCTGTCCAATGCGGTGTTTTCCGGCTCAGCGGGGTTAATCATCACCGGCCTGATCAAACAGACCGGCAATCTCGATATCCCAGCCTACTACGTGGTGGCCACCTCGGTGGTCAGCCTGTTCGCACTGATGACCCTGCGGCGCGACGATCATCTGCGTTCGCTTAACCAACATTAATTCCTGTCGGGCGCCCTGTGCGCCCTTTTCCTCTTCGGTGATTTTGATCACACCCATAAAATGTTAACGTTAACTTTTGTGATTAACATCGCAATACCTCGCTTTGATGGCTTTATCTGGCTTAAAGTTAACGTTAACAATAGAGCCAATTTCATCCATCAGGGCATTTGACATGAACCGCGAAACAAAAAAATATTATGTGCTCCTCAGCGGCCTGTTGTTTTTCTTCTTCTTTACCTGGTCGTCCAGCTTTTCACTGATCTCCATCTGGCTGAACCAGAAAATCGGCCTGAAAGGGACAGAAACCGGGCTGATCTTCGCAGCGATGTCGATCATGGCGCTGTGCGCCCAGCCGCTGTACGGTTTTATTCAGGACAAGCTTGGGCTGCGTAAGCACCTGCTGCTGTTTGTCGGCGTGCTGCTGTTGCTGACCGGCCCGTTCTTTATCTACGTCTACGCCCCGCTGCTGCAGAGCAACCTGGTGGTTGGCGCACTGGTGGGCGGCGTGTTTGTCAGCCTGGCATTCAATGCCGGGATTGGCGCGCTGGAATCCTATACCGAACGAGTCAGCCGCATCGTCGGCTTCGAATTCGGCCGGGCGCGCATGTGGGGGTCATTGGGCTGGGCCAGCGCCACCTTCTTCGCCGGTTTTAACTACAATATCAACCCCAATATCAATTTCTGGATCGCCTCGGCCTCGGCGGCGGTGTTCCTGCTGTTGCTGTGGCAGGTGCGCGAGCTGAAACCCAACGCCATGGCCGGGTTGGAGTACGGCAAGCCGGAGAACCTGAAGCTGCAGGACGCCCTGGCGCTGCTGCGTCTGCCGGGGTTCTGGGCGCTGGTAGTGTTCGTGCTCGGCACCAGCATCTACGGCGTGTTTGACCAGCAGTTCCCGGTGTATTTTGCCTCGCAGTTCGCAACCCACGAGGAAGGCAACCGCATGTACGGTTTCCTCAACTCGCTGCAGGTGTTTCTGGAAGCCGGCGGCATGTTCCTTGCTCCTCTCTTGGTTAACCGTCTTGGGATTAAACAGAGCCTACTGCTGGCCAGCAGCATAATGGCGTTGCGCATGTTCGGCTCTGGCTTTGCCAGCGGCGCACTGATGATTTCCGCCATGAAACTGCTGCACGCCGTAGAATTACCCATCCTGCTGGTGGCGATGTTCAAGTACATCACTACCCGTTTCGACAGCCGCCTGTCCGCCACGCTGTACCTGGTGGGCTTCCAGTTTATCAGCCAGATCGTCGCCGGTTTTCTGGCACCGTTGGCCGGCTATGGCTACGACCGCATCGGCTTTGCCGACACCTACTTGCTGATGGGTTGTGCGGTAGCGGCTACCACGCTGATTTCCTGCTTCATGCTGCGCGGCGAGACTGTCGCCAGTGCGCCTCAATTTCAATCCACGTTAAAATCAAGTGAGCCCACCCAATGAAAAATGCCTTAGCTCAAGCCGATCATGCGGTCGAAGCCCTGCGCGCTCAGCGTCAGGATCTCTACTACCCGCGCTTTCATCTGGCACCGGCCGCAGGCTGGATCAACGATCCCAACGGCCTGGTCTGTATTAACGGCGTCTATCACGCGTTCTACCAGCACCACCCCTATGACCAGAACTGGGGGCCGATGCACTGGGGCCATGCCACCAGCCGCGATCTGGCGCACTGGCAACACCAGCCGATCGCCCTGGCCCCCGGCGACGACTATGACAAAGACGGCTGTTTCTCCGGCTGCGCGGTGGATGATAACGGCGTGCTGACGCTGCTCTACACCGGCCACGTCTGGTTGGGTAAGGAAGGAGACGACGATCAGGTGCGCGAGGTGCAGTGTCTGGCCACCAGCGAAGACGGGATCCATTTTGTTAAACACGGGCCAGTGCTGTTGCCGCCGGAAGGCATCCAGCATTTTCGCGATCCTAAAGTCTGGCGCACCGCTGACCGTTGGTGGATGGTGGTCGGTGCCAAGGAGAATGGGCTGGGACAGGCGCGGCTTTATCGCTCCGACGACCTGCGCGACTGGCAGTTCGACCGCGTGCTGAGCGGTGCGCAGACGCTGCAGCAGGGCTATATGTGGGAGTGTCCGGACTTCTTCCCGCTGGGAGAAAAGCAGGTGCTGCTGTTCTCGCCGCAGGGGCTGGCAGCCCAGGGTTACCGTCATCGTAACCGCTTTCAGAACGGATATTTGCTTGGCCATTGGCAACCGGGCAAGGATTTCAGCGTCACTCAACCTTTCTGCGAACTGGACAACGGGCACGATTTCTATGCGCCGCAAACCTTCACCGCCGCCGATGGCCGCCGCATGCTGTTCGCCTGGATGGACATGTGGGAATCCCCGATGCCGAGCAAAGCGCAGGGTTGGGCCGGCGCCCTCACTCTGCCGCGCGAATTGACGCTGGCAGCCGAGGGCAACCTGCTGATGAACCCGGCGCGGGAGCTGGTGGCGTTGCGTGGTCAGCCACATTCACTGGCCGCGGTCAGCTTACGCAACCAACGGCAGGCTCTGGACGCCGAGGTGCAAGAACTGACATTGACACTAAAACTGGCCGACAGCGATGCCGAACGCTATGGCATTGCCATCGGTAACGCGGCACGGCTGTACGTCGACAATCAAGCCCATCGTTTGGTGTTGGAGCGTTTCAGTGAGGATGCGGGCCTGTGCGGCTGTCGCAGCGTCCCCCTGCCGGAAGGTGACGAGCTGTCGCTGCGAGTCTTTATCGACCGTTCATCGCTGGAGGTGTTCGTCAATCAGGGCGTAGCCTGTCTCACCAGCCGTATCTACCCGGCGGACGGCCAACTTGGTATTAGCCTGTTTGCCGAAAGCGGACAGGCGCAGTTTGCTGCATCACAGGCCTGGGAGTTGGAGAGTATCTGGGACTGACCGCCCAGAAATGGATTATCTGGGCGTGATTATCACGCCCAGTTTGATCACAGAGATTCGCGCAACAACAACGGGCAAGCCACCTTTCGCGTCTCCCGGTGTTCCAGCTGATTAATCAGATGCAGCGCCGCCTGCCGCCCCAGCTCGTAATGCGGTAATTGCACCGTGGTCAGCGGCGGCAGGAACAGTTGACCGATGCCGACCATATTGTCATAGCCCAAAACCCCCACCTGCTGAGGGATCTTCCAGCCCTGCGCCAACAGCACCTGATACACCATAAACGCCACCCGATCGTTGCCGCACACCACCACATCACAGTCGCGCTGCCCCGGCGAAAAGTGCCGCTCCAGCAGTTCCACGCTGTCGCGGTAGTGCTCATCGCCGTCGGTCAAATCAAGATGATATTGTCGCAACTGCTGAACATCACCCCCCGCGTCACACCAGGCGCGCTCCAGCCCACGACGGCGCAGCCCGGCCGCCAGGGTGGTTTCCGGCAGGTGAATACACAGCGGCGCGCGATACCCTTTGGCAATCAGTGTTCGCATGGCATCGTACTGGCCCTGCTCATCATCCGGGATATAACTCGCCACCGGGTTCTCCGGACTGACGCAGTTGGCCAACACCAGTTTTTTATCCAGCAATTTGGTCGGCAGTGTCACCTGCCGCAGCCCCATGGTGGTGAAAATCACCCCGTCCGGCCGGTGTGCCAGCAGCAGATCGATGGTGTGCTCCGCGCTGTCATCAGCGAACAGATTAACCACAAAGCTGTTCCAGCCGTGTTCGCGCGCGGTTTTTTCAATCGACAGGATCATGTCTACCGAGAAGGGGGTGGTCGCAGTATCCAGCGCCAGCACGCCGAGCGTTTGTACCCGGCTACTGTCACCACGAATACGCCGTGCCGCGAGATCGGGCACGTACTCCAGTTGGTCGATCGCCAGTTTGACGCGTTGGTAGGTTTCCGGCCGCAGCTTATCGGGCTCGTTGATGGCGCGGGATACCGTCATGAGCGATACCCCGGCAAGTTTTGCAACGTCTTTCAGCGAGGCCATGCGCCCTTCTCTGTGTGGGATAGAAAACCAAATAATCCCACAACTTAGCGCCGGACTCTAGCCCGGCTTAACCGGGTGTGATGTCGGCCCACAGAATAACACTCTCCTCCGTCAGCGGCGTCAGGGAGCCGGAGTGCTCGCCTGCCGCCCACCAGCCACCTTCACCTGCTGCCAGGGTGACGCCGTCCGCCACTGCCCAGCGCCCCTCCAACACATACAAAACGCCCGCATGTTGCCCCGGCAGCCGGGTCGCCGTCGTTACGCGCTGCACTCTGGCGGCCAAGCGGCCGCGCCGGGTCATGATGTTAAAGTCCTGACTGCTGCCCCCCAGCAAGGTTGCCTTTAGCGCCACATCGCCGGAGAAGGCGAACGGCTCACCGACCTGCGACAGATGATGGTCAATTTGTCCTGCGCTGAACAGGCGTACGCCGTCGCCTTCCAGCAGGGTGATCGAACGATCGATACCGCTGAATGCCGAAAACGGGCCGTCCTGCGCAATGGTGGCGATGCTGGCGCGCCAGTCAAAATCCTGAGCCCCCGGCGGCCAGCAGGCAATCTCGCGGGTTTCCCCGCCGCCATTGCGCCACGGCGTGACCGGCAGCGAAGCAAAATCAAAACGCGTCAGGCTCATTATGCCTCCTGCTGGAAGGTTTTCAGCACCTGCAAGAACTCTGCGCTGCTCTGTTGTTGCAAGACGTGGCGACCCTGATCGATCACCTGACGCCCGCCAACAAACACGTCACGAATTTGTTCCTTGCCGCCGGCGAACAACCAGCGATTCAGAATGGAAGCATCCGGCGCGGCAGCCAGGTAAGGATCGTCGCCGTCCAGCACCAGCCAGTCGGCACGGTAACCGCTTTGCAAACGGCCGATAGGGGCACCACAGGCCTGCGCCCCACCCTGCAAGGCCTGCTGGTAGAGCACATCCGCCACCGCCGGCTGTTCCGGCGTGGTCAGGCGGTTACGGCGCTGATCGCGCAGCCGTTGACCGTATTCGAACCAGCGCAGCTCCTCCACCACATTGAGCGAGACATGGCTGTCGGAACCTATGCCCCAACGGCCCTGATGTTGCAAATAGCCGTCGCCGGGGAAGATGCCGTCGCCCAGATTAGCCTCGGTGGTCAGACACAGGCCCGCCACCGCCTTGCTACGTGCCAACTTTTCCAGCTCGTCACGGTCAAGATGGGTGGCATGCACCAGACACCAGCGGCTATCCACCGGCAGATGCTCATACAGCCAGGCCACCGGCCGACGACCGCTCCAGGCCAGACAGTCGTTGACCTCTTTCTGCTGCTCGGCGATATGAATATGCACCGGCAGCGTGCTGTCCGACGCCGCCAGGATCTGCTGCATCTGGCTCAGTTCCACCGCACGCAGTGAGTGAAAACACAACCCCTGATTCTGCAACGGCTGGTCCGCCAACTGACGCGCGATCACCTGCTGCTGCTCCAGGTAGCGATCCGCATCCTGAATAAACCGTTTTTGCCCCACCTGCGCAGGCTGGCCGCCAAACCCGGCGTAGCTGTACAACACCGGCAACAGCGTCATACCGATCCCCGCCTGTGCCGCCGCCTGGCTGAGGCGACCGGTCATTTCACCGCGATCGGCATAGGGGTTGCCGTCGGCACCGTGATGCAGGTAGTGGAATTCTGCCACCTGGGTATATCCGCCTTTCAGCATTTCGATATACAGTTGGCGGGCGATCACCTCGACCTGCTCCGGCGTCAGCCGCTGCACCAGGCGATACATCAGATCGCGCCAGGTCCAGAAACTGTCCTGCGGGTTGCCCGCCACCTCCGCCAGCCCGGCCATCGCACGCTGAAAGGCGTGAGAATGAAGGTTCGGCATGCCCGGCACCACGTCGCCGTGCAGTCGGGTGCAGCCTTCGGGATCGGCGTCGACAGTCACCTGGGTCAGGTGGCCTTGCGCATTGACGTCCAGGCGAACGTTATGCGCCCAGCCTTCGGGGAGCAGAGCACGTGAGGCAAAATAAGCAGGCATGGCAGTATTCCACTGTTAGTGTAACGGCTAATAACGCGCGATAATCACGCATCAGAAAATGCACTGGCCCATCGCATTGCTGTGGCGAACCGGCCCTTAGTTGTATATACATATACATACGCCGACACCAACAGTAAACTGGTGTTATTATTTTTTTATTTGACGAGGTTAACGTCTTGGTTGATCAACAGACCGTGCTGCAACTGGCTGCTGCAATGAGCGATACCCCCGCCCCGATTTATCAACGGGTCAAGCAGGCGATCGTAAACCAAATCCGTGCGGGCCATTGGTTGCCGCACCAACGTGTCCCCTCGGAAAGCGAACTGGTGGCCGAGCTTGGCGTTAGCCGCATGACCATCAACCGCGCACTGCGTGAACTGACCACCGAAGGCTTCCTGATCCGCATGCAGGGCGTGGGCACCTTCGTCGCCGAAGCCAAGGCGCACACCGCGCTGCTGGAAGTGCATAACATCGCCGACGAAATCGCCGCCCGTGGCCATCGCCACAGCAGCAAGATCCTGCAGCTGAAAGCCCGCCCGGCCAGCGAAGAAGAAGCGCTGGCGTTAGGCATTCAACCCGGCCAACAGCTGTTCTATTCGCAGATCGTGCATTATGAAAACGACCTGCCGGTGCAGGTGGAAGACCGCTGCGTGAACCCCCTGATCGCGCCCGATTACATGAAGCAGGATTTCGACCGCGTCACACCCTATATCTACCTGACCCAGGCCGCACCGCTGACTGCCGGTGAGCACATTGTCGAAGCCGTGGTACCGACCCACCATGAGCGCGAGCTGCTGCAACTGGAAGACCACGAACCGGGCCTGCTGATCCACCGCCGCACCTGGTCTGGCAAAACCGTGGTGACCTCGGCGCGCCTGCTGTATCCCGGCAGCCGCTATCAGCTGTTTGGCCGTTTCACCAACGACGTCTGATCCCCCGCGGGTGCTCTTTTGCACCCGCTCTTCCACAACGATCACATCCCGATAACAAATTTTTATCCTGCCTCTTGTGACAACTCGATGAATGCGCTAGGTTGTTTTTAATTGTATATACAACCATGTGGGAGCCAAGGCTCCGGCGGAGAAAAGCCATGACTTCTGAGATTCACTGCGACAGCCTGTGGCACGGGGCCGACATCGTCACCATGCGCGACGGCAAGTATCACACCCTCAGCAACGGCGCGATCGCCGTGCGTGACGGCAAAATTGTCTGGCTGGGTGAATACGACGCGCTGCCGGCGACGCTGACTGCGGATGAAAAGGTGAAATTCGACGGCGGCATCATTACGCCGGGCTTTGTCGACTGCCATACCCACCTGGTGTTCGGTGGCAACCGCAGCGGAGAATTCGAACAACGGCTGAACGGCGTCAGCTATGCCGAGATCGCCGCTCAGGGCGGCGGCATCATTTCCACGGTCAGGGCCACCCGCGACGCCGAAGAAGAACAACTGCTGGAGCAGGCGCTGTTCCGACTACGGCCGCTGCTGGCAGAAGGCGTGACCTGCGTGGAGATCAAATCCGGTTACGGCTTGACGCCGGAAAGCGAACTGAAAATGCTGCGCGTGGCGCGCCGATTGGGCGAACTGCTGCCGGTAGAGGTGAAAACCACCTGTCTGGCGGCGCACGCGCTGCCGCCGGAATACGCCAACCGTGCCGACGACTATATCGATTTGGTGTGTAACACCATTATTCCTCAGGCTGCCGCCGCCGGACTGGCGGACGCGGTTGACGCCTTCTGTGAACATCTCGCGTTCTCACCGGCCCAGGTGGCACGGGTGTTCGCCGCCGCCGAAGCCGCCGGCCTGCCGGTTAAGCTGCACGCCGAACAACTTTCCGCGCTGGGTGGCAGCGAATTGGCCGCGCAGCACCATGCGCTGTCTGCCGATCACCTCGAATACGCCACCGAACAGGATGCGCGGGCGATGGGCGATGCCGGTACTGTCGCAGTGTTGCTGCCGGGCGCTTATTACCTGTTGCGCGAGACCCAATGCCCACCGGTTGATTTGTTCCGCAAACACGGCGTGGCGATGGCGATTGCCAGCGACGCCAACCCAGGCACCTCACCGGCACTGTCGCTGCGCCTGATGATCAACATGGCCTGCACGCTGTTCCGCCTGACGCCGGAAGAAGCCCTGGCGGGCGTTACGACACACGCGGCCAAAGCGCTGGGCCTGCAGGCAAGCCACGGTACGCTGGAAACCGGCAAGGTGGCTGATTTTATTCACTGGCCGCTGTCGCGACCGGCTGAACTGGCTTATTGGCTGGGTGGACAACTGCCCTGCACGGTGATTTTCCGAGGAGAAATACGTCAATGACTGTTCGCGACCCTTTTGATTTCCACGCCGGTAGCCTGCCGCTGCTGATCAGCATTCCCCACGCCGGTACCCGACTCACTCCGGCGGTCGAGGCCGGTTTAACCGAAGATGCCCAACCGCTGCCTGACACCGACTGGCATATCCCGCAGTTATACGAGTTTGCCCGTGCGATGGGTGCCAGCGTACTGGTCGGCAATTACTCGCGTTTTGTTATCGATCTGAACCGCCCGGCGGACGATAAGCCGCTGTACACCACCGCCACCACCGGCCTGTTTCCGGACGTGCTGTTTGACGGCCGCCCAAGCTTTCTGCCGGGTAAGGCCCCCTCGGACCAGGAGCGCGCCGGTTATCTGCAGCAGATCTGGCAGCCGTATCACCAGCAGTTGCAGGACGAACTGGCGCGGTTAAAGGCAAAACACGGCTACGCACTGCTGTTTGATGCCCACTCTATCGCCTCGGTGATCCCGCGTTTGTTTGATGGCAAACTGCCGGACCTCAACCTGGGCACCAACGGCGGTGAAAGCTGCGCCCCAGCGCTGAGCGATCGTCTGGTGGCCTGCTGCGAACAACAACAGCAGTTTACCCATGTGCTTAACGGTCGCTTCAAGGGCGGTTACATCACCCGCGCTTACGGCCAGCCACACGAGCAGCAGCATGCGATCCAACTGGAGTTGGCGCAGGTGAACTACATGTCCGAAAGCTACCCGTTTGCCTTTGAGCCCCAGCGTGCCGCCGCTCTGCAGCGCCTGCTGAAACAAATGATCGACAGCCTGCTTGCCTGGGGCGGCCAGCCGCGTTAAGCCTTTTCTAGCCTGATACGGGGTGACACTGTCACCCTGCATCCTCCCTTTCTCCCCCGCAGCTAACTTCCTGATTTAGTGACAGACCTCTGGTATCCCTGCTCGCCATCGTTTCGATTTGCGTACTGCATCGCAGTTTTGACTGAAAATCCCCCAATCTGGTCGGAACAGCGCACAAAACAGCGGCCCACGGATTTCGCGGTGCGCGACAATCTGGCGAAAAGTCCGCTGAGTCACAAATCGATCATTCACTCTGGAGGCAAAGTATGTCTGAAACCCCGCTAAACTGGCGCGCCGCACAGGCAGTCGCCGAGCGGCTGCTGGCTGACTGGCAGCCCGACGGCGAACCCGGTGGAGCGATTACCCTGTTCGACGCCGCGCAAATCCGGGCAACGGCCAGCGCCGGCCTGGCCGATCTGGCGCAAAACACCCCTTTTACCGCCGACAGCGTGGTGCGTTACGCGTCGGTCACCAAACATATATTTGCCGCGCTGGCGCTGAATGCCACCGACAACGCCCTGAGCCTGGATGACCGCCTTGGCGACTTGCTGCCAGAGCTACACGCCCCGCTGGCGGACGTCACCGTCGGCCAGGCGCTGGATATGACCAGTGGGCTGCCTGACGTGCGGGAAACCCTCGGGCTGCTGGGCATCTCGGTGCATACCCGCAGCGAGGCACAACCGGTGATGCAGTTCCTTCAGGGGCTGGGTGGGCTGAACTATCCGGCCGGCAGCGAAATCACTTATACCAATACCGGCTACCGCCTGGTTGAGGCGGCCCTGCAGGCCAAGGGGTATGACTTTGACCAACTGGTGCAGCAACACATCGCCCAACCGCTGCAAGTGCAACTACGGGCGCCTGAGAGCTGGTTTGACGTGGTGCCGGGGCTAACGCCCGGTTACTGGCGCTCAAAGCAGGGTTGGCAACTGGCCAGCGCCGGCCTGCATCTTTCCGCCTCCGGCAGCCTGACCGGCAGCGCCAATGCCCTCACCTGCTGGCTGCAGACACTGCTGGCCGACCAGGGCCCGGGGCAAGGCGTACTGGCACAGCTGAGCGCACCGCGCTATCTCAATCAAGGCCAACTCAGCGCTTACGGGCTGGGACTGGCGCAAACGCCACTCGGTAAACAACGCCTGCTGGGGCACGGTGGTTCGCACGCCGGTTACAAAACCTATTTCCTGCTGGCCCCCGACCGACAAGCCGGTGTGGCGCTGGTGGCCAACCGGGAGGACTGCGACAGTTTCGGTATCGCGCTGCAGGTGATGGCCGCCTTGCTGGACGAGATGCTGCCACAACGCAGCACCGCCATTCCCGATGGCATATACACCACGGTGGCAGAACCCTACTGGCTGGAAGTGAAGGACGGCAACGTCGCCTATCTGGGCAGTGATGAACCTTTGTATCAAGCCGATGACGGCTATGCGGTCTCGCTTTCCGCCCATATGCCAATACGGCTGAAATGGACCGGTGAAGCGGTTGAGGGCGAAGTGTGCCATGTGGCCCGCAATTTCCTGCCGGTCACGGCTAATCGCGAATGCCTGAAGCACGTGCAGGGCCTGTGGTATCACCCGCAATACCGCACCGCCTTCGAGATTTGCGGCGACCAGGTGCACATTGGAGTGGGGCCGGCGGCGCAGACTGGGACGATCAGCTCACTGGGTCAGGGCCGCATGCTGGTCGAAAGCCGTGATGGCCCGTGGCAGAAACGCTTTTGCCTGTATTTTCGCGGCTACAGCGTGGACTTGATCGCCAATCGCAGCCGGGTGCTGACCTTTCAGCGCAGCGAAGCCGGTTGCGACTAACGCCGGTATCACCCCGCCTTGCCGACCCGAACGGCCAGTAAGGCGGTAAACAGACGCTGCTTATCAGCATCGCTGAGGTTGGCCTGAGTGATGGCATCAATAAAACTGCCTCGTGCCGCCTCGGTCAATGGACCGGTTTTCAACTGCTGCGCCAGCCGTTGCAAAATACGGCTGCTGAGTTCGGCAATCTGCGGTCTTACGCTATCCAACGGACGCGGCTGCCAGCCACTTTCCGGCTGCGCCAGCCAGTCTGCGCGATAGCGGTACTGAATCGCCTTGGCGGCATCCATTTGCGCCAGGATAAATGGCCGCACCGAAAGCGGATCCAACCCCAATCGCTCCGCCTCTGCTTGCGTGCTGGCCAACACCCTGGCCTCCTGAGCCAAATCCTCGATCGGCAGATGCTGCTGCGCCTTGTAACCGGCAACGTCCTTCATATAAGCCAACCGCTGATTGACCAGTTCACCCAGCGCCGCACCGCCGTCCGCCAGCGCAGAAAAGCTGACCAGACAACAGGCAATCAATAACATCCTCAACATCACCCTTTCCCTCTCTACTCGAAAATCAGGAAAAGAGTTCACCACGTTCCCCCTGCTTCAGGCAAATAAAAAGCCTCGCCGAAGCGAGGCCTTAAAGCGGAATAGCGGAATAGCGGAATGTTAATTAAAGACACCGTTGATCACCGAGGCCACCAGGGCGGTGCTCAGAGCGACCAGCACCAGGTCGTCACCGGCAATACGCCATTCGTAACCCGGGTAGTAAGGCAGATCGTGCAGCATCGATGACGGCACCATTTTCTTGGCGATGCCTGGAGGCAACGGCTTGCCCCGAGCCAGATTCTTAGCAATGCCCGGCGGCAAAGAGCCATAACCGGTAAGGCCATAGTTTCGCGCCAGGGAACGTGCGTGCTCACGGGAAATACTGACGGAAACCAGCCCTTGGTCGCCATCATTACCTTTGGCTTTATTGCCATGCTTGCCGCTATTGCCGTTATTACCATGATTACCGTTGTTGCCGCTATTACCATGATTGCCGCTGTTGCCATTACCATTGCCGCCTTTATCGGCCAGCGCCGGTGCGGATGACAGGCCCAACGAAGCAATCAGCGCCAGCACTGTAAGAGTAGTACGACGTTTGCTCATAATGTCACTTCCTGCAGGGGTTATTAGCTTCACTATAGGCGTAATTCCCCACATAAAGCATGCGGAAAACTCTGAGAGTTTGATCACGTGTAGCGACATAAGGCTAGCCAGAGGGCCAAATATTATTCCAGCGCAAAACTATTCGATAAAACCGAATTTAAAACCCAGATTTTTCTTGCAGCGAAATAAGCCTTGCCGTAGTTTGGCTAAGTCACAAAAAAGAGTTAGCGAGCTCTTTTTCGTTGCACCTCAAATCATTTTTTATCACTCCGTGTGATAGTACTGAATACTTCCCGCCGTTCCGTGCGGGATTCTTTTTACCGATAAATCGACATCAGATGCACCAATACGGTGCTTTTTGTTGAGATTTGGTTGCCAATACTTTAAATTCGGCGTCTGAGAAACCTTAACCTCCCGCGGTGGCCAGTTGGCAACGGGTGGGCGTTCAGGAGCAAAAGACATGCAAATGACCCTCATGGAATACATCACGCAGCACTTTAATGGCGATCTTCACCGCTACGCGCAATCCGAAGGCGTGAGTCGTGAACAAATCATCAGTTGGATTGATAATGAATGCCACGTAATCAAAGGACGATTATTTATGCCGGTGAGGCATTTACCCGGCGAACAAGCGCAGTGATGACGAAAAAAAACCCCGCCAAAGCGGGGTTTTCTGTTTCTGATACCACGGAAAATCAGAAGTTATAACCCGCCACCAGGTAGTAGCCCCAGCCGGTAGATTTAATTGGACCCTGTGGGGTGCCGATATCCGCCCCATCCTGCCATTGGCCGCCGTTATGGAAATAACGTGCCACGAAGGAGTAGTGCCAGTGATCGTAGTTCAGCGCCAGAATATGGCTGGAAGCGATCGAGTTGCTGGTGCGAACCTGTTTGCCGGTGCCGTCAGTCCAGTTGCTGTCTTTGCCCAGATCGGAACCAAAGTCAAAGTTGGTAAAGCCGATGTAGCTCAGATTGCCGCCCCACAATTGGGTCAGTGGTACAAAGTATTTCACCTTGAAGCGGTAACCGTCCCAGCTGTTCTCATTGGCAGCCTGGTAGTTTTCCCACTGGTATTTGGCATAGATGTTCATCGACAGGCTCATTGGCAGGCCGGTATCGATATCTGTGCCCAGACCCATGTACCAGGTGTTCTGGCGGCCGTCGGTGTTATGACCCAGGTCATAGATGTAGTTGTTGGCGAAGTACCATTCTTTGAATGGACCGAAGCTCAGATCGGTGTTGGTCAGTTTGTCGATCGAGAAACGAGGTTCGATCTCCATAAACATCGGTGAGCCTTTGTCCCAGATGCCGCGGTCCGGGGTGTTGCCGACGCCGAAGAATTTAGGCACATCGACATAACCATAGAAATCAAACCAATCTTTTTTGGCGAAGGCTTCGTATTCCAGATAAACATCGTTGTTCAACTGAGGTCCGAAACGGGTGTGGTAGCTGCCCACCACGTTAACGCTCTGGTGCCACCAATCCGAGACGTATTGGCTGTCTTTGCTATCAGCCATTGAAGATGCACTGTAAGACGCTGCGAGCAGGATACCTGCTGCGAGAGCTATTTTTTTCATTTTATTACCACATGCTTAAAGGGCCATTTCCTGCCCGTTAGAAAAGATGACAATGAGTCTGACGACACCTGGCGTTGCCTCCGCTTACAAACTTCTCGGGCGACGCGCGCATTATAGAAATCACTGGGTGTAAGAATCTGTGATCCAGTTATGCATTTTGCGAATAGGTAATCGATTGCGTTCACATTTGTCAAATTATGTTTCATGCAAATTCACGATCGCTGTGATTTTTGTCATGCCCGGTGATTTTTAAAGCAGTTTTTGTGCCAATTGTGTGCAATGCAAAAAAGTAACCAGGTCTGTCGCAGAAATGAAAATGCCGGTGTTTTTAGCACCGGCATTTGTTGGAAATGTGACTGAGGGAAACGGAGGATCGAAAACCCGGGTTAAGACTCAGCTAATCGAGGGGATCGCTTTGGCGATATTTTCCTTACGGAAGACCACTTCTTGACCCGGTTCGATCTCCCACTCTTTGGGTGGAATATCCACCTTGGGTGCGGCGGCGATCACCGAACCATAAATCAGCTTGTCTACCCGGCGCAGAATGCTGACATCAAGCTGGTATTCATGGCGCAGATTGGCGGTGGTCAGACGCACGGTATCACCGCGTATATAACTTGCATCATCAATCACAGGTTGCTGAATGAATTGGATATCGTCTCTCATTTTTATGTTCCTTCATGCAAGATCGCTAGTTAGATTCTAGTTCAACATTGAGCAACCGGCGGATAATTTCCGTTAGTTTCCTCGGGTTGCCCGCCAACAGATTAACGATCCCAGGGTCACCATCACCACGCCCTGCCAGAAACTGGCGTTCAATGCGGTATCCAGCACCAGTGCGGCAAACACCGCCGATAACACCGGGGTAAAGTAAGATACCGTCGCCAGCAGCGTCATATTGCCGTGCAGAATACCCACGTTCCAGGCCGCGTACCCCGCCCCCATCGCCATGCCGGCACACAGCAACGTCAGGGTCACCGGCAGAGTGAACTGCATGCCGCTTTCGCTGCTGAAGGCATATTTGATCCACAGCGCGACGGCGGTCAGCGTAATAAACAGCACCACGCCGTTATGGCCCTGGGCAATTTTCTTGGTCAGATTGCAATACACGGCCCAAATCACCGCCCCGGCGAAAGCCAGCGAATAACTCAGCGGATTACTGTGCACGTTCGCCAGCATTTGCGCCGGTGACCAACCCCCCTCGCCGCTCATGATCCAGCCAATGCCGAACAACGACAGCAGCAGCCCGGGCAGCAACCACCATTTGGCCTTTTGACCGTTGAAAGCCAGCGCCATCAGCACGGTAAAACAGGGCCAGAGATAGTTGATCATCCCCACTTCAATCGCCTGCAGACGAGTATTGGCGTAACCCAGCGACAGCGACAGGCAGATTTCATAGCTGACAAACAGCAGGCTGCCGAGGATCAGATAAGCACGCGGAAACTGTCGAAGGTTTGGCAGGCGCAGTGCCAACAGCAAAAAAATCGCGCTGACGCTGTAGATCATCGCCGCCCCGCCGATGGGCCCCAACCCTTCGCTGACGCTGCGGATCAGGCCGACCACGCTGCTCCACAGCAGGATCGCCAACAGACCGAGCAAGGTGGCTTTATACGAAACGGGGAGTGAAGACATAAAGATGATCCAATCGGTTATTTTTTATCAGTATTTTCACTCTACTGTCCGACGGACAAAAAAGAAAGGCGGGAAACCCCGCCTGACTCAGTTATTGCTGTGGCTGTCGTTCCAGCTGCGGCGGCGGCTGACGGAAGCGCCGGGTGAGATACGCCAGATAACCAAAGCCCAGTGCCGCCCAGATCAACCCCATGGTCAGCGAACTTTTTTCCAGGTTTAGCCAGAGCACGCCGACCGTCAGCGCCCCCACCAGCGGCAGGAACAGATAGTTAAAGCGGTCTTTCCAGCTTTTGTTACGCCCCTCGCGAATATAGAAATGGCTGATCACCGACAGGTTGACGAAGGTGAAAGCCACCAGTGCACCAAAGTTGATCAACGCCGTGGCGGTAACCAGATCGAAAGACAGCGCAGACAATGCCACCAGCCCCACCAGCAGTACGTTCAGTGATGGCGTGCGCCATTTCGGGTGGATATAGCCGAAATATTTTTCCGGGAACACGTTATCGCGCCCCATCACATACAACAGCCGTGAAACGCTGGCATGTGACGCCAGGCCCGACGCCAGGGTGTTGATAAAGGTGACGCACAGGAAAATCGACTGGAACAGCTTGCCGCCCACGTACAGCGCGATTTCCGGCAGTGCCGCATCCGGCTGATGGAAACGTTGGATAGTAGGGAAAAACAGTTGGATAAAGAACGACACGCTGATGAAGATCACCCCACCATACAGCGCCGTCAGGAAGATGGCCCGCGGGATCACCCTGGCGGCATCGGGCGTTTCTTCACACAGCGTGGTAACGGCGTCAAAGCCGAGGAACGAGAAACACAAAATGGTGGCACCGGTGATAATCGGCAGCAAATGCGCATTTTCACTGACGAACGGTTGCAAGCTCCACACCGTCCCCATGCCTTCCCCACTGTGCAGACCGCGCACCACCAGGAAGATAAACACCACGATGATCGCGACCTGGGCCAGCACGAACAGGGTATTGAAGTTGGCCACCAGATTGACGCTTTTCAGGTTGATGGCGGTAATGATAATCACAAAGCCCACCACCCAGACCCACGGCGGGACTTCAGGGAACAGCGCGGTCAGATAGATTTTCGCCAACAGGGTATTGATCATCGGCAGGAACAGGTAGTCGAGCAGCGATGACCACCCCACCAAAAAACCAACGTGCGGATTAATCGCCTTTTGTGCATAGGTGTAGGCAGAACCGGCGGTCGGGAACTGGCGCACCAGCTTACCGTAGCTGATGGCGGTAAACAGCACGCCGGCCAGCGCCAGCAGATAGGAAGCCGGTACGTGGCCGTCAGTCAGGCCGGAAACAATACCGAAGGTGTCGAACACCGTCATCGGTGTCAGATAGGCCAGGCCCATCATCACCACTTGCCACAGTTTCAGGGTTTTACGCAGTTGCGGCTTGGCCGCTTGATTACCGTCAATTGCATTAATCGTCATGACTCTTCCCCTCTTTGTCCTCTGCTGGTAACCGTTTAACGTCATTCAGAGAGGCCGCGGGGATACTGCTGCTCAGGCGGCGGGAAGTCGAAGAATCTCGGCCAACGGATGGCCCGTATTCACTGCGGCACGGGCTAATGCCCGCGCAAACTGAAGAAACAGTTAAGGCTGTCATGGTTCTTTCCTCGCCGACGTCCTGTACGCCAAAGTGGAAGAAATGCTTTACCGCTGCGCGTAGCTTCGCAGGCCACAGGATAGCCGGCGGAATGCGCCAGACGCGCGCGGTATCATGAGTTCGAGCGGGTTTAGGCGTTTTTCAGCATCCACTCGATTTCGGTTTCGGTGATCAGGCGCTCAAATTGCACCAGCTCATCCGTTTTACAGGCCAGGTAAACATGGCTGAACCTTTCCCCCAACAGCGCATTCAGCACCGGCTGATGCTCAAACTCATACAGCGCATCGCTCTGACGGATCGGGAACGGCAACCCTTCCTGCTCCAGCCCGTTGCCGGTGACCGGTTCTTGCAGCGGCAGCGTGGTTTCCAGACCGTAGACGATGCCGGCCAGAATGGTCGCCATCACCAGGTAAGGGTTGGCATCGGCCCCGGCCACGCGATACTCCACGCGATGGCTGTCGCGATCGCCACAGGGAATACGCAGCGCCACGGTACGGTTGTTATGGCCCCAGGACGCCTGAGTCGGCACGTACATGCCCGGCTGGAAGCGGCGGTAAGCATTGACGTTCGGTGCCAGCAGCGCAATAGAAGAAGGCATCAGGGCAATCATCCCGGCCAACGCCTGTTTCAGCAGTACGGAGTCTTCGCCGTCATCGTCGGCAAGGACGTTGTTACCCTGCCTGTCCAGCATGCTGATATGCACGTGCATGCCACTGCCAGCGTGTTCCTCGTAGGGCTTGGCCATAAAGGTGGCCTGCATGTTGTGGTTTTCCGCCACCATGCGGATCAGCCGTTTTAATGCCAATGCGTGGTCGCAGGCTTGCAGAACGTTATCGGTATGGTGCAGGTTGACTTCAAACTGGCCAGGCGAGGCTTCGGCCACCGCCCCGTCTGCCGGCAGGCCCTGCATGCGTGCCAGTTCGTCAATTTCACTCAGCACGTCGGCAAAGTGGTTAAGATTATCGACGGAGTACACCTGACTCTGGGTGTTACGCTCCTGGGTGCCCGGCGAGCACGGCGGCTGCAAATAGCCTTCCGAATCGCGTTGGCGATCGATGAGATAGAACTCCAACTCTACCGCTACTACGGGGGATAGCCCGCGCTGACGCAAACGCTGCCAAACTCGGTTCAGCACATTGCGCGGTTCAACGTCAAAGGGAGTACCATCTTCATCCAGCATGGTGAGCAGCACCTGGCCGATATATTGCGGATCCGCCGCCGACGGTGTCAGGGTGCCCAAGACCGGTACACAAATATGATCCGGCTCACCCAGTTCCTGGCCCAGCCCGGCCTCTTCAACCACATTCCCGAGAATATCCATCGCAAACACCGACGCCGGGAAGTAACAGCCCTTCTCCAGCTTGCTCAGCCCGCCCACCGGAATGCGCTTGCCACGGAAGCTGCCGTTAAGATCGGTCAGCAGAACGTCAACGTGCTGAGTTAATGGATAACACTCCAGGTACTTCTTCACTTCACGTTGGAACGCGCTACTTCGCTTTTCTTCGTGGTGCTGAACAAAGTTTTCCACTTCTACTATGTTGGTCTGCATGATTCACCCGCCATGTATGTTTTTGTCTGTGGTTCTCACACTTATTGCCGTCGATGTTTTTTGACCATCTTGCTCAATATAATGTCCACCAATGAAACATAGATGCAACAAAATTGTTTTGCAAGTGTTACTTTGAGTTTGAATATTGCCCATTTGACTGCTAGATTTATAAAATATTGAACGAAAACGGCAGTGGAGAAGCTTATCGTTCATAATTTCGAACATACCAAGGGGACAGCATGGGCAATATATTTAACAGACCAGTGGTCGGCGTAGTGATGTGCAGGTATAGGTTAAACGGGCATCTCACTCAGACCTTGCAAGAAAAGTACCTAAATGCCGTCGTGGCCGCGGGAGGGTTGCCAATCGCCCTGCCACACGCGCTGGCGGAACCCAAACTGCTGGAAGAATTGCTGGAGCACCTCGACGGTATTCTGCTGCCGGGCAGCCCCAGTAATGTGCAGCCGCACCTTTATGGTGAAAACGGCGATGAGCCTGACGCCGATCCTGGGCGAGATGAATTGAGCCTGGCGCTGATCCGCCACACGCTCGACAGGCGCATTCCCCTTTTCGCCATTTGCCGCGGTATGCAGGAAATGGTGGTCGCCAGCCAGGGCACCCTTCACCGTCGGCTGTTTGAACTGCCCGAACTGCTCGAACACCGTGAAGATCACGACCTGCCGCTGGAACAACAATACGCCCCCGCCCACGAGGTCATCGTTCAGGAAGGCGGCTTACTCTCGCAACTGATACCGGATTGCAATCGATTCTGGGTCAACTCACTGCATGGCCAGGGAGCAAAAACCCTCGGCCCCGACGTACGCATCGAGGCTCACGCGGCCGACGGATTGGTGGAAGCCATCAGTCTGCGCGACCAGCCCTTTGCGCTGGGTGTGCAATGGCACCCGGAATGGAACAGTGAAGAGTACGCCCTGTCGCGCCTGTTGTTTGAGGGGTTCATTAGCGCCTGCCGGAACCATCAAAAGGAAAAACGCCCATGAGCGATGTCAGCTTGGCACCGGGAAAACGTCTGTCACAAATCCGCCAGCAGTTGGGATTGTCGCAGCGCCGAGCGGCCGAACTGTCTGGATTAACCCACAGCGCCATCAGCACCATCGAACAGGACAAGGTCAGTCCGGCCATCAGTACCTTGCAAAAGCTGCTGACGGTGTACGGGCTGTCACTGTCGGCGTTCTTCGCCGAACCGGAAATTCCGGATGAACCGCAGATTGTTATCGACAGCCAGGATCTGATCGAGATTGGCAGCCAGGGGGTATCGATGAAGTTGATCCACAACGGCGACCCCAATCGCACTCTGGCGATGATGATCGAAACCTATGAACCGGGTACCACCACCGGCGAACGTATCAAGCATCAGGGGGAAGAGATCGGCACCCTGCTGGAAGGCGAAGTGGTACTGCAGGTCAACGGGCAGGCTTATCACCTGCTGGCCGGCCAAAGCTACGCTATCAACACCGGCATTCCCCACAGTTTCAGCAACACGTCGGCGCGGATTTGCCGGATTATCAGCGCCCATACGCCGACGACATTCTGATCAACGGAGCAAGGTATGGACTTCCACCATCTGCAGTATTGGCAACACCGGGCGCAAGCCCTGAAAATTGAGAACCGACTGTTTATCAATGGCCGCTATCAGCAGGCCGCCGAAGGCCAAACCTTTGCCGTGGAGGATCCTGCCGGGCAACGTGAGTTGACCCAGGTGGCCCGGGGCAGCAGCGTCGATATTGATTTGGCGGTCAGTGCAGCGCGTGAGGTGTTTGAGCGCGGCGACTGGTCCAGAGCGGCCCCGGCGCAGCGCAAGGCCACTTTGCTGAAGTTGGCAGAATTGATGGAACAACACCATGAAGAGCTGGCGCTGCTGGAAACGCTGGATACCGGCAAGCCGATCCGCCATAGCCTGCGCGACGATGTGCCCGGCGCGATCCGCTGCCTGCGCTGGTATGCCGAAGCGGTCGATAAGGTTTACGGTGAAATCGCCCCCACCGGCGGCGATGCGCTGGCGTTGATCGAACGCGAACCTATCGGTGTGGTCGGTGCCATCGTACCCTGGAACTTCCCACTGTTATTGGCCTGCTGGAAACTCGGCCCGGCGCTGGCCACCGGTAACAGCGTGATCTTGAAACCCTCTGAAAAATCCCCGTTAACCGCAATCTATCTGGGCAAGCTGGCACAACTGGCCGGGCTGCCGGACGGCGTGCTGAATATTGTCCCCGGCTACGGTCACGATGCCGGTAAGGCGCTGGCGCTGCACAACGATGTCGACGCCCTGACCTTTACCGGATCCACCCAGGTCGCCAAGCAACTGATGATCTATGCCGGTCAATCCAATATGAAACGGGTATGGCTGGAGGCTGGCGGCAAGAGCGCCAATATTATCTTTGCCGACTGCCCGGACCTGGACAAGGCTGCCCAGAGCGCCGCCGCCGGCATTTTCTATAACCAGGGACAGGTGTGCATCGCCGGTACCCGACTGTTGGTGGAAGAGAGTATTCAGCAAGAGTTTTTGCAGGCATTGCGGCGGCATGCAGCAGCCTTCACGCCGGGCGATCCGCTCGATCCGACGACGGTGATGGGCACGCTGATCGACCAGGGCCACTGCGAGAAAGTGGCCGACTATATCGAGCAGGGGCTGAGCCAGGGTGCCGCGCTGTTCCTGGACGGCCGCGAGCATCCACAGAACGGCCATGTCGGCTACCTGGGCCCAACCATTCTGACCCAGGTAGATAACGCCATGAGCGTGGCGCGTGATGAAATTTTTGGCCCGGTGCTGGCAGTCACCAGTTTTAGCGGCGAACAACAGGCCATGCAGTTGGCCAACGACAGCGACTACGGATTGGGTGCCGCCATCTGGACCCGCGACCTGTCGCGTGCTCACCGGCTAGCTCGCCAGTTAAAAGCCGGCACGGTGTTCGTCAATAACTACAACGACGGGGATATGACGGTCCCGTTCGGCGGTTACAAGCAAAGCGGCAACGGTCGCGACAAATCGCTGCACGCGCTGGAAAAATTCACCGAACTGAAAACCACCTGGATTTCGCTGGAATAAGGGCAGATATCATGACTGAACACGTAAAAAGCTATTATGCGGCCTCGGCCAACAGCCACGCGCCCTACCCGCAGTTGAATGACTCTATCGAATGCGACGTCTGCATCGTCGGCGGCGGCTACACCGGTCTGTCTTCGGCGCTGTTCCTGGTGGAAGCCGGTTATAACGTGGTGGTGCTGGAGTCCGCACGCATCGGCTTTGGCGCCAGCGGCCGCAACGGCGGCCAACTGGTGAATTCCTACAGCCGCGACATCGACGTGATTGAACAGCGCTACGGTGCGGAAAGCGCCCGTATACTCGGTGGCATGATGTTTGAAGGCGCAGAGATCATTCGCAGCCGTATCCAAAGGTACGCCATCGAATGTGACTATCGCCCCGGCGGTATCTTCGCCGCACTGAACAACCGGCAATATCACGCGCTGATCGAACAGAAACAGCACTGGGAGCGTTACGGCAATACCCAGCTTGAACTGCTGGATGCTGAGCGCATCCGTCAGGAGGTCAACAGTGAGCGCTACGTCGGTGCACTGCTGGATCACAGCGGTGGGCATATTCATCCTTTGAATCTGGCCCTCGGTGAAGCCGAAGCTATCCGCTTGCAGGGCGGGCGCATCTTCGAACAGTCGGCCGTCACTAACATCCGTCACGGTGAACCGGCCATCGTCAGCACGGCCAGCGGCCAGGTGAAGGCGCGCTATGTGATCGTGGCCGGTAACGCCTATCTGGGTGATAAGCTGGAGCCGAGACTGGCCAAGCGCAGCATGCCGTGCGGCACTCAGGTGGTGGCCACCGAACCGCTGGCACCGGAAGTGGCGCAGTCGCTGATCCCGCAGAATTACTGTGTCGAAGACTGTAACTATTTGCTGGATTATTACCGTATCACCGGTGATAACCGCCTGCTGTACGGCGGCGGCGTGGTGTATGGTGCGCGCGATCCGGACGATATTGATAACCTGATCCGCCCTAAACTGCTGAAAACCTTCCCGCAGTTGAAAGGCGTGAGTATCGATTACCGCTGGACCGGCAATTTCCTGCTGACGCTGTCGCGCATGCCGCAGTTCGGTCGCCTGGAAAATAACGTCTATTACATGCAGGGCTACAGCGGCCACGGCGTGACCTGTACCCATCTGGCAGGCAAGCTGATTGCTGAATTAATGCGAGGCGATGCGGAAAGATTTGATGCCTTTGCCAAACTGCCACACCTGCCGTTCTTCGGTGGCCGCAACCTGCAAATTCCGTTTACCGCGATTGGCGCGGCTTACTACCAACTGCGCGATCGGATTGGGGTGTAAAGCATGCAGGCCCGGCGTTTAGCTCCGCCGGGCCTGAGGATTAATGCTTAAACAATCTTCGGTTGGCCGTCTGAAGCGGTCGCCCCACCATCCACCGGAATGTTGGCACCGTTGATAAAGCTGGCGTCGTCACTGGCCAGGAATGCCATCACCGCCGCCACTTCCTCCGGCTCTGCCGCACGCCCCAGCGCAATACGTTCGTTGAATTTATCGCGAATTTCCTGCGGCCAGCCGTTGGTCATATTGGTTTTTACCAGGCTCGGGCACACCGAGTTCACCCGCACGCCGTCACCGCCGTGATCCAGCGCCATGGCACGTGTCAGGTTTACCACTGCCCCTTTCGCCGCACAGTAATAGGCCGCCCCCCAGTCGCCACCCAGGCCAGAGACCGAAGCGGTGTTAACGATGCAGCCTTTGGTTTTCAGCAGATAAGGCATGGCGAATTTGGAACAGAAGATCACGCCGTCGATGTCTACCCCGGCGATGCGACGCCAGTCAGCCACGCTGGTTTCCAGCACGCTGCCCGCCACGTGCACGCCGGCATTGTTCAGCAGCACGTCGATGCGGCCCAAATTTTCCGCCACTTCGTTCATCATTTTTTCAACCGCGACGTGGTCAGAAACGTCGATATGCACCGCCAGCGCCTTGCCTTTCGGCAGCGAGGCCGCCACTTTGTCTACCGCTTCTTTCGCCCAGTCAGCCAGCACCACGGTAGCACCCTCAGCGGAAAACCGACGTGCTGCCGCTTCCCCCATCCCGTTGCCTGCGCCGGTGATGATGACTACTTTATTGTCGAAACGCATAAGAACTCCTCCATGTGAATGTATTCTGATAAGTCATACAAATCCTGATTGAATCGAGGATAAAACTCATGGGCGGAGAGGGACAGTCAAAATGTGCGGTTTTCTAATCAAAAAGAGGTATTCACTGCAAATTCAATGCGTCAGAACAATCAATATCAGAATTAAGCCAACCATTTGATGAAATTGATAAAATTCTCTGGCGTGACTATTTATAGGCCGCACTATCAGCCATCAATAAGTTCAGTCACGGCCCTATATCGCCGTTTACCGGTAAGCAGTGGTAATCAAAACCCGGGCCGCTGAGGGATGGCGGCCACGGGCAGGCTTATTTTTTCTCAATCGGCACCACCAGCAGATCGACTTGCAGGTTGTTGATCGCCTGCCGTGCCGACGATATCCACCGGCTCCAGATATCGTGATGATGACCGAAGAGGATCAGGTCGCAACCCTTGTCTTTTGCCGCCCGATTTAACTCCTCCACCAGGTCGCCACGCCCGATAATCACCTCTTCAACCGGGTAAGACGAGTGGTCTTTAATCGCATTGAGCATATTTTTCACGCGTTCGGAAAAGGTGCGATCCGTGTAGTTGTATTCGCCTACGCCCAGTTCGGCGTAATAGCCAGTATGATGAATATCGATATAGATCAGGGATAATCTGGCATTCAGCGCTCCAGCCAGTTTGGCGCCTTTGCCCAGCAAGAACTCGGCATCTTCGCCGAGATCGGTTGCGACCAGGATATGTTGATAAGTCATGATAACTGCCCTCCGCATCGAGCCAGTAAACAAGATGGCGCTCCCTGCCAGAGGCTGTTCGCAGGTTTCTTTTGCAACTTAAGTTTAGTTCAGCAATGAAATCATCGCCTGCCTGCACCATCGTTCTGCTGATGGAACGATGCATCCTAACTTTCCCCTCTAGCGGAAATCCCCCTTCTCCCTACACTAAAGCTTAGAACTGAGGCCCAACCCTGGTTCTTAAGCCTTAATGAGTATCCACACCTAGCGATGACAGAGGAATTTAAAGATGAGCACTCCCGCAAACTTCAATGGTCAGCGTCCTGTTATTGATGCTAATGACGCCGTCATGCTGTTGATCGACCACCAGAGCGGCCTGTTTCAAACCGTCGCTGATATGCCAATGACCGAACTGCGTGCCCGCGCTGCCGCACTGGCCAGTATCGCCACCCTAAGCAAATTGCCGGTGATTACTACGGCCTCAGTGCCACAAGGCCCAAACGGCCCGCTGATCCCAGAGATCCATCAGAATGCGCCGCACGCACAGTATGTTGCCCGTAAAGGGGAAATCAATGCCTGGGATAACCCGGATTTCGTCGCCGCGGTCAGGGCGACCGGACGTAAAACTTTGATTATCGCCGGTACCATTACCAGCGTCTGCATGGCTTTTCCGTCAATCAGTGCCGTCGCAGAGGGCTATAAGGTCTTTGCCGTCATCGATGCCTCAGGCACCTATTCAAAAATGGCGCAGGAAATTACTCTGGCCCGTGTAGTGCAGGCTGGCGTAGTACCGATCGATACCGCCGGCGTAGCCTCTGAACTTCAGGGCAGCTGGAATCGCGAAGATGCGCAACAATGGGCCGAGGTCTATACCAAAATCTTCCCGGCGTATCAGTTACTGATTGAAAGTTATGTAAAAGCGCAAGACGTCGTGAAAAACAATGAGGTGCTGGATTCCCAACGCTGATAACGACCACCGTTCAACAGGCCGGTTTTACCTTGAGTCTGTTGAACGGCAGGCATAAAAAAACCCCGGCACAGGCCAGGGTCATCAATGTTTGTCGGTCACTTTCCCGACTGTCATGTTATGGCGTAAGCGTCCGTCCAACACTCCAACCTTACGCAGCCTAAGCACAACTTTTTCACAACAGAAAAACAGACTGAATCACTGTCGATATTATTATTACGACGCCAATCTTTTTTGCTGTTGCCAATAACCATTGCTATTGGAATATTCTGAATATAAATATTTTAGATAAACTCCGGGTAATCCCGGAGTTTATTCAGGTAATTCTTTTATTTCTTATCTGCTCCGGTTTACACCTTCTTCGCTATCGTAAGAAATAAAACACTACCTATAAATTATAAAACTACTACGTTACCGGCAGAAGGACCCTTCTGACCGTTTTCGATAGTAAATTCAACGCGCTGACCTTCATCAAGCGTTTTGAAATCATTGCTCTGGATAGCAGAGAAGTGCACGAACACGTCTTTGCTGCCGTCTGCCGGAGAGATAAAGCCAAAACCTTTACCTGCATCAAACCATTTTACCAAACCAGTCATTTTAGTAGACATAGATATTTCCTTTATATTTTTGAGACGCCATAAGGCGATTGAGGTCTGTTTTTATTGGAAACTTACTTGGGCACTAGAGAAGGAAATTCGCGGAAGAAGAGGTATCTATGGGATATCACTAATACTGAGAACTGCTTTACTAAAACTGCTTTCATAAGGTCTGTACTACAAACCGATGGCGTTATTTATACACGAGGGAATTATTTAAGCAAGGAATATTTATTATAATATTTATACACACCATTTATTATTTATCCACCACCGCGTCCTTGGCCGCGCCCAGTAAGGGCCTAACGGCCCTATAGTGCAAAAAGGCTTAGCCGATAACCGCAATTCCCAGCCGTTCCATCATTTGAAACACCTGGTAGCTGTCCAGTTTCACGCCCTGCAGATCGGTACTGCGCAGGTCCAGCTCCCCCAGTTCCGAGTTGGTCAGGTCACATTGGGTAAAGTTGGCGGCACGCCAGTCAAATGAAGAGAATTCGCCGCCGGACAGATCGGAGCCGCTAAACGTCGCGCCGAGGATTTGCGCGCTGTTCCAGCGATTTTCCCACAGCTCACACTTCTCCAGCACCACTTTTGAAAAGTTGGCGTAGCTCAGGTTACTTTTGGTGATGTAAGCGCTGCAAAACCAGGTGCGCGGCGTGATCATATTCATAAAGCTGGTGCCGCGAAAATCCGCCCCCTGCGCCCGGCACTCGCGGATTTCGATACCTAGTGCACTGGCGTTTCTAAAGTCCGCCATCGACAGGTCACAGTTTTTGAAACTGGCATCCTTCAGCAAGGCACGGCTGAAATTTCCCCCCTGCTGGCTTTCGCGATCGTAAAACTGACAGTCGATAAATTCGGTACCGGTCAGGTCAGTGCCCGAAAAATCGCAGTTGATAAAACTGCCGTTTTCAATTTTCTCGCCGGTAAACCGGTTACGAGCAATCTTTTCACCCTTCAACGCCAGCGTCATCGCGACACACCTGTTTATTTGTACAGTCAGTGGCGCATTATAAGCAGAACTGCAGGCCGGAGAAAAATGCTTTGGCCGGTTTTTTCCGGCTCACAGCACAAAAAAACACAACGCCGGGTGAGCGCGGTTAAGCCTGTCGCACCTGAAGTCGGTTCATGTTCACACCGCCAGTCTGCGCCTGCAATACGCCCTGTTCAATCAACGCGTACAGCCGAAAATTCAGAAAGGTGTCGCCTACCCCGTAGGGCGAATTCACCATCGCGTTACCCACCACCCGGGAACCCTGGGTAAAGTCGCTCGGGCAATGTTGCAGCAACAGTGGGTCATGGAAATCCAGCGTTTTCCCCTGCACCTCACATTGCGTAAAGATCCGCACCGGGGCGTTCTCCTTCAGCAGACGGTGCCAGTCGGCAATGAGAGCAGCTTTGTCTTCTGCCGTCAGCTCAGACCGACGAACCCACAAGGATTCGAGCGTTTCAATCGGACAACTGCCAGTGGCTTCGCTTCCGGCAAGTTCAGTGACGTTGACGATAAACACTGAACGCTCCCCCAGCAAAGGCAACAACGCGCGCAACATCAATTGCTCATCGGGATTATCGCTAATCCACAGCGTCATCTGCCCGCTGACGGCGGACAACTGTGTTCTCAAGTTTTCCATCGCCGTCAGGCGCTGGGAGGAAGAGTCCCATTCGGGGGCGTGAATAGAGTGATGCAAATCTTGAAACCAGCGGGCACGGGCCTGCAGACCCCGATCGTCATCCAGCGCGTACAGCGGCCCAAATGACAGATTATCGGTGAAATCCAGTACGTTCTCTCCCGGGTAAGCCAACCGCACGCAGCCGCCCGACAGGGCAATATGCACATCCTTCATTAACGCTCTCCTCCGCCTGTTCCCTAAAATAATCCTGGGGTGAATTTTGCCAACTTTCTCCCGCTGTCACTAGACAAAAAATCCTAATTTGTCCGGTTGAATGGCATAAAAAAAACCGCCCTGGGGCGGTTGATTATCGGTAGCGGGAATTATTTCAGCGCTTTCTGGATGGCGTCGGCCATCGGGCCAAGGTGTTTTTCAGCGGCTTTCAGCTGAAAATCCACGCCCCGTCGGTGGGCGCTACGGCCCTTCATGGCGACCCGGCGGCGTTCTGACCATCGCTAAACGCCACCTTGACGAGGCTAAACTCGCGCGTGCGATCGGCATTGGCCGTATCGGCAAAGAGACGAGGATAACGTGAATTGACGACCCAAACCTCGCCATCCTTGACGGCCGCCGCAGTGGGTCCATCCAATCCCGGCGGCGTGGCAACCGCGGTAATGCGGGCGCTAGCCCAGCCGTCGGATGAAGAAAGCAGCGTCACATCCCCCGACATGCCCTGCCCGACGCCAGGGAAAGACTGTACCACCACCAGGGTGTCAGGGCTTTTGAGACGTAATCCGTCGGGCCCTTTCAGACGCTGTGGCAGCTTGATTTCGCTTAGCGCGTGCGTTCCATCCAGCGCCACCTTCCACAACAGACCACGGGAATAGTCCCCGGCGATCAGATAGCCGTCCGGGTGGTAAACAATGCCGTTGAGATAGGGTTTAGCCCCCGACGCCGCAGTGGTCGCAACCGGCATCAGGCGTTCGGAACGCACCAGTATCGAAACCGCCTTGGTTGTCTGGTCGATTTTATAAATCTGCGGTTGAAAACTATCGGTAACGTAGACATTGCCTTGCGCGTCGATGGCCAGATCGTTGGCGAGCGTCGGTCCTTTGCTCAACGGCGAGAAATCATATACATGCTGCAGTGCACCGGTGTCGAGATCAAACTCAAGCACCTGCGCGACGCGATTGCGCGTACCGGGTGAAGATTTGAGCGCAATGCCTACATCTTCGTTGCAGACCAGCACGCGGTTGCGCACGGCGTCAACGACAATACCGGAAGTCGTGATTTGTGAACGACCGGCGGCGAAACGCTTGTAGCGCCCATCCTCATAAACCAGGCCAATCTGCCCGCCGCGCAGCGACGAAACCAGAAACGCCCCGGCGCGTTCATTCCAGGCAATGCTCTCGGGATACCCCCCAGCGACATCGGGGACAAAGGTGATAACCTGCGCGCCCTGGGTCGGCGCGACAGTCGCAAAGAACAAGACGAAGCTGACCAGCAGCGTAATCCCACCAAAGCGCAGCGGTGAAGTTGATGATGATACGGTGTTCTGGAACATGACAGGAAACCTGGTAATTAACCGGATCTGCATAGTAGGTTGGGGCTGAAAACAGCACTAGTCGGAAAAAAGGCAATACGCTAATGAAAAAATCACAGCAATCATGCGGTGGGTTGCTCGACGTGGTTCGCCAGCGAAACGGCACAAAAAACCGCCCTGGGGCGGTTGATTAACGGTAGCGGGAATTATTTCAACGCTTCTTGAATGGCGTCGGCCATCGGGCCAATGTGTTTTTCAGCGGCTTTCAGCTGAAAATCCACGCCGTTACCGTCGTTGGTATCGGACAGCGTGGCCTTGATCAGTTCCAGCGCCGCTTGCACCGCCACCAATCTTTTATGCTGCTCATCCGTGATCGGTTTGGAGCTCATCGTGGCCGGGTAGTATTGCTCTAACATCGTTCTCTCCTTGTGATTACGCTAGTGACTAACTTAACAGAATTTAAAGGTATTTCTAATGGGTCGAACCACAGAATCCTCACTCTCCACGCTGATATATGCCCCCGCCAAATCAATCTGGTGAATAAGTGAACTATAATTGCTCAATCTGAGTTTTCCAGCAGGTGAACCATTATGTCCTTTAAAGGAAGCTGTCACTGCGGCGCCGTCACCTTTACGGTGAACGCCGATCTGCCCCATGAGGCCCTGAGTTGCAACTGTTCAATCTGCCGCCGTAAAGGCATGTTGCTGGCGTTCTTCCCGATCGACTGCTTTGTACTGAACAGCGGCGAAGACTTACTGCGCGGTTACACCTTTAACAAACACATCATTCAGCACCAGTTTTGCCAAACCTGCGGCACCGAGGCCTTCGCCTATGGTAAAGGCCCGGATGGCGCGGCAATGTGCGCCGTTAACCTGCGTTGCGTACCGGAGCTGGCACTGGACTCATTGAAGATCCATCCGTTTGACGGTGCCAGTGCCTGAACGGAAATCAGGCGGGGTAACCCCCGCCTGCCCGCTACTCCAGATAAAACACTTCGGTTAACGCCTCACTCACAGGGCTGTTATCGGCATGACTGGGCATCAGTTCACGCATCGACAGCCACCAGCGTTGGCATACTTCGGTCGCCGCGACGGCCTGCCAGCGTGCTTCCGACTCAATCTCAACCACGGCAAACAGCAGGCTGCGATCGCTATCAAGGAAGATACTGTAGTGATGCGCGCCGTGTTGCTTTAGGGTCTGCGCCAACTCAGGCCAGATCGGCGCATGGCGACGCTGATACTCCTGATGCGCATCAGGGTTTACCTGCATCACAAAGGCCTTGCGGATCATAGCTCACGCACCACATTGAGCGCCGCCGCCCAGGGCTTCACCTCAAAACGTTCGCCTAGCGCAATCAACTGCGTTTTACTGATGGTTTGCTTCATCCCCTGCATCGACAACACCTTCACCAGTACCTGCGCCGATTTTTCAGCGGTATCGATCAGGCCGAAGGCGTCGTCCAATGATGGACCGCTGGCAAAAATACCGTGGAACGGCCACAGTACCAGCGAGTGTGAACACATCTGCTGCGAGGTGTGCTCACCCATCTCGTCGGTGCCCGGAACCCTCCAGGGCACAATACCCACACCGTCGGGGAACACCACCAGACACTCGGTGCTGCCTTCCCACAACATGCGGGTGAAGCTTGCCGAGTCCAGCTCCAGCACGTAACTCAGGGCAATCAGGTTGGTGGCATGACAATGCATAATCACCCGATCGCGTCCCTCGGTCAGGGTTTTACGCACGCAGTGTGACTGGAAATGTGATGCCAGCTCCGAGGTTGGCACACCGCCGTTAGTTAGCCCCCAATAAATGCTGTAGGCGTGGCCGTCCTCGCTAATCCGCAGCAATACCAGGCTGTCGGCCGGATCGAGCTGCACATTGCGGAAAAACTTGCCGGAACCGGTCACCAGGAACCAGCAGTTGGCCAGTTCCACCGCCGGTTGGCTCAGTTCGACGCGGCGCGGCTGCGGATAAAAATCCGCCGCGAACGGCTGCACCTCCTCGTCCAGCAGGCGCAGGCTGACGTTGCCGCCGTTGCGTTCGTCCCAGCCTTTCAGCCACATATCCGAGGTGGCTTTCACCATGCCCTGAACAAACCATGAAGAAAGAAGTTGTTGCATACGGCGCCCTTAACGTTGATTGAGAATTTGTTTTTCGTACTGACGAACTTCGCCAAGCCAACCGGCATCGGCGGGTACTTCATGGCGCAGGCAATACATTTCCCAGACCGCCTGCCACGGCAGCGATTTCTGCTCTTCCAGCATTGCCAGCCGGGCGGTGTAATCGCCGGCGTTTTCCAGACGGCGCAGCAATTCCACCGGTTCCAGCAACGCGCGTAGCAGTGCCTTGCGGGCATTGCGCGTACCGATCACCCAGGCAGCGATGCGGTTAATAGATGCATCAAAGAAGTCGAGGCCGATATGCACCTTGTCAAACAGACCGTGACGCACAATTTCATGGGCGATGGCCTGGGTTTCGTCATCCAGCAATACCACATGGTCGCTGTCCCAGCGCACCGGACGGCTGACGTGCAGCAACAGGCGTGGCACGAACAGCATGGCGGTGGAGATCTTGTCGGAAATCACTTCGGTTGGATGAAAATGCCCGGCATCCAGCGTCAGCGCCACCTGGCGGCTGGTGGCATAGCCCAGATAGAACTCGTTAGAGCCGACGGTGTAGCTTTCTGCGCCAATGCCAAACAGTTTGCTTTCCACCGCGTCGATATGGTGCCGGGGATCCAGCGGTTGGCTGATCACCTCATCCAGTGCGCTTAGCAGGCGTTGTCGTGGTGCCATCCTATCAACGGTGAGATCTTTCATGCCGTCCGGCACCCAGATATTCATCACCGACGGCGTGCCGAGCTGCTCGCCAAAATAGGCCGAAATGCGGCGGCTGGCCTGGCAGTGTTCGATCCAAAAGCGCCGAATCGCCGGATCGGCGTGCGCCAGGGTGAAGCCGTCACTGCTCAAGGGATGTGAAAAACAGCTCGGGTTAAAATCCAGTCCCAGATGATGCTCCCTGGCCCATTCCACCCAGTGGCTAAAATGCGCCGGTTCAATGGCATTACGCTCCACCGGCACCTCGCTTTCCAGATAGATCGCATGCAGGTTCACCCGCTTTGGCCCCGGGATCAGCGATATGGCGCGTTCCAGATCGGCACGCAGCTGGTTGGCGTTGGTTGCCCGGCCCGGGTAATTGCCGGTGGCCTGAATGCCGCCGGTCAGGGCCGCCTGCGGGTTTTCAAAGCCGCGCACGTCATCGCCCTGCCAGCAGTGCATCGAGATCGGAATGCTGTCCAACTGCGTCAGCGCCAGCTCGACGTCGATGCCGAGATCCTCAAAACGCTGTTTGGCGAGCGCAAACGCCTGTTCAATAGGTCGGGTCATAAGCAAAGCTCCTTGATCGCGGGATTAAGCGTCTGAAACCGCAGCCAGCCGGCCGTAAAGACCCCGAACGGCTGCGGTGAAAAAATCTGTTGCGGGAAGTTTTCAGCCACCAACTGCCGGAAGGTAGCGACATCTGCCACCTCACCCAGCGCGATCAATTGGCTGCCGATGTTGCCCAACGTCGAGGCTTCGACTGGCCCGGTTGACAGCGGGATCCCGCAGGCGTCGGCACAAAGCTGGTTGAGTAAAGGGTTCTGGCTACCGCCACCGACGATATGCAAGTGGCTGAAGGGTCGCCCGCGCAGGGCCTGCAACTCGCCCAGCACCTGTCGGTAAAGCAGCGCCAGGCTGTCGAAAATGCAGCGCGCCAGCGCCGGAGGACTATAAGGCGTCGGCATGTCCTGCTCGATACAGGCCTGCTGGATCTCAGCCACCATCGCCACCGGGTTGATAAAGCGCGGATGATTGGGATTGATCAGCGATCGACAGCCCGGCTGCGCCGCCGCCTGCTCGACCAGTTGGCACAGGTCCGTGATATTCAACTCCTCACACACCCGCTGCAGCAGCCACAGCCCCATAATGTTCTTCAGCACCCGGTAACGCCCTTCGACGCCGCCCTCGTTGGTGATATTGGCCGCCTGTGCTACCGCACCGGTGTAAGGGTGCCGACTCTCAAAGCCCATCAACGACCAGGTACCGGAGCTCAGATAGGCGGCGTGTTGACCCTGCAGCGGCGTCGCCAGCACCGCACTGGCGGTGTCATGAGTCGCTACCGCAATCACCGGCACCTGCGTCCCACTGGCCATCCGCCAATGCCCGACGGTATTCCCCGGCGCTGTCGGGTGACCGAACCAGGCGGCTTTGGCACCGGCCCAGGCCAGCAATTCAGGATCCCAGTCGCCGCTGTGAATATTCAGCAGTTGGCTGGTAGTCGCGTTGGTATATTCCCAGTTCAGTTGCCCGGTGAGCCGGTAATGCAGGTAATCCGGGATCAGCAAGGCATGGGCGACTTGACTCAGTAATTCGGGATGACGTTGGCTGAATGCGCGCAACTGATAGAGGGTATTGAAAGGTAAAAACTGGATGCCGGTGCGTTGATACAGCCATTGGGTGCCCATCTCGCGCTGTGCCTGTTGCATCAGCCCGTGGGTGCGGCCGTCGCGGTAGGCAACCGGCAGCCCGACTCGCCGCCCTTCGCTATCCAACAGCAGATAATCCACGCCCCAGGTGTCGATCCCTATGCTGTCCGGCGTGATGCCTTGCTGATCCAACTGCTGCAGCCCCTGACGAATGGCGTGCTCCAGCCCGTCGATATCCCAACAATCGTGGCCGTCGATCGACACCAGTTGATTACGAAAGCGGGTGACTTCTTGCAGGCTAATGGTCCGGTCGTCGGACTGATAGCGCCCCAACATCACACGGCCACTGGAGGCACCAAGATCGATGGAGACAATATTGCGAGTGCTCATGGGGTTGCTTCCTGATGAATCGATGGCATCAGTCTAAAACCCCAGGCAAACGACACCTTATCACCACTGCCAGCCGGCCAGGCGGGTTGGCAATACGGCAAAGATTTACGCGATACAGCTCACGTTTTGTTTTTTTACCGCCTGTGATGCCGCGCGCACTTTGGCTTTTTTCCGCGCCATTCTTGATAAATGAACGCAGTGTGACGCCTTTTTGCGTTGCAAATTAAAGGCGACCGCCCGACGCCTCCTTTAGTATCTGTTACAAATTGGTTAACGGAGATCGAAAGATGGCTATCCTGCACGGCAGTGATTTTTTCGCTTCAAGCCCCTACCCGGTCGTGATTGAACCGCGGGAACCCCAGTCGAGCTTTCCTGAACATCATCATGATTTTCACGAAATTGTGATTGTGGAACAGGGTGCCGGAACCCATGTGCTGAACGGTCGACCGCAAACGCTGTGCAGCGGCTGCGTGTGTTTTATCCGTGATTGCGATCGCCATCTCTACGAGCAAACCGATAACCTGCATCTGACCAACGTGTTGTACCGGGGTCCTAACGCCTTCCGCTTTCTCGCCGGGCTGGATCCACTGTTGCCGCTGACACAGGATCAGCAGCCGCACTGGCGTATCAACAATAAATTGCTGGCACAGGTGCAAATTATTATTCAGCGGCTGGAGCAGACCCCAGTGACATTCAGCCTGGAGCATTTGGCGCAGCAGGAACTGCTGTTTATGCAATTGCTGGTGCTGTTACGACAGGGCTGTATAGCCACTGCCGTTGACGATCAGGAAGGTCGTCTGCGGCAGCTATTGGACTGGCTGGCGGATCACTACAGTGATGAAATCAAATGGGATGAGTTGGCGGATCGTTTTTGCCTGCCCTTACGCACCCTGCATCGCCAGATGAAGAAGCAGACCGGCAACACTCCGCAGCGTTACCTCAACCGGCTGCGGCTACTGCAGGCGCGGCAAATGCTGCGGCAGGATGAAACCCGCATCACCGACATTGCCTACCAATGCGGATTTGGTGACAGCAATCACTTTTCCACGCTTTTCAAACGTGAGTTCGGCTATTCCCCCCGTACTCTACGGCAGAACGATTTCTTAACCTGAGGTGCCACGGTGAAAAGCCCACTTCTGTTGGCCAAAGAGGATTATCTGCCATCGGCACTGATGCCGGTGGCGGTTGCCGATCGTGCGCCCCAATCGTCATTTCCGCCGCACATTCATGAGTTCAGCGAAATCGTCATTGTCTGGCGCGGTAACGGCATGCACGTACTGAACGATCAGCCATGGCGGGTGACCTGTGGCGATATGTTTTATATTCGCGACCACGACTGCCACAGCTATGAATCGGTCAATGATCTGGTACTGGACAATATTCTCTACTGCCCGGAACGCTTCCAACTGGCGATTGGCTGGGCGGAACTGCTGCCACCGGACCGGGCTCAGCATCAATCTCACTGGCGGCTGACCACCCGGGGAATGGCACTGGCACGCAGTGTGATCCAGCAGTTGGCACTGGAAAGTTGTAAAACCGACCTGTTGTCGATCCAGCTCACCGAGGCGCTTTTTCTGCAACTGGTGCTGATCCTGCGTCGTCATCGCTATGCAGTCGGCCAGGACGATCAATTACCGGAAGGCGAACAACTGGATTTGCTGATGGCAGCCGTTCAGGGAGACAGTGGTGCACATTTTGAGCTGGAGGCATTCTGCCGACATCATCACCTGGCAGAGCGCAGCCTTAAGCAGCTGTTTCGACAGCAGACCGGCATGACCATCAGCCACTATCTGCGCCAGTTGCAACTCTGCCGGGCAAAATCCCTGCTGCGCGGCAGTGATGAACTGATCGGTGAAGTGGCCGCCCGCTGCGGCTTTGAGGACAGCAACTATTTCTCGGTGGTGTTTACCCGTGAAACCGGCGTCACCCCCAGCGCCTGGCGTCAGCGTTTTAAACGCGCCGAACGCCCTGCCGCCGGGGTAAAACGCTGATCAGCCCGCCATGCCCAAGCCAACAACGTTGGCGGCCAGAATGATCGTCAAGCAGCCGATACACAATACGCTGACCGGGCGACGGCCGGCGTTTTTCCACTCTCTTAGCAATAATCCCACCAGACCGCCACACAGCACATAGAAACTCATGTGCAGCATCCAACTGATAAAGTCGTACTGCGCGGGAATGTTGGCATGGCCCCAGGCATAGAAGAAGAATTGCAGGTACCACATGGTACCGCCGAGCAATGAGAACAGTACGTTGGCCACCAGCAGCGATTTGGCCTGCGAGAAATCAGCCTTGACTGATAGATCCGCTTTGACCGCCAGGCGAATAAAACAGTAGGCCAGGTTAACCAGTGCCCCGCCCCCCATGATCACCACGTAGCTCGGCAACGCCACATACAGCGGATCAATCCCCAGATTCGCGGCAGCCTGGTGCATGGGTTTAGCGGCATCCATCGCAAACGACATACCGGCGGAGAAAATGCCGCACATCACCGCCAACAGCAGTCCTTTGCGCAGATTAAACTCTTCGGCGCGAATGCCCATCGCCCGCTCTTTCAGCACCCCGGCCCACGAAACAATCACCACGCCAATCAGGGCAATGGCAACGCCCAGCAGCGTCAGCTTGCCACCGGCGGAGCTGAACAACGCCACAAAGCGCCCTTGCAACAGTGGGGTCATCAGCGTGCCTACCACCAGCGTGATGCCAATGGCGATACCAATCCCCATCGACATGCCCAGATAGCGCATGGTCAGGCCGTAGTTGACGTTACCAATGCCCCACATGGCGCCAAACAGGAACACCGGCAGCAGAGTCGACAGGCTGAAAGCACTGTAATAGCGCCAAAAGTCCGGCAGCAACACATAGCTTACCGCCCAGGGCAGGATCAACCACGACATCAGGCCACCGATCGACCACATGGTTTCCCACGACCAGCGACGAACTTTTTTGAACGGGGCATAAAAACAGGCGGCGCTGGCAGCGCCCACCAGATGCCACAGGATTCCCAGCATGACAGCGTTATTCATTATTATTGATTCCTTCATTGCTTGTGATGAGGACAAAAAACAGGCGTGAAGGAGTCTATGAATATTGTCCGGCGCGCAACCTTAGCCTGACTGCCAGTTCTGACGGAAGCTGGCAAAATCCAAGGGGTAACGCTGACCGGGATCACAAATTCATCTCAAGGCTGCACAGGCGAAAGGCAGTGGCCTGAAGAAGAAGGTCTGGCTGCCATTCTGGCGGCGAAGCTGGCAGTGAGGCAAAGGTTTTTAACACCCGAAGGTCATTACCATAACAAGGCATTAATAATAATCCTGTGGAGCCCTCTCATGACCCAGAACCAAAAACGAATGTATATAAACGGTGAATTTGTTGCCCACCACACTGGGCGCTGGATTGATGTCATCAACCCGGCCACCGAGCAAGTGATGATGCAAATCCCGCAAGGCGGTGCGGACGAAGCCAGACGGGCCATTGATGCCGCCGAGGCCGCACAACCTGGCTGGGAAGCGCTACCCGCGGTTGAGCGCGGCCAGTGGCTGCATCGGCTGGCCGCCGGCGTGCGACGCAGAGAGCCGGAACTGACGAGGTTGATCGTCGCCGAAGGCGGGAAAACGCCCGAGTTGGCCAAGGTGGAAGTACTGTTTACCGCCGACTACCTCGACTATATTGCCGAGTGGGCGCGCCGCTATGAGGGGGAGATCATCCAGAGCGATCGGCCGAATGAAAATATCTTCCTGTTCAAAAAAGCCATTGGCGTGGTAGTCGGCATCCTGCCGTGGAACTTCCCGTTCTTCCTGATTGCACGCAAGGCCGCACCGGCACTGCTGACCGGCAATACCATCGTGATCAAACCCAGCGAACTGACGCCAGGCAATGCGTTGCTGTTTGCCGAGATCGCAGATGAGATCGGCCTGCCGTCCGGCGTGTTTAACCTGGTGACCGGCTACGGGCCGGAACTGGGCCAGGCGCTGACGGCTAACCCGAAAGTGGGCATGGTCAGCCTGACCGGCAGCGTCGGCGCCGGTGTCGCCACCCTGCACGCCGCCGCAGACAACGTCACCAAGGTATCGCTGGAACTGGGCGGCAAAGCCCCGGCGATTGTGATGGCCGACGCCGATCTCAGTCTGGCCGTCAAAGCCATCGTCAGCTCACGCGTCATCAACAGTGGCCAGGTGTGCAACTGCACCGAACGCGTTTACGTGCAGCGGGACATTTATCCGCAGTTTATGGCCCAGTTGACCGAGGCTTTCCGTCAGGTCACCTTTGGCGATCCTAATCAACAAACCGGGCTGGATATGGGGCCGTTGATCAGCGCCGAGGCGCTACAGCGAGTAGAAGATAAAGTGGCGCGAGCGGTCAGCCAGGGCGCGACGCTGGTGATGGGCGGCCAGCGCGCAGCGGCTACTTTTTTCCGCCGACGATCCTGAGTGACGTGCAGCAAGAGATGGAGATCATGCATCAGGAGATTTTCGGCCCGGTGCTGCCGGTCAGTTGCTTCGACAGCTTTGACCAAGCTATTACTATGGCCAACGACAGCGAATACGGTCTCACCTCGTCTATTTTCACCCGAGATCTCAACGTGGCAATGATGGCGATCAAGCAATTAAAGTTCGGTGAAACCTACGTCAACCGTGAAAGCTTTGAAGCGATGCAGGGCTTCCATGCCGGCTGGCGTAAGTCCGGCATTGGCGGCGCCGATGGCCGCCACGGACTGGAGGAATATCTGCAAACCCAGGTAGCCTATCTGCAATTCCAGTGATTAATGCCTATTACGGGGCCCCATCACGGGGCCTCAGCGGTAAACGGAGAACTTTTTGGTCAGTGGCTTAAGCTGTTCGGTATCCCCATACAGTGCTACCGCCACGAACTCCAGCTTTTCATATTCGGTATTGGCGGTATCGGCGATTTGTTGCTCTGCCGAATGTGACAGCATGGTGGTGGTAAAGAAGTTGGCCAGGACTCCCTCTTCCTTGCATTTCAGGACCAGATTACTGAGCTGACTGCTGTTTTTTGCCTGCAGGATCACGATCGGATAATGGCTCATATTGGCGCTTACGCCTTCGATAGCGCTGGGATAATGATGAAATTCGCGCTGTTCGATCAGATCGGTAATACCCGCCGTCAAATGGCAGGACGCATTGAACAGGGTTGCCGGTTCATGGTTGCGGTTCAGGATGATATAGAACTTCTTCTCGTTGTCGCTGTACATACACTTCTCCTTGGTGAAGCAAGTGTTTTACCCGTCCATTAAATAAGTTTCAATGATGTAGATCAGCCAAGCACGGCTACAGGGGAATAGCACGGCTCAGCAATAAGCTCGAAATGTGCGGTTCTGGCGGTAAATAGCGCCACAATTGAACTGTCGATAATTTCGGCATAACGCATAGTCTGGGTTTTATCTCCCGGGAAAAAATCATGACTGCGAGCAAGCCCAACGCCGTGGACTCAGCGCCAGCCCCCGCCACTCAGTGGCCGGCAATCATCAATGTGCTGTTCGCCGGCATTGCCGTTGCGTTGCACGTAGGTAAAGCGACCATTGCCTTGCCGGAACTGCAGCGCGAATTCGGCCGTTCGCTGGAGTCCCTGAGCTGGATTATTTCAGCCTTTCCGTTTATCGGCGTGTTCGGGGGCATCGCCGCCGGACAGCTGGTGCGCCGCTGGGGCGATCGACGCTTGCTGGGGCTGGGCTTGGTGATCGTCAGCGTCGCCAGCTTCGCCGGAGCGACTCAGCACGACTTCACCGGCTTGATCGTCACCCGCGTTATCGAAGGGATCGGCTTTGTCATTGTGGTAGTGGCTGCACCGACCGTGCTCACTCGGGTGGTGGCACCGCAACAACGTAATCTGGTGTTCAGCATCTGGAGCACCTTTATGCCGGCAGGCATGGCGATCTCCCTGTTCTTCGGCCCGCATTTCGCCGACTGGCAACAAAGCTGGATCGCCGGTGGTATCCTGACCCTGCTGGCAGCATTGTTGCTACCGTTCACCACGCCGCGCATTGTGACAACCGCCGTTGCGGCCACGACGGTGAAATTGCGTCAGGCGCTGGCCAGCATCCTGCGTGCCCGGCAACCGCTGCTGCTGGCCCTGATCTTCACCACCTATAACCTGCAGTTTTTCGCCGTGATGGCCTTTCTGCCGATATTCCTGATGCAGCGCATCGGACTGACACTGGCCGCGGCCGGCGGTGTCAGCGCAGCGGTGATTGCGGTCAATATTCTCGGCAATCTCTTCGCCGGTATATTGCTGTCGCGTGGCTTGCGTGCCCGTACCCTACTCGCCATTGCCAGCATGTTGATGGGACTGACCGGAGCCAGCGTCTTCCTTTCGGCCACACCGAATGCCATGCTGGTCCCACTGTGTTTATTGTTTAGCGGTATCGGCGGGATGCTGCCCGCCACCATTCTGGCAGCCACACCGGCGGCCGCACCTGAGCCCACGTTGATTCCCCTGAGTCTGGGGTTAGTGATGCAAGGCATTTATCTCGGTCAGGTGATCGGCCCGATTGTCTTGAGCACTCTGGTGGCCTATGCCGGGTGGACAGCGCCCTCCTTTATGGTGTTGGCCGCTGCGGTTCTGGGAAGCCTGTTGGCGTTAACGCTGACATCCGGGGGCAAAAATCCGCCAGGCAGCGCATGACTCATTACACCATGTATAAAATCAAATGACTCTGAGCCCATTTTTCTCTTCACGCAAAAGCATTATCGTTTCAGCCATACCAATAATGGCTATACAGAGAACAGATAATGGACAGAGTAAAAACGGTTATTGTTACTGGCGCATCCAGCGGGTTGGGGTTCGCTATTGCACAGGCTTACCTGGCACGCGGTTACAATGTGGTGGGGAATGCACGCTCGCTGGAGCGTTTGCAGGCGGCAGCAAACCAGCTCGGTAATCCTAAAAACCTGCTGCTGGTTCCTGGTGATATTGCCCAGCCGGAAACCGCAACTCGTCTGTTCGAACAAGCGGAAGAAAACTTTGGCCAGGTCGATATTCTGATCAACAACGCGGGGATTTTCCTGTCCAAACCGGTGACAGACTATACGGAGGAAGATGTCGACGCGATGCTGGCCACCAACCTGAAAGGTTTCTTTTATCCCTCACAGGCCGCCGCCCGTCACATGATGCCGCATGGCTCCGGGCATATTGTCACCATCACTGCCGCCATCGCCATGCAGCCGATCAGCAAGGTCCCTCCTGTGCTGCCGATTATGGTCAAAGGGGGGCTAAATCAAGCCACCCGTGGGCTGGCACTGGAAATGGCACCGCATAATGTGATGGTCAACGCCGTCGCGCCCGGCATCATTGCCACCCCAATGAACAATCAGGATGAGCAAAGCCTGGCGTTTATGAAGCAGATGGCACCGACCCAGCGCATTGGTCAACCGCAGGATATCGTCGATGCGGTGCTGTACCTGACGGATTCCAACTTTGTCACCGGCACCATCGTCACCGTTGACGGCGGCACTACCGCCGGCGTCTGGTAATCAAGGAGAACCTGCAATGCCTTATGTAAATATTAAAGTCACCGACGAAGGGGTCACGGCGGAGCACAAGCGCCAGTTGATCGAAGGCGTCACCGAGTTGCTAGAACGCGTACTGAACAAGCCTCGCCATGCGACCTTTGTAGTGATTGACGAAGTCGCTACCGACAACTGGGGCATCGGCGGTGAAACCGTCACTGCCCTGCGAACCAGGGAGCGGGCTGCGATTAAGCGATAACACTCCCCGTTTATTGCCCCCTCAATCCCCCCACCTTGACCATGCAACCCGAATCTGAAAATGGGATTGGATTCGTCAGGCGCGGGGGATTTTGTACGACTTCCCGGCTTAAATATCCCTACAAAATAAAACATTATTAATAAGTTTTATTAATTGTTCGCGCATAAAATCCGCTACCTGTTACGCGTTTGTGATGATAGGGTTTGTTCTTCAAGAAGTGTCAATGTCAGTGAATACTGGCCTTGGCAGGCAAAATCTATCATCAGAGGGACGGGTATGATGTCTAAGGGTATTTCAAAGGGATTCTTTATTCTGATCCTTTTTATAGTGACCGCGGCTTTTTTGGACGTATTGGGTCCCTATTACTCGTCAGTGTTGTGGGCCATCATCCTGGCGGTGATTTTCCATCCGGTGAAACAAAAACTTAAGCAGTATCTGGGCGACCGCAATGGCCTGGTGTCGCTTTTGACGGTCGCAGTGATCTGTCTGATTGTATTTACCCCGTTGGCTATCATCGCTTCTTCATTGGCGATTGAGCTCAACGTCGTCTACACCAAGTTACAGGGTAACAATACCCAATTCCCGGTCATTCTGGCCGATACCCTCAAGTTGCTCCCCAGTTGGGCGCGTCATTTCCTGACTGAACACAACCTCGACAACGCAGCTGAGATACAAAAGAAACTTTCAGAAGTGGCGCTGCAGGGTGGGCAATACCTGGCCGGTAGCGTGTTCCTGATCGGCAAAGGCACGTTCAACTTTGCCGTTGGCTTTGGCGTGATGCTTTATCTGCTGTTCTTCCTGCTGAAAGATGGCCCTTATCTGGTTAATCTTACGCTCCAGGCGTTGCCGTTATCCGAACACGTTAAACATCATCTGTTTGTGAAGTTCGCGGCCGTTTCCCGCGCGACGGTGAAAGGCACGGTCGTGGTAGCGGTAGTGCAAGGCGCGCTCGGCGGCCTGGCGTTTTACTTCACCGGCATCGAGGGCAGCCTGCTGTGGGCCGCGTTGATGGCGTTCCTGTCGATCATCCCTGCCGTCGGTTCTGCCATTATCTGGGTCCCCGCCACCATCTATTTCTTCGCTACGGGGATGCTGTGGAAAGGCCTGTTCCTGGTGGGCTTCTTCGTGGTGATCATCGGTTTGGTCGACAACATCCTTCGTCCGCTGCTGGTGGGTAAAGACACCAAGATGCCGGATTATCTGATTCTGATTTCGACCCTGGGCGGCATGGAGATTTACGGCATTAATGGCTTCGTCATCGGCCCGCTTATCGCCGCCCTGTTCATCGCCTGCTGGAATATTCTTTCCGGCCGCGACAGCGCAGCAACCACCGATGAGATTGATGAAGATTTTATCGAGGAAGGCAAGAATCATCCTGACGCCACCAAGGTTGATTGAAACATTGCCCCTGTCGGGCTAGCTGTAAAACAGCAGTAAACAACGGGAGCCCTTCGGCTCCCGTTGTTGTTCAAATGCTTAAACACAATTACATGCTTTAACGATAGTTTCGTCATTCAACTACTGAGGGCGAAATTCGAGTACGGAATTTTTAAAAGCATCGTAAACCGCTTGTGACGGTGGCTTGGGAAAACGGGTATTTATGATTGCCTTTATAGCAGCCTGGCAAAGGGCAGGATCACCACTTTCAGGCCGGACAGCCAAAAGCATCCCATCTGGGGCAAACTTCATTCTGATAGTACATTGCTTGCCGGCATAGGCGTTGGCATCATAGAAATGGCTCTGAATCGCAGCGCGTACCTGCCCGGCATAGTTGCTGACCTCATCCCCTGCTGCGGGAGTTGCTTTGCCGTCAAGGGCAGCAAAAAGATCATCGACACCGTTTGCAGACGGCCCAGCGTTAGCCACAGCGTTCGTCTTGGTACAACCTGTCAGCCATAGTGAGACGACAATAAGCATTAATGCCGGCAGGTTTTTTTTAAATCCTGAATGAACGCTATTCATGATTCCCTTCTTTTAGAATAGTCACTGGAAAGAACAATAAAAAACGGGAACCATCAGGCTCCCGTTATCATTCAAGCGCAAAAACACAATTACATGTGTTTAACGATAGCGTCGCCAAACTCTGAACATTTCAGCAGTTTAGCGCCTTCCATCAGGCGTTCGAAGTCATAGGTCACGGTCTTGGCAGCGATTGCGCCTTCGGTGCCTTTAACAATCAGGTCAGCCGCTTCGAACCAGCCCATGTGACGCAGCAGTAGATTGCAGTATAGTTCATAACCAATTGAATATAATAATAAAAACTACATTTAATCTATGTGGTTGTATCATTTTAGGTAATTCGTAAGCCTTTGATTATAATTAATGTTTATCTGGTTTTGATAATTCCTTTACTGCTACTACGCTCACCGTCATGGGGGTAGCGCACAACGGTATACCAGCGGACAGAGAGGCTATCGAGGAAGTACTGCAGGAAACATGGAAAGTGCGGGTGACTGGTTTCATCGTAGAAATTTCGCTTAAAGCTCAACGATCGTTTTCAGCGATCAATCATGCACAAATCGATCGGCAATACCCATTTGCAACTCCAAGAAAATACACGCAACATTAACAATGGTTTACATATGGAGGTGTATCATGTCTGCATGCAACATGACGTTTTGCAGAACGTGCGGGTTATGGATAGCAGAAACCACCAGTTGGGCTAACGCCGAACCGGCCTACTGTGAGAAGTGCAAACCAGCATCGATTTTAAAGCGAGTGGTAACAAGAATCGGAAACCTTATCCGAGCGGTATTTATTGGTATTGTGAAAAAGCAACAGTAGAAACAGCAAGCCAGATTGATAAAAGAGGCGAATTAACCCGCCTCTTTTATTATTAGTTATCACGATAACATATACGCAATTAAGAATACGTCAGCGACAGAAGTTAATTGTAAATACCTGTGTAGATAATTGGTCCAACCTGCATTCATTAGCTTCAACCAACAGAGTCACCATACCCACAAGATCCGAAAATGAACCTACATTTATCCATCATGACCTGCATTACCCCCCATTAACAGTTTCAGGAATGTTCTGTGTCATCAGGTATACGACCGTTTTTTGATAAGCTTTCCCGCCAGCGGCCGCTTTCAGAAGCCCCTCGGGATACAAGCGTAAGAAATATCCCGATCGCTAACGGTATGATAAGAAGCATTGATTTTGTTGAAATTGCATACCCATAAATATAATTTTCCAGACTTACCGCAATTAGAGGAAAGATAAGGAACACAAGTGAAGCTTGAAAGGCAGTAGCTTTTTGCTGAAGTGCAAAGTAACACAGAATTCCAAAAACACCGGCAAATGCCCCGAGATACACTGTGGCTAATATTGAATTAACTGAAAAATTCGACAATAGCGGTCTTTCGAAAAGGTACCCTGCCATAGTCAGTATTAACCCAGCTAAAAAGCATGGGAGCGCGTTAAATGTTATAACAGAAACAGCAAAGCTTCTTTTCTTGCATTGAGTATATATTGTCGCATGTATAATCACGGCAAGAACAAGTGCAAGTATCCCCTGCCAGTGACTCTCTGAATTTGTATTCGTTTCATTTAGGAGAATCCCCATCAGTGCCACTATAGCAATAGCTAAGCCACCTATCTGTATAGTGTTTGTCTTTTCATTCAGGGACAATATAGATGCGATCAAAACTGCCACAGGCATATTCGCAAATATAATAGAGGCAAGTCCTGAGCTGACATAAGTTTCACCATAAATCATTAATGAGAAAGGAATTGCAAAATAGAAAATGCAGATCACCAACTGAAACAATCGCTGTCCGGGCGGAAATAATAGAGGTGTTTTCTTAAGCCATGCAATACTGATTAAAAAAGGTGCTGCAAACATAAACCTCATCCCCGTTGCAAATACAGGAGGAATTGTTTCAGCGGCAATCCGCATCGCCAGCCACGTCGTACCCCAGGTCAATGCAACCAGTAAAAATAATATTGACACTGTTACTTTACGCATAATGCTCCCTCAGGCAAAGAAACTAATGTAACTTTTCAAAAGGAGAAAAATATTGTTTTCTTTATTGTTTTTTTATACGTTTAGAGAAGATTTTTCTATGTCACAAGGATGGACTTATGCTGGACAAGAAAGACAAGGAACTACTAAAACTGTTGCAATGCGACTGTACCCTGAGTCTGCAGGACCTGGCAGAGGCTGTCAATTTAACACCTAATCCATGTTGGAAACGCATAAAACGTCTTGAGGACGAAGGGTTCATTATTGGTCGGGTTGCCCTGCTGAGTAAGATCAAGCTTAATTTATCGCTTACAGCCTTTGTGATGATAAAAACCCGCAACCACAGCCATGAATGGTATAAGGACTTTGTTTCACAGGTCGATGATATGGTTGAAGTGATCTCCCTTTTTCGTACCACGGGAGAATATGATTATCTCCTACAGGTGGTAGTTTCAGATATGAAGGGTTACGATGATTTCTATAAAAAACTAGTAAGGTTAGTTAATGAATTAAGTGATGTCACATCCAGTTTCTCCATGGAGGAAATAAAATACACCACTCAAATTCCATTACCAGGTTAACTGTTTCGTTATTTATTTTTAATGTCAGTTGCCATAAAACAAGCGTTTTATGGCAACCATCCTCTGACATTCGCGATCTGAATAGCGTTAATCGAAATAGCCAATACCATCGGATTTCTTTTTCCTCTTCGCGCCTTTACTGCCGGTAGGTGGTTTAATATCTGTTGCCAGGTTAAACGCCATCGCCAGGCCTGAGCTGCTCAAAGAGAACGCCAGGGACTCGATTAACCAGGTGCGATCCTCTTCCTCACCAAATCCCGCCGTTGTTATCCGGCTTTCGGCCGTCAACGGCACATACTGCGGCCGGCCCGGGCCGCTTAGCGTCATTCGCCTTTCGTTCCGGTTGGCCTGCGTCATTTTTGATTTGGCGCTGCTGTCCGCCTGGGCTTTGCTCGGCTGCGTGAAGGGGTTGGACTGGTCAGGCCCATCATGCTCCAGCGATTGCGTTTTAGTTCTACCATCAGCGGGGTCGAAATAGGCAACGCTCACTTTGCCCTTTTTGCCCTTACCGTCTGCCGTCTTCGCCGGCTTTCCCGTTGTGGCCCCGCGCTGGCCATCTGAATAGCTCCACGAGGATAGCGCCTCCCGGGTTATCGTTACGTTACTGAGGGCGCCACCGCTGGCGGTGGTCGCCTCCCCCTGCTCCAGGAACAACCAATAACCACCGGCGGCCTTGCTTACCGCGTTATGCGCACGCGCCAGGCGGGTCATCAGCGCCGCGTCGGACTCTCTCACCTGGTCAATGTGTTCTATCGCGATGCCGGCCAGCTGCGTGGCTATTTTGGGGATGAGGCCGTTATCGGTTGCCACCGTTTTCACAATGTCCCCCAGCGTCACGCCGTCCCAGCTGCGGCTTTTCTGGCTCTGCACATCACCTGGCTGTTTTTGCGCGTTCATTGGGGCCGATGTGGCGTAAAGCTGGATCTTGCGCGGTGGCCCGCTACTGGCGCGGCCAGACACCACAAACCAGCCCTTATCGACCAGTTGGCCATTAAAGCCCAGGGCAACGCTCAGGCGGGCGCCTTTGGACGGGAGTTTTAGCGTTTCCGACAGGAGGGTAATTTGCAGTTCATCAGTTTTGCCCGTGGCGCCGCCGTTGTCCGTTAAGCTGAGATCCACCAGGTTTTCACGAATGATCGCGGTTATATCCCGCCCCTCCGCAATAATGCGGAATTCTGGCCGGAATTCGGCCGGCTGTTTTTGTTGCATCGGTTAATCCCATAGCTGGATCGGTGATTCAGGCGTTGGCGTCTCTATGTCCGGCAAGGTAATGATTAACCCTGCCGGATAAACAGCCCCCAGCGCCGCCAGTTCGCGATTAGCGCCTAAAACCGTTACAACGGTCTGCGAAAGGTTCTCCGTGCCGTAGTGGGCCGCGCAGACGGCATCCAGCACGTCACCCTCACGGGTTAGATAGGTCATCGGCATAATGTTTTATCGTGATCGAGTAGGTTTTCTTGCGGGGGGCGCCACCCGGTAAAAACAGCGGCGTTGTGTCGGAAAATTCGGTAACAACCCACCAGCCCAGCACATCGCCGGCGCTGCTCACCAATTGCTGAGGCTCGGCTTTGTCGGCCAGATCATAAAGCGCATCGATGCCGGCCACACCGTTCCGAAACTGAGAATGCGCTTCCCCGTCCATTTTGACCGTCCTGGCGGATTTCCCTGTGTACTGCAGCAAGTCCTGTTTGCCGATCCGCTCCTGTTCACTCCAGCGCCAACTTGCCTCCCGCGTCAGTTGGTTATAGGTCGCCGTGTCGATAGAAAACTCAAAGTTGCCGAGCATCATCATAATGCTGGCGCTGTCCGCCGGCCGTCGTGCATCGTAGGCGCCCGTGATTGTACCGATAATGTCCACCATTACCAGACCTCCGCAGGGTCATGCATTGCGTTGTTACCGTTAAATACATCCAGGTTTTTCATTGACGTTACGGCGCTATCCGCCACCGCCTGCGGGTCCTGGCCTGGCTGAGCGATCACCGTCATATTGACCTGCTGCCGGCGATTGTCCGTAACCGGCGCTTTCTCACTGCTACCCGAGCCGCTAATACTCCCTATCATTTCTGAGAATTTACTTAATACCGGATCACCTGCACCGTTATCGGCGGTCTTGCTGTAAATATCATCGATACCCTTATCAAAGGCTTTATTGTCCTGAAATAACCACCCTTGCGAATCGGTATTAGCTTTAACCGCCTCTTTTAATAAGTTGGGATTAGCCTGCAATTGTTTATCAAACCACTCCCCCAAACCGCTTCTTTCTGCCGTTTGTCGGGCTATGTCCGTTGAACCTGTACGGCCCAGCGAACGCAATACATCTTTTTTATCCTCATTTTCATCAGGGACGAATTTAGATAAAAATCGGGCAACGCTCATGGCTACTTTGCTAAATGTGATTAGACCATTACCAAATTCAATTAACGCAGGGATCCAGGATTCTCTAATGGTGGAGGCGATAACCTCAATACCTCCATTTTTAAACCAGTCGGATAACTCGTCCGCCAATTCTGTCACCATCGGCGCCAGGTCGTTACCTAACTTGCCGGCGATTTCTTCAACAGAGGATCCCCAGACCGTGCGCAAGTTATTGAAAGCAATGTTGCCACGAATGGCCCCATCAGCGCCCTCCTTCGTCACAAGGTTGTATCGTTTCTGCTGATCCATCATCTCCTTGTAACTTTTGCCGGTCAGGCGCATGTAGGTCAGGATTTTATTGGCTTCCCCCCCCATCAGCATATCGACCGCGGACGCCGCCTCCTGCTCGTCTTTATGCGTCAGCGCACGCCCTATTATTTTTTCAAACATCTGCTCATTGTTCATGCCGGCCAAATCGCCGGCACCGAACCCCAGCATTTTAAAAGCATCATTGAGGGAGCTTTGTTCCCCGGTCGCTTTATACTCGCCGACCTTGTTTTTTAACTCTTCCAGCAAGTCGCCAAAATTTTCACCATTCAGCCCCATCTGCTGCGCATAACTATCCCAGGCGTTATAGGTTTCAACCCCCACCCCATAGGTGCGGGCCTTACCTACAGATTCAGCCGTTTTTGCATTCATACTGACAGGGGTCATTACGGCACCAATGCCGGCGCCAATTAAACCGCCTATTGCGGCAACCCCTAACCCCGTTCCGACCGTCCGGCCCAGACGCCCGCCGAGCTGCCCTACTTTTCCCCAGCGCTCGCGGCGCCGCTCCAGTCGCTCGGCCAGTTTTAAATTGCGATTCAGTTCCTCCTGCTCATCATTGGCCCGCTTGATGGCGCGGCCCACTTTGTCGTATTGCAACTTTAATTCATTAATGTTTTTCCCTTCATTTTTCGCCTTTAAAATTGCTTCCCGCAATTTCTTTTGCTGCGCGGTCAATTTTCCCGATTGTTGGGTAACGGTTTTTAAGCCTTTATTTAATCCGGCTGTAGATTGTCCCCAGCTTGAGTCGATATTGCCGCCAAAATTAATGGAAGCATTCATTTTCTGGCTAATGCTTGTCATTTATATGCTCCAATTCAATTTCTATAAATTGACAAAACACTGAGAATGGCATGGTTAACCAGTCTGCCATTGTGTAATGCAATCGACGGCCCATAAGCCTTAACGCTTTTTGGATTTCGCTTTCTGTCGCTCGTCCGGTGGCAGCAAAAAACGGTTAAATACAGCCTCCAACTGCGCATAGTCTGCGGCTGTCAATGAATACACATCCTCTATATTCATATCGCAAAGGTTCGCCATCATTCCCGCGTCTTTTTCGACTGCGTTCCCAGGGTTTTTAGAATAATCGAGGCGGTCCCTTAACAACGGCTCACGCATATAGACGCTTGTTAATTGACTGCCATCCTTCAACGTTAGCGGGGTGAAAAATTTAATTTCTTCTTTCTGACCTGGGTAATTCATATAAAGCTCCAATAAAAAAGCGGCCCGTGGGCCGCTTGATAGCAAGGGTGATTAAGGATTAAAGGCGGATTTTGGCGGCGATGCCGCGCAACTGATCTACGCCATTCACACGGCGAATAAAGCGCTCCGTGTCGATTTCGAACAGCTCGCGGCCTTCAAACGTTTGTTTGTAGTAATTGATCGCGATTTCGACCGTGGTGGCCTTTTCTGACAGTGCCTGGTTATCGCGGGCATCCGGCGTAATTTTCGAGACAAATCCCTCTATCTCGTCAATCGAACCCAGCGCCCGGCCGTTACTGAGATAGCCCTCGTAGGCCGCAAAGCGATTGCGATTACCCGTCACAAAACCAAATCGGGTCAGCATATCCGTATCGATGCCGTAAAACTTGATCTGGCAGATTAACGCTTCCATGCCGTCGTCCATCGGCGTGGGGGCATCCTGCGCGCCGGTGCGCAGGTCTGTTTTAACGATCGACAGCTCCGGCGGCGTGTACTCATGCGCGCCCTGGATACGAAAACCGCCGGCGAAAAATGTCCAGGCTCTTACCGTTGCTTTATCGCTCATACCGTCCCCAGCTCCTCTACTGCATATTGGTTGTTAATGCGAACCCGCATCGTGATCCGTTCAGTGGGTGATTTCGGCCCAAAGTCATAATCGATATAGACCTCACCGGCCGCCAGCGTTTCGGCGGTGTTCAGTTCCTCATCCAGCCAGGCGCGCCCGCCAAAAATGGCTTTGAGCTTGGTCAGCGTGCGCATATAGGAGTTAATCGTGCCCAGGATGTCATCGATGTTCTCCAGGTCGAGCGGCCGATCGACGTACAGCAAGGCCGTCTCCTGGATGCTGTCCTCGATAACGTCTGCAGTACGGCGCACTGATTCAAACTGCCATTGCGGATCCTGGATACACAGGCGGTTGCCCCAATGCCGAAAACCATCACGGCGGATAATGGTCGTGACGTTTTCCATGTTCAATAAGTTGGCCTGGCAGTTACGATCGCCGAGGATAAACTCGTCCACTTGTTCAACGCCGAGGATGTTCGCGATCGCCTGATTGGACTTGCTCCACCACCAGCCCTTTTCTAAGTCAATCCGCGCGCGCAGGCCGGCAGCCGACGCGGAATAAGGGCGAAAGGTGATTTCACCGTTGGCTTTCACTTTCGAGACGCGCGGGCGTAACAGTTCCACCCGGGCGCCATACATTTGGCGGCGGGTCACAACCTCCTGAGCCGTGGCCATCGATTCACAATCAACATAAGTCACCGCGCGCAATTTGTTTGCGGCCGTTTCCAGCGCCTTCCCGATCGCATCGTCTTCACTGAAACCCGGAGCAATCAAAATGCGCGGCCGGTAACTGGTGACAGATTCGCTTAATGACCAGGCAGCCATAGCGGCGATAAGACTGGCCCGCACGTCGGGATCCACCGAAAACGTCTGCTCTGTGAGCAATTTCGCCCCGCCTTCGGTCGTTAACTTCACACCCTTCTCCGTACTGAGTACGGCAGCGGCTTTACCTTCCGCTTTATCCGCCGCACGCACGACGATGATCAACGCGTTCGTTTGGTCGGTGATGTCCGTGATCGCCTCGCCCAGGGTGCCACCAGCGCCGAGGGCGCTTAATTGGGTGCCGCCAATCACGGCCACCGGCGTATTCAGCGGAAACGGCTCATCGGTCCCGCCGGCTAACAGGGCTGTGAATGGCGCCACAATCCCCGGGGCCGTGGTTTCAACGGCAATGATTTTGCTATCGGCCACGGCTTTCACCGCTGCAGCCACCTCGCCAGCGGTCGCGGTTATCACGCCCTCAGTATCTGCGCCCAGGATGATCGACAGCACCCCGGCCGCGTAACTGGCCGAGGTTTTCGCCTCTGCAGCGCCGGCAACCGCCTTAACGCTGTATTGATTGCCCAGGCGCCCCGGCTCCAAGGCGTTAAACGTCAGTTCATTATCCAGTAACGGGGTGCCCGTGGTCCGGCTTGCTGCCGTCCCTTTAGACGCGTTTGGCGCCGTACCCACCAGCCCGATAATCGCGGTCTGAATGGTTGTCACGGCTACCGAGCCGATATTCAGCTCTATTGTTTCCACACCATGTAAATCTGCCATTGTTATCTCCAGGCATAAAAAAACCGCCGGCGGCGGTCAGGGGGTTGTTTTATCAGGCTGGCAGCGCGGGCCAGGGGATATCGGGGGCCTGGCCGATATCAACACGGCTTAACAGCACGCGGTATTTTTTCCAGTTGGCCAGGCGTTGATCGTCGCCCTCTTCGCTCATTCCTGTCTCTGCAGCGTCGTTAAGCAATTCAATCTGCTGATCTGCCTGCTGCCGCAACTGCTGCCGGATTTGCGCGGCTTGCTCTACAGCGGCCCGCTGTTGGGCATCGGTATCTGTTACCCACTGCTCACCGTCCCACTGGTCCCAGGGCGTTGCCGGCGGCGTAAAGGTGCAGTCAGGGGGCAAGATAAAATAGGGGTCGGGCACTGCCTGGGGGCGACCGTCGGCGGTGTAGTAGGTCTGCCCTGATCGGTCTTCAATTTGCTGCCAGCCGTCGCCCGTATGCAAAACTGCATGGCCAGGTTCTGCAGCCGGCGGCGCGGCGGTTACGGCCCATTCAGGCAGCGCGGCCAGCTCCATCATGACAAACTGATTTCCACGCTGATCCCAATAGGTTGATCCGCGCACATCGGGAATATACGTCCAGCTTGTGCCATCCCATACGCCCGCCTGGCCCGCCTTCGGGTTACACTTCAACGGGGTGCAATTCGCCGGTAGTCCCGTGTGCGGTGCTACGTAAAAATTGAGGGAGCCGGTAAAAATGCCGGCATCGTCAAAGCGGTAAACCCATACCCAACGGGGAATATCCGAAAACTCAAAGCTCTCTGTCATGCCAGCCTCACAATGTAGTTAAATGCAATGTTATCAACGGTGTTTCTTGCTGCACCGAACGCATCGATACGCAGGCCGTGGCCGTGCTGGCCAATATCTACCCAGTGGGAGTGATTGGGTGTTGCCTCTACCAGAGGGAAGTCTGATAAATCTCGGCCTAATTCAAATGAAAACCGTTCACTCCAGCCGCCATCAATCGCAGTGTTTGAGTGATAACCGCGAATTTTTGGCTGAAATGCCCCGGCTTGCGTCGTTTCTTTACTGCCCAGGTCAGCACCGGCCACTTCACCGCCGTGGCCGTGACTCTTAACCTCACCATCAGCCAACGATAACGGGACGCGATCATCCGGTTTCCCCAAAATAGTCCGGCCTCGCATGTCGGGGAAAACACCCGACGGGTACGCCTGCGCCGTGCGCGGATAGGCGTTTTTATCAAAAGCCTGCCCCAGCATTAATGCATGGCCAGGCGGCGGGGAATCACCCGAAAACGGCAGCGGCACAATCGGTTGCTGTTCTTCTATTGCAAACGTCCCGGCTTTACTTCTTAGGCCTCCGGTTTGGGTATCAAACTCCCATATGCATTCCTGGCCACTGTCGCCAATTGCATGGATAACCGGATGGGCGTGCATATCAACGCCGGGCATGATATAGCCAAAGCTAACGGCCGTTGGCCATCCCTTGGCCTTTCTCGTACAGCGCCCCTTCACCAGGGGAACATAAGCCCCCCCGGAATTAATTGGCCATTGATAGTCAGGCGAATAAAACGGGGCGCGGTTGTTTAATTGGTCCTTATACATGCCAGAGCCTTCCGGCACGCCATTAGTGCCGTTTGCCTGGAACATTGGGGCGCCGAGATCCCCCGTCGCCGTGTCGCCCTTCCTGAAAAGATAACGGCCGTCTGCTTCTTCAATAGTCAGCACCGATACATTCGGATCAATCTCCAGCACCACGCTTTCCGCGTGTACCAGCGGCATGGCAAAGCTAATCACCAGCTCTTTTACGATGGAGTCGTTTTGCTCCGGTAAATAGCTGTCGGGATAGGCGCCATAGGCAATCAGAACGCCGGCGCTACTCATCAGCCCGAACTCACGGACCACTTTCCCTGGATATTCACGGGCGTTTATGACTGCCTGGCCGGCAATCATGCCGCTACCCGAATCCCCCTGCGTAAAGGGCACATCCCCAAATTTATTAACCAGCTTGGTTACTGCAGGGTCAGGGGTCACAGAGGCCCCGCCACCATCACCAAACGCGACGATCGGGATAGTGACCACCTCACCGGCCTGATAAGCCGTCTCTATCGCCTCGGCGCCGACGGCGGTTAAAATTAATCCTGAGGCCATTATTTTTTCTCCTCTTCAATCACTGCAGCCGTCGAATAATCGTTAGGGTCCCACGGCGAAACGCTGCCGGTTGTCGCAGAGGTTAACCGCACAAACCGACTGTAATTTGAGGGACTCCCCGGGGAAGCAGTAACCCAGCGGGCTTCCTCCGAGGTTGAACCCATCCAAAACTTGCGCCAGCCGTAGGCAGCCATGTTTCCCCACTCCCCCCACAGATGCCCCATTTCGCGGACCTTTGTTCCGCCGGCTTGTGGCCAACGAATTAAATCCTCAACCAGGCACATTCTGCCGCCCTGTTTTTCAATAAACGCGGGCATCTCAGACTGGCTAAGCTGAATATCTGCCGGCGTGGGAACAAGATAACGAGCAGGGTTGATTGCGTGGCTGATCGAGCGGTTACGAGCATCTGTCCCCGTGATAGCGACTGCCCCGGGACCGGTGATTGTTACCGTTCCGTCACTGGCCACCGTCGCCGGGCCTGTTACGTACCAGGTGATCGCGCCAAAGTTGCCTTGCGTTACCAGCGTGTAAACAGCCCCATCAAACGACGACGTAGGCGCAAACTCCGACGTCATCCAGCCGTTGATATGTACGCCGATAAACTCAAACACAGGGATGATTGAGAATGACTCAGATGCAATCATGTAGCCGGCTAAAATCGCCTTACCGTCCAGGCTGCCTTTAAACGACACATCGAACCAGGAGCGCAGGTTTTTACCTTTCATTACCGCGCTTTTCAGGTCCTGCACGTCCGTTAACGTGATCGGCCGGTCGTCCTGGGTCACATCGAGAGAGAACGTGTAAGGCTCTCCCCGGGGCGTTTTTTCGAACCACTCGACTACATCGCTGGCGAACGGTGAAGAGGATAGCGACATTTCGATCGCCGCCCGGGTCCCTCTGTGCCGATGGATATACGCCGCCCGGGCGATTGCCGCCCGTTTCTCCGCCTCTGTCCAATCCGTGTTCCAGGTATCCACGCTGTACTCCCACGCCAGCCACGGCAGCAGATCAACAGGGCACAACGCCGGATTTTTCACTATCCGGATCAGATCAGGGATAGAGAGCACCTCCTCAATTGTCGCCTGCTCCAGGGCGCGCTCTGCCGGGATGGCATTGGGCGGGAGGAGGGTTTTAAATTTATTCGGCATTAATGATCACCTTACGCAGCGTCACTTTTGAGCATCGCGGCGCCTGCCCCATTGCCATGCTGATATCTGCAGCGGGTGAAGTGAGTTTTACCGTCACTATTCCGGCTTGATGCAATGCGCGGTCAATGGCCGAGCACGACACTAGCCGGCCGAGACGGTTAACAATGGCCATGTACTTGGCCAGCTCATCCTCTGCCGCTTTCATCACCGTGTTAGTGTCCGGGCCGTAGGGGATTTGGATATCTGCAATGACTTCAAAATCCACCATTTCCGCCGGCTTCACCGTGACAAAATCGGTCAGCGGCCGGACCTCTTTTTTATTGACCGCTTCGGCAACCTTTTTCAGCACCTCCGCCGACGGGATCCCCCCATTGGTCCGGGACAACACATAGAGATACACCTCGCCAAGCAGTTGATGATCTTCGGGGCCGTATGCCCGAACATCTAAAACGTCAGGGTCTGCAGACGCGGCAAAAAAGGTGTAGGTGTTTTCGGCGCCGGCGGTACTTAACCGGGACCATGCCAGTTGTATCCGGGTTCTAAACGCCTCGTCGTCTTCATAGACTGGTGCCACTGGCGGGACGGCGTTCGGGTCGCCCGGTGTTATCAGCAAGCGCAACACATCAAAATTAGCGCCCAACTGATCCAGGTCGTTCCCTTGGGCGCTGGCCAACAGCACCGCACGAATAGAGTCATTCATGCCCTGGCGGATCAGTGTTGAGTGATACGCCAGGACCTCCCCTTGTTTAAACACCGGGTCAGACTCCAGCAAGGCATCATAATCCGGGTCCAGCTCGCGGAGTCGCGCCAGCCAGCCGGCAAAAATCAGCGCGGGGTCAGGGACTTTCACCGCGTCAGGAACGGGCAATTCTGAAAGGTTAATCGTCGCGGAATTGGTCGCCATTTATCGTTAACTCCTCCAAAGTGATCGGGTAGCCCGTTTCTGTGTTGATGCCGTAAATCGTCAAATCAAATTGCCCGTCGCCGGCAAACTGGACCGCTACCGTTTTCACCTGCAGACGCGGCTCCCACTTCGCCAGGGCGCTGGCCGTGGCGGCGATGATATGCACCCGTGTGCTTTCGTCCTGGGGGTTGTCCACCAGGTCCAGTAAATCGCTGCCGTAATCCCGGACCAGAACGCGGCTACCGATCGGCGTGGTCAGGATGTCAAAGACGGACTGGCGCAAGTGAGACGTATCCGCCAGGCGTTTACCGTTGGCTGCATTAACTCCCTGCATATTGCCCCCATAAAAAAACCCGCCGGAGCGGGTTACATTTCGTTGTTCGGTTTGTCGGTGTTCCCGCCATGCGGATCGGGATGTGTGTGGGTGTTGAAAATTTCCCGGATCCGGTCCAGAGAGCTTTTGCCGTCGGAGATTTTCCCTGTGGCGGACAGGTCCCCGGTGACTGCAGTATCCGCCTGCAGCTCCGTTTTCCCTTTCACCGTCAGCGTGTCCGTTATCTCTACCGGCCCGCGTAACGTCCCTTTACCGATAATTTCATAGGTGCCGCCCTCCGGCAGTGCCAGCGTAAAGGCGTGGTCTTCGCGGTTGTAGCGAAACTCGCCGCCGTCGCTGTATCGGGTGATGTGCTCCGCCTCGCTGCCTTCTGGCGCCGGCATGACTCCCGTATTACCGCCGGGAAGCACTCGCCCGTTATTCAGTTCGCCAGCCTCAGATAACACGGTCACAGGGTCCCCAACTGCGCAGGGGTTGGACTCCGTACGATTTGCGCCTGAAAACCCCATACATAGAGGAAGCCAGGCTGTGATGATGTCGCCCAGTTCGACGCGGCAGGTCGGTTGCTGGCCATGCTTTACCGAATGAATAACTCCCCGGCGGACCATATTGGCAACCCGGCGCTGCAGGTCTGATAACGCGTCATCACTCATCGCCGGCGTCCTCTTTTTTTTCGTAGATCAGCCGATAGTCGTCAATGTGCGCGCTGCCGATATTCGGAGCCTTGCCCAAAAATACCTTTTTCAGCGGGCCGGCTTTCGACTCAAACGGATCTTCACCCATAGCGGCCACCTGGGTAAAAGAAACCCGCCAGACGATATAATCATCCAGCGCCAAATCAAAATCATCGGGTCCCACCCGGTCAAGTTGCGCAGGCTCCAACCCTTCAAGCCCAAACGTTTTGCCCTCTATCCATTGGCTAAGATCAGCGGCAGCCGTGCGGATATAAACCTGGGGTTTTGTGATTTCATTGGTGACGGAGCGGTCAACAACAACAAAAAGATCGTGCTCAAACTCAACACGTAATTGGCCATCAGAGCCGTCAGTTTTTTCCCAGCCGGCAATAGACAGATACACCGCTGGCGTTTCCAACTGCGTGACCACTTCAGGGTAATCATCGGCATAAACTACCCACTCAATTTCGCGCAGCGCAGACAATATCGCGTCGTGATAGCTGGCCATTAGAATCGGTTTTGGCATACATCCCTCACACGTTGATCCGTGCCTTAATACGGCCTTTTAAATCCGTTTCAAAGTGATGGAAAAAGATATCTGCGACGTCTGAAAACACATAATCTTCGATGTGATCCAGCACAGGGGCGTAAATATCAATTTCAGCCTCTTTTGCTCTCCGGGTTTGTGGGTCCCGAATTACGATTGTGCGCCGATTCTCACGCTTGCTACGGGAGATTTCACCATCTGTGAATGTTTTTGCCGATAGCAAAGCACCTTTAGGCTCAAATCCTACAGCGGCTGTATTTCTGCGCTTCCGGGCTTCGATGAAACGCCCCGTATTTGGGTCCCTACGGTCATGGCGACGACGCATACGGCCTTTCACCTTCCCCTTTAAATCCTTCACTTTGATCGCATTAAGGCCAAACCATACCTTGGCCTCATCAAGGCCTCCGTTTCTGGTTAACCGGAATGACAATAGACGACGGCGAATAATCGCCGCGCTACGAGGTTCAATCCCTGTTTTCATGACCTCAACGGCACGCTTTCTCACCGTCACCGCCGTTCGCTTTAATGCCCTGCTATATGCATTCCGGTATTGCTTATGATTGGCGCGGGCAGCAACCGCTATTCGCTGCAGTACCTGCAGATCGATATCTATCGGTAAATTTCGACGCAATCGGCTTTCACGGGCCATATCATTTACTCCATTTGTCGATCGCCGGCGCGGGCTTCCCTGGCACTCCGCGCGCCAATGTAACAATACAGGTTCCTGTGTCGTCCGGGCCGACCTTCACCACCCAAAAGGACTCTGCGCCAATCTCCACCCGATCTTTCGGTTTCAGGCCTGCAATCAGCGCCGTTTTAACAAATAGCCGAGGGGCGACATCCTGAACCGTTGCGGCGCCATAAGGCAGGGAGGTATCAGCGGCAGGCTCATCGAAAACGGCACGGACAGGCGTCGGCGCACCATTGATAGACACCACCATTTCCCGCCCCATCACCTCAATAATTCGGCTGTCAGCATCGAAAAGGGCCTCATCAAAAAGGTTATCGAACCCATCCATGCCGCCCCCTTAAAGCTCTGTCGCGTGGCCAGCGTCTTCCAGCTCGTCCACGTCCGAGGCCAGAACGCGGACCGTATCGCCGGCATACGCCATTTTCACCGGTTGATTTCGCGTTTCATGCAATGCATTGATATGCAACGTCGTCAGCACGCGAACCGGTACCCACTCGATTTCGCCTTCTGATTTTGGCGCCATTGGCTGGCGTTGTTCGGTGGTCGTCTGCAGCAACGGACCGGAACCAGACGCCCCACCGGTGCCACCGTCTGTACCGTCGCCGTCTTCCTCCAGAGCCTCGATTTCCTCTTCGGCTTCACGGATCCGCAGTTGCAGATCTGCGATAGTCCCTTCTGTGCTCAGCTCACGGCCCAGCACCTTACCCAGCTCGTCCAACTTGGTGATCAACTCGTCTTTATTAGCCATTGTGTTCTCTCTCTAAAACAGGGGGAAAGGGGCCGTAGCCCCTGCCTGATTAATCGGCGTTATGCGATTGTGATGACAACGAAATTGTCAGGCTCTGGCAGCACCATGAGCGGGGCGGATTGAGTCATCGTGTATTCGCTGCTCACGTCGCCTTTTGTGATCCAGTTTTTCGGATAACGTTTAGCGACGGTGATCCCTTCTGCGACAAATTCCGCATCATGGATCATGCCGTAACAGCGGATACCATCAGCCAACGTATTCCCCAGCACAATGGTGTTATCCGGCATATAGCGCGCTGTTTTGCCGTCCTCTTTCGCGTATTGGCCTTTTGTCACAACAATAGCCAGGTCGCCGTAATAGCCTTTGAAGGAGACAATCGCCCCCAGGTCTTTCAACGCCGTTTCCAGCTGAGAATTAGACCCGCGACGGGTATCCATCTTTTCACGGAACAACTTGAACCCGTTCAAGACGCGCCAGGACAACCCGTCCATCACGGCAATATTGATGGCCCCGTTACTTTGGTCAGCGTACATATCCAGATCAAACGTTGGGTCAAAGGTGTCCTGGTCCTGTTTTGACCAGGCCGCCGCGCCGCTCTGAATAATGTTGTTTGCAGGGTTCCGACCAAAATCGACTTCAACTTTCTCGAATTGCTCCCCCTCCATCAGATATTTACCCTTTAATACCGCCTGAACAGCCTGCATTTCTTCAACCTGAACAATGGATTCCTCTTCCTGTTTCAGATTCTGCGCAATAACACGTTCACGCCTGTACGCCGGATCCGCCAACATTGCAGGGTCCTCGCCCGGCAAACGGTCAACGACCATATCCGGTGTAACCTGGTGTTTCGGTTTGACATACCCGGGCTTTAGCGTGCGTGTCATCCCCCCCAAATTACGTAAAACCTTGCCCTCTACCTGAGGAGAAACGTACATGGCTATCGGCGCCCGACCGGTAATTTTGTCCAGCATCACCTCTTTGGTATCGAAAGTGATTTCACGCTTAAAAAACAGATTCAGGAACAACGCATTAAACTTGAGTTTGTCCTGGGTTACGCCAATCAGTTGACGCGTGGTAAACAGGCCCATAGGCCCTCCTTCTGGTAATAAAAAGGCCGCCAATTGGCAGCCTTTAGTTATGAGGGGGAAACCGTCTTAAGCAACGCTGATGGCGGTACCAATAAACGCATTTTGTTTTAACTGATCGGTCACACCGTCAGGCCAGGCGATCGCCTCAATAGCAAACGTCCCCGACTTGTAATAGGTCAGCAAGGGTGCGATGCCATCATGTGGTAGCGCCAACACGGCGATAGCCGTTCCTGCCGCTGCGCCATCCCAGGCCACCAGTAAACCACCTTCGGCCGCAAGCATCAGAGGCGTCAGTGCCAAGGTTGCCTTGGTCAGCCCACTGCTGGCCTTTGCGGTGTGTGCCGTATCGCTGCCGGCAAAAACTCGATGATCATTACGCTGTTCTACGGTCATGCATTTTCCCCTTGCGTTAAGAATGACGCTAAACGCGATACCCCGTCTTGCGCCTTGTTTTCACCGCTCCCCTGGCCCAGCGCTTCAGGAGAATCAGCCATCAGGCGATCAAGTCCCGTTTCAGTCCGGGCCTGAGCGCTTTCCGGCATACTGGCAAGAATGCGCTGGGCATTTTCTACCGTCATGCCTGGCGTAGCTGCCAGGGCACGCGCTGAGACGCTACGGCCTTTGGCCTCATCACAATCTAAAATCCCCATGATGCGGGCATTTTCGGCCTGAATGGCATTATTAACGGCCGCTGTTACACTTCCTGCGGGCTGAGCCGCTGCCGGATCCGCTGCCGTTTGTGCTGTGGCCACTTCCGACCCGGTTGGCGTATCCGCTACGGTTTGGGTTTGATTTACTGACATTTGGCCTCCTATAGACCGGGTTACTTTTGAGTTACTGATAGCCTCACGCATGACCGCTAACGCATCGGTGTTGATAACCAGTTCATCAGACAGACCTACGTCTATCGACTCCTGGCCGGTATACACGGCCGCTTCGGTATCGAGCACCGCCTGAACAGAAATACCGGTATAGCCCGATACTTTGTCCGCAAAGGATTGCCGGATGGCGTTCATTTTTGCCTGAAATGTTGCCCGGACTTCCTTTGGCAAGGCTTCCCAAGGATTCCCGTCCACCTTGTGAGCACCGGCAAAAATAAGGGTGATATCGACGCCGGCTTGCTTCAGATTGCCGGCGTAATTACTGTGGGCCATCAACACCCCGATAGAGCCGGCTTTAGCCGTTTGCGTGACCAGGCGCCGAGTGCACGCGCTGGCCAGCAACTGCCCGGCGCTGCAGTTCATATCGTTGGCCAATGACCAGATCGGTTTTTGATTACGTAGGCGGGCGATCATATCGGCCGCATCAAATCCGCCGGCGACCATTCCGCCCGGGGTATCCATATCAAGTAAAATCCCGTCAACGCCGGGATCGTTAATTGCCGCTGTTATCCTGGAAACAATCCCGTTGTAGCCGGTCATGCCAGAGTACGGACGCAAAGCGGCGGACTTGCTGACCAACGTCCCCGATATCGGGACAATGGCGATCCGGTCCTGGATGTCATAGCCGTTATCCGAGATAGTCACTCGCCCGGGACCATAGGACGCGGCTAATTCAGTCATTTGCGGCGGTGATAAGACCGTGTTTGTTGTGCCATCTATCAGGCGCCCCACGCCCAGCTCGTTACCCAACGCGCAAAAGAAAACCCGCGCGTAGGCGGGTTCTAATAAAAGCGGCTCATTGAGTGCCATACTGGCGATATGGGGCAAGTTACGCGCTTGATCCACGCTGACCTCCCTCGTTTTGTGTTGAGTTCTGCAGCTGAGCCTGAAAAGCTGCAGCCACCCACGCAGGCTGTGTTAAGCCGGCTGCCTTGCGTTCTTCTGCCTCCCGAACCTGCTGCCGGAAAATTTCCTGATAGTCTTCGCCCAGCTTGCCGCATTCCTTTTCAAAGGTACTTAAGCCCGCCTCTATCAGCATGACGGACTCCTGCACCTCTTTCAGGCCATCAATGGCCATGCGGCCGGCGCCGATCCATTCTGAATTACTCCAGGCACATCGCGCCTCACTGAATGAGAAACGTGCGCGGGATGGCATTTTTACCACCCCACGGATCAATGCTTCCTCCAGCCAGCAGGAAAACATCATGCTCGCCTGGCGTGACGCAATAAACTTGCGGCGACCAAGGAAGTAACGCCAGGATTCGTTAGCCGATGCCCGGGCACTGGAATAACTCACCTGCGAATAATCACGGGAAAGCTGCTCGTAGGACACGCCCAGGCCGGCAGCGATGTATCTCAGTAACGACTGTTCAAAGACTGAATAGCCGTTATCCGCGTTCTGCGCGGTTTTCAGTTCCAGTTTGTCCCCTGGGAACAGGTGCGGGACTTTCGCGCCGCCAAACTTCACTTGCGCGGCCTGGTAATAAATCAGGTATTGCTCCAGGAATTTATTCATAGGGGGTTCCTGGCCTTTCACGTTCCCCGCCCCTAGGATGTAATCAAACGCCTTTTCTGTATCCAGCTCCGACTCAATGGTTGCGGCATACATCGCCTTAACAATCGCACTCTGCAGCTGCGTATTCTGCAGTGTATCGAGCATCTTCATTTGCTCCATCACGCTGTAGAATCGATTGGCCCCACGCGTCTGGCCATCCTCCAGGGGTTCAAAAATGTGGATCATCGCCGGCCGACCATTTGCCAGCTCACGGGGCACGTAGGAAACGCGGCGGGTGCCCCAGCTCGGATAGCTGTCATCCACCACGTTGTAACCAATGGCGGCACCATATTTGTCCAGCGAAACACCGGCGCGCTGCGTTTTGCTGTCGAGCACTCCGGGCGCGTTTCGGATACGTTTGGGGCTGACCATTTTAAACTGGGTGCGAAACAGTCGATGCGGAGCACGATCCCAGCAAGGCTGGGTAAAGACCTCCCCGTTAAACGCGTGCATGGCCACGCCTTCACGGATCATCATCGTAAAGGTACGTTTGCGCTCCACGTCCAGGCAACAATCAGGGTCCTCTGCGTACTCTCGCCAGGCCGCCTCTATCTCGTCAGAAAACGCCCGAGACTCTTCCTCAGCGATACCGAGATAGCGCCAGTTTGGGCGATAGCTAAGGCGAAAGAATGAGCCGACGATATGATCCTGGTGCAACTGCACGCCATTGGCTGCGTAGCCGTTATTTCGTACCAGGTCATCAGCCCGGGCGTTCCCCCGTTCAAATTGCGGCAGTAATGCGGCGTCTACGCTTTGTGAAGACGGTTGCCAGCCGGCAATTTGGCCACCAAAGCCCACACCGCCACCGGTATAACCGGCATACTCACGCAGCGGCGTCGCGCCATCTGGGCCGAGTAAAGTTAGATTTTTAGTCATACCCCGAACCCCACCGGGCCACGGCGCCGACTGGCTAACCCCAGTTGAACCTCTAAATCAGAGATATAGGCGCGCAGCTCGTTTAACGTGGCGGAGGTGAATGTCACGGCGCGCCCGTCTTTTTGAATCGATGCCACACGTTTACCCGTCAGCAGTTCGTGCAAGGCTTTTCGGGCTTCTTCCAATTGTGCCAGTGTCGCCACGTTATCCTCCCAATTGAGCCGCCAGGGCGGCCAAGTCATTATTATTTCTGGCCTGCTGGCCGGACGGTGATTGTTGGCGGCTGGCCAGTAACACATCCAAATCCAGCTGCCAGCGCGAAACGCTGATACGCAAAGCCGCCAGGGCATAAACAAAACAGTCGAGGGCCTCGTTTCGGCGTTTTTTGGCGTCCCAGAGCAATTTAATTTTCCCTTTCTCATATTTTTCTATGAGTTCCTCTGCCGTCATCTGCTCGGCTTCGGTCAGGTCGAAAACCGCCGGATTATTCGGGTAGTGGATAAGCCCAGGAACGGGGGAGCCATCAGCGGAGCGTTCCAGTTTGTAGCGGCTGTAAATGACTTCTTTGGCGACGTCAGTGCCGATTTCTGTCAGAAAAACGCCGTGGCTGTTTTTCTTGCGCGGCATGTTGGCCACTGGCTTCCCATAAACGCTGGCGCCCTTGATCGGGATTACCCGAAAGAGGCCCAGTTTTTTCGAGCGGTTATAAACTATCGTCTGGTCGATACCGCCGGTGTCCCAACAAACGCGGCCAATGGTCATGATCGTGCCGTCGGCCAGCTGATACTGTTTGTTGATGGCCTCATCAACACGCAGCAACGTTTCCTCTTCATCGTGCCGCCCCATGATAATCACGCGGTCGATCAGGAATGCCTCTTCACCTGGCGCCCAGCCCCAAACACGCATTTCGTAACGGTCGAGCTGGGAGTCAATGCCGGCAGTGAGGTAAACCACACGATCGGGCACCTCTGCCCGGTAATGTTCTGCCAGTTCAACCAGGGTTTCAGGTAACGGCCGCTCCCCCACTTCCTCGGCCCAAGTTTCGCCTAGCGTCGTGTTGGTGAACGTTTTCAGCTTGCCCGGGTCGCCCTTCGTCTTTCTAAAGTCCTTAACGATTTGCGCCCAGGTAGTAAACGAGCTGTAAGCGGTCCAGATGTGAAAGGATACTGATTCAGGGGGATCAACCTCCTGCCCCGTCGATTCGAACCAGCGGAGGCCATCAGACGTGTAAAGGCCCGTGTTTTCACAGATATAACGCGCACCACTAAAATTAAGTTCCTGCTGGCGTATCACGCAGGCGTTATGCTCACAGAGATAAAAAACCGTCTTCGGCTTCCCTGATTCCCACTTAAAACCGTATGGCGTTTCACGATCGCCGAACTTTAAAAACTGCTCCTCGCCGCAATGTGGGCATTTCACATGAAAACGCATCAAATGCCCGGATTCACTGGCGGCGCGTTCTATCTGGCATATGCCCCTGATTTTCGGTGTAGATCCGCGTATCGACTTTGGCCACACTGAGCCTTCTATGCGCTTATCACCCAGGAACGTCGGTGAACCCTCTTTCTCCACATCCTCATCAAAGGCGGCCAGTTCGTCATAGCCAACATAATCGACCGATTTTTCACGGTAGTTTTTTGCCGCTTTACCTCCCAGGCACCAGAAACCCCGACCGTTCGAAAAACGCTTCATCGAAAGCGTGTTATCGCGGTGTTTTTTTCCGTACCAGGGCGCCATTGCCAAGAGACTGGGAACGTCGCGGATCGTCGGTTCGACGTGCGACTTCATAAAATTTTCAGCGTCGCCATCCGTCGGCTGCCACAACAGCCCGTTTCGCTGTTTGTGCTGGATAAAATACGCCACGACGGCCAGCAACATTTTTGAATAGCCGACGCGCGCCGACTTAATCAGGTTTACCTCCCGGATGTCATCGCTCCCCATTGCGTTCATGATCGCAACCTGAAACGGCATCGTTTCCCAGCGCCCCTCTTGATAGGAGGATTCTTTGGGGAGGTAATAAAATTCGTTAGCCCATTCGACCGCCGTCATAGGAACGGGGCGGAATAGCGAACGCAGACCGGCGGCAACCCAATAACGCAGCCGATCAATCCGTTTGTTCGATATACTCATTCAGCAACCCCGGAAGAATTTCATCCAGCGCAGCCGCTTTATTCATGGCTTTCACCACATCCCGCTTTAAAAATTCGATATGCCGATTTTCCAGTTCAGGAAAGCGCCGCTGCATTGAGAGAGGAATGCCGTCAAGAATGCCGGCAATCTCCCCCGCAACCTTTGACAGGACAAACATGCAGAAGCCGGTTTCCACTACCTCGGCGGAGTCTTTAGCATTCTTTAATTCCTGGCCGTCGGCCTGAGCACGGGTTAAACGGTAGCGCTCATAATCGATAGTGCCGGGCTGCAAGGCCTCATCCCCGCTTTGCTGCAGGGCGTCCAGCTCTTTACGCAATATCTCGTTTTCTAGCGAGGCCTCGCGGTCGGCGTACCAGGTAATAACGCCCTTTGTCGAATAGGTATTTTCCCCGCCTTTACCGCCGTTCCCCTCGCCGGCCACTACCGGCATTCCTTGCGATTGCCATGTGGTGATCGTGCGCGTTGAAACTTCGAAGAGATCCGCCAGTTGTGCCTTTGTTACATTCATAAATCCCCCCGAAACCCCTTTTTATTAACATTTTTTTAACCGGGAAGTGATTTCCCGAAAATCGAGAGGATCTCGATAGGATCACTTCCCGCTCTGGCTATAGGTGAATTAAGTAAAAACAATGCGTTAGGTGTTAAGTGAGAAGGAAGTGGGATCCGCGTCCAAAAAGCTCATAAATAGCGACTTTTCGCGCGTCTCCCGCCCCTCGGTGTTTTCAGCTCCAGGAAGGACCCGTAAAATTGAGAGTGATTCTTACTTATGAGACGAGAAAGAACCACCAGCCTGCCGATGCTCTAGGAGCGCGGTAGGTGCAGGGTGATGGCTTTGGTTACAGCTCATTATGCAACGTCAGATTTGGCACTCTGTGATGGGCAATAAAAACCCGCCGTAGCGGGTCGTTAGAGATGTTGTGTTACCACTTACCGTTGGCCTCAGCCATTTGCTGATTAATTCATCGGTAACAAACATCTGCTAAGATTGCTTTTCTTTACGATAGTCATGGAGGGCGCCAATGAAGATGTTTTTACTCGCCGTAGTTTTACCACTCGTAGCTATTGCGGGATGCTCTGACAAGCAGCAAGAAAGTTTTAACCCATACCCCGATGAGACACCTGAATGCCGTAGCTACCGCGTTATGACTGGTGCACCGATGTTGCCTGATGCATACGCAAGACTCAGAGATAAGTGCGAAGCATCTATGAAAAAATAGTTATCTCTCGGCGGCCGGCCGCCATTGGTTCAGCGTGGTCACTTGGCCGGCGCAAATTGATAAAGCTGTTTGCAGCGCCAGCGCGTAGCTGAGTGCATCGCCCCAGGTGTCACCCTGAAGCGTTGGTTGCTCACATGGGGTGAATACGGACTCAGGCGGTAGCAGCACGACCTGTTTCGGTACCGGTGGCAGCGTTTTGCTGCAGGAGGTCAATAACAGCGGCAGGCATAGGACTATTCCCACATTTGTCGTTTTTAAGTGCTTCACGTAATGCCCTCTGATAGCGTTCACCCTGCTGGCGCAGTTGCTGATTATTCTTTTGCTGTTCGGCCATCAGCTTGCGGTTACGGGCGTCCTGTTCCTGCATGGTGGCAATCAGTCCTGACTGCTGCGCCAGCGCCTCTTTCTGCTGCCTAACCTTCTCACCAGCCTCTACCGCATTACCGTGGAAGTAGAACGCCAACCTGCCAGCAACAATCAACGCCACCAGCAGCAAACCGAACGCCATCGTTCGAAAACTGAATGAGGTGTTCATGACAAAAACAACTCACGTTCTGCCGCCCTACGCGTCACCAAGCCGTGACGTTTCACGCCACCAGCATTTACCCATCGGCCGAACTCGTTAGCTGCGCCCTGCTTATCACCTGCATTCAGTTTTTGCAGCAGCGTCGAAGTGCTCAACGAACGCAATCCAAGGTTATAAGCAAAGCTCACCAGCGCATCGAACTGGCCCTGAGTGATTTTCACCATCACCAGTTGATTAACGCCCTGTTCAAACTGAACAATGCCGCATTTCAACAACCGATCGGCAGTTGCCTGATCAATCTGCATGCCGGGACCGACTTTCTTTCCATCAACCGGCTGTGTCCATCCGTAGCCAATCGTCCAGACGCCCACCGAATCCTGATAGGCTTTAAGTCGCAGACCTTCAAAGCGCTTTATCAGCTCAATACCTGTTTTACTTATCTGCATCACTAACCCCCTTCCTGTTCAAGCCGCTGATGCGCTGCAATAGTGAAATAGCCGCTTCGCGGATTACCCTGGCACCGATAACCCCCAGCACCGAGAACACAAACAGTTCGATTTTCATCGTCTCAGTTTTGGATAGCACGTCTCCCATGCCCGGTAGCATCTCAATGGACCGAACTAATAAAGGGGATAGGACAGGAACAGTAGTCACTGCTATAAGGCCGGTGAGTAATGCATCCACCAAAGCTGTGCGGATCTTACCGCCGTAGAAAAGGACGCGCCCAAATGCCAAGGCCGATGTAATCACCATCCCGTTTATCCAGTTAGCATTGCTCGAATAGAGATTTGCCAACCAGCCAAGGAAGGCATTGTCATTGTGGGGCATTTTCATACCTCCCCCTTCCGGGGCTCTGTCCCGGTACCGGGTGATGAAAAAAATCCCGACATAAGCCGGGATTGATTTATTTTGGTTATGCCGGTTGCGAAACCGGAATATGTTGAGTAATTACTTGGTCGGCGTAACTTTCGAGCAAGTAAAATGGATACTTGAATTCCCAGGAGTCTCCTGCTGCTGATACCGTCGGAGCGCCTACACCAGAAAAACAACGCCCCTCGACAGAGATTGCCAGCGAGTATGCAGGTACGGTGTTCTGAATAGACCCTAGTTTCCTAGACTGTTCCGTGCCTCATGAACCAGGCACTTTCATAAACTGCAGGGGGTTGATC
>NZ_CAMISV010000018.1:0-79160 GCF_946227095.1 Serratia proteamaculans
TAACAATGCCATTGCGAGAGTGGGCGCTGCAGGTTTGTCGGCTGAAAGCCCTTGGGGTGGTGAAGACCCGGCCAAGGCAGACAAAAAAGGCCAGCAGGCGCTCAAGCAATATCAGCAGCTGCGTCAGGAAATTGAGGTTGCCCACTCGACAAGCCTTGCCAAAATTGACCTGGAAGAACGGAACTCACAGGCCAAACTGATCGCCACGGCAAAAGCTGCCGGGGCTAGTCAGGCAGATGTGCAACGTGTCATGTCTTTAAACGCAGAGAATTTCCAGCGGCAGCGGTTAGAACTGGCTGAACAATATGCGCCAGGTCAGGCGACGGTGCGTAAGGAGCAGGAAACCAGCCGGGAGCTGAAAGCGCTGTATAACGCACGTTTGCTGACGGAACGCGATTATCTGGTCGCCCGCCATACCCTACAGCAGGATATGGCCCGCGAGAGGTTAAAGGCAGAGGCTGATGCCATTGCGGCCCCACGGCAAAACATCGCCGGGGATGTTGATCCCTCCGTTCAACTGAGTAACCAACTGGCGCAGCAGCAGGCCCAGTATCAGGCGTACTACCAGCAAGGTTACATTGACAAACAGCGCTATGAGCAGTTGTTGCAGGCGGCAACACAGGAATCAACTGACGCGCAATATCAGCAGGCAATGAAACTTTACGCTGGGCAGAGCCAGGTCAATAAGCTGCAGCTTGGGCTGATTGATACGATGCGGGAACGCTCCACCAACATGCTGACCGGGTTACTTACCGGTACCCAGACCTTCAAAGACAGCATGGTGGGTCTGTTTTCCTCCCTCACGCAGTCCATCGTTCAGAATCTGATAGAAATGGCGGCTCAGGCTTTGCTGACCAAAACTATTTTATCTACGTTTATGAGCTTTGGCGGTGGAGCGGCTGGCGGTGGTAATAACCCTGGCACTGTTCCGATGTTCGCAAACGCCAAGGGTGGCGTTTACTCGTCACCGTCCCTGAGTGCCTACAGTGGCCAGGTGGTAAGCCAACCCACAACGTTTGCGTTTGCCAAAGGGGCTGGCTTGATGGGCGAAGCGGGGCCGGAAGCCATTATGCCGCTCAAACGTGGCGCAGATGGTTCATTGGGCGTCCGGGCGATGGTTGCTCCACAGCAGACGGCTGCAGCCCCGATTGTGTATATCACAGTAGAAGCTGGCGGTAATGTCAGTACCCAGGCCGATCCAGGCTGGGAAGAGTTTGGCAAACAGATGGGGAATATTGCCGCTCAGGAAAGCCAAAAGGTCATCAATCGTAACCTGAAGCCGGGTCAGCCGATCTGGAAAGCAATCAAGGGGATGTAATGGCCATTCAGATATTTGGTTTCCCGGCGCGGGTTAATGCTGCCGGCGATACCCGATTCCGTATCCGGAAAGCGCAGTTTGGTGATGGATACATGCAGGTTTCAGGCGATGGGATTAACCCGGTTATTCGCTCTTGGGACCTGACCTTCATCGGTAAATATGACTACATCACGCCCATAATCGCCTTCCTCGAGACTCATCAGGGGGTTAAATCCTTTCAATGGACCCCACCAACCAACGTTCCCGGCCTGTACCGTTGTGAAGGCTATAAGTCTGTTGCGATGGGCGGGGAGAATTACTCTTTGACGGCCACTTTCACAGAGGCCTTCCACGTTTAATCGGAAATAATCATGCTGAATTCAGACCTGCAGAAATTGGAGCCGGGCAACCGCATTCGCCTCATTGAAGTAGATGGCACAAAGTTTGGTGCCGATATTCTGCGTTTTCACTGTGACACGCTGCCCTATACCCCAGAGGAACTCGCTGCTGCCGGCGGTGATGAATCCAAGTTGCCAGCGAAGCCAATATGGTGGCAAGGCAAGGAATATGGCCCGTGGCCGTTTACCGTTGAGGGGCTGGAAATATCCTCAGACAGCCAGAGCACCGAACCAAAGCTAACAGTGGCTAACCTTGATGGGTTGATCACCGCGCTTTGCCTCCAGTTTGAGGATATGGCACAGGCCAAGGTGCTGATCCACGATACGTTGGTTCACTACCTTGACGCCCGTAATTTTCCAGAGGGCAACCCTACAGCTGATCCGGTGCAGGAAAAGCTGCAGGTCTTCTACATCGATCGCAAGGCAACGGAAAGCGATGAATCGGTTGAGTTTGAAATGTCCAGCCCGGCTGACCTGCGGGGGCTACGTATCCCGACTCGGCAAATTCATAGCCTGTGTACCTGGTGCTCCCGTGGCTGGTACCGTACAGGCAAAGGCTGCGATTATGCTGGTACCCGATACTTTGACGACAAGGGCAACCCGGTTGATGATCCCAGCAAGGACCGTTGCGGTGGGTTGCTGAGCGATTGCCAGAAACGTTTTGGCGATAACGAGCCATTACCGTTCGGCGGGTTCCCCGGTGCTTCATTGATCCGACAGTAGGAGGATAGATGAAAGAGAAAACCATAGCGGCCATTATGGCGCATGCTGAGGCCGAGTATCCGCGTGAATGCTGCGGCATCGTGGCGCAGAAATCCCGCGTTGAGCGTTACTTTCCTTGCCGTAACCTGGCTGAAAACCCTACTGAACAATTTCACCTGGCGCCAGAAGACTACGTAACCGCATCGAAATGGGGCACAGTCACAATGATTGTGCATAGCCACCCTGATGCCACAACGCAGCCGAGCGAACTGGATAAGGCGCAGTGTGACGCGTTAGAACTTCCCTGGGTGATTGTCAGTTGGCCTGAAGGGGATTTGCGCACGGTTATGCCGCGTGGAGATTTGCCGCTGGTAGGGCGCCAGTTTGTGCTGGGCCATACGGACTGCTGGGGGCTTGTCATGAGTTATTTCCGGCAGCAGCATGGCGTTGAACTACGAGATTACCGGGTTGATTACCCGTGGTGGGAAAGGGGCGAAAACCTCTACACGGATAACTGGCACGAATGCGGTTTCCGTGAGTTTAATGGCCCGCCGCTGCAGGGGGATATGGTGATAATGCAGGTTTCGGCACCAGTAGCGAACCACGCCGGTATCCTGCTGGAAGATGGCATGTTACTGCACCACATGTACGGAATGCTTAGTCAGCGGGTGCCCTATGGCGGTTACTGGAAGGAACGAACTGTGAAGGTGCTGCGCCACAAAGAACTGATGTGATGCTATCATTCCACTTTTCAGCTTAAGGAAAAGGGTTATGAAAAAGGCTTTATTAATCACGGCACTTGTTATTTCTGGGTGTTCATCGATGAGTGATATGAGAAATTCACCGCCAGCATCATCCTTTACATCATCCAAGGATGCTAAATCTGTATCTGAGTGTATTCTTTTCGGATGGCAAGAGAAAAGTTCTAGATATGGAGATGTTTTTATTCAACCAAATAAAAATGGATTTACGGTTTACTCCCCATCTAATATAGAAATTGTTGATGTATTAAATGTTTCAGGTGAAACAAAAGTTGAATATAGGCATCAAAGCGGAATTTTTTCATACCGAATAGATGACAGAGTAAATAAAATAAAAAGCTGCATTTAAAATAACCCGCCACTCGGCGGGTTATTTATTGGAGGGAACATGGCTTTTATAGACGCACCGCTTAGAACCATCAATTTTCATGGTCCAATGGTTAAGTTATTTGGTCGTAAATTTGAGTATCGTGCACATAGTGTCCCCAAAGCTATTGATGCAATGAAAAATTTACTTGATGGTTTCGAACGGTACATGTTGGAAGCTCACAAGAGAGGGCTAACATTCGCTATTTTTGTTGGTAAGCGAAATATAGGGAAGGATGAGTTAGAGTTAACGAAGGGAACAGAAGATATCCATCTGGTACCTATCATTATAGGTAGTAAACGCGCTGGGTTATTTCAAACTATTCTTGGTGTTGCTTTGATTGCGGTTGCCGCCATAGCTACAGGTGGTGTTGGGGCTGCATTTACAGCTGGTGGAGCTTGGGGGGCAACTGCAATGGCTGGTGCCTCAATGGCCCTCGGAGGGGTTGTCCAAATGCTTTCCCCTCAAGCTGGTGGATTGCGTATGCGGCAAGATCAGGACAACAAACCGAGCTATGCCTTTGGTGGCCCGGTGAATACAACAGCACAGGGTAATCCTGTGGGTGTGCTGTACGGTACACGTGAGATCGGCGGGGCAGTTATATCTGCAGGAATTTACACCGAAGACCAGCAATAAAACCTTTTTGAACAGACAGCCGCAAAAGCGGCTTTTTTTTATGGGCAAAATATGGCACAGAAAATTATCCGTGGTCGAAAAGGCGGCGGCGGCGGTGGCCACACGCCTGTTGAGTCTCCAGACAGTGTTCAATCCATCTCCAGAGCCAAAATGCTGTTCTCACTGGGAGAAGGTGAGTTTGCCGGTCGGCTGGATGGTACAAACGTTTATGCTGATGGTACTCCAGTGCTAAACAGTGACGGGACTGAAAACTTTCCCGGTTTTCGCTGGGAATTTCGACCAGGTACCCAGGCACAAGATTATATCCAGGGCATCCCATCTGTTGAGAACGAGATCGCCATCAGTACAGAATTGAAAAGCGGCACTCCCTGGGTGCGATCAGTGTCAAATCTGCAACTGTCTGCCGTTCGCTTGCGCTTCGGTTGGCCGATGTTGCAATCACAGGCCGAGAATGGGGATGTTAACGGCTATCGTATTGAATACGCCATTGATATTTCGACTGATGGCGGCAGTTATGAGGAAGTATTAACGGCTGCGATCGACGATAAAACTACCTCGCTGTATGAACGTTCGCACCGTATCAACCTGCCGAAAGCTACAACCGGTTGGCAGGTACGCGTGCGCCGCCTGACGCCGAATGCGAACAGTGCCAGAATCGCAGACCGTATGAATATCGAGGCGCTTACTGAAATTATTGATGCCAAGCTGCGCTATCCAAACACCGCGCTGCTGTATGTGGAATTTGACTCCAAGCAATTCCCGAATATACCGAAGATCAGTTGTAAGCCGCGTGGACGAGTGATCCGCGTACCGGATAACTATGACCCGGAAACACGAAGCTATAACGGTGTTTGGACCGGTGGTTTCAAGTGGGCTTACAGCGATAACCCAGCCTGGGTGTTCTACGACATTATTTTAGCTGAGCGCTTCGGCCTTGGTGATCGCATCGATTCCTCTCAGGTATCTGAGTCCGAGCTATACCGCATTGCGCAGTATTGCGATCAGCTTGTGCCTGATGGACGTGGTGGCGACGGTACTGAGCCGCGTTTCACCTGTAACGTTTACATTCAATCGCGTGAGGATGCCTGGACCGTCCTGAGCGATTTAGCTGGCATCTTTCGTGGCATGACCTATTGGGGACGAAACCAAATGGTTGCCCTGGCGGATATGCCGCGTGATATGGATATCACCTACACCCGTGCCAACGTCATTGATGGGAAATTTACCTATTCGTCAGCAAGTGAGCGTACCCGCTATAGCACGGCGATGGTCAGTTGGTCCGATCCCGCCAACCACTATGCCGACGCGATTGAAGCTGTTTTTGATAATGATTTGGTTCGTCGCTATGACGTTAACCAGACGGAGTTAACAGCAATCGGCTGTACCCGCCAAAGTGAGGCCAACCGCCGGGGTCGTTGGGCGTTACTGACAAATAGCAAAGACAGGGCGGTAACGTTTTCTGTCGGTCTGGATGGCATGATCCCCATGCCTGGGCACATCGTTGGCGTTGCGGATCAGATGGCCGCCGGTAGGGTTATCGGTGGCCGCATCAGTAGTGTGGAAGGCCGAAAGGTGAAGCTGGATAGAAAGCCAGGCGCCAAAGTGGGTGATCGCCTGATTGTTAATCTGCCATCTGGTAAGGCACAGGCGCGTACCGTGCAGGCTGTGAATGAGCGTGTTGTGACCGTCACGACTGATTACAGCGAAACACCGGTACCGGAATCAGCCTGGTCGATAGATGCGGATGATCTCGCCGTCCAGCTGTATCGCGTCGTGGGTATTGCTGATAACGGTGACAATACTTTCACTATCAACGCGACAGAGCACGATCCAAACAAATATACCCGGATTGATACGGGGGCGCGTATCGATGATCGCCCCATCTCAATTATTCCTCCGGGCGTCCAGGCACCACCGAAAAATATCACCATAGAAAGCTATTCCTCTGTGAGCCAGGGGATCGCCATCACAACGATGCGAGCAGCATGGGGCTCGGTGGAGAACGCGATAGCGTATGAGGCTGAGTGGCGAAAAGATAACGGTAACTGGGTATCAGTCCCGCGCACATCGGCTTTGGGTTTCGAAGTCCCGGGTATTTATGCCGGTCGCTATTTGGTACGCGTTCGGGCCATCAACGCCAGCGATATTTCGTCAATCTGGGCGACATCGATGGAAACCTACCTGAAGGGTAAGGAAGGCAAGCCGCCGGTGCCGGTTGGGTTCAGGGCCTCTCCTCTGTTGTGGGGCATCCAGTTGGATTGGGGATTTCCATCCGGCGCAGAGGATACGCTGAAAACCGAAATCCACTATGCGGACAACGCTGCCGGCGACAACGCGATGCTGCTGGCCGATATTCCGTACCCGCTCCATACCCACACCATGACCGGATTGAAGGCGGGCCAGGAGTTTTGGTTCCGTGCACGCCTGCAGGACAGGACCGGCAATATCGGGGACTGGACCGGCTGGATTAAAGGGCAATCCAACGCGAACGCAGACGATTACCTTGAGAGCATTGGTGATGGATTCCTGACGGACAAAGACGGTGACCGGCTGACGGGTGACATCGATACAAACATTGAGGCCATACTGCAGAACGCCCTGGCCAATAACGCGACGGTAGAGCATCAGTGGGCGCAGTACGGTACGGTGCGTGCAGATATTCTCATTGTGAAGACCACGATCGCCGAGGTTGATCGGGCACTGGCCGAGATGTCTACCCAGGTGCAGGCGCAGATTGACGACGTTACCGCCGTTCTGGAGGACAAGCTGACGGCCACAGTTGACGCCGACGGCGCAACAGCCATCCACACACTGAAAGCCGGCGTGCGGGTCAATGGCGTTTTCTATAATGCTGGTATGTCGATCGCTGTTCTGGCGGAAACAGGGAAACCAGTAATTACCCGCATTGGCTTCAATGCTAATCAGTTCGTGCTGATGAGCGGCAGCGGTGACAAGCAGTATTCACCCTTTGCTGTCATCAATGGCCAGGTGTTTATCAGCGATGCATTCATTCAAAACGCCTCGATCACGTCTGCGAAAATCGCAGATGCAGCCATTACTAACGCCAAAATCAGCGGGTTTATTCAGTCTGACAATTTCAGCGCTACCAATGGATGGCGCCTTGATAAAAGTGGCGCCGGTGCCGGTCAGATACAAATCAACGGCGGCGACGGCGGCGGACGCATGGAGATACGCGGCGATCAGATTAACGTTTATGACGCAGGCGGAAATCTGAGGGTAAGGATGGGGAGGCTTTAATATGGCCTATGGGTTGGTTGTGAATGGTAAGGAGTTGGCTGCAGTGAATAGCCCATCATTGTTAGCCAACGATAAAGAACCCTGGGCCGATGGAAATCGACAGAAGATATATACCCCCCCGGATTATGTTCCGGGGAATCCAGTTTTTATTGTTGGGCAAACGGGCTATATATTTGGCAGCGCGACAAATCCGCCATTTTATGGTGGGATCACTGGGTGGCGAGCGGATGGGAATAGAATCATCGTTGATTTTTCATCGGCGAATAATCAGGCCTTTTTTACCGAGTTCAGCATATATCAGGTTCAGACTCCGCAATCAGTTTCCGGAACTTACGGAATAATTATCCAAAACTCTGTTGACTGGATGAGTATAAACAGTGCGCAGCGGCTTGGTTATGTTGCATGGAAAGGGGTGGTTACAATAAACGGGCAATGGACTTTGCCAACTGTTCAAAATGACAACACAAAAATTGTTTATGTTCGTTGTGATGATCCAGGTGTATCTGTGTATCACTCTGTGGAATATAACGAATTAACGGTATCGCGTGATAATGGGAGTGGTGAACCTTTCCGAACTACTGCCAGCGTGCAAGTTGTGATTATGAATAGCGGGTATTACCCGCCAACACCAAGCGGCTACGGCATGGTGATTAAAAATGCCGCTGGGAATAACACGTTTACGAGCGATTGTGAACCTTTGCTATGGGATGGGCGTTCAGTAAATGTCGGCAGGAATCCCGACGATTTAGTTGAAACGGGAATTCCGAGGCCTATGATCCCCCTTGCCGTAAATGCATTTATGCGTGGCAACTCAGAAATGAGTGGAGGTTATTATAACTATTACAGTTGTGGCTATAGATTTAACGGGTCGGCGGTTCAATTCTGGCGTGCTGATTCCGGAGCTAAAATACAGACGAAATGGAATGTATCAACGCGATGGTATTCGTCTCAAATGCCGCTAATGGTTATTAACGCTGACCACTACTTCTAACAACCGGCCATTGAGCCGGTTTTTTTATATCTGAATTCAGGAGAACATCATGCCAGCAGGCACTCTAACCCTAACGAATAACTCCGCTGTAGTTAAAGGTGCGGGAACTGCTTTTAACACTGAGCTGAAAGCCGGTGACATGATTGTGAGCGTTGTAGGTGGCGTAACCTATACGCTACCAGTAAAGGCCATTGATAGCGCTACCCAGGTCACACTGATTAAAGCCTATGACGGGCCGACGCAGGCCGGGGCCGCATGGTATGCCGTGCCGCGAGAGGCAATGAACCTTATCACCGCCCAACTGGCAGCAGAGACAGCCAAAGCGTTGCGAGGTCTAAACCTCGACAAAGATAACTGGCAGCAACTATTCAGCGGAACTGGGGACGTTACGGTTAAATTACCAGACGGCAGCGCGTTTACCGGCCCTGCTTGGAATAGCTTTACAGCGGCACTAAATTTAAAAGCTGATAAAACAGACCTTGATAAAAAAGTCGATGCAGCATCACTCGGCAACTCTGCAACTCGTGATGTGGGAACTGGCCCAGGAAACGTTGCGGCGGGGAATGATGGCCGGTTTAATTCAATCGATGGGAATTACGGCGGAGAGCTTGCACGAAATGCCGGGTTAGGTGTTGCTGTGAATGGTTCAAATACATCAGGAACATATAACACAACGCCTCGTTTTGAGACGATTATTCGAGGGCGGGGGCCGACTACAGACCCTCGCGGGGCCAAATTTTCATTATTGATGCAAGAGCAAGTCGATAACACTGCTAATGGGATACTTGAATTTGATGGTTTTGGGAAGAATTTTACGTGGAGGTTTAACCTTGAAGGGAATGGAACAGCACCTGGCTCATGGATTGGTAATTCTGACCGTCGGATAAAAACGAATCTTGAAACTATTGATAATGCACTTTCCAAAGTTGAAAAACTTACAGGATACACAGGGCTTAAAGATGGTCACCCATTTACAGGGTTAATTGCCCAAGATGTACAAGAGGTATTGCCTCAGGCTGTGTCCGTAACGGGGGATTTAAAATTACAAAATGGCGAGATGGTCGAGAATGTATTAGGCGTTAGCTATGGTGAGTTGGCTGGGCTGCTCGTTGAAGCAATTAAAGAGTTATCGGTAAAAGTCAGCCGTCAGGATGAAGAAATTAAAAAATTAAAAGAGTCAATGACTCGTTAATTTAGACACAATGAAATAACCACCAACTCCGCTTCGGCGGTTTTTTTATGGAGAAGTACGATGGTTTTAATCAGCGGTGTATTAAAAGGACCTTATGGAGACCCTCGACCAAGTGTGACAATCACGATGCGCTCTCTAAAAACCTCGTCAACGGTGCTTAACCTGGCAAAATCACAATCTGTGACAAATGACAGCGGCCAGTATTCGTTGAATGTGGAACCTGGTGCGTATGAAGTTATTATTTCTGTCTACGGTGCTCAGCCTGAGCGGGTAGGTGCGATAGAGGTTTATGCGGACTCGCTACCAGGTACACTCAATGACTTCCTGCGGCGCCCAGGTGAAAGCGACATCACGCCGGAGATTATTCAAACTGTCGATCGCATGCGTGTAGACGCCGCTGCATCAGCGGATAAATCTGCCGCATCAGCTGCAGCGGCAAAACAAAGCGAAGATAACTCGGCGGCCACGTTAGCAGCAGCGGTAAAAGAGAGTTCGCGTGCGGTCATCGTCCCTGCAGTAGTCAACGCGATCGGTAACTTTCAGGGATATTTTAAGTTGGCCACACTGCCGATAACCAACACAGGCGTGAATGGTGTGCACTTTATGGTTGCAGCGGGGAGGACGTACGGAACCCCAGGCATGGATATAAAGTTTGTTCAGTTTTCGGCACGCAACGCATCGACGACAGCACTCGATAGCAGAGGGCTAAAAGTTGCATCGCTGGGGCCGGCTGGGCAAGACGTTAAGTTTGGTGCAATTTACAACGCCCAAACAGCGCGGTGGGAGTTATGGATGCTAGGGCCTGCATACAGCATGCCATCGGTATCAATACTCGCAAGCAGCAGCTCAAACGCCATGTCAGGAATTGAATTGCTGAAGGATAATACATGGCAAAAAACCAAGCCTGATGGGTTTACTCCCGTCGCAGAAGATAAAATTTATTCTGGTTATAACGTGACGGTAGACGGCAATGGCTTCCTGAAAGCTGCATCACCGATCGCCAGGCTGACCGGTGAGCCTGAAAAAATGGCCGATGATTACCTGAACGGATTTACCTTGGCCGGCAACGTTGCCGTGAACAGTGAGGCTGCGGGGGTAACTGCAGATCGGGTTTCTGTCGGGGTCTACAAAATCACTGGTTCATTAGGCTTCGCTGAGGAAGGCTGGAGCATCGAGGTTCCTCAGGACGTTAACGGTAACCGCTTGTGCTTTGTGGAAACCAGTACTGGCAAGGACGGCACAATCTATGTGAAGGTCAGCAAACGCCGCTTTGACATCGATACAGCTGCGATTGTAGCTGGTGATCCGATGGATATTCCAGATGGTCGCTGGATTGACCTACGGCTTGAAATGCCTATGCGGGAGGTAGTTGAAGATCCATTGCCAGTAGAACCAGCTCAGCCGCCTGAAGAATTTGACCACCCAGTAGCGCCGGCGGGTGAAGAGTAACCTTTAAGATGCCGGGATAACCCGGCTCTTAAGTCATGGCTGAAACCAGTCGTCCGCACTTTCCCACGTTTCCTGCAGTATCTCCTCGATCGCCTCTCTATCAGCAGTGGTGCCGTTGCGCACAGAAAGCCCGTCCATACCTGCCATGCGAACAGTGGCTTCAACATCGGGAAATTTACGCTGCATCCGCTTGTTCAACTCAATGGCCAGTGCAGAGGCTGCGCCAGCGGGAAGTTGTTTTTTCTTGTCGATAGTCACTTCAACGTAAAGCATGATTGCCCCCTCAGTTGTCGCTTACCAGCCACTGATCCGATTCTTCAAACATTTCTTCCAACATCCGGTTCAGCTTTTCTTTGTCGTTTTTGCTGGCGTCGGTGTTCAGGCTGTTTGCCTGCATTGGTTTTACCCGAACGTCAGCGGCAGGAAAAATACCGTGAACCCGTTTGGTCAGTTCTGCTTTGATCATTTCAGCAGCACCAGGGAGTTTTGCCACATTGCGCTTATCAAACACGAGTTCTACGAACATTCATACGCCCTTAAATTTAACTGTGATTTTATACAGTATATTCGGGTGGGTTATTTTTTCAATGCTTAGCGAGCCAATGGGGCATAAATGGGGCATGGATAGTGCAAAAATGGGTGTTTCTGAGCGGGAGTAGGTTTTTCAAGAAAGATAAAAAACTCAGTAAAAACATAATATAAGCAGTATTGAGCAGGTGTGACAAAAAGAGGCTCATTACGGTATAGACGTATTGAGCCTTTGGGGGCTACTGAGTTTTTTCGTTTTGTTTTGGACTTACAATATTAATCAACTGCCCAGCAGAAATATGATTGTTTTCAGTTACCTCTAGATAACTAATTTCCAAGGTTGTTTCTTGGGCAACCGCATCAGTGAAAGCCTTCAACTCTTCGGTTGATGTAATTTCAGAGCTGGTTTTTATGACGAATGTTTCACCATTTGAAGCGCGGGTCACGGTGATGCTTATGTCTTGGTTAGTAGGGCCGGTACGCGTTACCCCTTTGATATAAAACTCATCTTGTTTTGTGACTTTGAGACGGTCAATAGATTGTCTCTGATTGTAAGTGTTGAGTTCTGCTCTCGTTATTGTTTCGTCACCTATCTTCACCGATTTCACTTTTGGGTCCTGGGATATGTTTTTTAAGAACTTTTCTTTCCCATCCTCCCCATGAGCTAGAACTTCACGACTTATGTTTGTTTGGCCAGTCTTTAGCAATTCTAACGCATTTTTTTGAGCCTGGTTGACGGCATCTGTCGATGTTTTGACAAGTTCGACTTGCGAACTGGCTTCGTGGCGTTGGGTTTCGTAATACTCATTTACCCAGTTACCACCAAAAGTGCCTGCCGAAATAACAATAGCAACAACAGCGCATAGCGCTTGCCGTCCTGTCATTTTTCCAATAGCATCTCTAAGCACCGTCACAGCTCCGTTTACAATAGCATCAGAATCACCATCCGCTTGGCTGGAACCTTCGCTAATATGATAAACGATGTCCAGTAAGTTCTTATCCGAATTAGTTAGTTTCTGCCTGTTATGGGTTTCATGCCTGATAACAGTGAATGCTTTTTGAATCTCATGTGTTAACTCAGCCATACCAAAAAGCATTGATGCCGTCAAAGAAGAATTATACCTTTTTTTATCTCCTTTCACATTAATGCTGATGGTTGGCCACCCTTTAAACTCTACCTCAGGGAAGTCGAATTCATCGGAGTCCAGATCCTTTCTGGAAAGCATGGATGCGATAAATGCATTAAAATCGTTTTCGCTTTCAATCAGATACTTTTCTGCTGTAGTCATTTTTTTCACCTTTTAACTCCCTGGCAAAACCTTGCGTGCCGATCGACTGCCGGCTTCGCGCTGCGTGTAATTATTCAAACAAAATGCTCTGGAATTGACCCCTGATTTTCGGCGGGTATGCCAGCTAAAAGCATTAAGGGATCATCGTCTCAGAATGGTTTTTCGTCGGTAGTTTTACCATGGTTTTACCATCATTTTACCATGTTAAAATTGTAGGTATAAAAAAACCAACCGTAACGGGTTGGTTTTTCTAAGTATTTTTGGTCGGCATGAGAGGATTCGAACCTCCGACCCCCGACACCCCATGACGGTGCGCTACCAAGCTGCGCTACATGCCGACGCTGTAGCAAATTATACTACCCTTTCTCAATTTCAAATCAAGAGCGCACCAGCTGACTGATTGTATTTTAAGCAATTAGTTGGCGATAAAGCGTTTCACATCGGTCAACACCTGCAGCAGCAGGGCGAGCTGTGGCTTCTCGTCCTTGATCTCTTTGTCGTTCTTATCATACGCGCGGTAGTTGCCGCTGCTGTCCAATACCAGGGTTTGTGTTGGTGTGGTGATCACCAACAAGCTGTTGTCACCGGTTGCGACCCAGTTGTTCCGGCGCTGGGCGGTAAACAGGTCTTCACCCTGCGAATAATCATTAGGGCTGGTTTTCACGTGCAGCAAACGCTGCATCAGCGTGCGCATCACGTCGTTATGGCCGGTCAATTTATTGATGGTCTGCGCCGGCGTACCCGGCCAATGGATAACCAAGGGGACTTGCAACTGTTGCTGGTTGAAACTGGTGCCTGCGCCCCAGTAGCCTTTGCCGGTGTCATTAAATTCAACGCCGTGTTCTGCGGTAATCACCACCACGGTTTTATCCAGAACACCACGCTCTTTCAGCGTACTAAGTACCTGAGCAATTTGCGCATCCACATCCTGCGCGCCTGCGCGGTAGCGCTGAATAAAGTCGGCAGGGGCTGGCGTTTTCTCTTTGGCAGCAGGTTCAGCGCCACGGAAATTAATATAAGAGAACCATGGGCGGCTACTGTTTTGGTCGGCCAGCCAACGTTGCCATTGTTGCGTGGTCGCCGTGTCATTTTGCTGTATTGGCGCCGGTAGCGTGAAGTCGGTCAACAGCGCCTGGCGATACAGGCTGGCGTTAAAGCCGTCTGACGAGAACAAACCAAACTGATAACCCTGGGCGCTGAGTGCGCTGACCAGAGCAGAAGGTTTGCGTGCGGCGAGAATGCTGTCCAGATAGGTCGGTGAAATGCCGTAGAACAGGCCAAACAGACCGGTATCCGCATGATTGCCGGAACTGTAGTGATCGCTGAAGCGGACATTTTCCTGTGCGAAGCGGGTCAGGGCAGGCATATCCTGCTTCATATCCTGCTCACGGACGCCGTCCACCACGATCATCAGCAGATTATAGCCGCTGCCTTTGTCACTGTAGCTAAGATCGCTAAGTGGATATTCTACCGCAACGGCTTCCGGATTCCCTTGCTGCACCAGGCGGCGTTCATATTCTTGCGAATCGAGCAGGCCATGTTTTTCAAGGAATTTACGCGCGGTCATTGGGTATGACAGTGGCAGGTTGGCCCGCTGCATGGTGATCGGGCGGTAGAAATTGGCGTCGGCCCAGATATAAATCAGGTGCGAGGCGAAAAAGGCACTGATAAACAGCGCAGCCAGCGGCTTACCGAACCTTTGACGATTCAGACTGCGTAGCTTTTGCCAGCTCCAGGTGCCAAACAGCATCTCGACCAGAAAGATCACTGGCACGCAGATAAACATCAGTTGCCAGTCGCGCGCCAGCTCACTTTGGTCCGGATTGACCACCAGTTCCCACACCACCGGATTAAGGTGAAGGTGGAAATGCGTGAATACTTCGCTGTCTACCAGCAACAGCGTCAGTCCGGCGGTGGCCAGCGCGGCGGAAATAAATCGCAGCAGCCGCTGCGACATCACCACAAAGGTGAGCGGGAAGATCACCAGCAGATAGCCGGCGAAAACGATAAAGCTGAAATGCCCCAGTAAGCTGACCAGGGCATAAACCCGGCCCAACAAGGAAGAGGGCCAATCGGTGACAAACAGGTAGCGGCTGCCCAGCCCGAGGGCAAGCAGGATATTGAATAAGGCGAACCAGTGCCCCCAGCTAATCATCTGGGAGACTTTTTCACGATAACGCTGACGGTTTGTCACCATAATTAATTATTAATGCGCTTTATCTTCACGAATAGAAGCTTGCAGAGCTTCTGCAAACGATCTTGCCAATGTTTTCCGCTGCGCGGGGGCAACACTGGTGTTGATCAGATTAGTTACCATGTTACCCAGCACCATCAGAGAAAGATCGGTGGGAGTATGGTGTTTTTCCAGAACATTAACCAGCTCAGAGAGCAGCTGTTCAACATGTTCGTCACTGTAACGGGATGATTGTGGCATAAAAATTGCGCTCAACGCCTGACAAAGTCCCATATCTTACCGTATAGGACAGTGATTTTCCGCTCTTTTATCGATTCCCTTTGTCTTTCAAACCCTAGCGTGGCAGGTGGTGCGAGTGGCCTCCGTTGCGGGCTCGGGCCAACTGCAAGCCTGTTGCCTGAAATTCAGGGGGTATTCCAGTTATTTACGACCTGTATGGGAGTTGGGAATTTATCGATGGCTGGTGATGTGATCGCTGCTTAAAAGTTGCAGCACGGTAGCCTTCAGTGTTTGAATACGCGCCTAAAGAACAGGAGGATTTACCATGAGTCTGGATATCGACCAGATCGCTCTGCACCAGTTGGTCAAACGCGACGAACAAACGCTGGACGTGGTGCTGCGCGATTCTCTGCTGCCAACCAATGCGGCGGTGGAAGAGATGATGGAAGAGCTGCATCGTGTCTACAGTGCCAAGAGCAAGGCTTACGGGCTGTTCAATGAAGGCAGTGAACTGGCGGACGCGTTGCGTACCTGCCGCAAGGAAGACAAGGACTTTTTGGCCTTCAGCCGTGCGGCGACCGGTCGCCTGCGCGATGAGTTGGCCAAGTATCCGTTTGCCGAAGGTGGCGTGGTGTTGTTTGGCCAGTACCGTTACCTGGCGGCGGAGTATTTACTGATTGCGGTTCTGAACAGCCGCAACAGTTCGCGCGTTAACGAAGAGCTGGATATCAATACCACCCATTATCTGGACATCAACCACGCCGATATCGTGGCGCGTATCGATCTGACCGAGTGGGAAACCAATCCGGAGTCAACCCGTTATCTGACCTTCCTGAAAGGGCGAGTGGGTCGCAAGGTGTCCGATTTCTTCATGGACTTCCTGGCGGCGGCCGAAGGGCTGGACACCAAGGCGCAGAACCGGGGCTTGCTGCAGGCGGTTGACGATTATTGCGCCGATGCGCAGTTGGATAAGAATGAGCGTCAGTCGGTACGTCAGCAGGTTTACAGCTACTGCAACGAACAGCTGCAGGCCGGCGAAGAGATTGAGCTGCAGGAATTGTCGAAAGAGATTGCACCGGTAGGTGAGAAAGATTTTCTGCAGTTCTCCAGCGAGCAGGGTTATCAACTGGAAGACAGCTTCCCGGCCGATCGCGGTACGCTGCGTCAGTTGACCAAGTTTGCCGGCAGCGGCGGCGGTATCAGCATCAACTTTGACGCCATGCTGTTGGGGGAGCGAATTTTCTGGGATGCGGCTACCGATACGCTAACCATCAGAGGCACGCCACCGAACCTGCGCGATCAGTTACAACGTCGCCAGAACAGCGGCAATAAGTAATTTTGCCGGATAGCAGACAATAAAAAACGCCGCAATTGCGGCGTTTTCTACTTCGGCGTCCCGAAAGGTTCGATTTCGTTGCGATTAAACGCGACGGAAGTCGATGTGAGCCAGTTTCGGCTTGAACGGGTGACGCTGTACAGCCTGAACTTTCACTTTGGTTTCTTTACCGTCGATAACCAGAGTTACTGCTTCGCTGTAGAATTCTGGTTTGATTTCCATGTTCTTAACAGAATCATGGTCCAGTTCGATGGAAACTGGAGCTTCTTCGCCACCGTAAACGATAGCTGGGAATTTGTTGGCAATACGCAGGCGGCGGCTCGCACCCTTACCCTGGTCTTTACGTACTTCTACATTAATAGTGAACATTGTTTTTTCTCTAAAAAGAAAATTTACCCTGCTACAGGCGACCCAGTAGCAAGTTCGATTTACCCGTTGTCTTCCAGGCCACAGCTTGAAATTCGCAGGATATAACCTGCTTTAGCACCGGGAGAACCCAGGCAAAGCGGGCGGCAGTTTAACGGAAAGCCGTCCGCAGGGCAATGGAAACCTGCCCGATTTGCAGGCAGTCAGGATCAATACAGTTCATTGGCACGGCGGAAGCGGCCTTGATAATCGAACACTTTTTCCCGTACCTGCCAGAATTGTCCGCGCTTGCGGGCCACCACAAAATCCGGATGGCGCAGCAGCGTTTGCTGGGCCAACACGTCGGCGGCGGTTTGCCAGGCAAACGGCACCCCGGGTGCACGCTGATGCGGGCGCAGGAACAGCATTTCGAAGGCTTTGCGCTGCGCCGGCGTTTGCAGTCGAAAACGTTCGCTGGTGCTGGTGCCGTCTTCGTCGAAATAGGTGGCTTTCAGCCACTCGCCTTTATCATCGCGGCCAGTTTGCAGCTCCATGCCGCCACAGCGCAGGACCAGAGCGTCTTTTAGCTTCAGCGCGGCCTTCAGCATATCGTCAGGGTCGACCAGCACTTCCTGGCACTGATGGCAGCGACGGGCGGCAATGTCATTTTCCGCACCACAGTGCGGGCAAATTTTGAAGCGGAAACGGTAGTCGCATTGCTCGCGATGGCCTTCATCGTCCTCCAACCAACCCTGACAACGGCGGCCGTAGTGTTCAATGATATCGCTGCTCTCGGTGCACTTGCCCCAGAACAAATTGGCGAAGCCGCAGCCGGGGCAGAACACCTGTACCGGCTGACTGTCGCTGTGTGGCTTGCTGACCCCGACCTCAGGCGTAAACAGGTCGTGTGGGTTACCGGCGTAGTCGAGGATCAGACAATCCTCTTTACCGGGGGCCAGCCGCAGCCCACGGCCGACGATTTGCTGATACAGGCTGACGGATTCGGTTGGCCGCAGAATGGCGATCAGATCGACATGCGGTGCATCAAAGCCGGTGGTCAGCACCGCCACGTTGACCAGGTAGCGCAATTGCTGTTGTTTGAATGCCTCAATCAGCGCATCACGCTCGGCGGCGGGGGTTTCGGCGCTGACCAGCGCGGCTTCACCGGAAGGCAGCAGGCCGTGGATCTCACGCGCATGTTCAACGGTGGAGGCGAAAATCATCACCCCCTTACGTGTTTCGGCATATTCGACGATTTGGCTGATGATGTGCGGCGTAATACGATTTTGCTGTTTTAGCTCACGGTTCAGGTCTACTTCGCTGAACAGGCCGTTGCTTCTGGCCTCCAGGCGGCTGAAATCATACTGCACTATCGGCATATCCAGCCGTTCCGGTGGCACCAGATAACCGTTCTTGATCATATAGCGCAACGGCAGTTCATAAATGCAGTCGCGAAACAGGCTATTGGCATCACCGCGGGTAAAACCGTGATAGTGATACTGATAAATCCAGCCTTTACCCAGTCGATAGGGCGTGGCAGTCAGGCCCAGCAGCCGCAGCTGTGGATTGGTTTTTTGCAGATGCTGAATAATCTGTTGGTACTGGCTGTCGTCATCGTCGCTGATGCGGTGGCATTCGTCGATAATCAACAGGGAAAACGCCCCGTCAAACAGTGGCAGGTTCCGAGCCACCGACTGTACGCTGCCGAACACCACCTTGCCTGCGCTGTCTTTTTGCTGCAGTCCGGCGGCAAAGATATCGGCATCCAGCCCGTAGGCGCGGTATTTGGCGTGGTTCTGCGCCACCAGTTCTTTCACATGGGCCAGCACCAATACCCGGCCGCGTGCACGTTTCGCCAGCTCGGCGATCACCAGGCTTTTTCCGGCTCCGGTCGGCAGTACGATCAGCGCCGGTTGCGGGTGCTGACGGAAATGTTTGATGGTGGCTTCGACCGCTTCCAGTTGGTAAGGGCGTAGAGTAAAGGCCATAAATTAACGCCGTGAGTTGAGAAGGGCCGCAGGGAACAGGTTTTGTAACCTCTGATCCCACCAAAACAGTGACATTTTACTCCCCTGACGGCTAAAAAATTTCTATTATTATGCCTTCTGAGTACTCGCGGTGCGAGAAGCGTCGAAATTACCTCTGTCAGGGGGCCGTTTCCATCGCTATACTCGTGTGACAGTAATCGCTGTATCCCCCTCTTCGAACCTGCCCTGTTGCACCCGGTGCAACGGTGGGTGTCATATTTTAGCAATACGATCAATGCGATCATAACAACGACAGGCAAAGCAGATTCAATGCGACTGGACAAGTTTTTATCTCAGCAGTTAGGTGTTAGCCGTGCGCTGGTAGCGCGCGAACTTCGGGCAAAACGCGTCACCGTGGACGGTGAAGTGGTGAAGAGCGGGGCACTGAAACTGACTCCGGAGCAGGAGGTGGCGTTCGACGGCAACCCGCTGCAGCGCCAAAACGGCCCGCGCTATTTTATGCTCAACAAACCGCAGGGTTACGTTTGCTCCACGGACGATCCCGATCATCCGACGGTGCTGTATTTCCTCGATGAGCCGGTGGCCTACAAGCTGCACGCTGCCGGTCGCCTGGACATCGATACCACCGGCCTGGTGTTGATGACCGACGACGGCCAATGGTCGCACCGTATCACCTCACCGAAACATCACTGTGAGAAAACCTATCTGGTGACGCTGGAGCATCCGCTGGCGGAAGATACCGCGCAGCAATTTGCTGAAGGCGTGCAGTTGCATAACGAAAAAGACCTGACCCGGCCTGCGCAACTGGAACAAATTGAAGACAAGCTGGTGCGTCTGACTATCAGCGAAGGGCGTTATCATCAGGTGAAACGCATGTTCGCCGCGGTCGGCAACCGGGTTCTGGAGCTGCATCGTGAACGTATCGGCGCCATCGTGATGGATGAGGATCTGGCAGAGGGCGAATACCGTCCGCTGACCGAAGAAGAAATCGCCAGCGTCGGTGCTCCGCACCTGCAAGATTAATTCAATACTAGATTACGGCTGATGAAGGAGTCGTCGAACGTGTTACAGAACCGGTCATCTCACCTCGGTTTGATTTTTATTCTGGGTCTGCTGTCCATGCTGATGCCGCTGGCCATCGACATGTACCTGCCCAGTATGCCGGTGATTGCCAAACAGTTCGGCGTCGGGTCGGGCAGCGTACAGATGACGCTCAGCGCCTATATGCTCGGCTTTGCCCTGGGGCAGTTGTTCTACGGGCCAATGTCAGACAGCATTGGCCGCAAGCCGGTGATCCTGTGGGGAACGCTGATCTTCGCGATTGCCGGTGGTGCCTGCGCTATGGCGCAGTCGATCGACCAATTGATCAACCTGCGTTTCCTGCATGGACTGTCGGCGGCGGCGGCCAGCGTAGTGATTAACGCCCTGATGCGCGATATGTTCACCAAGGACGAGTTCTCGCGCATGATGTCGTTTGTCATCCTGGTGATGACCATTGCGCCGTTACTGGCACCGATGATCGGTGGCGCGCTGCTGTTGTGGTTCAGTTGGCATGCGATTTTCTGGACCATGGGGGCCGCGGCGCTGATCGGTTCGTTGCTGGTGGCGTTCTTTATTAAAGAGACGTTGCCCAAAGAGCGGCGGCAAAAATTCCATCTGCGTACCACGCTGGGTAACTTCGCCTCATTGTTCCGCCATAAGCGCGTGCTGAGCTACATGCTGGCCAGTGCCTTCTCCTTCGCCGGTATGTTCTCGTTTCTCAGTGCCGGGCCATTCGTGTATATCGAACTGAATCATGTTTCCCCGCAGCACTTTGGCTACTATTTTGCGCTGAACATTGTCTTCCTGTTCCTGACGACGTTGGTCAACAGCCGTAATGTCCGGCGGTTGGGCGCGATCAAGATGTTCCGTTTGGGGCTGTTTGTTCAGTTGGTCATGGGGCTGTGGCTGCTGGCGGTAAGCGCTATTGGCCTGGGGTTCTGGGCATTGGTGATTGGCGTGGCGGTGTATCTGGGCTGTATTGCCATGATTTCATCAAACGCCATGGCGGTGATCCTGGACGATTTCCCACATATGGCGGGCACGGCGTCTTCACTGGCCGGTACCTTGCGTTTCAGTATCGGTGCATTGGTGGGGGCGATACTGGCAATGGCTCCCGGCAAGAGCGCCTGGCCGATGGTTTCCTCGATGGCGCTGTGCAGCATCGTTGCGGTGCTGTTCTATCTGTATGCCAGCCGACCACGGCATAAAGCGTCGCCTGATACCCCGTAGTTTCTCCTTTCTGACTCAGGCTCAATCTGGTGTTGAGCCTGAGTGAAATCAGCCCTCTGTCACTCCCTTCTGAAATTCTGGCGCAATAAAAAATTCGTTGCTAAATATAAGTGCGCTAAGCGATGGTTTGCCGTGCTGCCTGTGTGCTTTTTGTTAAAAAAAATGCTCTGCCTGCGCCGGGCTGCAACCGGTCTTTGCCCAATAGGTTTGACCAGGAAACGGTACGCAATTTAACTTAGTGATAATGATAATCAATGAGTTAACGCGTTATCACTGGTTGTTGAACAACCTTAAATGTTTCCTCAATGTAAAATTATGCGGAGCAATAAGTAACCGTATTGCAAGAAAAAAGAGTTGAGATCGCGGCGGGAAAGGGTTACATATAACGAAAAAATGCGAGCTGAGTCTCAAAATGCCGTGAAATGACCCCAACGGGCGTCACTAAAACAGCAGGACATCGGCAAGCGCAGGGGGCTAGTTAACTGCTTGTGACGTATTTTACATTTAAATAACATTCATGAGCGGCAGAGTCAGGCGTCAACGGCTATAACTTAGTTACCCTGTCAGGTAAAAAGTGTTTCATTTTTCAAACTAGGGATTTCATGTGGAAAGTATCCAACTTTCGGTAGTTCATCGCTTGCCGCAAAGTTATCGTTGGCTATCAGGTTTTACCGGCGTCAAGGTTGAACCGATTCCGCTCAGCGGAATAGACGAAGATAACAATCTGATGGGGCTGAAACTGCTCAGCCATGAGGGCGCCGACGCCTGGCAGGTGATGCAGCAGCTTAAGCTGTCTTTGCAGGAAATTCAGGTCGACTGCGCCATCGTAGAGTGGGAAGGGGAACCTTGCCTGTTTGTGCATCGCGGCGATGAAAGCGCCACCATGTGCCGGTTAAAAAACGTAGGTGCCGCTATTGCCGAGCAGATGAGCGCTCAATACCCTTTCTGAACTCCGTCGCTAATCCGCCAGTTGTAACAGCTGCTGCGTATAAGCGGCGGTCGGTGAGTTAAAGATCGTCTGGCAGTCGCCTTGCTCCACCACTTCCCCCTGTCGTAACACAATCACCTGATGGCACAGTGAACGCACCACCTGCAAGTCATGGCTGATAAACAGATAGGCCAGTCGGTGGCGTTGTTGCAGCGATTTCAGCAACGTCAGGATTTGCGCCTGCACCGACTTATCCAGCGACGAGGTCGGCTCATCGAGGATCAGCAACTGCGGTTGTAAAATCAGCGCCCGTGCGATGGCGATGCGTTGGCGTTGGCCGCCGGAAAACTCGGTAGGGTAGCGATAGCGCAGGGCGGGATCCAGCCCCACCTCCTGCAATGTTTCAATCACCCGCTGCTCTCGTTGTGCAGCGCTCAGTTTCTGGTGGACTTCCAGCCCCTCGGCGATGATTTGCAGCACATTCAGCCGTGGATTCAGCGCGGAGAAAGGATCCTGGAACACAATCTGCATCTGGCTGCGGTACGGCAACATTTGCTTCATGCTGAACTGGTGCAACGGCTGGCCTTTAAACCACATGGAGCCGTTGGCATTAAGCAAACGCAGTAACGCCAACCCGGTGGTGCTCTTACCCGATCCTGACTCGCCCACCAGTCCGACGCTTTCCCCGGCCTTCAGTTCAAAGCTCAAATCTTTCAGCGCATAATGTTGGTCCACCGTACGGCGCAGTAAACCACGCCTGATCGGGAAACTGACCTGGAGGTTTTCCACTTTCAGCAACGGGGCGGCATCGGCCGGCAGCGGCAGCGGGTCGCCCAGGTTCTCTGCTGCCAGTAATTGTTGGGTATAGGGGTGTTGCGGCTGGCTAAACAGGCGGGTTCGGCTGTTTTGCTCAACGCATTGACCCTGGCGCATCACCGCCACGTTGTCCGCCAGGCGGCGCACAATATTCAGGTTATGGGTGATAAACAGCAGGCCCATGCCCATTTCTTGCTTCAATTCGTTCAGCAACAACAGAATTTGCGCCTGAATGGTCACATCGAGCGCGGTGGTGGGCTCATCGGCAATCAGCAGCTTAGGCTGGGTTAACACCGCCATGGCGATCATCACCCGCTGACGCTCGCCGCCGGAGAGTTGGTGCGGGTAGTCTTTCAAACGCCCTTTAGCGTTGCGAATGCCAACCCGATCCAGGCATTGAATTATTTCACCGCGAGCAACATCGCGCCGCATACCTCGATGCAGCGCCAATACTTCCGCCAGCTGTTTCTCAATGCTGTGTAACGGGTTGAGCGACACCATCGGCTCCTGGAAAATCATTGAAATCTGGTTGCCGCGCACCTTGCGCAGTTCGGCCTCCGAGGCATGGAGTAACGAATGGCCGTTGAACTGGATATCACCGCCGGTATAGACCACCGGTGGCGAAGGCAGCAGGCGCAGCACCGACAGCGCGGTGACGCTTTTGCCCGATCCGGACTCCCCGACCAGCGCCAGCGTTTCTGCCTTTTCTATCTGTAGCGAAATACCGTTGACTACCTGATTCAGCTGGTCACCCTGGCGGAAAGCGACGCCGAGATCCTGAATTGAAAGCAAAGGAGTGCTAGCCATATCAATGCGCCTTGCTGGGGTCAAAAGCGTCGCGTACCGCTTCGCCAATAAAAATGAGTAAAGACAGCAACACGGCCAACACCAGGAACGCGGTGATGCCGAGCCACGGCGCCTGCAGGTTGTTCTTGCCCTGCAGCAACAACTCCCCGAGCGACGGAGAACCGATCGGCAGGCCAAAGCCCAGGAAATCGAGTGAGGTCAGGGTAGTGATGGAGCCGCACAGGATAAACGGCAAAAAGGTCAGCATCGCCACCATCGCATTGGGCAGCATATGCCGGTACATAATGACCCGGTCCTGCACCCCCATGGCGCGGGCGGCGCGGATGTAGTCATAGTTACGGGTGCGCAGGAACTCGGCGCGTACCACGCCCACCAGGCTCATCCAGCCAAACAAAATGGTGATACCAAGCAGCCACCAGAAATTGGGTTGTACGATGCTCGACAGCAGAATAATCAAAAATAACGTCGGCATGCCTGACCACACTTCAATAAAACGCTGGCCCCACAGATCCACGCGGCCGCCGTAGTAGCCTTGTATCGCACCGACACAGACGCCAATCACGCTGGAAAACAGCGTCAGCGCCAGCCCGAACAACATCGAAATACGAAAGCCATACAGCACGCGGGCCAGTACGTCGCTGCCGTTACCGTCGGTACCTAACAGATTTTGGCGCGAAGGGGCTGAGGGGAAGGGCACCTCGGTAGCAAAGTTGATGGTGTCGTAACTGAAGCGAATCGGTGGCCAAACCGCCCAGCCGTGGTTGTCGATCTGTTTTTTGACGAACGGATCCTGGAAGTCGGTGACGGTATTGAGCTCACCGCCGAAGGTGGTCTCGCTGTAGTCGATAACGAACGGCAGGTACAAGCGGCCCTCATAGCGCACCAGCAGCGGCCTGTCATTGGCGATCAGGTTGGCTCCCAGGCTGAGGATAAATAGCACCAGAAAAATCCACAGTGACCAATAACCACGGTGATTGCTGCGAAAGCGTGCCCAACGTGCCTGATTGATTGGGCTTAAGCGGCTCATTGGCGGGCCTCGAAATCAATGCGAGGATCGACCAGGGTATAGGTGATATCGCTGAGGATATTCAACAGCAGGCCAATCAGGGTGAAGATATACAGCGTGCCGAACATCACCGGATAATCGCGCTGCAGGGTAGCGTCATAGCCCAGCAGCCCCAGACCGTTAAGCGAGAACATCACCTCGATCAACAAAGAACCGGTGAAAAACATGCTGACAAAGGTCGCCGGGAAACCGGCGATCACCAACAGCATGGCGTTGCGGAACACGTGGCGGTAAAGGATCTTGTTTTCGTCCAGCCCTTTGGCGCGCGCGGTGACTACGTATTGTTTGCGGATCTCATCAAGGAATGAGTTTTTGGTCAGCATGGTCAGGGTCGCGAAGCCGCCAATCACCGTCGCTAACACCGGCAGCGTGATATGCCACAGATAATCTGTGATCTTGCCATACCACGGCAGGGTATCGAAATTACTGGAAACCAGACCGCGTAGCGGGAACCAGTCGAGGTAGCTGCCACCGGCGAACAACACGATCATCAGAATGGCGAACAGGAAGGCCGGGATAGCATAGCCGATGATAATCAGGGTACTGCTCCAGGTATCGAAGGCGCTGCCGTTATGCACCGCTTTGCGGATCCCCAGCGGGATCGACACCAGATAGATAATCAGCGTGCTCCACAGTCCCAGGGTGATCGACACCGGCAGGCTATGGCCAACCAACTGCATCACCGACGCGCCACGAAACAGGCTGTCACCGAAGTCGAGGCGCATGTAATTCCACAGCATGGTGAAATAGCGTTCGTGCAGTGGTTTGTCGAAGCCATAGCGTTGGGTGATCTCGGCGATCACTTCCGGATCCAGCCCGCGTGAGCCACGGTATTGGCTATCCGTCGCACTGCCGACACCGATACGCGCATGTCCCAACCCTTCACCGGCACCGCCGCCACCAAAGCCGCTGCTCTGGCCCATTTCGATAGTGGCAATCGCCTGATCGACCGGGCCGCCGGGGGCGATTTGCACGATAAAAAAGTTAATGGTGATGATCGCCCACAGGGTGGGGATGATCAGCAACAGCCTGCGAATCAAATAAGCCGTCATCGCTGACCCCTTACTTTTGTTGAGCCGGCAAACGCGCCGCCTTGTTGACGTCAAACCACCAGTTATCGAAACCAATCACGTAGGCCGGGCGGATCGACGGCGTGGAGAATTTGTCCCAGTAGGCATAGCGGTCGTGGTTGGAATACCACATTGGCAGCATATACCGGTTCCAGGTCAATACCCGATCCAGCGCGCGGCCCAGCGGCAGCAGGGCTTTCTCGTCGCCCTGATGCGCGGCAATCTGCCTGACCAGGCTATCGACCGCAGGATCGCTGACGCCGGGGCTGTTCCAACTGGAGTTAATGTATTTGGAGTCCCAAAGGGTCTCCAGGCTGGAGCCTGGGAACGGCATCGCCAGATAAACCGTCGGCATCATATCGAAATCACCATCGCGCATGCGCTTGGTGAATTGGGATATGTCGATTTCACGGATCTGCATATCAATGCCCAGCCGTTTCAGGTTGTGCTGGAACGGCAATACGTACTGAAAGTTGCTGCCGCTAAGTAACATCAGTTCAAAGCTAAACGGCTGACCGGTTTTGCTATTGACCAACTGCTGGTTTTTCACTTCCCAGCCGGCCTGTTTCAGCAACTGAGTGGCTTTCAACAGGTTTTGGCGATCGTTGCCGCTGCCATCAGAGGAAGGGGGTTGATAGATGCTGGTAAACACCTCAGCCGGTACCTTGCCCTTCAGCGGGCCCAGCAGCGCCAGTTCGGCCGCATCCGGGTAGCCGCTGGCGGCGTATTGAGTGTTTTGGAAGTAGCTGTTGGTACGCTGATAGGCGTTGTAATACAGCGCTTTATTCATCCAGTCGAAGTCAAAGGCCAGTGTGAGCGCCTCACGCACCCGGGGATTGGTGAACAGAGGGCGCCTCATATTGAAGGCCATCCAGCGGGTGTTTTGCGCCGACTGGTTGGTTTCGTCCTGTTTGATAATGTAATTGCGGGCGAAATTGCCGCCCTGATACTGGGTCGCCCAACTTTTTGGCGAACCTTCAACGCGAAAATCGTAGGCACCGGCCTTGAAGGCCTCCAGCGCAACTTTGTCATCCAGATAATAGTCGTAGCGGATACTGTCGAAGTTAAAGCGGCCGCGGTTGACCGGCAGGTTAGCGGCCCAGTAATCGCGCACGCGCTGATAGGTAATGTATTGGCCGAGCCGGTAACTGGCGACCTTATAAGGACCACTGCTGAGGGGCGGGGTGTTCAGCGGCTCGTTCAGTTTGTGATCTTTCCAGAAGCTCTGCGGCAAAATAGGCAGGCTAAACAACCCAAGCAGCTTGTCTTTATCCGGCTGGGGGAATTCAATACGCACCGTCAGGCGTGAGATGGCCTTGACCGAGATCCCCTTATACGCCACGCGAAACTGCGGTACGCCTTCGGTCATAAACTTGTTAAAGGTGAAGGCGACGTCGGCAGCGGTGATCGGCGAGCCATCGTGGAAGCGGGCGCGAGCGTTAATGTCCAGTTCCACCCAGCGCATATCGGCCGGGAAGCGAGCAGATTCGGCAATCAGTGGGTAGTAGCTGCCGATCTCATCGTCTGAGGTAGTAAACAGGGTGTCATACAGCGCGTCGGTACGCTCGCCGGATACGCCACGTGGCGCATAGCGGTTAAAGCTGTCATAGGTACCGATCGCTGCCAGTCGCACGTCACCGCCTTTCGGTGCCGCTGGGTTGACGTAGTCATAATGGCTGAAGTCGGTGGCGTATTTCGGCTCACCGAGCTGGGCGAAAGCATAGCTTTCATTGAGGGTTTCGGCCTGCAGGCCAAAACTCAGTGCTGAGAGCACCAGGGCAGCAAAAACGCGCACGGACATCTTGACGGTAAGCTCCTGCTGTAAAGTCAGTTAAACCTGGCGGCAGCATAACATTTTCTGCCGTGCCTAAGGGTAAAGAAGTTAAAAAATTCAGTCCTTTAGCGCCTGATGATCCATGACCGTATGGGCGTTGCAGAAGGCCACGAAGTTATCGATGCTCAGCGGTTTACTAAAATAATATCCCTGCATAAAGTTAACGTCCTGTTCCTTCAGGAAGTGCAGCTGTTCGGCGGTTTCCACCCCTTCAGCCACGGTTTGCATTTTCAGTTTCTTAGCCAGTGAAATCACCGCGTCCAGCACCGGGGCAGTGACCGTATCCCGTCCGATGGAGTTGACGAAGCCACGGTCTATCTTCAGATAGTCCATGCTAAAGCGTTCCAGATAGATCAATGCGCTATGGCCGGTGCCAAAATCATCGATAGCGATTTCAATACCTTGCTGATGCAGCCAGTCGAACTCGGTCAACGCGTTGCCTTCCTCCACCATGCCACGTTCGGTAATTTCAAATACCAGCGTGAAGTAGTCCCCCGGCAATTGCGCCAGTAGTTCGTACACATCGTGATGGAAAGAGGGGGCATTGAGGTGGGAAGGGGAGATGTTCAGGCCGAGCTTGGCCCCCTGCGGCAATGCCGTTGCCAACTTGGGCGCGTCTTCGGCAATCAGGCGGAACAGGTGTCGTGTCAGCGGTACAATCAGCCCTTCGTTCTCGGCATAGGGAATGAACAGATCTGGCGGAATACGTCCTTCGATTGGGTGCTGCCAGCGGATCAGTGCTTCCAGCCCGCCGATGGTGCCGGAACGGGTATGAAACACCGGCTGATATTCGATAAAGAACTCGTTGCGTTTAATGCCGCGCATCAGTGCCCGCTCCGGGCTTTGGCGTAGCAACAGCATGTAGTAGCACAGCACGCCGGTCATCAAAGACAGCACCAGGCTGCCCAACAGCGTCAGGCGGATGTCGTTGGGCGTTAGTTTTTGGTTATAAAACAGAATGGTCATCGGCGTGCCGGCGATGGAAATGCGGTCGGCTTCTTCGTCCGGTAGCTGGCTCACTGGCATCAGGTTTGGACTAAAACTGGTCAGGGCGCGATCGTCCAGAATAATGGCAACGCCATGGGTTCGACCGGTGCTGGTGCCGAACATCTGTTGGGGCATCAGGCCAATATCCAGGGTGGCCAGTATGCCGGTGTCTTCTTTGCCTGGCTGGCGCAACCAAACGGCAACCGCCGGTTTTCCGGGGACCAGTGGGGTACCCTGCTGCAGTTTGAGATCCAGCCGCTGCTGTTGGTCAATTTCCGGGTAGATATTTTTTAGTGCCAGCATCATGTTGCCGGTAGCGGAAGAGCAATAGGCGAAGCCGTCTTTCACTAACATAAAGGTGCGTACGCCGGAATGAAAAGCGGCCTGGTAGGTAATTTCCGGCTGGCTGGTGGCACAGGAGTGTTCGGTCAACGGCATCAACTGTTGCATGACTGCCGTCAGGCTATTAAAGGTCTCGAGGGTGAGTTTCTGCGTCCGTTGTTCTACCGCACGTTGATATTGCGTGCGCTGGTGGCTAATCAAAGAAAGCGTAATAGCCATAAACAGGATAAAAAATACCAGGGCCACGATGCCGCTTTTAGCCAGGCTGCGTCGTCTGTGCGAAACGTGGCGTGCAAATGCCCTTTTCAAGCCCATAAACCTGCCCCCTGAGCACGGCGTATCAATTTGTTTTTGTTATAGAGTGACTGTCTAATATATCGCAATGACCGTGTTGCAGCCATTATTCATCGTTTATCCAAGGGTGATAATAGGCTAAACCCTGCATTATCACTGTTATTCCTATTTGACGATAATAGGTGAGTTTTTCATCGTCGGCGTAGTTTCCCAGCAATAATCTCGTGAAATATAAAGGGGGATGTTGAAAACAACGCGAATAGATAACGGCGGCACTCTGAGAGGGGGGCTCCGTGTAAAAAAAACGCTGCCCGTAGGCAGCGTTCTATCGCTCGTTTGGTCTTCAGGACAATCAAGTTTTGCTCCGTCAGCTGCTTGTCAGCACCCGGCGGGCTTCGCGATAACGTTTATTCCAGTAGTTATCGCTCAGTTTCGAAATCATCACGCCGCTGCTGGTAGAGGCATGAACGAATTGATCGTTACCTAAATAGATGCCGACATGGCGTCCGGTAGAGCCGGCGCGGAACAGCACCAGATCGCCAGGACGCAGTTTGGTGCGCAAGATTTTCTTGCCGAGGTCTTCCTGTTCGTAGGTAGAACGAGGTAAGTCCATGCCAAACTGTTCACGGAAAGTGCGTTGTACAAACGCTGAGCAATCAATGCCGCGCTTGGTTTCACCGCCTAAACGGTAGCGAACACCTTTCCAGTCTGCATACTGATCCATAATTTTTGACTTAACGTCAACGTTACGGACCATTGCTTCGAATTCATCCTGAGAGGCTTGCAGTAAAAGACCATCTTTGTCATTAACTGCACGCATCTCAGTTTGTGCGTTATTCAAGTTCGAAGTGTGTGTCGTGCTGCACGCGGAGAGCATTACCGCTGCGGCAATTGCAGGTACTACCCGCAAAAAATATCTCAGAAACGGTTGAGATCTGACCATTGTTATTGTTTTCCCTTGAAGTCCTTAACGACGTCAGTCGCTATCTGAAAAATGCCAAACGGAACGAGACTAATCTGCACCTGCTTTATCGACAATCAGATACCGCCGAAAACGTGCTGGAACGCACATTTTTAATGGATTTGATGCTGAGTCGAGTTAAACCAGGCACAAACGCATCCGAGATTACCGTAACGAATTGGGGATTGCGAGTCTTTTTCCGCCCTTTTATATATGAATTTGTGATGTAACATAATGTAAATCTTCATATAAAAAACGCCGATTGTCCGTTGTGTTGGTTTTGCGTGAAATTAGGTGACAGAAGCGTTAACGCGGTGATGTGGAAATAAACAGAAAGCGGCGGGGAAATCAGCAGGAGGCCGGCGGCCTCCTGCGGGTCATAACGATGGGTTATGGTTGTGCTGGGCGGTGCTTACCGGGCAGCATACGATTCAGGCGCAGGATTAACACATCGCTGAGCGGGGTCATCAGGCACCAACTGGCCCCCACCAGCACCACCGACAGGGAACCGACGGCGATATCCGTAAACCAGTGAGCGCCAATCATTACGCGTGGTAATGAAAACACCACCGTGATCAGCAGTGCGACGGTAAACGCGCGGCGGTTAAAGTAGCGCAGCATAAAGCAGGAGAAAATCATCAGCATCATGCCGTGGTCACCGGGGAAGCTGTCGCTGGAGGCATCCTTGGTGGGAATGCCGGTCAGTTCACTGACGCGATTAACATTCTCAAAACTCAGCGACGGGCTGGGGTGCTTGACCGGTAACAGATGCCCCAACTGGTTCAGTACCACCGCGGTCAGCAGCATGACCACGCCGGTGACCAGCAAACGGCGACGGCCGGCGGCATCCTGTTGCAGATAAAAGCACAGGTACAGCAACCCCATGGCAATCAGCGAAATTACATCAAACGCACGGTTATTGGTGATGGCCACCAAATGCAGAAAAGCGGGGTCGGTTGCCAAATGACGATTAAAAAAGAAGAAAATCGACGAGTCCAGGGTAAACCAATAGCCGTGGTTGGCCGGCAGGAACCAGGACAAAAACAGCGCAATGCCCAGTATATTGAAGAAAATGATGAAGGGTAAATTGCGGCGAGTCATGGCATAACCTGTTGTAAGTCTAAAATTAAAAGGGTGCTAACGGTAAAGATCTCAACTTAAACGAATGTTAAACAATCCGGATTGCAGCGCGTTCCAGTCCGCATTCTCGCTGTGAATCAGTTCAATTCGGCTGTCCAGCGGTGCGACAGGGCGTGTTTCGATACTGAGATCCTGTCCCTGACGGTTGATCAACAGTGTGCCTTCAGCAATACGCACTACGCCTTTGGCGCGTTCGACCGGTGCCAGCCGTATCCACTCCATGATGCCAACGGTATCGAACACCGTGTCGGCGTCAAAGATCCAGCCACAGCTGGTAAATCCCTGGCCCTGGTTGAGCGCTCGTCGCCAGCGTGAGTTTTCCGGCAGCCGCAGTGCGGCCAAACCCTGTGTTTTGCTGTGGCTATGATGATGCTGCGCATCCGGTAATTCTGTGCGATTCGTGCGAGGCATATCCAGCAGCGCGACATCCGCCTGGCCCTGTTGGATATGATAAAGCGGCCGCTGTCGGGGATCTTGCTCCGCCCATTGCTGCAGGGCCAATAGATCCTGTGGCTGATAGGTGTCGCTCTTGCTGGCCAGAATAATGTCGGCTGCTGCCAACTGATCGCGGAAGTTTTCGTTTTCGCGGTAACGCGGTTCGCTGAGCTGGCGCGCGTCCAACAGGCACAGGGTAGCTTGCAAGTCGATCCAACCGGCATAGCTGTCCTGCGTCAGCAACGACAGGATCTGTTTGGGATGCCCCAGGCCAGTGGGTTCGATCAACAGTCGGTCGGGTTTACTCTGTTGCAGCAGCATATTCAGCCCGACCTGCATCGGCAGCCCGTTGACGCAACACATGCAACCGCCAGGGATCTCTTTGAGCACCGCACCGCTGTCTGCCAGCAGTGCGCCGTCAATGCCAATTTCACCGAACTCGTTCACCAGCACCGCCCAGCGTTCATGCTCTGGCTTGTTAGCCAGGAGGTGACGAATGGTGGTGGTTTTACCGCTGCCAAGGAAACCGGTGATCAGGTTAGTTTTAGTCATGGATTATTCCTGATGTAATAGTAGTGATTGATCAATAAATAAGCATGGTAACTCTATCCGAGCTAATGATGTTGCTCTACCTGCGCCAGATCACAAATTTGACAGGTTAAGATGCGATATTTAACCGGCTAAATCCACGATAAATTATCGGAAAATTCTTAGTAAAAACCATAAATTAGCTATGGATACTGTTTGTTATTAGCTTGTTTTTTCTTTGTTAATTGCCCGATTACCCGCCAAATAATTCCTCTGACCTTGCGATTATTCTTAAGAAGATCCTCTATGGTTAAATTGACTTAACAAAAAATGAGGTTGCCATGAATGTCTTCCGGTTATTTTTGATCGCAGGAATATTGTTTTCATGGACGGCAGCAAGTTATGCAGGAACCACTGGCGGGGTTATTCGTTTTGTTGGTTCTATTGTGGAAAGTCCCTGCACGGTGAACATCGCCGATTCAACGGCCAAAGCACAATGTTACCGCAATGGGCAGCACTATCAAGGTCAACAGACACTGTCCAAATTTGATGCTACACGCAAAGAGCTGCCACTGAATTTAGGGTCGACCGAGATGAAGTGGGTAGATCAGCAGAAAAAACTTGCAGTAATGACGGTAGTTTATCGTTAAGTCGTTCGGCCATGCCGGACGCCCGGCATGGCCATTTTCCTCTCATTGTTCTTTCAGGCTATCACTAGGTTTAAGCGGGGAATTAAGCCAGTTGAGTCGACACCCAGTTTTGCACCGTTTGACGTGCCCCGCGATCGCGCAGTGACAGATAGGCGCGGGTAACCGCCGTCACGAACGCCTCATTAACCGCCAGTTGCTCACCAAAAACTGCCTTCAACCCCAGCAGCGCTTTCACTCGCTGTTCATCGTCCGGCGTTGCGGCCACCGTTTGCTGCAGCGTTGCCAACAGCGGATCGCGAATATCGATAGCTTGTCCGGCGTCATCCACACCGCCGACATAGCGCATCCAGGCTGCCACGCCCAGTGCCAGACCGGCGTAGCTGCCGGCATGTTGCAGATGCCAGCGGATCGAGTCCAGCATGCGCTGTGGTAATTTCTGCGTCCCGTCCATGGCGATTTGCCAGGTGCGGTGTTGCAGCGCTGGATTGCTGTAGCGTTCAATCAACTGCGCGGCATAGGCGGCCAGATCGATGCCACTGACGCTAAGCGTCGGTGCCTGTTCGGCCAGCATCAGGTGAAGCGCGGCATGGCGATAAGACTCATCGGCCATACAGTCGTTGATATACTGATATCCTGCCAGATAACCGAGATAGGCCAGGAAAGAATGGCTGCCGTTCAGCATGCGCAATTTCATCTGTTCAAAAGGCAGCACGTCATTCACCAACTGTGCACCAGCCCGTTCCCAGGCCGGACGACCCGCGACAAAATTATCCTCTACCACCCATTGAATAAAGGGTTCGCAGGCGATGGCGCATTCATCACGCACACCGCCCAGTGCGACGGCCACTTCCTCCAGCGTTTCCGGCGTGGCGGCAGGAACAATGCGGTCGACCATAGTGCTGGGGAAGCTGACCTGTTGGGCAATCCAGTCGGCCAGAGCCCCGTCGCGCGCCTGCGCCAAGCCGATGATGGCGTTACGCAGCACATGGCCGTTTTCCGGAATGTTATCGCAAGAGAGCAGGGTAAAGGCGGGCAGGCCACGTTCCAGGCGCAGACGCAGTGCTTCGACCAAAATACCGGGCACGGTGGTGGGTTGGGCGGGATTCGCCAGATCGGCGCGGATCCCTTGGTGTTGCAGATCCAGTTTCCCGCTGCCTGGTTCGATGCAGTAGCCTTTTTCGGTGATGGTCATTGAGACGATCGCTACCTGAGGCTCAGCCAGTTTTTCCAGTACCGCATCGATCCCTTCCAGCTTGCGATGCACGCTTTCATGCACCGCGCCAACCACGATGGCCTGATTACCCGCCGCGCCTTTCTCCAACACGCTATAGAGATGGTCTTGCTGACGCAGCGTCTGGAACAGAGTATCGCCACCAAACAGGCTGATCTCACAAATTCCCCAGTCTCCCCCCTGGCGATTCAATACCCGGTCGGTCAGCAAAGCCTGATGAGCGCGGTGAAAAGCGCCAAACCCAATGTGCACCATGCGGCTTTGCAGCGCGCTGCGGTCGTAGTGGGGTTGCAGGACGGCGTCGGGAAGCGGTGAGTTGGCGATAGTCTTCATGCATGGCTCCAAAGCTGAATGAAAGGTGCTGGCCGGTAACTTGTCAAAAGTTATCAGACCAGTTTTGCGAGCAGAAAACGGCACGGCGCTGACCCTTTTCCTCACGCTTTTCTGCCGCCAGTGTAAGGCTGGCAGAGCGTTAATAACATTGCTTAGCCCAAAATATGCCAGAATCGTGAAGTGGATCAACCAATCACGGTTTCGCTTTTGACAGTCAGAAACGAAAGAGTAAGGTGAAAGATAACTGATATCTAATTCAATTTGGTATAACAAGATTGCTGGAAGTGTGCGATCTTTACCCCCTCCATAATACTGGGCGATTCTTACAAGGATAAAAAATGGAACAAACATGGCGTTGGTATGGGCCGAACGATCCTGTCTCTCTTGACGATGTACGCCAGGCCGGTGCGACCGGCGTGGTTACTGCATTGCACCATATCCCGAATGGTGAAGTGTGGCCGATCGAAGAGATCAAGGCCCGCCAGGCGCTATTGGCAGAAAAGGGGTTGGTGTGGTCGGTGGTGGAAAGTATTCCGGTGCATGAGGAGATCAAAACCCACAGCGGCAATTATCAGCAGCATATCGCTCATTATCAGCAATCGTTGCGTAACCTCGCGGCCTGCGGCATCGACACCGTGTGCTACAACTTTATGCCAATCCTCGACTGGACGCGTACCGATCTGGAGTATTTGCTGCCGGACGGGTCAAAAGCGCTACGTTTCGATCAGATTGCCTTTGCGGCTTTTGATTTGCATATTCTGCAACGCGCGGGGGCAGAGCAAGATTACACGCAGGAAGAGCAGCAGCAGGCCGCCGAGTGTTTTGCTGCCATGAGCGCGGCAGAGGTTGCCAAATTGACCGGCAACATCATCGCCGGGCTGCCGGGGGCGGAAGAGGGTTATACGCTCGATCAGTTCCGTGCCCGCCTGGCCGAGTACGATGCCATCGACAAGGCGCAACTGCGTGAAAATATGGCGGTGTTCCTGCGCGCCATTGTTCCGGTAGCGGAGGAGGTCGGTGTGCGGCTGGCGGTGCATCCGGACGATCCACCGCGGCCGATCCTGGGCCTGCCACGCATTGTCTCGACCATCGAGGATATGCAGTGGTTCAAGCAGACGGTCGACAGCCTTTATAACGGCTTTACTATGTGTACCGGTTCCTATGGGGTGCGTGCGGATAACGATCTGGTGCGGATGATTGAAACCTTCGGCGATCGCATTCATTTCACCCACCTGCGTGCCACTTGCCGTGAAGAAAACCCGAAAAGTTTCCATGAGGGCACGCATCTGCAAGGCGACGTTGACATGGTGGCGGTGATTGAGGCGATCCTCAGCGAGGAGCAGCGGCGTCATCAGGCGGGCGATACCCGGCCGATACCGATGCGTCCCGATCATGGGCATCAGATGCTGGATGATTTGAAGAAAAAAACCAACCCAGGCTACTCGGCGATTGGTCGTTTGAAAGGGCTGGCGGAGCTGCGCGGGGTTGAACTGGCGCTCAAACGCCGCTTCTTCCCTGAGTTGCCGTAGCGATAAAACAACAGGGGCCAGTAATCGGCCCCTGAATTTCAACTAGTCGGCACGGCTCATATAGCGGCGTTCGGCAATATGAATGCGGATTTTGTCACCGGGGCTCAGGTATTCCGGCACCTGAATGGTCAGGCCGGTCGCCATGGTGGCCGGCTTGTTGCGGGCACTGGCGGAGGCACCTTTGATGCCTGGCGCGGTGTCGACAATTTCCATATCCACGGTTTGTGGCAATTCCAGCGCCAGCACCTGGCCATCCAGCGTTAATACCTGCATGCCCGGCAGACCGGCTTCAGGGATGAACAGCAGTTCGTCTTCGATCTGGTCTTTCTTGAAGATGTAAGGGGTGTAATCCTCATCATCCATAAACACGTATTCTTCACCGTCGATGTAAGAGAAGTTCACCTTACGGCGGGACAGACTAATGGTGTCCAGAATATCGTCGCCCTTGAAACGCTCTTCTACCTTCAGCCCGGTACGAACGTCAGAGAAGCGCATTTTGTACAAGGTACTGGCACCACGTGCGCTTGGGCTCTGTACATCGATGTCTTTTACCAGCAGCAGTTTGCCGTTGTAGCTGATCGCCATGCCACGCTTAATTTCGTTAGCCTTTGCCATATAAAATAACCTGCAATAAAGAGTTTTTGGGAAGTTGCGACAAGTTACTCGCGCCGATGATTTCAGGCAAGCAGATCGAGCAAAAACAGGGGCAGAAAAAGGGATGGCGGGCCATCCCCTGCGGGATTACTTGAAGACCGGCAACAGACCGAGCAATGTCAGCACGTGTGCGACGGCGTTGATCACCCCGAACAGGATGATGAACAGGATCATACCCCGGCCGCCGGGAGCGCGATATTGCGCCTCGGCAAAGCGACGGCGGCTGGCGCGCGCCATCATTGCCGGCACGATCACCGCCCAAATGGTTGCCGCCAGCCCGGCGAAACCGATGGCATACAGGAAGCCGTTTGGGAACAGCAGGGCGGCGATGGTCGGCGGTGCAAAGGTCACCAGTGCGGTCTTACTGCGTCCCACGGTGTCATCACTGAATTTGAAGAAGTCCGCCAAATAATCGAACAGGCCCAGTGAAACCCCAAGGAACGAACTGGCCAGGGCCATGTAAGAGAAGGCGCTCAGGAGCTGGCCAACGGTCTGGCTGCTGGACACGTTGCCCAGCTGCTTGAGCAGGCTGCCAATGTTGCCACCTTCGGCAATTACCTGGCGAAAGGCGTCACGGGCGATGTTGCCCTGAATCACATACTGCCACAGGATGTAGATCGCCAGCGCCAGCAGGGTGCCGTACACCAGGCTGCGCACCACGGCACCGCTGTCTTTGTGGTAATACTTCACCAGCCCCGGCACGTTGCCGTGATAGCCGAATGAAGTCAGCAGATAAGGCAGTGCCGCCAGGGCATAAGGCAGATAGCTGGCCTGGTCGTCACCGCGGTTGAACAGCACCGCCGGTTGCACATGAGTGAACATATCGCCCACCGACATCACAAAGGTGATCACCATACCGCCAATCAGGATAGTGCTCAGACGATCGACGGCGCGGGTAGACAACCAGACGATAAACGCCACCACGATAGCAAACACCAGCCCGGCGGTGGCCTGCCCGACGCCAACAATCCCTTCCAGCGTGTGGGCGATGATCGAGCCGCCGGCGGAAATGTAAGCGTAGGTCAGAATGTACAGCACAAAGGCGATAGAAATGCCGTTAATGGCGTTCCAGCCTTTGCCGAGCAGATCCTTGACGATGGTATTGAAACTGGCACCGCTCGGGTAATGCAGCGCAGCTTCCAGGATCATCAGGCCGGAAATCAGCATGCAGGCCCAGGTATAAATCAGCAGCGCGACCGAGCCGCTGAACCACACGCCAGAAGTGACAATAGGGATGGAGAACATGCCGGCGCCGACGGCGGTGCCTGCAATGATCATCGCGCCGCCAAGGACCGAAGGGCGGGAAAGCTTCTGGATGGTGTCCGCGGACATTTTTGCTCCTGAGTGGCCGGGTTGGCCGTAAGTTCTTTTGTACTAGCTCAATAGTACATGTGCGGTTGGCGCATGTAAAGCCGTGAATGCGCTTGTTTCATGCATTAATCGGTGTGAATGGGGCTATTTGCGGCGTGTTTTTGCCCGACATGAGTGCAACCTATTAGCGGTGAAATGGGGGCGATGTAAAGATTGTTGGGCAAACCCGGATTATGCTGGCGGCGGATAAGCGCTACTGATATTGTCGCGCTTCAATTCCGCCAGCCCACCGGGAGACTTGCTGATGGACTGTCGTGCCGACTGTGGCGCCTGTTGTATTGCGCCTTCAATATCCAGCCCGATCCCCGGCATGCCCAACGGCAAGCCCGCCAATACCCGCTGCATTCATCTGAGCGAGCAACTGCGTTGCGGTCTGTTCCATTCGCCGCTGCGGCCCAGGGTCTGCGGCAGCCTGCAGGCCAGCCGCGAAATGTGCCACGACCACCGTGACGACGCGTTGATTTATCTGATCAAACTGGAAGCGGATACCGCGCCCTAAGCGTCTTTGAGCTTCCACAGGCACAGTACTGCGCCGACAACCATCGCCAGCGCGGAATAAAACACCGCGTGATAGCTCCAGACCTCCGCCACCACGCCGGCGATGGAACCGGCAAAAATCCAGCCGACACGTGTCGTATTGGTAAACAGGGTGGTGGCTGCGCCGGCCTGTCCGGGCATCAAATCCTGAAAATAGAGCATGCCAATCCCCGCCAGAACGCCGATAAACGCCGCATTAAGCAGTTGCAGGGCGATCAGTGACCAGGTGCCGGTGATAAACAATAACCCGAAGTAAAATAGCAGGCCCGCCACCACCGCCCAACGCATTAAAAAGCGTTTGCCGAAGCGTTTCGCCACCATGCCGGCAATCAGCATAGTCGGTATTTCCAGCCCGGCCGCCGTGCCCATCAAGATCCCAGCCAGCTTTTCCGGAAGTTGCAGCTCATGCACCATATACAGCGGCATATTGATCAGATACATGCTGTTGGCGGTCCACATAAAGGTGCAGGCCATAAACAGCAGCAGCGTATCGCGACGGTTCTGTCGTGGTGCTTCCAGCGTGGTGCTGGCCGCTACCGGCGTTTTACGCATCGACGGCAGCATTTTCCACACCAGCGCGCCGCACAGGATAAACGCTGCCGCGGCGGCCAGATACATCACCTTAAAACCGAACCCCAAGGCCAGCGCGAAGGCGATAGGCGGCCCGATCACCCAGGCAAGGGAAACCTGCGCCCGCAGGATCGAACTGAACATGACCGCTTCGCGACCGGTGCGATCGGCGTGCTCGCGCGCCAGGGCGAACATCTGTGGGTTAGCGGTGGAGCCGAAACTGGTCAGCACCACGCCAACGGCCAACAACAGGTAATAATTGCGGTTCCAGGCGAACAGCACACAGCCCAATGCACCCAGCATGCAGCAGAGGAAAATCAGCGTCTTGCGGTCGCCCTTTTGATCCGAACGGCGGGCAAGAAACTGGCTGACCAAAATGCCGATCACCGCGCTGCCGGTGAAAAACAGCCCAACCATGGAGGGGCGCACATTGACTTGAGTCGCCAGAAACAGGCTCAGCGTGGGGGTCTGTAGCGCCCCGGCAATGCCGGTGAGGAACGCCACCACTAAAAAGGCCAGCGAAGTAAGGTCGGGCGAGCGTCGCGTTACCGCAGTTGAAGTAGGCATAGAGGTCAGAAAATAGCCGTGAATGAAGGGTTCGCGCGCATAATACGCCCATTTATTTTAAAAAAGAAGAAAGAAACAGAAACCGGTTTCACCCTGCCTAATGGGAAAATTATTTCCCTGCGCGGGGACAAAAAAAGGGGCGATATTATCATCGCCCCTGATACTTTTGGAGCTGCCGTTACGCGCCGGCTGGCACGTCGTGTGCAGTGTTTTTCAACACCTCACCCTGATACTTCTCGATCTGCAACTGGGCCATCTGCCCACAGTTCCCCTGCGCCAGGCTGGATGAGCCGACGTCGAAGGTCAGGCAGTTGACGTTGCCGTTCTTGCATAGCGAGCCCGGCTGTGACGGATCGGCCGGATCGAACCAGGCCCCTTCGCTGATGCGAACCACGCCAGGACGCACGTCTTCACTGACTACCGCTCCCACCAGGATCTGGCCGCGATCGTTAAAGGCACGTACCAGATCGCCGCTGGCGATGCCGCGTGACTTGGCGTCCTGCGGATGGATCACAATCGCTTCCCGGTCTGCTACCGCATACTTTTTACGCAGCGGCGTGTTGTCGAGCTGCGAATGCAGGCGGTTGATCGGGTGTGCGGTGTTCAGCGACAGCGGATATTTAACCGCTTCCGGCCCACGATACCATTCATGCGGCGGCATCCAGGTTGGGATACCCGGGCAATCCTGGTATTTCATTTTGGCAATGGCGTCAGAATAGATTTCAATCTTGCCGGACGGTGTTCCCAACGGATTGAGCAGGGGATTTTCGCGATAGTCGGCGAAGCGAACCCATTGGGTGTTGGCTTCAGGTACCGGGAAGCGCACATAGTTATTGGATTCCCAGAACATATCGAACGGCGGCAGGGCTACCCGGGCGGCACGTGCCTGGGTTTTCATGTCGTCGTACATGCCTTTCAGCCACTGAGTTTCATCTTTGCCTTCGGTAAAGGCATCCTGCACACCCAGCTTGGCCGCCATGGCCGCGAAGATATCGAAATCGCTACGCGACTCATGCTGTGGCTCCACGCACTGATGCATTGGGAACACGTACAGTTGCGAGTAGTCGCCGCCCATTTCCAGATCGTTGCGTTCATAGCTGGTAGTGGCCGGTAACACGATATCGGCGTGTTTGGCGGTAGCGGTCCAGTAAGGTTCGTTCACCACGATGGTGTCCGGCCGCTGCCAGGCCTTGACCAGATTGTTGGTGTCCTGGTGCTGGTGGAAGGTGTTACCCCCGGCCACATACACCATTTTCACTTCGGGGTAGGTGACCTGTGCGCCGTTGAAATTAATGGTCTTGCCAGGGTTGGACAGACATTCGGCGATACGTGCCACCGGGATCGGTGCCGGTGAGTTTTTCGGCGCATTACCGGCAGAAATACCGGAAATAATGCCGCCTTTCGCCGTCGGGCTGCCGCCGGAAGAGTAGTGATAGCTGAAGCCAAAGCCGCCGCCCGGCAGGCCAATTTGGCCGAGCATCGCTGCCACGGTGACCAACAGCCAGTGCTGCTGTTCACCATGATGCTGACGCTGAATGCCCCAACCGCCCATGATCATGGTGCGATTTTTCGCCATATCGCGTGCCAGTTGGCGCAATACGTCGGCATCGACGCCGCAAACGTCGGCGGCCCATTCGGCAGTTTTCGGCGTGCCATCGGTTTCGCCCAGCAGATAAGCCTGGAATTTGTCGAAGCCGGCAGTGTAAGTTTTCAGGAAGTCCGGGTTATGCAGTTTTTCAGTCAGCAGCGTGTGGGCGATGCCGATCAACATGGCGCCATCGGTATAAGGACGTGGGGCGATCCATTGCGCATCGATAAATTTGGCGCTGTCGTTGTGCACCGGATCGATGCTGATCACGCGGGTGCCTTTTTTCTTCAGCGCCTCAAAGCCCGTCTGGCCGTAGTGGTCCGGCACGTTCCAGCTGTTTTTCAGCGTGATCATCGGGTTACAGCCCCACAGGATCACCAGTTGGCTGTTTTCAATCACGTTTGGCCAGGCGGTTTGCTGTTCGTAAACCTCCATGGAGCCAACCACGTGTGACATGATCACCTGCGCGGCGCCGGTAGAGTAGTCGCCGGCATAACCGAGGAAACCGCCGGTCAGGTTCATCAGGCGTTGCAGTAGCGTGCGGCTGTTGTGCAGCATGCCGACGCTCTTCCAGCCATAGGAACCGGCATAGATTGACTGCGGGCCGTGATCTTTTTGCAGACGGGTGATTTCACCGCAGACCAGTTCAATCGCCTTGTCCCAGCTGACGCGCAGCCATTCGTCGCGGCCGCGCAGTTCGGTATGGCTACCCGGGCCGCCTTCCAGCCAGCTTTTACGCACCATGGGATACTTGATGCGGTTTTCAGCATGCACCTGGTAGGGCGCCATGGTGATCAGTTCGTTCGGGTAAGGATCGTCTTTGACCGGCTGCACGCCAATCATTTTGCCGTCCTGCACTATGGCTTCAAACGCACCCCAGTGCGCGCCGGTCAGAATGCCTTTCTGCGCCTGACGCAGGACTACAAACTGTGGCAGCGCCTGGCTGATGGCCTGCGCCAGTGCCGACTTGGGCCACAGGCCTGCCAGCAATGGGGCGGCGGCCAGCGCGGTGGCACCGGTCAGGAAGCGGCGGCGGCTCATTTTTAACGCTTGTTGTTGATATTTGCTCATTTCGCTTCTCCCTTAAAGCTTGGCTGGTGCGGCTGGCTGCATGTCACTGGCGTGTTTCTGCACGTATTGTGTCAGAACGCGCAGTTGTTCCTGCGTCAGCGAGGTGCGTGGAGCCATGCCTTTAATTACGCCGATCCACTGGTTGGCGTTGAAGCGATCGAGGGCGGTCAGGCCGTGACAACCGGTGCAGTTGGCCGACATCATATCTGCGGTGTAACGCCAGATTTTTTGCTGATCGTCGATCAATTGTTTACGCGGCAGCCAGACCTGCAGGGAAACCTGATGCCACACCAGGCCGGTGTCGCTATCGGTCATGGTGGTGCCGGTTTTCAGCAGTTTGCGGGCGTCTTCCCCCAGCAATACGCTGAGGATACGCTTGCCCTGCGCGGCGTAGAACACTTCACTGACGCCGTCTTGCTGCCAGCCGGTGACGCTGGCCAGCACCTTGTCGCCTTCCTGCTTTACCACCTGAACTTCGGTGGATGGCATCAGGTTGCCGGCATTGTGGCTGTCGTCCGGTTTCAGGAAGAAGGGTTCAGTGGCAATGGTGTACAGCGTGGTGGCCGTCGGTGAGGTTTCGGCCGCGGCCTTCGCCAGTTCGGCGGCACCGGCCTGAGCTGCACCGCTCATGTCTGGCAGGATATGCGCCACCCCTTTATGGCAATCGATACAGGTTTCACCCTGTTTGATGGCCACCGGATGCTGGATACGCGCTTCAGGCCGCTGAGCGGTGATGTCCATGGCGTCAAAGCTGTGGCACGAGCGGCAGGTGGCGGAATCACTTTCTTTCAGCGTTTTCCATACCGACTGGGCCATCGCCAGTTTATGCGCTTCGTATTTCTCTGGTGTATTGATGGTGCCCACCATCTCACCATAAATATCTTTTACCGCGCGGATCTTGGTCCACAGGTAATCGAGCGGCTCGTGCGGGACGTGGCAGTCGGCGCATTCAGCGCGAATACCCTTGGTATTTTGGAAGTGAATGCTGCCCTGATACTCGGCCAGCGGTTGTTGCATGGTATGACAGGACACGCAGAAGGCGGTGTCGCTGGTTTTATGGAATACCGTGGCGGTACCCGCCAGTAATGCTGCCCCGAGGATAATCCCCAGCAGCAAAAGCCACAGCCATCCCCAGCGGTGCTTTTTTATCAAGCCAGTGAATTTATTGGTCATATTGAACCCGCTTATAATTATGAAATACCAAGGAAAACCTTGCCAAAAAAATGGCCGGCCGAGTGCCGACACACTTGAAGAAGTATAGGTATAATTAGCAATGACATCTAATACTATAGGGTTATTTTTAGCAGGAAAACGGTCATTCGAGGGATTTTTCAGCGTTATATTCTGGATTATATAACGCATTTTTTATGGGGCTTTATCAGTCTATGAGCAAGATCACGGACAGAGTGGAAAAACCATGATTGAAAACAGCTACTTTGTGGGCAAGTAGCTCTGGCCCGTCAGCCAAAGATGAATGGCATTGCGGCTGGCTTCGAAGTGCGGCTCCGGCAACTGATTCGGCGAGCACCAGCGCCACTCAGCACATTTTTCCGGCTCTTTCAGTTCGGGATCACCACCGGGATGCTGGGTCAGCAAACATACGGACAGGGTATGTTTTCCCTCGGCGCGCCAGGTTTGCAGATTATTGCTGATGCCGATAAAAGTGGGTGGGGCGATGATCAGCCCGGTTTCTTCGGCAATCTCACGTTGTGCACATTGTTCAATGGTTTCACCGGCATCCAGATGCCCACCGGGAATTGACCAAAAAGGCGCGTGTTGGCCGCAGCGTTTCCCCAGCAATATTTCCCCTTGGGCATTTACGATGATCACCCCTACGCCAGCCACTACAGTCATGCTTTTCTCCGTCAGCAAAGTTTCAGCACAGTATGTCATTTTACCCTCGCGACAGGTAACCCTTCAGGAAAAGTGTGCGTAAGGTCAAAAATCTATCACATCAATTTTGAGAAAACTTGCTTTCGGCCAGTGCTACTCACACACTCCTTGAAACGTTTCAGCGTTATGGGCGCGATGATTCCGTACCGATAACGCTCCTTTTTCTCAATGAAGCTGAAACGATTCAATTCAGCAGGAGAGGAGAATCATGTTCCAGTTGTCACAGCAAGATATTCACCTGGGCGCGGCTGCCGGCAGCAAGCAGGAAGCCATCCAACAGGTTGCCGCCGCACTGACCGAGGCTGGCTGCGTCAGCGCCGGCTACGTGGACGGCATGCTGCAGCGCGAGCTGCAAACCTCCACTTACCTGGGTAACGGCATCGCCATCCCGCATGGCACCACCGATACCCGCGATCTGGTGCTGAACACCGGCGTACAGGTATTTCAGTTTCCACAGGGCATTGAGTGGGGCGAAGGCCAAACTGCTTTTGTGGTGATTGGCATTGCCGCCCGTTCCGACGAACACCTGGCGCTGTTGCGCCAGCTGACGCATGTACTGAGCGACGACAGCGTGGCCGAACAGTTGGCGAAAACCACCTCGGCTGAAGAGCTGCGCAGCCTGCTGATGGGCGAAAAGCTGACGGCGGAATTCCAGTTTGACGCTTCCCTGATTGCGCTCGATGTGGCCGCTGACAGCCTGATGACGCTGCAGGCGCTGAATGCCGGTCGTTTGCAGAAGATCGGTGCGGTCAACGCCCAGTTCGTCAGCGACGTCATTACCCACAAGCCGCTGAATCTGGGGCAGGGCATTTGGCTGAGTGATAGCACCGAAGGCAATCTGACCAGCGCAGCCACCCTGAGCCGTCCGGTGCAGGCGTTTGACGAAGACGGCGAGAAAGTTGCGCTGCTGCTGACGCTATCGGTGGCTGACCAACAACCGCTGGCGGTGCTGAACTACCTGAGTGACCTGCTGTTGGCGAATAAAGCTGAACGTTTGCTGAACGCCGATGCTGTCACCGTGTTGGCATTGCTGACCAGTGAGGTTGAAGAAGAAAATACCACCCTGAGTGCTGAATACGTGATCCGTAACGAACACGGCCTGCATGCCCGTCCGGGTACGGCACTGGTCAACGTCATCAAGCAGTTCAACAGTGAAATTACCGTCACTAACCTGGATGGCAGTGGCAAACCGGCCAACGGACGCAGCCTGATGAAGGTCGTGGCGTTGGGCGTGAAGAAAGGACATCACCTGCGCTTTACCGCCAAAGGTGAAGATGCTGAAACGGCGCTGAAGGCGATCGGAACGGCAATTAACGAAGGACTGGGCGAGGGCGCAGCATGAGCAGAAGAGTAGCAACAATTACCCTGAATCCGGCTTACGATCTGGTGGGTTTTTGCCCGGAGATCGAGCGCGGTGAAGTGAATCTGGTTAAAACTGCCGGCCTGCACGCCGCCGGAAAAGGCATTAACGTTGCCAAGGTGCTGAAAGACTTGGGCATTGATGTGACAGTCGGCGGCTTCCTCGGCAAAGACAACCAGGACGGCTTCCAACTGCTGTTCAGCGATCTGGGCATTGCCAACCGCTTCCAGGTGGTGCCGGGCCGCACCCGCATTAACGTCAAATTGACGGAAAAAGACGGCGAAGTGACCGATTTCAACTTCTCCGGCTTTGAGGTCACCGGCCAGGATTGGGAACGTTTCGTGACCGACTCCCTGAGCTGGCTCGGTCAGTTCGACATGGTGGCCGTGAGCGGCAGTCTGCCGGCCGGGGTTGATCCCGATGCCTTTACCGACTGGATGGTTCGTCTGCGCGCTCAGTGCCCATGCATCATTTTCGACAGCAGCCGTGAAGCCCTGGTTGCCGGCTTGAAAGCCGCGCCGTGGTTGGTGAAACCAAACCGCCGTGAGCTGGAAATCTGGGCCGGTCGTCCGTTGCCACAGTTGGCAGACGTGGTTGAAGCCGCCCATGCGCTGCGCGATCAGGGTATTGCCCACGTAGTGATTTCTCTCGGTGCCGAGGGTGCGCTGTGGGTCAACGCTTCCGGCGCCTGGATCGCCAAACCCCCGGCCTGCGAAGTGGTCAGCACCGTCGGTGCCGGTGACTCGATGGTGGGTGGCCTGATCTATGGCCTGCTGATGCGCGAATCCAGTGAACATACTTTGCGTTTGGCCACCGCCGTGGCTGCACTGGCCGTCAGCCAGAGCAACGTTGGCGTGACTGATCGTCCACAGTTGGCCGCGATGATGGCGCGTGTCGATCTGAAACCTTTTAATCAATAGCAGGAGGCAGAATGAAAACACTGCTGATGATAGACAGTTCGCTGGGGCAGGCGCGTGGTCACCTGGCGAAACGCATGCTTGGCGCTGCTGCTGCAAAAACCGGCCTGACGCTGGTTGAGTCACTGGCCGAGGCTGAACTGGTGGTGGTAGCAGGGCAATCTGCGCCTGCTGACGCCGCGCTGAACGGCAAACGGGTTTATGTAGGCGATGTGGAACACGCGGTGCGTGAGCCGGAAGCCTTCCTGACGCAGGCCATCGCCGAGGCAAAAGCCTGGCAGGCACCGGCAACGGCTGAACCGGTCAAAGCGGCCGGTCAAAAACGCATTGTGGCGATCACTGCTTGTCCAACCGGCGTGGCGCATACCTTTATGGCGGCAGAGGCCATTGAGAGCGAAGCCAAAAAACGCGGCTGGTGGGTAAAGGTTGAAACCCGTGGTTCCGTAGGCGCAGGCAATGCCATTACGCCTGAAGAAGTAGCGGCGGCCGACCTGGTGATTGTGGCGGCTGACATCGAAGTGGATCTGGAGAAATTTGCCGGTAAGCCGATGTACCGCACTTCGACCGGTTTGGCGCTGAAGAAAACCGCGCAGGAACTGGACAAGGCACAGGCCGAAGCCGAGATTTTCCTGCCGCAGAAAAGCGGTACTCCGGCCGCAGCCGGCAAGAAGAAAGAGAGTGCCGGGCCATATCGCCACCTGCTGACCGGCGTGTCCTACATGCTGCCGATGGTGGTGGCGGGCGGTCTGTGTATCGCACTGTCGTTCGTGTTCGGTATCAAGGCATTTGAAGTTAAAGGCACGCTGGCGGCTGCGCTGATGCAAATCGGTGGGGGATCGGCTTTCGCGCTAATGGTGCCGGTACTGGCCGGTTTTATCGCGTTCTCGATTGCTGACCGTCCGGGCCTGACGCCAGGGCTGATCGGCGGCATGCTGGCCGTGAGCACCGGAGCCGGTTTCCTCGGCGGTATCATTGCCGGTTTCCTGGCGGGTTATGTCGCCAGATTTATCAGCACCAAACTGCGTTTGCCGCAGAGTATGGAAGCGCTGAAGCCTATCCTGATCATTCCGCTGGTGGCCAGCCTGATCGTCGGTTTGATCATGATTTTCATCGTCGGTACGCCGGTGGCGAAAATCATGGAAGGCCTGACCCACTGGCTGCAGTCTCTGGGTACCGCGAATGCGGTGCTGCTGGGGGCGATCCTCGGTGCCATGATGTGTACCGATATGGGCGGCCCGGTCAACAAGGCGGCCTATGCCTTTGGCGTGGCGTTGCTGAGCTCTTCGGTGTATGCGCCGATGGCGGCGATTATGGCTGCCGGTATGGTGCCACCGCTGGCGATGGGGTTGGCTACGCTGCTGGCGCGTCGCAAGTTCGACAAGTCACAGCAGGAAGGGGGCAAAGCTGCGTTGGTGTTGGGCCTGTGCTTTATCTCTGAAGGGGCGATCCCGTTTGCTGCCCGTGACCCGATGCGTGTACTGCCTTGCTGCATTGCAGGTGGTGCATTGACTGGTGCGCTGTCCATGGCGTTTGGTGCCAAGCTGATGGCGCCGCACGGCGGGCTGTTTGTGCTGCTGATCCCTGGTGCTATCACCCCGGTGCTGCTGTATCTGGTGGCGATTATCGCCGGTACATTGTTGGCGGGCGTATCTTACGCGTTGCTGAAACGTGCTGACGTCCCGGCGGCTAGCGTGGCTTAACGCTTACGCAGGTGATAAAAACCGGAGCCCAGGCTCCGGTTTTTTATTACGGCGACTACTGCTGAGCTTTCAGCCAGGCGATCTCTTCCGCCCAGATATCCGGGTTCACCGTTTCCAGGATCAGCGGGATATTGTCGAAACGCGCGTCGCGCATGATGTAGCTGAACACCGTTTTACCGATGTTTCCCTCACCCAGGCTGTGGTGCCGATCGACGCGGCTGTTGAATGCGCTCTTGGCGTCATTCAGGTGCATACCGCGCAGATAGTTGAAGCCCACCACCTCACCCAGCTCCTTAAAGGTCTGTTCGCAGGTTTCCTCGGTACGCAGGTCGTAACCAGCGGCAAAGGCGTGGCAGGTATCGATGCAGACGCCGACGCGGCTTTTGTCTTCGACGCCGTCGATGATCGCTGCCAAATGTTCAAACTTAAAGCCCAGATTGCTGCCCTGACCGGCGGTGTTTTCAATCACTGCCGTCACGCCGGTGGTTTTATCCAGCACCAGATTGATGGATTCGGCGATACGCGCCAGGCATTTGTCTTCGTCAATTTGCAGCAGATGGCTGCCAGGATGGAAGTTCAGCAGCGTCAGCCCCAGTTGCTCGCAGCGTTGCATTTCATCAAGAAAGGCTTCGCGGGATTTTTCCAACGCCTCGGTCACCGGGTGGCCGAGATTAATCAGGTAGCTGTCGTGCGGCAGGATCTGCCCTGGGCCGTAACCGTATTGCGCGCAGGCGCTTTTAAACTTATCGATCACGTCAGCAGGCAGCGGGGCGGCCTTCCATTGACGCTGATTTTTGGTGAACAGGGCGAATGCGGTCGCCTCTAATTCGTGCGCGCGGATCACTGCTTGATCCACGCCGCCTGACGCGCTGACATGTGCACCGACAAACTTCATTTTCATTCTCCTGTGTAATCGGCGTCATTATGGCATTGATAGCGGAAGGATTGAATGGCTGGAAAAGTTCAGGCCCGCGATGGCGGGCCTGAGGTCGGAAAACAACTGCGGAAATAATCAGAGGAAATGTTGCACCAGCAGGTTAATCACGGTGCCACCGACAATCAGCCAGATGAACAACAGGGTGGCCAGCAGAATCGGTTTGATCCCTGCCTGACGCACTGCGCTGATGTGGGTAGTCAGCCCCAGTGCCGCCATCGCCATCGCCAGCATCCAGGTATCGGCGGTAATCAGGTGTTTCACCAGCGTCGCTGGGATCAGGTCGAATGAGTTCAGCCCGGCGACTGCGATGAACAGCACGGCGAACCAGGGAATGGTGATGGCAGATTTTTCTGCCTTCTCCCCGGCGTTGCCGGTGCTACGGCTGCGGCTGATAAACCCGGAGAGCACGACCAGGAAGGGTGCCAGCATCATCACGCGGATCATTTTGGAGATCACCGCGGCATTTTCGGCATCCGGCCCGATGGCATGCCCGGCGGCGACGACCTGTGCCACTTCGTGGATGGTCGAACCGGTGAAGATACCGAAAGTTTCCTGATTAAACGGCAGCCACTGGAATTGCTCGTTCAGATGGTACAACCATGGGTAGGCGAAGATCGCCAGCGTGCCGAACACCACCACGGTGCTTACTGCGACGGCCACTTTATTGGCATCGGCTTTCAAGACCGGCTCGGTCGCCATGACCGCTGCCGCACCGCAGATGCTACTGCCGGCGCCGATCAGCATGGTGGTATGACTGTCGAGGCCAAACACCCTTTTGCCCAACCAGCAGGCCAGCAGGAAAGTGGTGGTGAGCGTCAAGGCATCAATGATGATGCCGGTAGTGCCCACGTCGGCAATTTGCTGGAACGTCAGACGGAAGCCGTAAAGGATAATACCGAGACGCAGCAGGCGCTGTTTGGCAAATTGAACGCCGCCATGGCAGCTTGGTTGCAACCAGGGATACAGCGTATTGCCTACCACAATGCCGAGTAAAATCGCCAGCGTCAGCGCCCCCAGTCCCAATCCGGCCACCCACGGAATATCACCAACCCATACCGCTAACGCGGTGATGACACCGGTCAACAACAGTCCGGGGACCAGGTGAGGTAAACCGAACAGGGGGAATTGTCGAGTGGGGAAATTGTGTGTGGTATTGGTCGCCATAAGTCAGCCCTTTTATTCAAATTCTTGAGCACAGACTACGTTCTGGCAGCATAAAAGTGAAATTGATTATATGGTTATAACCTATCTGAATAAGTGGTTAATCGACCTGGCTGGCTTCCATGCTGATTTCTGCAAACGTGGTACCATTACTAGTATTCACCCTGTGCGTTGTTGCCGGTCAGCAGCGCAGATTTTGCATTAATTTCAGTGACTTTTTTCGATGTCACCTTTGATCAAAACCGAGACGCTATGCATATCACCTTACGTCAATTGGAAGTGTTTACCGAAGTGCTTAAAAGCGGCTCGACCACGCAGGCCTCGGTGGTTCTGGCGTTATCACAATCGGCGGTCAGCGCAGCGCTGGCCGATCTGGAAGGGCAGTTGGGGGTGCAGTTATTCGATCGCGTGGGTAAGCGTTTGGTCATTAATGAGCACGGCCGCTTGCTGTATCCGAAGGCCCTGGCACTACTGGAGCAGGCGGGAGAGATTGAACAGCTGTTCCGCCATGACGGCGGCGCGTTGCGCATCGGTGCCAGCAGCACCATCGGCAACTATATGCTGCCGGAGATGATCGCCCATTATCGGCATGATTTCCCCACCTCACCGTTGGAACTGAACGTCGGCAACAGCCAGGATGTGATTGGCGCGGTAGCGGACTTCCGGGTCGATCTGGGGTTGATTGAAGGCCCTTGCCATATGCCGGAGCTAATCACCCTGCCGTGGCTGGAAGATGAGTTGGTGGTGTTTGCCGCGCCGGACAACCCGCTGGCCGGGCAACCGCTGACTCTGGAGATGCTGGCTACCGCTCCCTGGATCTTGCGTGAAGGAGGCTCGGGTACGCGCGAGGTGCTGCATCACCTGCTGCTGGCGCACTTGCCGCACTTCCAATTGGTGATGGAACTGGGCAACTCGGAAGCGATCAAACACGCGGTGCGCCACGGTATGGGGATCAGTTGTCTGTCGCGGCGGGTGATTGGCGAACAGCTGGACAGCGGCGTGCTGGTGGCACTGAATGTGCCGCTGCCACCGTTGATGCGGACCCTTTATCTGATCCATCACCGGCAAAAGCATCTCTCCAACGCGCTGCAGCGTTTCCTCGGTTACTGCGGGTTTCAGCCCCAATAAGGTCTCTGTAAGCAGAAACAAAGCATAAAAATCTGCTGTCTGTCACATTAATGACAGTAAGTAAGGTATTGTGGCTAGCTGCTAATAATTAGCCCTGAATTATGAAGCTATCTTATATCAGTGCAATGTTACTAGTTCGCCGGCGGGTATTTGTTACAATCCGCCCTCATTTTTTTTTGACCAGCAGATAGGGTAAGAATGGCTCAGCAGGATATAAAAACATCGGGGCAACCAGCACCCGGATTGCGCCGCGAGCTGAAAGCTCGCCACTTAACCATGATTGCTATTGGTGGCTCTATTGGCACCGGTCTGTTTGTCGCCTCTGGCGCTACGGTTTCTCAGGCCGGTCCGGGCGGGGCACTGCTGTCCTACGCGCTGATCGGGTTGATGGTTTACTTCCTGATGACCAGCCTGGGCGAATTGGCGGCCTTTATGCCAGTCTCCGGCTCGTTCTCCACCTACGGTGCCAAATACGTAGAAGAAGGCTTTGGCTTCGCGCTGGGCTGGAACTACTGGTACAACTGGGCGGTGACCATCGCCGTTGACCTGGTGGCCTCACAGTTGGTGATGACCTATTGGTTCCCGGACGCGCCAGGCTGGATCTGGAGCGCACTGTTCCTCTGCCTGATGTTCCTGTTGAACTACATTTCGGTCAAAGGTTTCGGTGAAGCGGAATACTGGTTCTCGCTGATCAAAGTGACCACCGTCATTATCTTTATTGGTATCGGTGTGCTGATGATCTTCGGCATCCTCAAAGGGGGAGAGCACGCAGGCTGGCAGAACTGGACCATAGGCGACGCGCCGTTTGCCGGAGGGTTCTCGGCAATGATAGGCGTGGCGATGATAGTGGGCTTCTCGTTCCAGGGCACCGAGCTTATCGGCATCGCGGCCGGTGAGTCGGAAAACCCGGGCAAAAACATCCCGCGCGCAGTGCGTCAGGTGTTCTGGCGTATCCTGCTGTTCTATATCTTTGCCATCCTGATTATCAGCCTGATCATTCCTTATACCGATCCGAGCCTGCTGCGTAACGATGTGAAAGACATCAGCGTCAGCCCGTTCACGCTGGTGTTCCAGCACGCCGGTCTGCTGTCGGCGGCGGCGGTAATGAATGCGGTGATCCTGACGGCGGTACTGTCTGCCGGTAACTCCGGGATGTACGCTTCTACCCGCATGCTGTTTACTTTGGCATCGGAAGGTAAAGCGCCACGTATCTTCGCCAAGCTGTCGAAGGGCGGGGTGCCACGTAACGCGTTGTACGCGACTACCGTGGTGGCGGGCCTGTGCTTCCTGAGCTCGATGTTCGGCAACCAGTCGGTTTATCTGTGGCTGCTGAATACCTCGGGTATGACCGGCTTTATCGCCTGGTTGGGGATTGCCATCAGCCATTACCGCTTCCGTCGTGGCTATATGATCCAGGGGCGCGATCTCAACGATCTGCCGTACCGTTCCGGCTTCTTCCCGCTGGGGCCGATCTTTGCCTTTGTCCTGTGCCTGGTTATCACGCTGGGACAGAACTATCAGGCGTTCCTGCAAGACCGGATCGACTGGTACGGTGTGACGGCTACCTATATCGGTCTGCCGCTGTTCCTGATTATCTGGTTCGGCTACAAGCTGACGCGCGGCACCCGTGTCGTGAAGTACAGCGAAATGGAATTCCCGAAAATGGACGTGAACTAACTCCGATCTTTAGCCTGTGAATTTCAAGCTGCAGCTGATTGCCTGGCTGCAGCTTGAAACCTCGCGTTATTCCTTCCCTTTTTCTCCCAGCGCTTGCTGCGCCGCCGCCATCAGGTTTTCAACCGTCTTATAATCCTGCGTTAACGCCAATGCACCGCTATGCAACTGCAGCGTCACCTCACCGAAGGCACCAAAGTCGTAAGGCGCTTTCAACGGGGGAACGATACGTGCCAAAAACTCCCCTTCGGAACCGTAAGGCAGGCCGTGCACCAGGATCAGAAACTGACCCCCGCTATAGCGACAGACAAAATCGCTGGGACGAACCAGCATCTTCAGGCGTTCGCCGATGGTGCGTAACACGTCATCACCGATCAGCACACCGTGGCTTTGGTACAACGCCGCCAGTGGAGTGAATTCGATAATGAACAGATGGGAAAGCGGGTGAAGCGTCGGGGAAGGGTGGCAAATTTCCTTCATTACCGCTTCGCCGCCCGCGCGGTTAAGAAAACCGGTCAAATGATCGTGATGGGCCGCTTGCTGTTTTTCTGCGGTCAGAGTGACCAGCTGCGCCACCTGGCGATGGTAAAACGCGATCAGTCCATGGGCCAACAGCAGCCACAGCGGGATGATATCCGCCAGTAAAAACAGATTTTGCACGCGTGACAACGGCGCGGCCAGCAGATAGGGCAGCGTCAGCAGCATCACTTCCAGCAAGGCAAAGCGCGGTGCGGCGGCGTGACGCTGTATCAGCCAGAATGCCAGCGCGGTAATCAACAGGCCGGCAAACAGGATCAGTACCATGCGGCCAGACAACATTGCCAGCAGGGCAATGGCTCCCACCAGGGCGCACCACAGCAGCACCGTTACCAGCATGGCGGTTGGCCTGCGGGGGGGACTGACGCGCGTTAGCCACCAGCGTCCTCCTGTCAGCAGAACCAGCAACGCCAGCAGTGCGGCAGCCATCGTCATCTGGCTCAGCCAGGCATAAGCCAGCAGCAGCAGCGCCACGCCGACGGCATTCAGCCAGGGGGTAGCGGGTGAAGGCACCAGGGTAAGCCGCATCTGGCGTTGGAATTGGGCGTCATCAGCCTGCTGCGGGCTTTGCACCAGCCAATGCAGCAGGGCGGGTTTTTTAGGCGTTAAGGTTTGGGTTCGACTTCTCAATGCAGCCTCTTTCATCGGGGCCTTGCCAACAGGCCAAAATATCCGGTATGGCGCGGCGAGCACGTCATTTACCGGTCTGGTTTTGGATTCTATGTGGTTTCGTTGCAATTTGTCACAGCCGGACCGAGGGAGGTGAAACTTTCGGAATTATTAACCCTGTCCGCTAACCACAGCTTGTCAGACCTGTTTGGCTAATCACCTTATAAAATAAAGCGTTACATATTCACATAGCGGGTAATAGCAATTGATATGATTGATAAGTATTATCGTTTGCTTTATTGTTACCGGCTGCTTATCAGGTTCAAGCGGTCGTCTGGCACACCGCTATGGTCATCGTCGTAACAGGTATCCGAAATAATGAGCGTATCCACCGATCCTCTGTCTGACGCCAAGGGGCAACCCGACGTCAACGTTATGGGGCGTTATCACCATATTCTCCGCCACCGTTTATTGATGATGGGGGTGTTGGCATTGGCGATTTTGGGTTCGCTGCTGCTGGATTTTACCCTGGGCCCCTCAGGTCTTTCGTTGTCCTCGCTGTGGCAAACGCTGATTGATCCTGCGACGGCCGATGCCGGAACGCGGGTGATCGTCTGGGATATCCGCCTGCCTTATGCCTTGATGGCGGTGGTGGTGGGCTTTGCGCTTGGCCTGGCCGGTGCTGAAATGCAGACCATCCTGAATAACCCGCTTGCCAGTCCCTTTACCTTGGGTGTGTCTTCTGCAGCGGCTTTCGGCGCGGCGCTGGCCATCGTGTTGGGGATTGGCGTACCGGGCATTCCCGACCAGTGGTTTATTTCCGCCAATGCGTTTGTTTTCGCCCTGTTCGCCGCGCTGATGCTGGACGGTATTACGCGCTGGACGCGGGTTGCCACCTCCGGGGTGGTGCTGTTCGGTATTGCGCTGGTGTTCACCTTTAACGCTCTGGTTTCCATGATGCAGTTCATTGCCAGCGAAGATACGCTGCAGGGGCTGGTGTTCTGGACCATGGGCAGTCTGGCGCGCGCCTCATGGGACAAATTGGGTATCCTGCTCGGGGTATTCGCCGTGCTGCTGCCGTTGTCGATGATGAGCTCGTGGAAGCTGACCGCGCTGCGTCTGGGCGAAGATCGGGCGGTGAGCTTTGGTATCGACGTGCGTCGTCTGCGTCTGACCACTTTATTGCGTATCAGTATTCTTTCCGCATTAGCGGTGGCGTTTGTCGGGCCTATCGGTTTTATCGGTCTGGTGGCGCCGCATATCGCCCGGATGATTTTCGGTGAAGATCACCGTTTCTATCTGCCGGCCAGTGCGCTGATTGGTGCGCTGGTACTGTCGATGGCTTCCGTAGTGTCGAAAAACCTGATCCCGGGGATCATCATTCCGGTCGGTATCGTCACCTCGCTGGTGGGCGTACCCTTCTTCCTGAGTATTATTCTGCGTCATCGGGGGAATGTATGAGTCAGGGATTACGCATTGAGCATTTTTCTGCCGGTTATCCGAAGCGTCAGGTGATCAGCGATCTGGCGGTCCCGATGTTATCTCGCGGTCAAATTACCGTGTTGTTGGGGCCGAACGGCAGTGGTAAGTCGACTCTGCTGCGCTCATTGGCGGGGTTAAACCCGGCGCAGGGGCAACTGTGGCTGGATGATACCGATTTAATGCAGATGCCTTTTGCCCGCCGGGCTGAAAAGGTGGTGTATCTGCCGCAATCGTTGCCTGCCGGGGTGCATTTACACGTGCTGGAGTCGATTATTGTGGCGCAACGCGCTTCAGGCGGCCGCAGCAACGCCGGCAGCGAGGCCGAGGTGATGGCGCTGCTGGAGCAGCTTGGCATCGCCCATTTGGCGCTGAGCTATCTTGATCAGCTCTCCGGTGGGCAGAAGCAGTTGGTCGGCCTGGCACAGTCGCTGATCCGCCAGCCTTCGCTGTTGCTGCTGGATGAACCGCTGAGTGCGCTCGATCTCAACTACCAGTTCCACGTGATGGATCTGGTGCGTAAAGAGACGCGTAAACGCAATATCATCACGGTGGTGGTGGTGCATGACATCAATATCGCCCTGCGTCATGGTGACCACGTATTGATGCTGCAGAATGGCGAATTGATTGCCGACGGTGTGCCGGAAGAGGTGATTACGCCGCAGAGTCTGGCGCGGGTGTATGGTGTTCGTGGGCGTATTGAGCGCTGTTCGCAAGGGACACCGCAGGTGTTGATCGACGGGTTGGTGAACCAGCCGGCGATTTGATACCAGGAAGGCCCGGTGATTGCCGGGCCTTTTGCTATTACTTCTTGTTCAGCGCGTCGGCGACGCGTTCGACGATATGCTGGCTGGTGATAATGCCGCCAGACAAATAGACCTCAGCCGCCGGCAAATAAACCACCTGACCTTTCTTGACCGCCACGGTGTTTTTCAGTGCGGTAGTCGTCAGTATTTTCTGCGGCGCAACCGCGTTCGGCCGACCGGTTGCCGCATCACGATCGATGATAAACAGCCAGTCCGGGTTCAGTTTAGCTACCTGCTCAGGCGACAGCTTGTTGCCGCGGACATCGGGGTTTTCGCTCTGTAACGCCGATGGGAATCCAAGGGCATCATAGGTAAAGCTGAAGCGGCTTTTAGGCGCATAAGCACTGATTTTCCCTCCTGAGAACAATACCACCAGGCCACGCCCGGCTTTTGCCACTTGCGGTTTGACGGCTGCAATTTCAGCATCAAGTTTGTCGACCGCGGCCTGTGCCTGCTGCTGTTTATCGAACAACTCACCCAACTGCAGCGTCCGTTGCTTCAGGCTGCCCAGTTGATCTTGCGGATCAATCGCCATATTCAACGTCGGCGCGATACCACTCAGCTCGTCGTAAGCCTTGGAAGAACGACCGGCGATCAGGATAAGATCCGGTTTGGCTGCGCGCAGCGTGGCCATGTCCGGTTCAAACAGGGTGCCGGCGTTGAGATATTTGGCATTCTGATATTGCTTCAGGCTATCCGGCAACATGGTGCGGTTGCCCGGCAGCGCCAGTGGCTCGACGCCCAGCAGTTGCAGGGTTTCCAGCGAAGCGTAGTCCAGCACGACCACGCGTTGCGGGTGTTTTTTCACTTCTGTGGTGCCGTTAAGATGTTGAAAGTTGACCGTTGCCGGGGCCGCGGTGTGGGGCTGACTGTTGCAGCCTGCCAGCGCCATACAGGCCAGCAGGGCGATAACCATAGGGGAACGACGTAATGTCATTAAGGCTTCCTCGGGGGCGGGTGTAACAAAAAGGGCGCGCAGTTTGAAGTGCGCGCCCGGTGTGGCATCAGAAGTTGTAGGTCATGCCGACGGTGTAACGACGGCCGTCGAGTACGGTGTTGTAGTGATCGTAATCCACGGTTTTGTCGAGGATGTTGTAAACCCCACCGGTGACCTGCAGGTTTTTATTGGCCTTATAGCTCAGACCGGCGTCAACAAAGGTGTAAGACGGTGTGCTCTTGGCCATTGAGGTACGGCTTAAATAATCTGAAGTCTTGCTGCGGAAGTTCACACGTGACCACAGGCTGACGTCGTTGGTGGCCTGCCAATCCAGCACGCTGTTAACCATATGCTTTGGCATCTGGTTCAATGGCTTGCCTTGGAAATCCCCACTTTTTTGTTCGGACGAGGTATAGGTGTAGTTGGTGGTCCACTCCCAGTCCTTGGTGATTTCCCAGCCGAAGGTGGCCTCTACGCCGCGCATATTGGCTTTATCAACGTTGGTACGGTCACTGATAAAGTAGTAAGGGGTGTCGCCGATCATGCATTGTGCGTCACCATCACCGCTGTCACAGCGGCGGACTTCGGTGATCTTGTCTTTGAAATCGGTGTTGAACAGGGTTACGCCAGCATTCAGGCCTTGCTGGTTATCCCACATCACGCCGATCTCTTCGCTCAGGCTTTTCTCTGGCTGCAGGTCCGGGTTACCGATGATGATGGAGGTGCGCCCACCGCCAGTAATTTGCCCCCAACTGGCGGAGGATTGGCGCAGATCCGGTGAACGGTAACCGGCGGAAACGCCGCCTTTCAGCGTAAATTGTTCGGTCAGATGCCAGACGCCGTACATGCGCGGTGTCCAGTGGTTGCCGTAGTTCTGGTCCTGATCCATACGGATACCGCTGGTCAGGCTGAAGTCATTGGTCATCGCCCATTCGTCTTCGGCAAACAGCGCCCAGCTCCAACGGGTCAACTTATTCAAGCCATCAGCTGCCGCCAACTGATTACCTTGATCGCTCAGTTTTTCATAACGGTATTGACCGCCCAGGTTCAGCATATGGGCACCGAGGTCAAACTGGGTTTGGGTATTGAGGATGGTGTTATACATCTTCATTTTGCGACCCGGGTTATTGGTTTCTTCGCGCTGAATGTAGCTGTTGGTATTCCCGAAGTCGTAATAACCGTTATGCGTCAGGGCATAATTGGTGCGGGTGTAAAGGCTGTCGCTGGCGGTGTTTGGCGTACATTTATTATTGCGGCAGTTTTCGGTCGCCATGGATTGACCCGGCGTGCTGTTACGGTCCTGCAGCGAGCGACCCACTTCAAAGTCGAATTCGTTTTTATCATCCGGTGTCAGGCTAAACACTGCGGTGCCGCTGCGCATGCGCTGTTCGTTAAAACCGTTGAGGATTTTGTCTTCGGCACGGCGTGACAGCAGACCGTTGACCCGTAGGCCCAACAGGCCTTCAATCAGCGGGCCGGAGGCGTAGGCGTTGGTCTGGAAAATATCACCGGAGTCGCTACGTTCCTGGAAGGTGGCATCGCCGTGCAGCGAGCCTTTCCATTCGGTTCTGGAGGTCTTGCGGGTGATCACGTTGATCACGCCGCCCATGGCGTCGGAACCATACAGTGAGGACATAGGGCCGCGTACCACTTCAATGCGCTCAATCGCTTCCAGCGGTGGCAGCCAGCCCTGTTCGATACCTGAGTTATCGCTGTTCGGGCGAGTGCCACGTGTGTCCACGCGCTTGCCATCCACCAGGATCAGGGTGTATTTGGAGGACATGCCGCGAATGCTGATATCGCTGCTGCTGGCCCCGCCGGTGACCACCACGCCCGGCACGTCTTTCAACGCGTCAGTGATATCGCGATAGGCTTTGTCTTCAATCTGCTGACGTGGGATCACCGAGATAGACGCGGCAGAGTCCTGGATTTTTTGCTGGAAACCGGATGCGGTCACCACCATGGTGTCCTGTGCGTCATCTTGTGGTGCGGCGAACGCGCCGGCGCTGCCGAGTGAAGCAATAATCAGTGCGGTGAGCTGGTTATAACGTGGCTTTTCCATGAGGCAAACCTTTCCTGGTCTGATGTAAATCGACAAAGTGTCGTTTTAACGGTTTGAATAATAAGTAGAAACGGGCTCCGTCGTTGCGGAGTTCGTCGTTCCGTCAGTATTTAGTCAGGCCATTGTAAGGATTTCAAACAAAATGTAAACGCAAATGATAATTCGTATCATTTGTATGCTTATAAATAGAAAGGGGATCTGGCTCAGGCAGTGATGAATGGCAGGAAAAGCCGGCGCAGCAGGACGTGCGCCGGGGAAATCAGCGTTTCTGGATGTAGGTGATCGCTAGCGCCAGGGCCAGCACCAGACCTTTGATAATGTCCATCGCGTAGTAGGGGACGGAGAGCATCACCAGGCCGTTTTGCAACACGCCGAGGATCACCGCGCCGACTAGCGTGCCAAGCGCGTTAGGTTTACCGGAGCCGGCCAGCGAGAAACCAATGTAGGCGGCGGCGACCGCATCCATCAGATAACCGCTGCCGGCATTCACCTGCGAAGAACCAATACGTGACGCCAGCAGTATGCCGCCAAGCGAGGCCAGTAGGGCAGAAATGACATAAGCCGCAACCCTGTAACGTACGGTGCGGATACCTGAAAGACGTGCCGCCTCCGGGTTACCGCCGATGGCATACATACGACGGCCATGCTTGGTCAGCGACAGGAACAACTGCACCACCACAGTGACTGCCAGCATAATCAGCACGATCACCGGTACCTGGCCCAGTGATGAGAAGATCTCCGGGATCAGGCCTTCCGCCATATCGCCGTTCGGCAGCAGCATATTTTGGGTGATGGATCCGCCGTAGCTGTAGGTCATCGCTACGCCCTGGATCACAAACAGGCTGGCCAGCGTCGCCAGCATATCGGGGATTTTCAGCACCACGATCAGGAAAGCGTTAAACAGCCCGACCAGCGTGCAAATCAGCAACGTCAGTACAATCGCGCCGGTGGTCCCGAAGCCGTGCCAAACAAACAGCGAAACCACCAGGGCGTTGGCCAGCGAGGCGGTGGAACCGACGGAAAGGTCGAAACCGCCGACCGACAGCGAAATGGAGACCCCGATGGCGATCACCGTGACGATGGCAATTGAGCGTAAAATATTGATGATGTTATTGGGATCGAGGAAGTTGTCCGACGCCAGCCCGAACAGGGCGATCAGCGCGACAACGGTGAGTAACATCCCCCATTTGTAGAGAAACTCAAACAGCTGATGGCGCCAGGGTTGCGCATTCTGCAGGGATAATTCTTTACTCACGCTGGGGTTCCTCCGGTGGAATACAGTAATAGGGTTTCTTCATCAATCTCGGCGGCGTCAAGCTCCGCCACCACTCGGCCATCCCACAGCACGCAGATGCGATCGCATAAACCGACCAGCTCGGAGAACTCGCCGGAAGCATAGATAATGCCTTTGCCGTCGCGCGCCAGGCCGTCGATCAGGGTGAACAGCTCCTGTTTGGCCTTGATATCCACGCCCTTGGTCGGCTCATCGAAAATCAGTACCTTGGCATCGCCGCGTAACCATTTGCCAATGGCGACTTTTTGCTGGTTGCCGCCTGACAGCCTGGCCAGCCGCTGTTGCGGGCCAGAGGCACGGATATTCAGGCGCTGCATGATATCCCGCGCCCAGCGCAGTTCCTGACGGCGGCTGAACAGGCTCCAGCGTGAGAAGCTCTCGTCGGCGCTGACGCTCAGGTTCATCGGGATGGCTTCATCAATAAAAATGCCTTCTTTGCGCCGTTCTTCCGGTACCAGCGCCAGCCCTTGTTCAACGCTAAGGTGCGGCGCACGCGGGGCCCAGGGCTTGCCCAGCAGTTCACCCCGTTCAACCCGGGCCGCTGAGGCACCAAACAGCGCCTTGCACAGTTCGGTTTTGCCCGCGCCGGCCAGCCCGGCAATACCGAGGATTTCCCCCTGATGCAGCCTTAGCGTGACGTCACGCAGCTTGTGGCGATCGTTCAGCCCTTCCACCTGCAGCAGCGGACGGGCACCGTGCGGCGGGCGCGGCGGCGGGAAGATGTCGTCCAACTGATGGCCGAGCATTTTTTCGACAATCTGTTCGCCGCTCAGCCCCTGCATGGCATCTTCGCTGACGTGGCGGCCATCGCGCAGTACCGTCAGGCGGTCGCAAATTTCACTCAGTTCATGAATGCGGTGGGAAATAAACACCACGCCGATGCCTTCGGACTTAAGGCGGCGTACCACGCGGAACAGACGTTCACTTTCGGCGCGATCAAGCGGGGCGGTGGGTTCATCGAGCACCAGGAAGCGGCAACGGTGTGACAGCGCGCGGGCCAGCAGCACCTGCTGTTTTTCCGCCAATGTGCAGTCCGCCAATCGTTGACGCAGGTTAATGGTTAAATCCAACTGGGCCAGTAACTGTGCCGCCTGGCGATACAGTTGCGCCCAGTTCAGCAGGTGCCCCGGCTGGTTCAGCCAGTCGAGCATGATATTTTCCGCCACCGACAGCGTGGGGATCAGCGCCACATCCACTTCCTGCTGCACCACGTGGATCCCGTGCTGACGCGCCTGCAGCGGCGAATGAATATCCACTTTTTGGCCGTCGATAAAGATCTCACCACGGTAATGGTTGTGCGCGCCGGAAAGTATTGCCATCAGCGTGGATTTTCCTGCGCCATTAGCGCCAACCAGCGCATGGGTAGAGCCGCCCTGCAGGGTGAAGTCAACGTTTTGCAGGGCGTTGAAGCCGGCAAAGGCGATCGAGATATTGCGCATCTCGAGGCGTGAGGGCGTAGGGATTGGCATAGTGTGATTAAAAGACGTTTAGGTGTTTAGATGGCTAAAGTAAGTCTTTTGTAACACAGATTGCGATTTCCGCAACAAACTAAATGGCATAACTGAGATCAAAAAAATCTGGCCGGGCAGGCACTAGAACCCCAACCGGTCACGCAACGCATAGTAGGCCGCACCGAGGGCGGTGAAGGGGACGCGCAGCTGGCGTCCACCCAAAAAAGGCAGGTGCGGCAATTTGGCGAAGGCATCAAAGCGTTCGGCATCGCCGCGCAGCACTTCGGCGATCAGCTTGCCCGCCAAATGCGTGCTGGTCACGCCATGACCGCTGTCGCCCTGCATGTAATAGACGTTATTCTCCAGCCGACCAAACTGCGGCATACGTGACAGCGTCAGCAGGAAGTTGCCGCTCCAGCGGTAATCAATCCGTACCCATTTCAGTTGTGGGAAAGTCTTCAATAGCTTGGGCAGGATTAACGCGTCGATATCGGCAGGGTCGCGGGCGCCATACACCACGCCACCGCCATACAGCAGGCGGTTGTCGGCGGTCAGGCGAAAGTAATCCAGCAGGTAATTGCAGTCTTCGACACAGAAATTATTGGGCAGCAGCGACAGTGCCATGTCCCTGGACAATGGCTCGGTGGCGAGGATTTGTGAACCGCATGGCATGCTTAAACGGCTAAGGCGAGGTTCGAGTTGCTCGCCGAGGTAGGCGTTACCGGCAATAATCACAAAGTTGGCGCTGACCGCCCCCTGGGCAGTGTGCACCCTGACCGTTTCGCCGTAGTCGATGCGCGTGGCGGCAGATTGTTCGAACAGCCGCCCGCCGTGACGGCGTACCGCCTCGGCTTCACCCAGCGCCAGATTGAGTGGATGCAGGTGGCCACCGTTGCGATCCAACAGCCCGCCGACGTAACGCTCGCTGGCAATCTCACGGCGGATAGCCTGCTGATCCAGCCATTCCAATTGGTGATTACCATAGCGCTGCCAGCGGATCTGTTGCTGCTGCAGCTCATGACATTGTTTTGGATTCAGAGCGGCGAAGATGCCGCCAGGACGGTAGTCGCAGGCGATGGCATATTGATCGATGCGCCGGCGGATAATCTCCGCCCCTTCGAACATCATGCTGCCCAGCATCGCTGCGGTATCCGCGCCATAGCGCGCTTCGATCACATCGATATCACGACTGTAGGAGTTGACTACCTGACCCCCGTTGCGACCGCTGGCGCCCCAGCCGATGCGGGCAGCTTCCAGCAGCACCACATCGTAACCGGCCTCAACCAAATGCAATGCAGACGACAGGCCGGTAAAGCCGCCGCCAATAATGCATACGTCACAGCGGACAGGCCCGTTCAGCGCTGGATAGGGCGCGAACGGGTTGGCGGTAGCGGCATAATAACTGGCGACATGTTCCTGCATAACGCCTCCGCCCCGAGGGGTCAGAAGGTGGTGGGGGTATGTGCGCTGACGATGCGACAGACGCGCGCCGAGGTATTGCTGAAACTGTGGGGAATGCCGGTGTTAATCGCATAGCTCTGGCCGGCGCTCAGGCAGTGGGTCTGGCCGTTGATGGTCAGCATGATCTCGCCTTCCAGCAGGGTGCCAATCTCCTCGCCCTGGTGCTTGATCTTCTCTCCGGTGGTGGTGCCGGGTTGATAGGTTTCCAGCATCATTGCCAGATTGCGCGTTGGGTTGCCGTTGTGCACCAGCTTCATCGACACGCCCTGGCTGCCGATCTCGATCAGATCTTCGGCCTCGATCACCACTTTGGGTTCATTGGCGGCCTCAGGTTCGGCAAAGAATGCCGACAGCGACAGCCCGTAAACCTTCAGCAACTTTTGCAGCGTACTGATGGCCGGACTGACCTTGTCCTGCTCGATAGTGCTGATTGCGCTGTGGGTTAACCCGGACAGTTCGGCGACCCGGCGCTGCGACAAACCCAATTGCAGACGGATCTGTGACAGGCGCTTGCCTGGCGCCAAGCTGACTTCGCTCATAGCGGTACTTCCTTCTGGTAGGGACGACAGGCAGAAATGAATATCGGTGTCAGGTGCCTGTCTGAGTGAGTTCGACACAGCATGATATCGGTAGTTGTGACCGATATGGAAAATATATTGCCCATGACCACCCCCATTCTGGCGGACGAAATTCTGTACATAAAAAGGCAGTTAACGCCTTTTCGGTCAATATTTTATCAATTTAGCAGTCGGTGGCGAATAATCAAACAGGATTGTAACATTTGCAAACCATTTGTGTTAAGGCTATGTTTCATATTATGGATGTTATTTTGAGCGCCCATTCTGGCGCAGTCTACAGAGAAATCAGACCATGTTTTGAACCTATCGGCAGGCGAACGCAAGCGCGTTCTCAGAGCATAATGGCGGGTGATGTATGCAAACCAATATCGCAGCAGTTGAAAATTTTGCACAGCATAATGAAGAGAGGCGAAGTAGCGCGTTCCAACGTGAGGTTGCTCACTATTTGGAACGCCATCCCTCAACGCAGTATATCGATATCCTTCTCACTGACCTGAATGGTTCCTTCCGCGGTAAACGTATTCCCGTCTCCGGACTGAAAAAATTGGAAAAAGGCTGTTACTTCCCCGCCTCGGTATTCGCTATGGATATTTTGGGCAATGTGGTGGAAGAGGCAGGCCTGGGCCAGGAACTGGGTGAGCCGGACCGCGTTTGTATGCCGGTACTCGGTTCGCTGACGCCGTCAGCGGCGGACCCGGATAATATCGGTCAGGTGTTGCTGACCATGCTGGATGAAGATGGCACTCCCTTTGACGTTGAACCCCGTAATGTCCTGAATCGAGTGTGGCAGGCGTTGCGCCAGCGCGGCATGTTCCCGGTGGTAGCGGTAGAGTTGGAGTTCTATCTCATTGATCGACAGCGAGACTCCGAAGGGTATTTGCAGCCACCCTGTGCGCCCGGTACCCAGGAGCGCAATATGCAGAGCCAGGTTTACTCGCTGGATAACCTGAATCATTTCGCCGAAGTGTTAAACGACATCGACAGTCTGGCGCAAATGCAGGGCTTACCGGCGGACGGCGCGGTCGCGGAGGCCTCACCCGGCCAGTTCGAGGTGAACCTGAAGCATACCGATAACGTGCTGCTGGCCTGTGACCATGCGTTGGGGCTGAAACGTCTGGTGCGAATGGTGGCGGAAAACCATCACTTGCATGCCACCTTTATGGCGAAACCTTATGAAGAATACGCCGGTAGCGGTATGCATGTGCATATCAGCATGCTGGACGGCAACGGCAACAACCTGTTCGCGCAAGCGGACGGCGAAGACTCGGCGCTGCTGCATCGCGCGCTGGCCGGGATGATCACCTTGATGCCGGCCTCCATGGCGCTGCTGGCACCCAATGTTAACGCCTTCCGCCGCTTTCAGCCGGGTATGTATGTGCCTACCCAGGCATCCTGGGGACACAACAACCGCACCGTTGCGCTGCGCATTCCCTGCGGTGAGCAGGAAAACCATCGGGTGGAATACCGCGTGGCGGGCGCAGATGCCAATCCTTATTTGGTGGTGGCGGCGATACTGTCAGGTATTCTTTACGGACTGGACAACGAACTGCCGTTACCTGAGCCGGTGACCGGCAACGGGTTGGAGCAGGAAGGGTTGCCGTTCCCGATCCGCCAAAGCGATGCGCTATATGAATTCGAGCATCAGCATGAATTGACGCAGTATCTCGGTGAACGTTTCGCGCATGTTTACCATGCCTGCAAAATGGATGAACTGATGCAGTTCGAGCGGTTGGTGACGGAAACCGAGATCGACTGGATGTTGAAAAATGCCTGAGGCGGCGTAAACTAAGCGTCATAAAGTTGATAGGCGAAAGTGAAGATAGCGGATTAATTCACCCGTAAGGGCGCTTTTCCGAACGATCGCGAAAAGAATTTGTTTAACAGGCCTTCCTGATCTTGTCATCAGGAGGGTTTCTGGTGCAAAATATCCCTAATGCAGATAGCCGACGTTTTAACGCGTCGGTTATTTTTTTTGCATTTGTGTTCTACAAACTGTGCGTTTCATACACCAAGCGAGGCCGGACACCGATCCGGATAGATAAATAGTTTCGTGCGCGATCAAATAAAACTTTATGGTCGTGACTCATGAGGATAAGAAAGATGGGGCAATTTTTCACTTTAGCACCGGTGCCCGCCGGTTTCCGCTGCGGTCGCAGCGATTATGGAGCAGCCAAGGCCGCCTTGACTCGTTATCCAGCTTCCAATCCCCTTCTTTTTGAATTCAGTCGCAAGTTGCGAAGTTTCCCCGCAACCTTAAGTCTTGGCGTGTCTACGCTCCGCAAGGCTGAAGGTAAGGGGGGGCTGCGTCATGTCCGATAACATCATCAGCGCCGCTCCGGCTCAACGCGCACAGCTGCGTAAAACCCTGACTTTAGTTCCGGTAGTGATGATGGGGCTGGCTTATCTGCAGCCAATGACCATCTTCGATACCTTTGGCATCGTATCCGGCCTGACCGATGGTCACGTCGCCACTGCGTACGCCTTTGCTTTGCTGGCGGTACTGTTTACCGCACTGAGCTATGGCAAACTGGTGCGGAAATTCCCGTCTGCCGGTTCTGCTTATACCTATGCCCAGAAGGCCATCAGCCCGCACGTTGGTTTTATGGTGGGCTGGTCATCACTGCTGGACTACCTGTTCATGCCGATGATCAACATCCTGTTGGCCAAGATTTACCTGGAAGCCATCTTCCCGGGCGTGCCTTCGTGGATCTTCGTGGCGGCATTGGTCGCGCTGATGACGCTGTTCAACCTGCGCGGTATCAAGCTGGTGGCGAACCTGAACTCCATTATCGTGGTGGTGCAGGTGGCGATCATGATCGTGTTCCTGTTCCTGGTGGTGAATGGTATTTCGCACGGCGAAGGTGCCGGTACGCTGATCAGCAGCCGTCCGTTCTGGTCTGAAGGTGCGCATGTGGTGCCGATGATTACCGGTGCGACCATTCTGTGCTTCTCGTTCCTCGGTTTTGATGGCATCAGCTCGCTGTCTGAAGAAACCAAAGACGCAGAGAACGTGATCCCGAAAGCCATCTTCCTGACGGCGTTGATCGGCGGTGTTATCTTTATCGTGGTGTCTTACTTTGTACAGTTGTACTTCCCGGACATTTCACGCTTTAAAGATCCTGACGCGTCTCAGCCGGAAATCATGCTGTACGTGGCCGGCAAGTTCTTCCAGTCGGTGATCCTGGTGTTCTCTTGCGTGACCGTACTGGCTTCGGGCATGGCGTCGCACGCCGGTGTTTCGCGCCTGATGTATGTGATGGGCCGTGACGGCGTATTCCCGGAGCGTTTCTTCGGTTATGTGCACCCGAAATGGCGTACTCCGGCACTGAACGTGCTATTGGTCGGCGTGATTGCGTTGTCTGCGGTGTCGTTTGATCTGGTGACGGCAACGGCGCTGATTAACTTCGGTGCGCTGGTGGCGTTCACCTTCGTGAACCTGTCGGTGATTTCGCAGTTCTATATTCGCGATAAGCTGAACCGTACCGTTAAAGACACCTTTAACTACCTGATCCTGCCAATTATGGGCGCGCTGACCGTAGGTGCACTGTGGCTGAATCTGGAAGCCAGCTCAATGACGCTGGGCCTGGTGTGGGCGGCAATTGGCCTGATTTACCTGGCCTTTGTGACCCGCAGCTTCCGCCTGCCGGTGCCACAGGCTAGCGAAGACGCAGCATAATCTTTAAGCAGTAGATATTAAAAAGGGCGCTTCGGCGCCCTTTGTTATTTTTGTCAGCCGACCAATTCTTTGCCGTACTCAAACAGCGCTTTCAACAGCGCGGTCTTTTCCTGATCGCCTTCGTGCAGGTTATACAGCGACTCCAGTTGCAGGACATAGCTCTGCACCCGCTCGGCGCTCAGGGCTTCCTGACGATGCTGCAACCAGCGGCGTTGTTCGGCGTCATCCAGCGTATTGGGGTAGTTGCGGGCACGGAAACGGAACAACAGCTCTTTCATGCGGCTATCGCTGAAGGTCAGATCCAGCGCCGGCAGGTTCTGCGGTTTGGTCTGCTGAATAATCTTCATCGCCGCCTTGTCGGCATCGCTAAAGAAACCGTCGTACAGCCGCGCATCGACATCATCCGATCCCTTGAAAGGCTCGGCTTCGGCGAACAGCGCAACGACTTTTTCGCGCACTTGCGGATGCTGGCGAAGCAACTGCAGGTTTTGCAGGCAGGCCTGACGATCGATACCCAGCCGCTCGGCGTTTTCCGGCAGCAGGGTTTTGGCCGGTGCCAGCACCGGACATTTATTGATATGCACCAGTTTGATCGGGACCGGCGATTGCCCGGGGGCCAGATCGTCGCGGCGGGTATACAGCCGTTCACGCAGCTCGTCGGCACTCAGCGTCAGCAGCGGCGTCATATCGCCAGCCAAATCACACATGATCACCGCGTTCTTGTTATCCGGGTGCCAGGCCAGCGGCGAGACCCAACTGGTGTTGCCGCGTGCGGCCCCGAACATGCCTGAAACGTGCACCAGGGGTGTCATTTCCGCAATGTCGATCAGGGCGTTCAGCTTATGCTTGTTGCGGTGCTGCAGCAGGAAATCAAACAGCCGTGGCTGCGCCTGTTTAACCAGTTTGGCCATGGCGATGGTGGCGTAGACGTCCGACATGGCGTCATGGGCATGCTCATGTTCGATGCCATTGGCGCGGGTCAGGTGCTCCAGACGGAAGCTGGGGAAGCCGTCTTCGTTCTCCGGCCAAACGATGCCGTCCGGGCGCAGTGCATAGCAGGCTCGCATCACGTCGAGCAAATCCCAGCGTGAGTTGCCGTTCTGCCAGCTGTAGGCGTAGGGATCGTAGAAGCTACGGTAGAAAATATTGCGGCTGACTTCGTCATCGAAGCGGATATTGTTGTAACCCAGAATACAGGTGCCGGGCACGCTGAACGCCTGGTGGATCTGACGCGCAAACTCGGCTTCGTTGACGCCTTTGGCCAGCGCCAGTTGCGGCGTGATACCGGTGATCATCACCGCTTCAGGATCGGGAAGGTAGTCATCGGCCGGGGTGCAGTAGATGACCAACGGCTCTTCGATGATATTGAAATCCGCATCGGTACGCACACCGGCAAACTGCGCCGGGCGGTCCAGCGATGGGCTAATACCGAAGGTTTCGTAGTCGTGGATGTAGAATGTGGCCGGTGCCTTGCTGCTCAAAATCGCATCTCTCACGTGGCGTAGGGAATATGCCTCTATTGTAACGGCGAGATGTACGAGTCGTTAGTGTTAATCACCGAAATGCGCTGCATTACGCACTACGGTAGTAGTTCAGGCGCAGATGAAAGTAGGGCCGTAGATCATCGGGTACCTGTTGTTCGACGTTGGTGGCGTCATTGACGGTAATGCCATAGCGTTCGTTATAAATGACGCTGAGGGCCAGTAAATCGACTTCAACTTTTTCACGTTCTGCCTGCGGTAAGCTATCCAGCTTTCGACCCATATTATTCTCCCTGTGAATCATAGGGCATCATAGGATCCTTGGCCGCGCTTGTCCCTACCCCATTCAGGGGGGAGTCTCAAGAAGTGGGCGATTTTGCCTGGAGAGCGTGGCTTGGCGCGGCAGTACCATGATAATGCTGAACATATCGGGCAGAAAATTCCTGCTGGCTCTGCAGATTAGCGTGCTCGAAGGCCTCATGGGCCGAGAAAATACTGCCGATCACCGCCAGCCAGAAAACGCTGCACAGGACCAAGATGCCCAACCAGACTTTTTGGTTATAGCTCATAAATACTCCTGATGAGTAAAGGTAATAACATTCACCAGGGAATTAAATCAGAGTTGATATCAATGCTATGTCAACGGACTTGTTTATTCCGGTTTGTTTTTTATTAATGTGTTACCAAATACCGCTGCGATGTTTCAAAATATTCCTTAAGATAATATTAAGAAAAGATAAATCAGTGCCACTGAGTTTTATTTAATATTCGTTTAATTATCCCCCCATACAATCAGCAGCATTCAATACCAATATGGATACGGATTATGAAAACTCTGCTGTTGACCGGCGCTACCGGTTTTCTCGGTGGTGCAGTGCTCGAGAAATTACTGAAAGAAAATCAGTCAATTAACTATCTTCTGTTAGTGCGAGCTGAAAATGCACAGCAGGGATTGGAACGTATTCGTCAGAATATGGAAAAGTTTAATATTGATGGCGATTTATTCTCGAAAATCACGATAGAAAATATATTGTTGGGCGATTTAAGTGAGCCTGTTGAATTTTTAGCGGACACACGAATTAACAATGTAACGCACGTTATTAATTGTGCGGCCGTCGCGTCATTTGGCAATAACCCGCTTATTTGGAAGGTTAATGTTGAGGGTACGTTGGCCTTTGCCAAAAGAATGGCGCAGGTCTCTGGATTAAAACGATTCCTGCACGTGGGCACCGCCATGTCCTGTGCGCCGGAACCGGGTTCACTGGTAGCGGAAAGCGCCGAGTTTGAAGAAACGGCCGAGCACCTGGTGGAATACACCCGTTCAAAATCAACCATCGAACAGCTGATGCGTCAGCACTGCCCGCAGTTGCCGTTAGTGATTGCCCGTCCTTCGATTGTGGTGGGGCATACTCGCCTGGGTTGCCAGCCTTCCAGCAGCATTTTCTGGGTATTCAGCATGGCGCTGCTGCTGCGTAAGTTTATGTGTTCGCTGCAGGATAATATCGACGTGATCCCGGTCGACTACTGCGCCGATGCGATGGTGATGCTGCTGAACAGCGAAACGCTGGAGAATGACGTTTATCATATCTCCGCCGGTGAAGAGAGCAGCGTCAGCTTTGCGGATATTGACCGTGCCATTGCCGCCGCGCTGGAAAAACCGCCGCTTGGCGATCATTACGCGCAGGTCAGTTACGAAGCGCTGTTGAAAATGCGCAAACAGCTGAAGGATATTTTCGGGCCTTGTAACGAACGACTGATGCTGAAAGCGATGCGCCTGTATGGATCTTTCGCCATGCTTAACGTGCGTTTCAGCAATGACAAAATCCTTAAGCTGGGCATGCCGAAACCGCCGCGCTTTACCGATTACATCGACTGTTGCGTGCAGTCCACCCGGGGATTATCGATCCAGCAGCAGATGGTGGTCGATTTTAAATAACAGCAAGGCGCCAACCAATGGCGCCCGGCTGATTACCAGGACGAAGACGACCAGAAAACGCGGCCCAGCACCACCAGTTGGTCTTTGCGCTGCGGATAGCTCAGGTGTTCGTCCTGGTATTCTTCCCGGTTCAGGGAGCGAATAGTGACGCCGCCGTCGGGCTGCTCGATCAACACTTTTACCCGCAGCAGATTACCGTGCCGAATGGCGTAGGTTTTGCCTTCGCGAATGCGGATGTCATCGGTATTAATCCCCACCACATCGCCGTCTTGCAGACGCGGTTCCATGCTGGAGCCGGAAATGCGGATGATGCGCGCAGCATTCACCGCCACCCCCATCTTGTGCAGATAGTAGCGACGGAAGATCAGCGAAAACTCTTCACGATCGACGATTTCATAACAGCCGTCGCCGGCAGAAAAATTGATATCCAGCAGCGGGATTTCCACAAACTCTTCCTTGTCCTGTTCGGTGTCTTCCCATACCACCGGCTTCAGGCGGGCTGGTTGAAAGTCCGACTCTGCCGCCACGTTATCAAACGGGCGCACCAACTCTTTTTCATGGAAAACGTCAAACCAGCCCTTGGGCAGATTCAGTTTAGCCTCGATCCGTCTGGCGAGATTATCCCCCAGGTTGCGGGAGGATTTTTCACCGCTGATTTGGCTCAGCGTAGGCGAAGAGGACTCAACCAGCACCGCAAACTCGTTCTGGTTAACACCCTGTCGGGCGTAGCTGGCCATCAGCTCGCGCAAATTATTGCGTCTTATTTCTTTGGTTTCCATTGTCGGATGATCGCACTCTTTAGCAAAAAGGTAAATATTGCTTTCACTAAATATTTCTCGCCTTAACTTTAGCAATTAGCTAAACATTAACGGGTGGACAAGATCCACGAAGGCATTGTAGGGTCGCTGCATGGTGCGACCGCTTGAGCGGGAAGGATCCTGCAATGACTAGTTTAACTAACAAGGAATCTACTATGTTCAGTATGGATTACAACAGCTACCGCTCGGTAGCCACCTTTGGCCACCGGGTGCGCTTTCTGGTGCTGCATTACACGGCGCAAAACTTTGCCGATTCCGTGCAGTCATTGACCGGCAAGTCGGTCAGCGCCCATTACCTGGTACCGGATCCGCAAGATCAAAGCTATCAGGCGGCTGGCTTCAGCGGCGTGCGCATTTTTAATCTGGTTGATGAAGTGGAACGGGCCTGGCATGCCGGTTCCAGTCAGTGGGGCACTCGCAATAATCTCAACGATACGTCGATTGGCATCGAGATCGTCAATCTGGCCAGCGGCGATGGCGAAGACATCACCTTCCCGCCGTTTAATCCGCAGCAGATTGCGGCGGTCAGCCAACTGGCGCAGAACATCCTGCAGCGCTATCCGGATATCACGCCGGTTAACGTGGTGGCGCATTCCGATATCGCCCCGGGCCGCAAGAGCGATCCCGGCCCGCAGTTCCCCTGGCATCAGCTGTATCTGGCCGGTGTAGGCGCCTGGTATGACGAAGCGGTGAAGCAGCGTCACCAGCATGAGTATCAGTGCCATGGTGTACCGGCACAGCCAGATTTGCTGGCGTTGTTCGCTAAGTACGGTTACGACACCTCGGCGGCGACCGATGCCGAAGGCTACCGTCAACTGGTGCGTGCTTTCCAGCTGCATTTCCGTCAACGGCAGTACGACGGGGTGATGGATGTGGAAACCGCCGCCATTTTGCGCGCGCTGGTGGATAAATATGCCGCTTAATGCCTGACTGCGGATAGGGGACGCCTTTTCTCTGCCTGCCTTCCTCCGCTAAACTAATGTTCTTTCTCGCCATCGATAACGGGATGCATTGTGCGCCTCGACAGAAAAATATCGTCATTTGAACATCTGACATATCGCCATTACCGCATTGTGCACGGTGTGCGCATTGGGCTGGCGTTTATCCTGACCTTCCTGCTGATCCGCCTGCTCGAAGTGCCGGAAGGCACCTGGCCGCTGATTACCCTGGTGGTGGTGATGGGGCCGATTTCGTTCTGGGGCAACGTGTTGCAAAGGGCGTTGCAGCGTATCGCCGGCACGGTGTTTGGTGCCGCCTCGGGCCTGATCGCGCTGTATCTTGAGCTGTATTCACTCCCCTTAATGCTGGCGTGGTGCGGGGTGGTGATGTTTTTCTGCGGCTATCTGACGCTCGGCAAACGGCCCTATATGGCGCTGTTGGTGGGTATTACGCTGGCGGTGGTCTGTGGCGCGGGGGCCGGTGATATGCACACCGCGCTGTGGCGCAGCGGCGACGTGATTTTTGGCTCACTGCTGGCGCTGTTGTTCACCAGTATTTACCCACAACGCGCCTACATCCTGTGGCGTATGCAGATGGCGGATTGCCTGCAAAGCGCGGGAAAAATCTATGGCGCTTATCTGTCCCCGAACATGATCGAACGGCCGCGCCTGGAGCCACAGCTGAAAGATTTGCTGAATCAGGTGGTTAAATTACGTGGCCTGATTGTCCCCAGCAGCAAAGAAACCCATATTCCCAAAGCTGTGTTTGAAGCGGTGCAAACGCTGAGCCGCAATTTGGTGTGTACGCTGGAGCTGTTGGCCGATGCCTACTGGGCCTCGCGCGAAACCCACTTTATTATGCTGAATGCCAAAACTCTGCGCAGTGCGCAACTGCTGACGTTACGCTCGCTGGAGGCGCTGGCGGAGACGATGCATAACGGCCCGCAGACACAGCAGGCGGTGGCGGCAGGGGAGCTGAGTGAAGTTGCCGCCGAGCTGAAAACCCTGATGCAAGAGGCCAGCGTCAACCTGCACGGCGAAGCACCGATCTACGGTTATGTCTGGCTGAGCATGGAACTGACGCAGCAGTTGGAAGAACTGGGTGACCTGCTCAAGGTATGTACCGCCGGCGAGTGCGAATAGGGGGCCAGATCATGAAGCAGGCGCTTCGGGTTTTTGTCGCGGCGCTAAAGTGAGTAAGATAGGGCGATGAGTGTTGTGTCTGAGCGCCACAAACCTGTATCTTGGTCTCATTGTGGCCGTAAGCAAATGAATCTGTGTATTACTAAAGCAAGGGTATGAAGATGGATAATGCAAATAAGCCGAGTTTCCAGGACGTTCTGGAGTTTGTGCGTATGTTCCGACGTAAAAATAAGCTGCAACGCGAAATTGTCGACAACGAGAAGAAAGTCCGCGACAACCAGAAGCGTGTGCTGTTGCTCGATAACCTGAGTGAGTACATCAAGCCGGGCATGAGCATTGAAGATGTTCAAGGCATCATTGCCAACATGCGCAGCGACTATGAAGATCGCGTTGATGACTACATCATCAAAAATGCCGATCTGTCTAAAGAACGTCGCGAACTGTCCAAAAAGCTGAAGGCTATGGGCGAAGTGAAGTAACCGTTTTTATTGGGCCAGGCACTCGCCTGGCCCTTTTAGTTTGCCCCGCCGTTATTCCCCTTTACCGTACATATCAAAATCAAAGTATTTATCGTTCACCTTCTTATAGGTGCCGTTGGCGATAATGGCTTTCAGCGCCGCGTTGAAGGCATCAAGTAATGCGCGGTCCTCTTTACGCACGCCAATACCATCGCCAATGCCAAAATATTTGCTGTCATTCAGTTCCGCACCGGTAAAGGCGAAGTCCTTGCCGCCGGGCGTTTTGAAGAATTCGCTGGCGCTGACGCTGGCCAGCAACGAAGCGTCCAACCGGCCGTTGGCCAGATCCTCATTTACTTCCTGTTGGCTCTGATAGGCAACGACGTTGACACCGGCCGGACGCCACAGTGCGTTCGCATAAGCTTCTTGGCTGGAGCCTTGCTGCACGCCAATCGATTTGCCTTTTAGCGACGCCGCCGTGGGCTGCAGATCGCTGCCTTTGCGTGCCACCAACCGCGCCGGGGCGTTAGACACCTTGCTCGAGAAGGCGATCTGCTTTTCGCGCTGCGGCGTAATGGTCATTGAGGAGGCGATAGCGTCAAACTTTTTTGCCTGCAACCCCGGGATCATCCCGTCCCAACTGCTTTCGACCCACACGCACTTGGCCTGCATTTCATCGCACAGCGCCTGAGCGATATCCACACCGAACCCGGTCAGGGCTCCTTGCGCAGTTTTGTATTCCAGCGGCGGGAAGGTGGGATCAATGCCCAACTTAATCACCTTGCCGCTAAACTCACCGCCAAGGGCCGAAAAACTTAACGCTAACGGCAACAATAAAACCAAACCCATCGTTTTTTTCATGTCATTTCCTCAGCGGAGTGGATTAAATAATGCATTAAGCCAGGAAGCGTTCAACCAGCTTGACCCAATAAGTGGCGCCAATCGGCAGACACTCGTCGTTAAAATCGTAACCGGCGTTATGCAGCGAATTCCCGGGCGTGCTTTCCCCGTTACCAATCGAGATATAACTGCCGGGACATTTCTCCAGCATAAAAGCGAAGTCTTCACTGGCGGTAATCGGGCGCAGGTTGGCGATAACCCGGCTTTCACCGGCCCATTCCAGCGCCACCGTTCGCGCCAGCTCAGTTTCCGCCGCGTGGTTCACCAACACCGGATAACCCTGTTGGTAATCAATCTCTGCCCGGGCACCAAAACTGACGGCCTGTGCTTCCACCAGTGCCGTAATGCGGTCTTCCAGCCGTTGACGGACATCGGCATTCAGCGCGCGCACGCTCAGCGTCATGGTGGCGATCGAGGGGATGACATTGCTTGCAAGACCGGCCTGGATCGCGCCCACGGTCACAATTGCCGTTTCCTGCGGATCGATATTTCTGGATACGATGGTCTGCAGGCTCATCACGATGGCGGCGCAGACTACTACTGGATCAACGGTGTGCTGCGGCACCGCGCCGTGGCCGCCGTGCCCATGCAGAGTGATGTTGACGGTATCGGCCGAACACATGAAGGGGCCGCTGGCAAAGCCCAGTTGGCCGACCGGGAAGCCGGGCACGTTGTGCATGGCGAACACCGCATCGCAGGGAAAGCGTTCGAACAACCCGTCTTCCATCATCACTCGGGCACCGCCGCCACCTTCTTCCGCCGGTTGAAAAATTAGGTGCAGGGTACCGGTAAAGTCAGACCGCTGCGCCAGATAACGCGCAGCCGCCAATAGCATGGTGGTGTGGCCATCATGACCGCAGGCGTGCATCACGCCGCTGTGGGTGCTGGCATAGGGCAATTCGCTGGTTTCTTCAATCGGCAGCGCGTCCATATCGGCGCGCAAGCCAAGCGATTTCCCCACACCGCGTTGCAGCGTGGCGACAACCCCGGTTTGTCCTATATGGCGCGTGACCTGATAACCCCATTCGGACAGCAGTTTTGCCACCAAATCGCTGGTGGCGAATTCGTTAAATCCCAATTCGGGATGAGCATGAATATGGCGACGAATGGCGACCATTTCGTGCTGAACAGCGGCTATTTCAGGTAAAACCAGCGAATGAATCATCAGGGTTTCCAACGGGAGTATTAGGTTCCCGATGCGTTCAATAACCGGGAACAAGGTACTTCGGAGACTAACAAACAACCTTTTGCCCGGGGAGCCGTCGTTCGGTTATGCTGACAACCTTTGATTGTCAGGGGGCGTGATGAAACTACATCAATTACAGGCCTTGGTCGCCAGTGCCGACGGTGGCAGCATCCGCGCCGCCGCACGACAACTGGGGCTTTCACAGGCGGCGGTCACGCGCGCCCTGCGCGAGCTGGAACAGCAGCAGGAACTGCCATTGCTGATCCGCACCCCGGCTGGACTGGGCTTTACGCCTTACGGGAAAACGCTGCTGGCGCACGCCCGGTTGGTGCTGAACCAACTGGAACAGGCCAGCAATGAAATGGCGGGCCTGCGCGGGTTGGCGCAAGAACAGGTGAAGGTGGCTATCACGCCCTGGTTGATGCTGACGGTGTTACCGACGGCCGTGGTGGCCTTTCGCAAAAAGATGCCCAGCGTGAAACTGGAGCTGTTTGAAAGCCTGATGGCCAACGCCCAATCCCAACTGCGAGAGGGCACAATGGATTTTGCCATCACGCCGCTTCCGGCCTCGATGGCACCGCAAGAGTTTCATTGCGAGCCGCTGCTGGATTATGAAACGGCGGTGATGGTGCGGCACGGGCATCAGTTGGGCCAAAGCACCTCGATCCACCAGTTGCTTGAGCAGGACTGGGTGCTGAATTACACCCCAGATAATTATGACGATTTAATCCATCAACTGTTCAGCCGACACGGCGCTCAACTCGATCCGAGCCGCATTATTCATGCGCATTCCCTCGGCATGCTGCAGGCGATGGTGGAGTCGGCAGACATGTGCACCTGGTGCCCGGCACCGTTGCTCGGGTTACCGCAGTTTGCCGGGCGCCTGCAACCGCTGGCGCTGCAAGAAGGTTGCGACGTGGCGCGGCTGAACATCGTCACCCGGCGCAACAGTATTCTCAGCACTGCCGCCCATGCGTTGATTGATAACCTGGTTCGCACTCTGCGCCAGCATGCCCGATCCGCGCGGCTCGAAGATCGACTGATTTATGATCGGGTGAAGTTGTTGATTTAGGGGGAGTTCGGAGTTGTTGGGATTGGGTGAGATTTCGATACTCTGGAGTCAATCTGACCGTCAGCCTTGTGCCAGATGCGGCCATTACAAGTATCGTGATGTGTTAAAATGGTTGAGATTATCGGTAGTTACCTGTTTGATGTAGCGTCATATTTTTATTCTGGAGCATCTTAGTGAGATTAAGCAGTGTCTTAGCACTTACCTTCACCAGCTATCCCGTTTGGGCCGGTTTGGCACTAGCAGCAAAGTTTTGGCTTGAGATGCCTGTCTGGACGGCAATTGGATTAGCGACCCTTGCAGGCTTTATCTTCTGTGCTGCAATTATCAAATTACAAGAATATAAAGCTGCACGTAAATTAAAATATCGAAAAGAGCCAGTTTTAAACACAACGAATACTTCTACTGATGTAATGCAAAAAGCTAAAGAAATAGTTGCTTTATATGAGTATGCAAGCTCGGCTAGAAAAAGGACTTTAAACTCTCCACGTAATACTCAAAAGGATCGAGCTAAAGCTACTACTTTTTCACCTCATCAGACAGTCAGAAAAAATACTAAACAACGAATGTGTCAGGAAAAAGATCTCTTCTATCGCTCATCAGAATGGCGCTCATTAAGATATCAAGTTTTACGTGAGCAATCTGCATGCTGCGCTTGTTGTGGTCGCTCACCAAGAGTGCATGGGATTGTATTACATGTTGATCATATTCTTCCGCGTTCAAAGTTTCCGCATTTTGCATTAGATAAATCAAATTTGCAGGTACTGTGTGATGACTGTAACTTAGCTAAATCGAATACCACTTTTGATGATTGGCGAGAATGAACCGTCTCCTGAATTAGGTTCAGCCGTCAGTAAATACCATCTGTATATTTTTAAAACTGCATAGTTGTGCAATACCTCTATTAGCGGTCTTCCATCATGAGGCCAACGTCCGCTCCTCACTGTGAGTTCAACGGGTCGCTGCAACGCTATCCTTAATCAAGGGGGACGTTGCCATGAAACGAAGAACGCGCATTTACTACACGCCAGAGCAGAAAGC
>NZ_CAMISV010000019.1:0-76091 GCF_946227095.1 Serratia proteamaculans
GCGGTTGGAATGAAACAGAATTTGCCTGGCGGCCATAGCGCGGTGGTCCCACCTGATCCCATGCCGAACTCAGAAGTGAAACGCCGTAGCGCCGATGGTAGTGTGGGGTCTCCCCATGCGAGAGTAGGACACTGCCAGGCATCAAATAAAGCAACAAGCCCTACGTGAAAGCGTAGGGCTTGTTGTTTTGTGCGCTATAAAGCATTGCCGCGATCCCACTCAATTTTCACCCCAGTCTTCAATGCGCATCACATAAATCACGCTATATTCTTCGCCCGCTATTTGTTTTAATCGTTAACTAAATACTAACAATTAAATTACATTTAAACGGCGGGACGCCGACTTCACGGTTTATCTGGCTCGGAGAATATAAAATGACAGAAACAACCTCGGCCATTGAGGGTGGGGATACCGCCGATCTGGCAGTTCAGGACAAAAAGAAACGTATTTTCGCGATTGTTGGGGCTTCATCAGGGAATCTGGTGGAGTGGTTTGATTTTTACGTCTATTCCTTTTGCTCTATCTACTTTGCCGCTTCGTTTTTCCCTGCCGGCAACAGCACTACTCAACTGCTGCAAACCGCCGGTGTGTTTGCCGCTGGTTTCTTTATGCGCCCGATCGGCGGCTGGTTATTCGGTTATATTGCCGATAAGCATGGCCGTAAAAACTCGATGTTGATTTCCGTCTGTATGATGTGCGCCGGATCCCTGGTGATCGCCTGCTTACCGACCTATGAGTCGATTGGCAGTTGGGCGCCGGTGCTGCTGCTGGTTGCCCGCCTGTTCCAGGGGCTGTCGGTTGGTGGCGAATATGGCACCAGCGCTACTTATATGAGTGAGGTGGCCATAAAGGGGCGGCGCGGCTTCTATGCATCTTTCCAATATGTCACGCTTATTGGCGGCCAGCTGTTGGCGCTGCTGGTTCTGGTGGCGTTACAGCAAATCCTTTCTACCGAAGAACTCAAAGCCTGGGGCTGGCGCGTTCCCTTTGCAATAGGGGCGGTATTGGCCGTAGTGGCGTTATATCTGCGCCGCTCACTAAATGAAACTTCCGATGCTAAAACCCGTAATCATAAGGATGCCGGTTCGCTGAAAGGGCTGTGGAAGAATCGCAAGGCCTTCCTGATGGTACTGGGCTTTACCGCTGCTGGTTCGCTGAGTTTCTATACGTTTACCACCTATATGCAAAAGTATCTGGTCAATACCTCTGGGATGGATGCCAAGCTGGCCAGCGGTATTATGACCGCTGCCCTGTTTATCTACATGTTGTTGCAGCCGTTGGTTGGGGCATTATCGGATAAGATTGGTCGTCGTAGTTCAATGCTGATCTTTGCTTCGTTCGCCACCTTACTGACGGTACCAATCCTGCTGACGCTGAAAAACGTCACCAACCCCTATGCGGCGTTTGGCCTGATCGTGCTGGCCTTATTCATCGTCAGTTTCTATACCTCGATCAGTGGGTTGCTGAAAGCCGAGATGTTCCCGCCAGAAGTGCGGGCGTTAGGGGTTGGTCTGTCTTATGCGGTGGCTAACGCGATGTTTGGCGGGTCTGCAGAATATGTTGCGCTGTCGCTGAAGTCGTACGGCATCGAAAACGCCTTCTTCTGGTATGTTTCCGGCATGTGTCTACTGGCGCTGATCGTTTCGCTCCGTTTGCATCGCAAGGGGAAAGAGATCCAACTGTGAATCAGCGGGTAGCGTGGTACAGGCTATAACCGGTAGCCGCGCCCGCTACGTCCCAGGCAAAATCCTTCCAGCTCCAGCCGGTGCCACCTTCGCGACTGTCATACAGTTCTTTGGCGGCACCGAGCCCGATTGAGAACATCAGGCCAAAGCTACGGCTGCGGGCCTCACTCCAGTTTTGATGGTCACCATAAGCGGCACCGGCGGCGGCAAAGACGGCGGAAGAGACAAAATGCTGAGCCTTGTCTTTCCCGGTCCAGCGGTCATTGGCCAGATGAGTACAACCACTGGTGAACAGTAAAAAGGGCAACACAGCCAGGCAGCGAAGTAGGCGCATAATGAAAACATCCTGTTGTCATGACACATAAAAAACCCCGGCATGGGCCGGGGTCTGCGATAGCTGAATTATAGCGCGGTTACAGTATACGGCTAATCAATCGGTCGATGCGGATACGGCGCAGACGACGGATCAACTTACGCACTTTGATCGGATATTCCTGGATGCTTTGCAAGTCCAGGTAGTTTCCCACCACGGTGGTATGGGTACGGATGCACTCTAGCTCTTTGTGCCGCTGCTCACGCAGTTCCTGCTTGGGATCGTGGATCAGAATGGCATTCTCCAGATCCAACCGCCAGGCGCGTGGGTTAAGGTTATTGCCGGTAATCAACTGCCATTCGTCATCTACCCACATGCCTTTCAGGTGGTAGCTGTTATCACCGTCTTTCCACAGCCGAACAATCAGCTGACCGGTATCGACATAACGCTGCAGGCGGCTGAGAAAGCGTCGCAGGTTGATTTCGTACAGATAAGGCAGCGCACCGATAATTTTGAACGGCTGATCTTCCGGAATATAGAAGTCATTAGCGGTTTTGTCACCGACAATGATTTCCACCTGTTTGCCCTGGCGCAGCAGATAGATGATATTACGCACCAGCAAGGCAGGTAGGTTGAAGTAGGGGGTACACAACGTCAGTTTCTGATCTGCGCTGGACATCAGGTGGTGAATGGTTTTATTCAGCACGCTTTGTTTACCCAGCCCAACCAGCGGTGTTACCGCCAGCTCATCGTTGCTCGCCTTGTTACTAAACTGATAGCCGGCGCGGCGCAGGCCAAAGCGGAACAGGCGAGTTTCGTTTTTGATCTCTGGGCTTTTGGGACGATCGTCACGATCCAAACGCTGTACGGCACCGGCAGTCAGCAGGTGTTGTTTGATGTAATCGATCAGGGTATTGGCCAACGGGTTGTTGGTGATCAACTGGTAGCGATCGTAGCGGTATTTCTCATGCTGATGCAGGTAAACGTCGTTGATACTGGCACCGCTGTAAATCACGGTATCGTCGACAACAAAACCTTTCAGATGCAACACGCCCAAGGCTTCACGGGTATTGACCGGCACGCCGTATATTGGCACGGGCAACCCCGGATGCTGGTCTGCCATGGCGCAGTACCAGTCAGCATTGGTATTGGCGGCCGCGGCACCGATGCGCCCACGCTGGGCGCGATGCCAGTCGACCAGAATGCAAATCTCCAGCTCGGGACACCGCTGCTTCGCCTGATAAAGTGCGTTGAGAATATCGCGCCCGGCGTCGTCGTGCTCCAGATACAGAGCGACCAGATAAATGCGTTGGGTGGCGTTAGCGATTAATTCCAGCAGGGTGGCGCGGTAATCAGACGGCGTGTACAAAGTGCGTACATCAGCTACCGTCTGGGGGAGTTTGGGCAGTTGTGCAAGGTGTTGTTGATGTTTGCTACGTTTAAATTTTGACAACATCACAGTGCGCTTCTTCTCTCATGATTAGATGGCCAGAACGCCAAATACGGAAAAACAATAAATCGAATAATCGGGCGATAATACCACTAGTTGCCTCGATTGTGCGTATGTTTTGGCGTTAAGTGGTGGATTCGTAGCGCATTGCGACACAGGTCACTGCGCTTCCTCCGTCTGCAGCGGCAGGGTCAAATTGACGATACCGTCCTCCAGTTGCACATCGATACCGAAGCCCAGCCGTTGTGCCAGTCCTATCATGCCGCGGTTGTTTGGCATGGTGATCCCGGTCAGACGGGTCAGCCCGTGGGCACGGGCATAGGCAATCATTTTTTCCAACAGTTGACGGCCCAGTCCCAGCCCTTTCAGGTCGGAGCGCACCAGCACGGCGAATTCCGCGTCGGTATTGTCCGGATCGGACAGGGCGCGCGTTACGCCGATAATCTGCTCATCGCGCACGGCGACAAAAGCCATCTCCCGATCGTAGTCGATCTGCGTCATGTTAGCCAAATCGTCATGGGTAAACTCGTTGATCTCACTGAAGTAGCGATAGTAGAGATCTTCCTTGGTTACGCGATCGATAAAGTGTTTCAGTGCAGGCTCATCCTCCGGCAGGATAGGCCGGAACAGGCATTGTGAACCGTCTTTCAAGCCAATGGTCTCTTCCAGCTCATGGGGATAGGGGCGGATGGCCAGCCGTGCCTGCGGGTCACCCTCAAACGGAGCAAGCTGCATGGAAACGTCCAACAGGGTGAATTCGCTGCCGGAAGCCAGTACCGGGTGGATATCCAGCCGGGTGATTTCCGGGCAGTCGAGGATCAGGTTGGATACCTGAACCAGCAGGCGGCTCAGTCCGGGAATATCCAGAGGCCTCAGGGCACTGCGCCCGCGGATCTTGCCACCTTTCACTGCCTGCAATACCAGATAGCGCGCCAGCGCCATATTCAGCGGCGGTAACGCCACTGCGACCTGATTTTCCTGCCGCCATTCGATGCCGCCTTCACCCAGCATGATCAGTGGGCCAAAAATGGCATCCTGTTCCACCGCTATACGCAATTCCTGAGCGCCGGCGCGGTTGGCCATGCTCTGTACCAGCAGGCCATGAATACGCGCCTGCGGATAGGTGCGTTTTACCCGATCCAGAATAGCCTCTGCGGCACGCTGCACCTCGGTGGCGGTGCGTAAATAGAGCATAACGCCCTGGACTTCAGACTTATGGGGAATATCCGGCGAACGCAGTTTCAAGGCGACCGGGTAGCCAATTTGTTCGGCTATATGCACCGCTTCGGCGCTGTCTTCGGCAATCCAGGTCGGCAGCGTCGTCAGGTCATAGGCCTGCAGAATGGATTGCACCTCGTGAGTATCGAGCTGCGTAGCGCCTTCGGCCAGCGCCTGCTGAATCAGCCTATGGGCATCGGCGGTGTTGGCGGTCAGGCCGACCGGCAGCGCCGGTGTCTCTTTTAGCTGTTTCTGATTACGGCGATATTCCACCATATGCATAAACGCGGTCACCGCGCCTTCCGGGGTACGGTAGGTTGGAATGCCGGCCTCGGTAAACAGTCGCCGGGCTTCCTGCGAAGAGTATTCGCCGCACCAGTTGGTGAGCAGCGTAATACGTTTACCACGCGGGTGTTGGCGCACCGCCTCGATAATCCGTTCGGCGGTGAGGGTGCCCGGGGCCGCTGCGCTTGGCGCGTGGATCAGCAGCAGGGCGTCGTAGTCATGACTGTCGAGCAGCGTTTTGACCGCCGCCAGATAACGTTGTGGCGTCGCATCATCACGCAGATCGATTGGATTCCCCGCGTGGATAAACTCGGGCAAGCTTTCGCCAAGCCGAGCCAGGATCTCATCCCCTAACTGCGCCAGCTTGCCGTTGCGGCCCAGCAGTTCGTCCAGGGCCATTGCGGCAGGAGCGGCACCGTTGCTGACGATCATCAACCGCTCTCCGCGCAGCGGGTGCATATGGCTTAGGGTTTCTACTGCCGAGAACAGCTCATGGGTATCCTGTACGCGCAACAAACCGGCGCGCTGGATGGCGGCATCGTAGGCGGCATCCAACCCCTGTTGGCTGTTGAGCAACAGCTGGGCCTGCTGGCTGCGGCCGCTTTTAACCACCAGAATCGGCTTGTTGCGTGAAGCGCTGCGCGAGGCGGATAAAAAGCGTCGTGCGTCGCTGATATTTTCCAGGTACAGCAGGATGGCGCTGGTTTTACTGTCGCGCGCCAGAAAATCCAGCAGGTCGTCGACGTCAATATCCAGGCTGTCGCCCAGCGCGATAAAATAGGAAAAGCCGACTTCACGCTGTTGCGCCCAGTCGAGAATGGTGTTGGCCACGGCGGCAGACTGGGAAATAAACGCCAGCTTGCCCTTGAGGATAGGCACCGGTGAAAAACTGGCGTTGATACCTTGCCACGGCGCCAGCAGACCCAGACTGTTTGGCCCCAGTAGGCGCATCGAATAACGCTGCGCGCAGGCTTTCAGCTCGGCGAACTGTTCCGGCGGGGAGGAGAGCACAATGGCGGTTTTGCAGCCGCGTTGCCCCAGATCTTCAATCAGTGCCAGGTTGCGCTGTGCATGGGTGCAAAGTATCGCCAAATCGGGGCTGATTGGCAGGCTGGCGACGTCCGGGTAGGCCATGACACCGCACACGGCCTTGTAGCGTGGCGTCACCGGCATCACCGGCCCGTTGAAGCCACCGGCCAGCAGGTTGCTCATCATCAGGTTACCGGCGCGGCCGGGCTGTTGTGAAGCGCCGAGAACGGCAATCGATTTAGGACGTAAAAGCGCTTCTAACCCTCGCTGGCTCATGCACGACTCCTTTAGGCAACGTTACGCCTGATTTTAGGCGTTTTGCGACGGCTTTGCTGTGACCGGTGCCTCCGGCCGGGTAGGTTTCCCTGCCAGATACTGTTGACGGAAATAGTGAAAATGCTGGGCCAGCCCGTCGGCGGCGGCCACATCACCGGCCTGCTGCAACAGCGCTGTCGCCACTTCAGCCGTGCAGTGCTGCTCGGTGCGGCTGGCTTCGCGCAGTTGGTAGTTGGAAGCGGCGGTCACGTTGAGTGAGAACACCGGGAACTGATTGAGGTACGGGCTTTTACGGAACATTTTGCTCGCCTCGGTCCAGGTGCCGTCGAGCATAATAAACAGCGGCGGTTTGCCACCGGCGGGCAGTTCGCTGAATACTGGCCGCTCGGGGGCGGCATAGGACGCGGGAAACACCACGTAAGGCTGGCGTTCGGGATCGTTAATGGCCGCCAGCAGGGCTGGGTCTACTTCAGTGCGCGACCAAAGAAATGCCTGAGTCTCCGGCAGAATATCGGCGATCAGTCGGCCGGTATTGCTCGGCTTCAGCGGCTCTGCACCAAACATGATCAGGCAAAAACGGCTGGCGGCCGGCTGCGGCTGAATAGTGTCACACAGGCAGTTCTTATGGGGCAGCAGGCAGCCCTGACAACGCGGTACGCGGTTGCCACGCGCCAGAAAGGGGCGGGTAGAGCGTTCCAAGCGAATTTGGCGCAGGCGAAGTACGGCGTTGTCGGTCATAAAGATCTCGGGGAAAACCGCCATTGTAACGCAGAAAAAAGCCCGACGGGAACAGTCGGGCTGGATTGGATCCTAGCGGTGTCATCCACAATGGGCAACACCGCCTATACTTTCTGCGTTAAACTAGTTCATTGAGCCAGTTATCGAACGGCGTTTTTGGCATGGCACCGTTGAGCATGTCGACCATTTTCCCATCGCGGAACAGCATAATGGTCGGAATGCTGCGAATGCGGAAGCGGGCGCTCAGTTCGGGTTCGGCCTCGGTATTGACCTTCACGAAGCGGACTTTGCCGGCGCGCTCTTCGGCGACGTCTTCGAAGGTCGGGGCAAAACTGACGCAAGGGCCGCACCAGGGTGCCCAAAAATCGACCACCACCGGCAGGCCATCCTGCAACAACGCGTCCAGTGTGGCGGCGGTGGCGTTGATCACCTCGCCGTCAAAGAGCGCATGGCCACAGCGGCCGCATTTCGCACCGTCAGCCACTCGTTCTTCAGGGACGCGGTTGGTGGCATTACAAGCTGGACAAACTGTATTCATGATGACCTCGGATACTGAGAAAGCACGACACACCGCACTCGGGTTGCGGATATGTTTCTTTAATGCTGCTTATTATCGTTAAAAGTGGGGCAATGAACAAAGAGGTTTGTTCGATGAATACGATAGTTGTTAGCTTTTAGCGCAAGTAGGTGGCTTAGCACCCTAACATCAGGTAATCTTCGCGCCCTGCGCGTTGGTGGAGAAGAAAATGAACGATTCATTTAGTGGCAAGAACGGTAAAGTTAAAGTGATGTACGTCCGCAGTGACGACGACAGCAGCAGCGACGACCGTAACAAGAATAAGCGTCCGGCCGGCAAAGGCCGTCCGGCAGACGGTGCGCGCACTTCGGGCCGTACCGGTCAGGACAAGCCGCGCGGTAATAATGATCGCCGTGGCTCTGGCTCTGATTCCCGCCGCAGTGAAAGCGATCGTCCTCGCCGTCCAGCGCACACTGAAGACCGTGGCGGTTATGATTCGCCGTGGAAAACTGTGTCACGTGGCCCGGAAGAAGAGCCGGCGTTTGATCACGGTGGCATCAGCGGTAAAAGCTTTATCGATCCAGAACAGTTGCGTCGTCAGCGTGCGGAAGAAACCCGCGTTTACGGTGAAAACGCCTGTCAGGCCCTGTTTGCCAGCCGTCCGGACGCTATCGTCCGCGCCTGGTTCGTACAGTCGGTCACGCCACGTTTTCGTGAAGCACTGCGCTGGATGGCGGCGAACCGCAAGGCCTACCACGTGGTGGATGAAGAAGAGCTGGCCAAAGCGTCCGGCACCGAACACCACGGCGGCGTCTGCTTCCTGATTAAGAAGCGCCAGGGTCTGGATGCGCAAACCTATCTGAAAGAAGCTCCGGCGAAAGACTGCGTGCTGGCGTTGGAAGAAGTGGGTAACCCGCACAACCTGGGTGCTATCGTCCGTTCTTGTGCTCACTTTGGCGTTAACGGCGTATTGTTGCAGGATCCGGCGGTGCTGGAGTCTGGTGCAGCAGTGCGTACGGCTGAAGGCGGCGCGGAACACATCAAGGCAATTAACGCCGATGATTTCCTGTCGGTGCTGGATACCTTCCGCAAGGCGGGTTACGCCATCGTCACCACCTCGAGCCACAAAGGGACCCCACTGGCGCAGGCTAAACTGCCGGCCAAAATGGTACTGGTACTGGGTCAGGAACGTGACGGTCTGAGCGACAGTGCCTGGCAGCAGGGTGACATGAATGTGTCTATCGGCGGTACCGGCAAGGTGGAAAGTCTGAACGTATCGGTCGCGACCGGCATTTTGCTGGCTGACTGGTGGCGTCAAAACCAAGCTTGATATACCCGTCGCCTTTCAAGCTGCAGCGTTGTTACCTGCACTAACTCACCCCAGTTACTTACTAGAGTAAGCGTCTGGGGATGAGTGAGTTGGTCGCCTAGCTACAACTTGAAATTCATAGGGTATACATAATATGTCATAAAAAACGGGCGCCTCAGGGCGCCCGTTTTGTTTTCTGCTGTTTAGTGAGCGCCGCCGCCCCCACCGCCGGAGCTGAATGGCGGTTTCGCCACCCAGACCAGCGCCAGCAGGATCAGGAACACCCCAGCCGACAGCCAGAATATCTCGTTAGCCGAGATAATCAGCCCCTGTGCGGTGATCTCGTTGGCGATATAAGCCGACGCCTGCTGCTTGCTCATGCCAATCTGTTCCAGTTGCCGGTACATATCCTGCGACTGCGGGCTGTAAGGATTCACAAACTCCGCCAGCTGTGAGTGATGCTGCGATTCGCGCTGCGTCCACAGGGTGGTGGTGATCGACGTCCCGATCGACCCCGCCAGCGTACGGGTAAAGTTCGACAGGCTCGATGCCGCTGCCATACGTTCCGGCGGCAGGCCGGACAGCGTAATGGTGGTCAATGGCATAAAGAAGCAGGCGATGGCGAAGCCCTGGACAAACTGCGGCCAGGCCGAGGCGCCAAAATCCATTCCCGGTTCAAACGTATAGGCGCGCCAGTAGAAGCACACGGCATACATAATGAAGCTGAAGGTCACCAGTCGGCGCATGTCGAGCCGGTTACCGAACTTACCGATGATCGGCGACAGCAAGACCGGTATCAATCCGATCGGTGCCGAAGCCAATCCTGCCCAGGTGGCGGTATAGCCATATACCTCCTGCAGCAACTGTGGCAATAGCACAATGGCACCGAAGTACAGCATATAGGCCAGACTGATACACAGGCAGCCGACGGTAAAGTTGCGTGACTTGAACAGCGACAGATCCACCACCGGGTGGTCGTCCGTCAGTTCCCAGATTATCAGGAACACCAGCGCCACCACTGCCACTACCGTCAGCACGATTATCTCGGTTGAGTTGAACCAGTCCAGCTCCTTACCCTGATCGAGCATCACCTGCAGCGAGCCAATCCCGACGATCAACAGCACCAGACCGACGGTGTCGATCGGTTTGATCTCGGTTTTGGTTTCCCTGCCTTTCAACGTCGACATCGCCACCAGGATCACTACGGCGCCAATCGGGATGTTGATGAAGAAGATCCAGCCCCAGTGATAGTTGTCACTGATATAACCGCCGAGGATCGGCCCGAATATGGGCGCGACGATCACCGTCATCGACCATAGCGCCAGGGCCATCGCTCGCTTGGCGGGCGGATAGTTGTTCAGCAACAGGCTCTGCGACAGCGGGATCAACGGCCCCGCGACCACACCCTGGATCACGCGGAAGAAGATCAGCATGCCCAGGCTGTTGGAGATGCCGCACAGCCAGGAAGCGAGCACGAACAGCGCGGTGGACCACAGGAACAGTCGCACTTCACCGACGCGCTTCGCCAACCAGCCGGTAATCGGGATCGAGATGGCGTTCGCCACGCCAAACGAGGTGATCACCCAGGTGCCCTGCGAGTTGGAAGACCCGAGGTTCCCCGCAATGGTCGGGATCGCCACGTTGGCAATGGTGGAGTCCAGTACCTGCATAAAGGTCGCCATGGCGAGCGCGACCGTCATCCAGGCGAGCTGGGCACCTTCAAGCGGTTTCTGTGCCAAGGTAGCCTCCCACGCGCTTAGCCGGCATTCGCATGGATCACGTCAGCGATCATCTGGTTAACCGGCGCCAGGTTCAACGCCAATGCGTTGGTCTGGTACAGCGGCTTGTCACGCACCACGTCAGACAGCACGCGGCCATCCAGGTTGGTGGTGTCAACTTTCACCAGCGTTGACAGACCGATACGCAGCGGATGATCGGCGATTTGCTTGGCATCCAGCTCAATACGTACCGGCAGACGCTGAACCACCTTGATCCAGTTACCGGTGGCGTTCTGTGCAGGCAGCAGTGAGAAGGCGCTGCCGGTGCCCATATCGATACCGACTACTTTGCCGCTGTACACCACGTCGTCACCGTAAATGTCACTGACCACGGTGGCCGACTGACCGATGCGCATATTGGCGATCTGAGTTTCCTTGAAGTTGGCGTCCACCCAGATGTGATCGGCAGGCACCACCGCCATCAGCGGGGAACCGGCGGCGATTTGCGCGCCAACCTGTACGCTGCGGCGAGACACATAGCCGGTGATCGGGCTGATGATTTTGGTACGTTGCAGCGCCAGCCAGGCGTCACGCATTTGCGCAGCGGACTGTTGAATCGCCGGCTGTTGCTCCAGCGGGGTGTTCAATACCATCGCCTGGTTGGCGTTGTATTGTTGAACCGCCACTTCCAACGCCGCTTTGGCGCTGTCGACCGCATCACGCGCATGTTGCAGTTCTTCACGGCCGATGGCGTCAAGGCTGCCCAGTACCACGCGGCGTTTCAAGTCGCTTTCGGCCTTGCTCAGGTCAGATTTGCGCAGGGCAATGTTGGCCTGATACTGCTTGCTGTTGATGATCAGCTGGTGGGTCTGACGCACGCTGTTGGCCAGGCCGGTTTTGGCGCGTTCGAGCGCCTGTTCGGCATCGGTCGGATCCAGCGTGAGTAGCACATCCCCCTGCTTCACGTAGTCGGTATTGTCGAAGTTGACGCTGTTAACGCTACCGTTCACCTGGGCCATGATCTGCACCTGGTTGCCGGCCACATAGGCGTCGTCCGTTTCCTGATGATGACGCAACACCAGGAACCAATACACTAAATATGCCACCCCAATAACAACGAAAATAACCGTCAGCAACAGCAGCCAAAATTTACGCTGTTTCTTTTTGCCGGCCGGTTGTGGCGGGGTCTGAGTCTCCGCACTTGCGCTCATGGTGTTCTCCAAGCTCTCTATTTTATTATGCTTTTGAATCCGCAGTGACCGGGGCCTGATAGCCACCGCCCAGCGCACGGATCAGTCCTATCTTCGCCTGCAGCAAGTTGCTGTTGGCATTCAGTTCCGCCTGTTGCTGCTGCAAGAGCTGCGTCTGGCTGGTTAACAACTGGTCGCGCCCGATAATCCCTGCCTGGTATCGAGCGTTAGCGACGCGGTACACCTGTTGCATCGATTGGGACGCAGATGCCGCCTGCAGCTGCTGTTGCGCAGTGCTTTGTTGGACGGTAATGGCATCGGCGGTTTCCTGCACGGCATTCAGGATAGTTTGGTTATAAGATTCCACTGCCTGGTCATACAGCGCGGACTCTTCACCCAGCTTGCTGCGCAGTGCACCAGCGTGGAAGATCGGCAATGAAATTGCCGGCACCACGTTCCAGGCCTGGCTGGCCGCTTCAAACAGATTCGGGCTGGTACCACTGGTGTTAGTGGTGGTCAGGCCGGCAAAGGCTGAAATGGTCAGGCTGGGGTAAAATTCTTTACGGGCTGCGCTGACGCGTTGGTTATAGGACTCCACCAACTGACGTTGCGCGGCGATATCCGGGCGTTTGCCCAGCAGATCGGCGGTCAGCTCACCTTTTGGCGCCATCAGAGTGTTGGCGGGCAGAGCCACCGGGCGCAGGTGTTGCATGGCGCTCGGGCCCTGGCCGGCCAACGCGGCCAACTGGTGTCTAAGTTGTTCAATCTGCGATTGCAGTTGCAGGATCTGCTGTTTGGCGCCGTCGGCCTGCGCCTGACTTTGCTGCGGAACATCAACGCCGGTGATGCCGGCTTTATATTGCTGTTGACGCAAATCCGTCAGGCTTTGGTTGTTGTCCACTTCCTGCTGCAGCAGTTTTTCCAGCGCGAAATTGCTCTGCAACTGGTAATAGGCAGAGGCCACCGAGCTGGTCAACGTCAGCGCAGCCTGTTCCTGCTCGGCGCGGGCTGCATCGACCTGTGCCTTGGCGGCGTTAACCTGATTGCGGTATTTACCCCACCAGTCAAACTCATAGGCCAGGTTCAGCCCCAGCGAGTTGGACGTCTCGTAGATCGGCTGATGCGGGTAGCCCAGTCCCAGGTTGACGTTCTGCGGGACTTTCTGACGGTTGCTGCTGGCGTTCAGATCCAGATTCGGGCCGTTGGCCGCACTGGCTTCACCCACCACGCTCTGTGCCTCACGCACGCGACCGGCCGCCTGTCTCAGCGTCGGCGAGCTTTGCAGCGTCTGGGTCATCAGGCTGTCGAGCTGCGGATCGTTAAGCGAACGCCACCACTGTGGGCTAACGTTCAGCGAGCTGACCTTCGGCTGTGACAGTTGCAGGCTCTGCGAGTCCATCAGGGTGGATTGCGGGGCAATATTGTCGGTAGAGGCGCACCCGGCCAGCAGCAATACGGCGAACAGCGGGGTGAATCTCCAGTTAAACGGGGATCGCATAGTCGGTTACCTGAACAGAAATTATTGGGATAACTGTCCTGAAACTTCCATCTGGTCCAGACGCGTTAACAATTTGCGCGTCAGCTGTTCCAGCTGCTGCTGTTCATCATCGTTCAGCGTGGACCACAGGAAATGCAGACATTTGTGCTGCGGTGGCAGCAATTGGTTGAGAAACTCTTCTCCCTGCGGCGTCATGTGCAGATGCAGGCAACGACGGTCATGGTCGCTTTCCCGGCGTTCAATCCAGCCGCGTTTTTCCAGTTCATCGGCAATCCGCGTGGCATTGGTGCGTGACGAGCCCAGAGCAGAGCTTAGCTCAGAAGGCTGAATGCTGTGACTCTCCTGCGCATCCAGAGTAATCAGCGCCATAAACAGTGTTTCGTTAATCCCTTGTGCCTTGAGCATTTTATTGCGGTTTTCCAGCAGCTTGCTTTGCATATGCATGCACAGCCGGGTCAACAGAATTTCCTGATAAGGAAAATCTTTCTGACGTTTTGCACGGAAATTAAGCATTTGTTCAATGGGAGTAAACGAGCTTTCCATAATTTTGGGCCTCATTAATTTCGTTCGAGATAGTAACGATAGTGATTAATAATGTAAATCTTCAGCCGTGCGAATAATTTAGCAATTCGTGTCATTTGTAAGTTGTTTGTCAACGACCCATTCGCGAACGACTGCTTAGCCTGGGGATGACGGACAAAATCAAAGGCTGGCTGGAGCGAGAATCATAAATATTTTTAACGTGATGCCAAAGGCGACTGCGCCACACAGCGTGGACAGAATGATGCTTTTACTGCGGTAAAAGCACAGCCCCAGCGCCGCAAAACCGATCAGCGTCGGCCACAGTTTGTCCGGTTCGCGCATCACCACCGGCGTGCTGGAAACCACCAACAGTGCACAAATCGAGGCGATACCAATGCTGTCGAGCAACAGTGCGGTTTTACCGCGCTTGATCCCCGGTTGGGCACGTGCGGGTGCCAGGCGTAAGGGTAAGTAGCGAAACAGGTAATTTGCGCAACCGACCACCAGGCCAATCATCACCACATCAGTGTTCATCAATCGCCTCCGTTACAGTGGGTTGGAACAGGGCGGCAATACAGCCGGCGCTGATGCCGGCTAAAATGGCGACGGGGATAGAAAACAGCACCACGCCGAGCAGTGCGCCAGCCAGTGCGGCGGCGATAGTCAGACTTTGCGGACGCCTGAAGGCTGCCAGCAGGAAGCTGAGGAACAGCGCCGGCAACATAAAGGACAACGAGGCTTCAATCACCGGGTATTGCTCCAGCGGCCCGTTACCGAACAGCGCACCGATGGCGGTTCCCGCCACCCAGGAAAGCCAGGAGCACAGTGAAATACCGATCATCCAGTTCTCGCTCCAGCTGCGGTTATTACGCATCAGCTTGGCGGTAGCGGCGGCGAACACCTCGTCGGTCAGGCCAAAGGCCCAGAGTGCGGTTTTACCGCCCGACATGCGTGAAACGATACGGTGGCGCAGAGCGGGGCCATACAGCAGATGCCGTATGTCCATTGCCATCACTGTCAGCGCGGAAACCCACAGCGACATACCGGCACTCAGCAGGGCGGTGATCACAAACTGGCTGGCACCGGCATAGATAATGCAGGAAAAGAAGATGCTCTCCAGCGGGGAGAATCCCAGCTTAACGGCGCTCAGGCCAAAAGCAAAAGCCACCGGCACATAGCCGATGACGATCGGTAAACTGTCGACGACGCCGTGGGTGAAGGTAGAGCTGACGGCAGGGGGATTAAGGCTTTCTGCAGCTTGGCTTTGCATTTTTATTAGTGTCGCAGGATAGAGATTAATAGTTCATCTGCAGAACATTACCAGAGAGTGAGTAATGTTTATACCCTGCGGCGCTAATAAATTTCGACTATGACTATTCGCTTGCTAATCAGATTGTCGCCGGTCCTTGCGGATCATGGTGCTTGCCGCGCCACCAGGTCAGCAGGTTGAGAAGACATAAAACGCCCCCGGCAGCGGCAACGCCGGTCCAGCCTGCATGTTGATAGGCCGAGGCTGACAGCAGTGAGCCGAGCGCACCACCGATGAAATAGCTGGTCATGTAGCCGGCGGTCAGGCGGTTACGCGCCTCCGGCATAATCCGGTAAATCACGCTTTGGTTAGTGACGTGTACGGCCTGTACGGCCAGGTCGAGGATCAGGATGCCGGCGATCAACGCCCACAAGGATTGTTTAGCGAAAGCGATGGGTATCCAGGAAAGCAGCAGCAGCACCAGGCCAACGGTGGTGGTTAAACCGCCCTTACCCTGATCCGCCAAATGCCCGGCTCGTGAAGCCGCCAATGCACCGGCAGCGCCTACCAGGCCAAACAGGCCAATCACCCCTTCGGAATAGCCAAACGGCGGTGCCGCCAGCAGGAAGGCCATCGAAGTCCACAGCACGCTGAAGTTGGCGAACGACAGTGCCCCGAGTATCGCGCGGGTGCGCAGCAGGGGGGTACCGCAAAACAGGGTGAAGATAGATTTCAGCAACTGCGGGTAATTCAGCCCCGAATGCTGCTTGTAACGCGGCAGTGCGCGCCACAGGATCAGTGCCATCAGGATCATCAGCACGCTGGCTACCCAGTAAATGGTGCGCCAGCCGCCAATCGACGCCAGCGCTCCGGCCACGGTGCGCGCCAACAGAATGCCGAGCAGTAGGCCGCTCATAATAATACCGACGGTTTTGCCGCGCTTCTCCGGATGGGCCAAGGTGGCAGCCAGTGGTACCAAAATTTGCGCCACCACCGAGAACAGTCCGGTGAGCGCGGTACCGAGGATCATCATCGGCAAGGTGGTGGAACTGGCGGTGATCAGCATGCCGCCCGCGGCCAGCAGCGTCATAAAGACGATCAGCCCACGGCGTTCAAACATATCGCCGAGCGGTACCAGCAGCAGCAGACCAACGGCATAACCCAACTGGGCGGCGGTAACGATAAAACCGGCCTGATTCACCGACAGATCAAAGTTTTGGGCGATGGTTTCCAGCAGCGGTTGTGCGTAGTAGTTACTGGCGACGGCCAGACCGGTAGCGATGGCGATCAGCACGATCAGCGCCGGGCTGAGACCCGGCTGTGAATGTTGTTGGTTCATAAGATATTAATCACAGGGAAAAGTTAGCCGAAGTATCGGGCACGACAGCCGGCGAAACCAATGTATAATTTTCATTTGATCAATCTCATTTTGCGATAGATACCATGAACCTGAAACAGATCCGCTTTGCGCTGGCGGTAGCCGAAGAGCAGAGCTTTACCCGGGCGGCCCAGCGCTGCCATACGGTGCAGTCGGCCCTCAGCCACCAGATCGCCAAACTGGAAGAGGAACTGGGCTGTACATTGTTCGAGCGCACCTCGCGTCGGGTCAGACTGACCACCGCCGGGCAGGCGTTTATTCAACCAGCGCAACGGCTGCTGGCGGCGAAACAGGCGCTGGTGGAGGAGGTGGTTGCCGCCAGCGGCACGGTATCCGGTACCCTGACCATCGGCACCATTTCAACCATAAACGCGATTGATCTGACGGAAAAACTGGGCAACTTTCATCGCCATTATCCGGCGGTGAATATCCGGCTGTACGTGGGTATGAGCGAAGCATTGCTGGAAGACGTGCGCCAACAAAAGACAGACGTGGCGTTTGTCGGTATCTGGCCGGGGGATATCGATATGTTGCCAGTGTCGCATCGGCAGCTCACCGATGAGCCGCTGGTGGCGCTGGTGGCGACGCAGCATCCGCTGGCCAGCCGTCAGCGGGTCAATTTGCAAACCCTGTCAGAGGTGCCGCTGGTGGACTTTTACAGCGGTACCGGTGCCCGGCGGCAGACCGACCGAGCGTTTCAGGCGGCTGGCATCAAACGGCATGTCAGTTTTGAAATTGACCATATCGAATGGCTGGAGAATCTGGTGCGGCGTGGGTTGGCGGCAGGTATTGTGCCTATTTCGACGGCGCAGCGTTTAAGTTCGCTGGTGTCGATCCCGATTGAGGATGGTCCACGGCGACAGGTGTACTGCGTATGGCCGCAGCCGCTGTCAAGAACCGCCGAGCGGTTTTTGCAGTTTAGTGGGATAGGTATTGCTGAATGAAGAGAGTCGGGGCGCAGTGGCCTGCGCCCCGGAGCTATTACTTCTTCGCGGCTTCTGCGGCGGTTTTCACCCAGCCGTCGAAGGTGGCCTGATGTGCCTTGATCCAGCCGTTAACGTGATTCTGGATATCGGCTTCGGACGCCTGACCTTCATGCATACGCAGGTTCTGCGCATTCACATCGCTAATCGGCAGCTTCATGATGGCAAACAGCTCGGCAGCGGCCGGGTTGGCTTCGGCCCATTTTTTGTTGGCAACGATGCGCATGACACTTACTGGGAACCCATAGTTAGCGCCGTTAGGCAACTTGGTATCGATATCTTTCTGACTGCCCGGCAGGGAGGAGAAAGGGACCTGTAACCAGACAACGTCGCGCCCCGTGACCAGTACGTCGCTGAGCCAGTATGGTGTCCAAGTGTAGTACAGCACCGGTTTGCCTTCTTTGTAACGGGTAATAGTATCGGCAATCATCGCCGCGTAGTTACCCTGATTGTGCTCGACGGTTTTATCGAGGCCGTAGGCCTTGATGTGATTATTAATCACCGCTTCACAACCCCAGCCTGGTGTACAGCCAGTCAGATCGGCCTTGCCGTCTCCGTTGGTGTCAAACAGCTTGGCGATCTTCGGATCTTTCAACTGCTCAATGTTGGTGATGTGATACTTATCGGCGGTTTTCTTGTCGATCAGGTAACCCTGCGCAGCGTTATCTACGTAAATGCCTTTGCGGTAAAATTTAGCGTCGCCGCCGGCGGCCTTGTATTGATCATTGTGCAGCGGCTGCCAGTTCACCGCCATGAAGGTGGCATCGCCGGCAGCGATCGAGGTGTAAGCGACGTTATAGTCGACTTCACGGGTCTCCTTGACGTCATAGCCCAGCTTTTCCAGCGCTTTGCTGACCAGCAATGTCTGGAAGGTCTCTTCCGAGATGGTGCTCTGCACCGGCTGAACGGAGATGCCTTTGCCTGGCAAGTCTGCGGCGGAGACCGCCTGTGAGCTAATCAGTGTGGTAAGGGCAACCGCCCAGATTCCTGTAGTGCGCATAGTGAAATACCTTTTTTATGTTATGAAGCCGGGATTTCCGGCACGTCGGGATTATTTCGCTGCCGCAGCAGCGGTGCTGACCCAGCCATCAAAGGTGGCCTGATGGGCTTTAATCCAGCCGTCTACGTGGCGTTGTATATCGTCGGCGCTGTTCTCGCCCTTGTGCATACGCAGGTTCTGCGCATTTACGTCTGCCAACGGCAGTTTCATGATGGCAAACAGCTTGGCGGCAGCCGGGTTGGCCTGGGCCCAGGGCTTGTTGGCAACAATGTGTTCGTTATTGACGAAGAAGCCGTAATTTTTGCCGTTCGGCAACGCGGTATCCTTGTCTTTCAACGAACCCGGACTGGCTGAGAACGGCACGGTCAGCCAGACCACATCGCGGCCGGGCACCAGTTCGTCGCTGACCCAATACGGCGTCCAGGTGAAGTACAGCACCGGTTTGCCCTGTTTATAGCGGGTCAGGGTGTCGGCGATGATGGCGGAGTAGTTACCCTGGTTTTGAGTAACCGTGTTGCTCAGGCCATAGGCTTTGATATGGGTGTTGATCGCGCTGCCGCACACCCAGCCAGGCTCACAGCCGGCCAGATCCGCCTTGCCGTCACCGTCGGCATCAAACAGCCTGGCCAGCTTGGGATCTTTCAACTGGGAAATATCGCTGATGTGGTATTGATCAGCCGTTTTCTTGTCGATCAGATAACCCTGCGCCGCATTAGTGATATAGGCACCCTGACGATAAAACTTTTTGTCGCCGCCGGCGCTTTGGTACATGTCGGTTTGCAGCGGATCCCAGTTCACCGCCATGTAGGTGGCGTCACCGGAAGCGATAGAGGTATAGGCAATATTGTATTCCACCTCGGCGGTAGGCTGGACGTTATAGCCCAGCTTGACCAGCGCACGGTTGACCAGCTCGGTCTGAAAGCTTTCTTCGGCGAGGGTGCTTTGCAAGGGTTTAACCGTGATGCCTTTGCCGGGAAGTTCGACGGCGAACGCCTGTGTGCCAAGCAATGAAGTCAGGGCTAAAGCCCAAATTCCTGTCGAGCGCATAGTGGTTCCTTCGATTTTATTCGTGCTGTCGGTGCCCCCGGCCAGCGCCGGGGGCAGGGCGATTAAGGCTTTTTGATGAAGGGCCGGGTGACCAGGCCGATCGGGCCGTGTGCGTACCAACGTCCCATGCCTTTGCTGCGGCGATCGCGCCCCAGCGACTGGGTAAGGCGGTCGAGAATAATTGCCAGGATCACGATACCGACCCCGCCGACGGCGGCCAGCCCCATATCGAGACGACCGATACCGCGCAGCACCATCTGGCCCAGACCGCCGACGGCGATCATCGAGGCGATCACCACCATCGACAGTGCCAGCATCAGCGTTTGGTTTACCCCGGCCATAATGGTCGGCATCGCCAGTGGCAACTGCACTTTAAACAGCAGTTGGCGCGGGCTGGCACCAAAGGATTCAGCGGCTTCGATCAGATCTTCCGGCACCTGTTTAATGCCCAGGATAGTCAGACGCACGATCGGCGGCAGGGCGAAGATAATGGTGACCACCACCCCAGGCACGTTACCGATACCGAACAGCATGACAATCGGCACCAGATAGACGAAGGCCGGCGTGGTCTGCATGGCGTCAAGCAACGGCCGTATGACTTTGCCGGCGTGCTTGCTGCGCGCCAGCCAGATGCCGAGCGGCAACCCGATGACGATACAGAAGAACAGGGCGGTCAATACCAGCGCCAGCGTCACCATGGCCTGCGACCAGGCACCAATAGCGCCGATGGCTATCAGCGAGACCAGCGTAGCGGCACCCATGCTGAGGCTGGAGAGCTGCCAGGCAATCAGCGAGAACAGCAGAATGGCGATCGGTGCCGGCATACCGAGCAGCAATTGTTGAAAACCGCTGAGGATAAAATCGACCGGTACGCGGATCCCCTGGAACAGCGGGCGAAAGTGCAGCACCAGCCAATCAATGCCGTGGGTGACCCAGGAGTCAAAGGGTATCCAGGTCTTGTGGAACGGATCCAGCAGGTTGAAGTGCTCCGGTTGGACCGGGGCGCTATTCAGCCAGTCTGAGCCTTGAGCGGCCTGACTGGCGGCGTCGTGGGTTGCCGCTGGTGGCGTACTGGACCAGGCATCGCCGGCGGGAGCCGCCGAGTTGGCAGCGTCAGCGGCCGGTGCGGCACTGGGGTCGACAGGCGCAGTGGCCCAGGGATCTTGTGTTGTATCACTCATTCGTTGGGCCCTCTTTATCCAGGGCCTGCAACAGCATGGCCTTGGAAATGATTCCGATATAGTTGTTTTCTTCGCAGACCACAGGTACCGCGCAAGGCGCCAGAGCGACCAATGAAATCAGTTCGCTTAGCGGCATGTCGGCCGGTACCGGGGCGGGTGCTTCCAGCAGGGCGTCATCCAGCGTCAGATTGGCCGCCAGCGCCTGCTTGAGCGAATCTACCGACACCACGCCGATAAATTTCTTTCCGCGTTCAACAACATAACCATAATCGCGGTCTTCATCGCGCAGCAGCTGTAACGCCGACCGCGGACCAAAACCGGGGGTTTTACGAATAAGCGCCACCGGACGGCGCTTGGCGATATCCTTGGCACTGAAAACATGGCTGACATCTACGCCACGGAAGAAGGTACGTACATAATCGTTGGCCGGATTATTTAATATTTCCTCAGGCGTGCCGACCTGAATCACTTCACCGCCTTGCATAATGGCAATACGATCGCCAATACGCATAGCTTCGTCCAAATCGTGAGAAATAAAGACGATGGTGCGCTGATGCTGGGCCTGTAATTTGACCAGCTCATCCTGCATTTCGGTACGGATTAAGGGATCGAGCGCTGAGAAGGCTTCATCCATCAATAATATATCCGGATTATTTGCCATGGCACGGGCTAATCCCACGCGCTGACGCATGCCACCGGAAAGTTCATCAGGATAAGCATGGGCATAATTCTCCAGTCCGACCTGACGCAGGGCTTCCAGCGCTTTATCCTGGCGCTCCTGGGGAGGAATGCCGGCTAATTCCATGCCAAATGCAGTGTTATTCAATACATTCATATGTGGCATTAAAGCGAATGATTGAAACACCATGCTGATCTTATTACGACGTACGGTACGCAGTGCGCTGTCGGATATTTTCGATATATCCTCGCCGTCAATCAGCACCTGTCCGCGGGTGGGTTCTATCAGACGATTGAGAAGGCGTACCAGGGTGGATTTTCCAGAACCGGAAAGCCCCATGATGACAAATATCTCGCCTTCTTCAATGGTCAGAGAGGCGTCTTTTACGCCTAATGATAACCCGGTTTTTTCAAGCAGTTGGTCTTTTGTCAGACCTTTCTCAATCAGTTTGAATGCGCGATCCGGATGTTCGCCAAATATCTTATACAGGTTCTTTACTTCGAGTTTAATTGCCATGCAATTTGCTGTTTCCTCTGATGAATTATCAAACGATAAAAAATGTCCCAATAGAAAATAATAGTCCCCTATACCCTAACACAGTGAATATCTGAGACAACCCTCAATGTCCGCTGAATGGGATATTAGCGATTTACATCAACATCTCTATTGGTTATGGTAGTGCGGTAAATATTCAATTATTTTCGTCTGATATTCCCGATAAGCGCCTGGTTTTAAGTAAGAATAATCCTGCTGAATTAACGTTATTATTTACTCGTTTGGCTCTCTTCTCTGGCAATAAAAAACCCGACCAGAGGTCGGGTAAAAGTCATCAGTATTTCATCAGTTTTTAACGACAGGTGCCGATATCGAGGGGATATCGTCGCAGGCATATTATCCGCTTAATATGACAGCCAGATGTCAGCCTAAGCCTTGCGATACAGGCGGCGTGGATGGCCGATATTGCCGTACATCATCTCTACGCGTACGAATTGGGTAGCGACACAATATTCCAGATAACGGCGGGCGGTGGTTTTGCTGATACCGACCTGTTCGACCACGTCCTCCACCGCGTGCGCCATCTCTGGCCGTTTGATAAACAGCGCCTGAACCAGCTCCAGCGTGTTGGTTTCAATGCCCTTGGCGCTTGGCTCGCTGGAGAACTGTTTGGATTGCAGGTTATACAGTGCGTCGACGTTGCTTTGGTCGATCACCTTGAAGGTGCGCTGGGTTTGAACAAACTGCATAAAGCGTTCCAGCGAGTTGCGCAGCCGTTTGTAGGACACCGGTTTAATGATGTAATCGAAAGCGCCGTTGCGGATCGCCTGGCTGCAGGTGTTCATATCGCTGGCGGCGGTAATGAAGATCACCGAACAACCGGGATTTTTCACTGCGGCTTCCTCCATTAGCTCAATACCCTGGCCGTCCGGCAGAAAGTTATCCAGCAGGATCAACCGTGGCTGGTGGCTTTTGACCTTGGCTCTGGCCTCGGCCAGCGTGGCGGCATAGGCCACCACCCGCAGAGCAAAGTTCTGCTCAATGAACTCGGCGTGCAGCGTCGCCAACTGTGGCTCATCTTCCACGATCAAAACGTCCAGTGCTTCTGGTTGCATTATTCGGGTGCTCAAGATTGTTTAGGGATAAACAAAGAAAAAATGGTGCCGTGCGGCTCGTTGTCCGACACTTCTATGCTGCCATGCGCCTGCGCTACGTGGCTGGCGACCAAATGCAGGCCGATGCCGTGGTCACCTTTGTCATCTTTGGTGGTGACGCCTTGTTCGAACAGCGTATCACGCACCTCGGGGGCGATGCCGGTACCGCGATCGGCCACTTCAATCACCAACTCATTGCCGTTATCGCTAATATAGAGTTCTACCGCTTCATGCGGCGCATCGCAATGCAGCGTAGCGTCAACCGCATTATCCAGCAAATTGCCGATGATCGACATCAGTTCGGTTTCGTTCAGCGCCGCCGGGATTTGCCCCAGCTGACAGGCGGGATCGAAGCGCAGCTCAACGCCTTTTTCCTTCGCACTGGAGTACTTGCCCAACAGCAGACCACAGAGTGCCGCAGAACTGAAACGCTGAGAAATAAAGTCGAGGATCTCCTGCGCGCCTTCCGACTGAGCCTCAACATAACGGATCGCCTCGTCGTAGCGCTGCATATGCAACAGTCCGGCGAGGGTGGCGGTCCAGTTGAGCTGTTCATGGCGCATGATACGCAGGTTGTCAGCGTAGCGTTTGACCTGGCTGAGCTGGCTGCTCAGGGTATTGATGTCGTTCTTGTCGCGGAAGCTGATCACCCAGCCTTGCAGCTCTTCTTCCTGCATAATCCGCACCCGGCTGGCGATGACCCGCACGTGGTTGAAGCGGCAAACCTCATCATGGGTATCGTGCCCCAACTGGGAAGCGCCGAAAAAGTCCGGCTGCGACTGGATCACTTCACCAATCTCGCGCCCCATCAGGGCCCCGGCGGGTTGACGCAGATCCAGCAATTCACGTGCCGCGTGGTTGATGGTGATGATCCGCAATTGAGGGTCGACGGCAATCACTCCCTCATAAATTGCTTCCAACAGGGCTTTTTGTTGGCGCACCAGCAGCGCAATTTCCTTCGGCTCCAGCCAGAACATCTGGCGTTTTAAATTCTTCGATAACAGCCAGGAAAAAACAAACAGGGCGATTAATAACATCACAATCGACACCACAATTTGCGTCAGGGTTCTGGCATTCAGATTGTCGATATGTGATTTCAGATAGCCGACCGAAACAATGCCGATAACGTTATTATTGTCGTCCATAATCGGCGCTTTACTGCGCAATGAAACACCGATGCCGCCTTTGCGGATGGAAATAATACTTTTCCCCTCCAAAACCTCTTTGTTATCGCCACCGACCATCGGGGTACCGATACGATCAGTATATTCAGAGTGGTAAAGATGCCGGGTTTGTTTATCGCCGATCACGATATAGCTGGCATCACTGCTGGCGCGTATTTTTTTCATCAGCTCGGCGATTTTCACCGGGTCGTTTTTTTCCACTGCGGTGATCAAGGAAGGGATCAGGGCAATCTCCCGCGCCTGTACTTGCGCCCGCGCGCCGAGGTCGCGGTGCAACTGAGCATCCAGCTGGTAGTAAGTGTAGGCACCAATAAAGGTTAGCAGCACACAGGAAAAGGCGACCAGGCACAGGAATAGCTTGATTTGAAATGAGAGTTTTATGCGCATGGCCTGGGGGTTGCCCTGAGAGATCCTGAGTGCTTACCCTATCATGAGTCGGGGTTAATGTAATATTGCGCCCGATCAACTTGTGATCGCCGCCACGGGTTTATCCTTGGTGGGTCACAGTATTCAGCGACTGCAATAAAATTGATAAGCTTTAAAGTTAAAATAACATTAACACCATTAAAACCACGTTCTATTTTACATAACCCTAATTAACACCATAGAAACCATAACCACCATTAAAAACCCTTTTTAATTTTGAACAAAATCACAGCAGGTAATCCGTGCGTTTCTCTATGATGGCCGAACAAACTAATAAGAGGCCAGATTATGAGCACAACAGATGATTCTTACCTCGTCGCCAAAGACAAAACGGCTGAAATACCGTTGCGTGAAAAATGGTGGCACATACTGGACAATTACAAAGTAGGGATTATTCCGTTACCGTTCTTCGTTCTGGCCGGCGTACTTATTTTACTGGATTGCCTGGAAGGGAAATTACCCAGCGATATCGTGGTGATGGTCGCGACACTGGCCTTCTTCGGTTTTGCCTGCGGCGAGTTTGGCAAACGCCTGCCGCTGATCGGCAAAATGGGGGCCGCAGCCATTTGCGCCACCTTTATTCCTTCCGCGTTGGTGCATTACGGTCTGCTGCCGGACGTGGTGGTGGAGTCGACCACCAAGTTCTACAAGTCGACCAATATTCTCTATCTCTATATCTGCTGCATTATCGTCGGCAGCATTATGAGTATGAACCGTCAGGTGTTGATCCAGGGCTTCCTGCGCATCTTCGCGCCGATGCTGTGCGGTGAAGTTGCCGGCATGCTGGTGGGTATGGCGGTCGGCATGGCGCTGGGGCTGGAGCCGTTCCAAATCTTCTTCTTCCTGATCTTGCCGATCATGGCCGGGGGCGTCGGTGAGGGCGCGATCCCGCTGTCGATGGGCTACGCAGCAATCCTGCATATGGATCAGGGGGTAGCTCTGGGTCGTATCCTGCCGATAGTGATGCTCGGTGGTCTGACTGCCATTGTGCTCGCCGGCTTGCTCAACCAACTTGGTAAACGCTACCCGCACCTGACCGGTGAAGGCAGCCTGATGCCCAACAAGCAGGGTGACAGCGAAATGAGTGCGGTGGAAAAAGTCAGTGGCAAGGTGGATGTCAGCACCATTGCCTGTGGCGCGCTGTTGGCCATCCTGCTGTACATGGTGGGGATGTTGCTGCATCGCCTGATTGGCCTGCCGGCACCGGTTGGCATGCTGTTCGCGGCGGTGGCGGTGAAGCTGGCGCACGGTGTTTCTCCACGTATTCAGGAAGGCTCGCAGGTGGTGTACAAGTTCTTCCGCACGGCGGTGACCTACCCAATCCTGTTTGCCGTTGGCGTAGCGATCACCCCATGGCAGGAACTGGTTAACGCTTTCACTATTCAAAATCTGGTGGTGATCGTCAGCACCGTTTGCACGCTGGTGGCGACCGGTTTCTTTGTCGGCAAGAAAATTGGCATGCACCCGATCGATGTGGCGATTGTCTCCTGCTGCCAGAGCGGGCAGGGCGGCACCGGTGATGTTGCTATCCTGACCGCCGGTAACCGTATGTCGTTGATGCCGTTTGCCCAAATCGCCACCCGCATCGGCGGCGCGATTAACGTCTCACTCTCTTTGTTAGTGCTGGCCAAATTCTTCGTATAACAAAAAAACCTTAGTTTTCTTTGCCTTTCCCCGCCCCCGCGGGGATTTTTTTTATTCATTTTCCCCTCCTGCAGGCGTCATTTCCGCTTTGGGTTAATACTTAGCGCTTAAATGACAATCGGGAGTCACTATGTTCTGGAAATCTTACCTGCTGGGGGCGACGCTGGCCGTCATGTCGCTGCAAACCCTGGCCGCCGCACCACAGGTGAAAACCCCCGCGCCGGGTTTTTATCGCCTAATGCTGGGCAGCTATGAAGTCACCGTCTTGTCCGATGGGATACTCCGTTTGCCGGTGGATAAACTGCTGCTGAACAGCACGCCAAAACAGATCGAAACCGCGCTGGCCGAGCACCATCAGAGCCTGCCGGTAGTGACCTCGTTCAATTCGTACCTGATCAATACCGGCAGTAAGTTGATCCTGATCGATACCGGGGCCGGTTCGCTGCTGGGCAAGGATCTGGGTAAATTGACCGCTAATCTGAAGGCGGCCGGCTATCAGCCGCAACAGGTGGATGAAATTTATCTGACGCATATGCACCCGGATCATCTCGGCGGCTTGATGCAAAACGGCCAGGCGGTGTTCCCAAATGCGCTGGTGCGTGCTGGTCAGCAGGAGGCCGATTTTTGGCTGAGCGAGAGCCGTTTGAAACAGGCGAAGGCGGAAGATAAAGCGTCATTTGAGAATGCCATAGCGGCGATCAAACCTTATCAGGCCGTCGGGCACTTCAAACCTTTCAACAGTGACGGCGAGTTGTCGCCAGGCATCAGCGCTTTTGCGGCCCACGGTCATACGCCGGGGCACAGCATTTATCAGGTGGAGAATCAGGGTAAGAAACTGCTGTTAATTGGCGATCTGATCCACGTGGCAGCGGTGCAGTTTGCCGATCCGAATGTCGCGATCAGCTTCGACAGTGATGCCAAAGCAGCGGTGACCCAGCGACTGCGGGTCTTCGGTGATAGCGCCCGACAAAAGGAGCTGGTGGGCGGGGCGCATCTGTCATTCCCCGGATTGGGCTATCTGAATAAGCAGGGTGAAGGCTACGGCTGGGTACCGCTGGAATATGGCGCCCTGTAAACCAATGGCCGCTCTGACGGGCGGCTTGTTAACCGTTGCGTGCGGCAAAAGCCTTGCTGAACCAGTCGATAAATACCCGCACCCGGGGTGAAAGTTGGCGATTACGCGGATACAGCAGCGAGACCGGCATCGGTGTGGAAGGGTATTGCGGCAACAGCGGCAGCAGGCTGCCGTTAGCCAAATCGTCGCGCAGGTGATAGCGCGGCACCTGAATAATCCCCAACCCCATGCGTGCTGCGGCCACCAGGCTTTCCGCCGCGCTGACCGACACCGTGCAGGGCAGCATCACCTGTTGCGGCTGACCTGCGACGTTAAATTCCAAAGGCATAATGGTGCCGCTGGCTGAGGAGCGAAAACCCACCATGCGGTGCCCTTCAAGTTCATCGATACTGAGCGGCGTCCCGAAGCGTTGCAGGTAGTCGGGGGCCGCGCAGGTCACTTCCTCCAGTTCACCCAGCCGACGCGCTACCATATCGCTGTCTTTCAGCTTGCCGACACGCACCACGCAGTCGATACCTTCCCGCACCGGGTCTACCAGCCGATCGCCTTCGCTCATGAACAATTCGAGATCCGGATAGTGCGCCAGAAAATCGGGCAGCCCGGGCAGCAGAAAGTGACGCGCCAGCGTGCCGTGCACATCGATACGCAGCAGCCCGCGTGGCTTGGCCCCGGCAAAGGCCATCTCGGCATCTTCGATATCCGCCAAAATAGTCAGGCAGCGCTGATAATAGGCCTCACCATCCAGCGTCGGGCTGACGTGACGGGTGGTGCGTTGTAACAGCCGTACCTGCAACCGGGCTTCCAGCTGTTTGATGGCGTCGGTCACCGTGGAACGCGGTAGGCCCAGATCCTGTGCGGCCTGGGTAAAACTACGCTGTTCTACCACGCGGGTGAACAGACGCATGGCGTCAATTCTGTCCATGGTGATTGTTCGCTTAATTCGGATAGTGATAACGAAGAGTAGGGGATTATTCGCCGCTGTGAAAGGTGCATGATGATCCCACGCCAGCAAGCCTGCCGGCGCATCGTCGACGAGGAGAGATCAGATGAACACCACTAGCCAACAAGTTGCCATCGTAACCGGCGCATCACGCGGCATCGGTGCCGCCATCGCCGAACGCCTGGCTGCCGACGGTTTTACTGTGATCGTCAACTATTCAGGTAACCAGGCATTGGCCGATCAACTGGTACGCAAAATTGAGCAGAAGGGTGGCCGGGCGCTGAGCGCCAAAGCGGACGTCAGCGATGCCGCTGCGGTAGTCCAACTGTTTGACCGTGCCGAACAGGCCTTCGGCGGGGTGGATATATTGGTGAATAACGCCGGGGTGATTGCATTGGCTCCGCTGGCAGAAATGAGCGATGCCGATGTGGATCGGCTGATCGACATCAACCTGAAGGGCACCTTCAATACTCTGCGTGAGGCGGCGAAACGCCTGCGTGACAATGGCCGTATCATCAACTTTTCTTCCAGTGTGGTCGGGCTGTTGCAGCCGGGTTACGGCATGTACGCTGCCAGCAAGGCCGCCGTCGAGGCGCTGACCAGCGTGCTGGCGAAAGAGCTGCGCGGTCGTAATATCACCGTGAATGCCATCGCACCCGGGCCCACTGCCACCGGGTTGTTCCTGGACGGTAAAACGCCTGAGCTAATCGAGCGACTGGCGAAAATGGCGCCGCTGGAACGGCTGGGCCAGCCGCAGGATATCGCCGCAGCAGTGTCATTCTTGGCCGGTGCCGACGGCGCCTGGATTAATGGCCAAACCCTGCGTGCCAACGGTGGCATTATCTGATGCTGGCAGGCGGTTTTTTCGCGGCAGGATCGGGTATCCTGTGGCGAGAAATCCACCGCGAGGAAGCATTTAATGGTAGGGCGCAGCAGAAGAAGGAAAACGGGCAGTCAGATTGACGATAGCGTCCGTTCACCTTGCAATAATGTTTGCCAGATCGACACCGAAAAAGCGTGGTGCCGTGGCTGTTGGCGCACGCTGGATGAAATCGCTGCCTGGTCGAGCGCCGATGACCAGGAAAAGCGGGCCATCTGGCAACGCATCCGGCAGCGTTCCGGGAATATCTAAACAGTAGGGGCGCTGCATGCTGCGCCCGTTCAACTGTCCTCAGAAATCCCAGTCGTCATCCTCGGTATTGACCGCTTTGCCAATCACGTAAGACGAGCCGGAGCCGGAGAAGAAGTCGTGGTTTTCGTCGGCGTTCGGTGACAGCGCCGACAGAATCGCCGGGTTGACCTCCGCCATCGACGGTGGGAACAGCGCTTCGTAACCCAGATTCATCAGCGCCTTGTTGGCGTTATAGTGCAGGAAGGTTTTCACGTCCTCGCTCCAGCCCACCCCGTCGTACAGCTCTTCGGTGTACCGCACCTCGTTGTCATACAGATCCTGCAGCAGATCGAAGGCGAAGTTTTTCACCAGTTGCCGACGGGCGGCGTCGACTTTCTCCAACCCTTTCTGGAACTTATAGCCAATGTAATAACCGTGTACCGCTTCATCGCGGATGATCAGACGGATCAGATCGGCGGTGTTGGTCAATTTGGCGCGGCTCGACCAGTACATCGGTAGGTAAAAGCCCGAATAGAACAGGAACGACTCGAGGAACACGCTGGCGACTTTCTTCATCAGTGGATCGTCGCTGCGGTAGTGGGCCAGAATGATATTGGCCTTTTTCTGCAATGCGCGGTTTTCCTCACTCCAACGGTAGGCGTCGTCGACGTCCGGCGTCTGGCACAGCGTGGAGAATATCGAGCTGTAGGAGCGGGCGTGTACCGCCTCCATAAAGCATATGTTGGAGTACACCGCCTCTTCGTGCGGCGTAATGGCGTCAGCGATCAGCGCCGGGGCACCGACGGTATTCTGAATGGTGTCCAGCAGCGTCAGGCCGGTGAACACCCGGATGGTCAGCTGCTGTTCTTTCGGTGTCAGCGTGGCCCACGACGGAATATCGTTCGACAGCGGTACCTTTTCCGGCAGCCAGAAGTTGGAGGTTAGGCGGTTCCATACCTCCAGATCCTTGTCGTCTTCGATGGTATTCCAGTTGATTGCGCGCACCAGCTGCGCCGGTTTAATGCTATTCATATTTTGCCTCACAGCGCGCAGGACACGCAGCCCTGCACCTCGGTGCCTTCCAGCGCCATCTGGCGCAGACGGATGTAATAGATGGTTTTGATGCCTTTACGCCAGGCGTAAATCTGTGCGCGGTTGATGTCGCGCGTGCTGGCGGTATCGCGGAAAAACAGCGTCAGCGACAGCCCCTGATCGACGTGCTGACTGGCGGCGGCGTAGGTATCAATGATCTTTTCCGGCCCGATGTCATAGGCATCCTGGTAGTACTCCAGGTTGTCGTTGGTCATATAAGGCGCCGGATAATACACGCGGCCAATCTTGCCCTCTTTGCGGATCTCGATGCGTGACACAATCGGATGGATGCTGGAGGTCGAGTTATTGATGTAGGAGATGGAGCCGGTCGGCGGTACCGCTTGCAGGTTCTGGTTGTACAACCCGTGCATCATCACCGATTGGCGCAGCGCCAACCATTCCTCGCGGCCCGGAATGGCGATATTGGCGTCGGCGAACAGAGCGCGCACTCGCTCGGTCTGTGGCAGCCATTCCCGTTCGGTGTATTTGCTGAAGTACTCACCGGAGGCGTAGGTGGAGTCTTCAAAGCCGGCGAATGCGCTACCGCGCTCAATAGCCAGTTGGTTAGAGGCACGAATAGCGTGGTAAGCGACGGTATAGAAATAGAAATTGGTGAAGTCGATGCCTTCCTCTGAGCCATAGAAGATGCGTTCGCGCGCCAGATAGCCATGCAGGTTCATCTGGCCCAGGCCGATGGCGTGCGAGCTGCGGTTGCCTTCGGCGATAGAGGGTACCGAACGGATGTCGCTCATGTCCGCCACCGCAGTCAGCGCGCGGATCGCGGTGTCGACCGCTTTGCCGAAGTCCGGCGCATCCATGGTTTTGGCAATGTTTAGCGAGCCGAGGTTGCAGGAAATATCCTTGCCGACCTGGTCATAGCTCAGATCATCGTGATAAGTGCTGGCGCGGTTAACCTGTAAAATCTCCGAACACAGGTTGCTCATATTGATCCGTCCGGCGATCGGGTTCTCACGATTGACGGTATCTTCAAACATCATGTACGGGTAGCCGGACTCAAATTGGATCTCGGCCAGCACCTGGAAGAACTCGCGGGCATTGATGCGCGATTTGCGGATGCGTTTGTCATCCACCATTTCGCGGTACTTCTCGCTGATGCTGATTTCCGAGAACGGCACGCCATACACTTGCTCGACGTCATACGGTGAGAACAGGTACATCTCTTCGTTATTTTTGGCCAGTTCGAAGGTGATATCCGGGATCACCACCCCCAGCGACAGGGTTTTGATGCGGATCTTCTCGTCGGCATTTTCACGCTTGGTATCGAGGAAACGCAGAATATCCGGGTGATGAGCATTGAGGTACACCGCACCGGCTCCTTGACGCGCACCCAGTTGGTTGGCGTAAGAGAAGGCATCTTCGAGCATTTTCATGATCGGAATGACGCCGGAGGATTGGTTCTCAATACGTTTGATCGGCGCGCCGACCTCACGGATGTTGGTCAGCAAAAACGCCACGCCACCGCCACGTTTCGACAGTTGCAGCGCAGAATTCACCGCCCGGCCGATCGACTCCATGTTGTCTTCAATGCGCAGCAGGAAGCAGGACACCAGTTCGCCGCGCTGCTGTTTGCCGCAGTTGAGGAAGGTGGGCGTCGCCGGCTGGAAGCGGCCGGAAATCATTTCTTCTACCAGAGCTTGCGCCAGTGCGGTATCGCCTGCGGCCAGCGTCATGGCGACCATGCACACCCGATCCTCGTAGCGTTCCAGATAGCGTTTGCCGTCAAAGGTTTTCAGCGTGTAGCTGGTGTAGTACTTAAAGGCGCCGAGAAACGTCTCGAAGCGGAATTTTTTCGCGTAGGCCTGCTGGAACAACTGCTTGATAAAGGCGAAGTCGTACTGCGCCAGCACGCTCTGCTCGTAATAACCTTCTTCCACCAGATAGCGCAGCTTCTCTTCCAGGTTGTGGAAGAACACGGTGTTCTGATTGACGTGCTGCAGGAAGTAGTGTCGTGCCGCCAGTCGATCCTTATCAAACTGGATACGGCCTTCGGCATCATAAAGATTGAGCATCGCGTTGAGCGAATGGTAATCCAGCGCGCTGGTAGCGGGCCTGGTCAGTTCTGTCGTTGCCAAAATGCGGTTACTCCCTGTCGAACGTTTGCAACGTCTTGTGTGGTGCCGAGCAGCTCAAAACGGTAAAGAAAAGGCACCTGACATTTTTTGGCGATGATATCGCCGGCAATGCCGTACGCTGCGCCGAAATTGGTATTCCCGGCGGCGATAACGCCGCGCAGGAAAGCGCGATTCTGCGGATCGTTGAGAAAGCGGATCACCTGGATCGGCACGGCTCCCACGGCGCTGCCGCCGCCATAGCTGGGCACGATCAAAATATAGGGGCTTTCCATCAGCAGTTTGCTACGGGCACCGGCGATCGGTATGCGCATCGCCGGTAAGCCCAGCTTTTCAACGAACCTGTGGGTGTTCTCCGAACTGCTGGAGAAGTAGACCAGCGGGTTCATGGCCAACCTCAGGACGCGACGGCGTGAGCCAGCGCGCCAATTTTGTCTGGCCGGAAACCGGACCAGTGATCTTCACCGGCAATAATTACCGGAACCTGTTGATAGCCAAGGGATTTGACATGGTTCAGCGCCTGCTGATCCTGGGTGAGGTCGATCACCTGATAACCAATCCCTTGCTTATCGAAGGCGCGATAGGTGGCGTTGCACTGGACACAGTCCGGTTTACTATAAATAATAATGCTCATGATTCGCATTTACCTTTTGGGCTGAAGGAAAGGCGGACAGGTCAGATAACGGAGCATTGAACGGCGCTTCTGACGGCGTTACCAACCGCTACATGTTCCCTGCGGCTGATGGAATAAATACTATATGTAGATATTTAATTTATCAACCACGCTATATATGGTGTTTTGATGGGTTTCGCGCGCAGGCCGCAGCGGGGCTGGAAAAGCGGTGGGGAAATTTTTTTTGCGGGGAGTTAGTGACGAAAACCCCTCTCGCAGTGAGAGGGGAAGTGCGGTTGGATCATTGGCGCATGCTGATGGCCAGGCGATTAAAGGCATTCATGATGCTAATGGCGAAGGTCAAATCAGCAATTTCTGCGTCGCTAAAGTGCGCCTGTAACGCTTCAAACGCACTGTCCGGAGCGCCGGTAGCGGCGATCAAAGTGACAGATTCTGCCCATTCCAGTGCTGCGCGTTCACGCTCACTGAACGCATGGCTGACGCGCCAGCCTGCCAGCTGATCCAGTTTGGCGTTGTCGACGCCACTTTCGCGCAGGGCTTTACCGTGCATATCCAGGCAGTAGGCGCAGCCGTTGATCTGCGAAACACGCATAAACATCAGTTCAATGGTCGCTTTATCCAGCGCGCCTTTTTCCAGCGCCATCAGGGCGCTCACCATATTTTTGTACGGAGCCGGTGAAAGTTCGGAATAGTTCAAACGTTGCTTAATCATGGTCAACCTCGGTTAGCGAATAGCAGAATCATGGTGCTACTTTAGCGGTGATATGGACTATGCTATAGGGCCATAAAGTGATTATTTAACCGGGCCATGATGCGTCAGTTTCTTACCTCCTTGCGGCTGGACAGCCGGCTTGCCGACCCCTTGTACCGGCAGATCTATTTGCGGATCAAAGACGCCATAGCGCAGGGAACCCTGCAGGCGGGCAGCCGGTTGCCTTCGGTTCGCGGCTTGGCGAGCGATCTGGGCGTGGCCCGTGCCACGGTAGAAAGTGCCTATGCACAGCTGATTGCCGAAGGTTTCCTGCAAAGCCGGGGGCAGGCGGGCACCTATGTTTCGCCGCAGTTGCAGAACCTGCCGGTGCGTGCAGCGCTGACGGTGGAGCCTTTGCCGACGGTGACGGCAAATCCGCTGCATCCGAACGGGGCGACGCCGCCGTTTCAACTGGGGCTACCCGCGCTGGATGCGTTTCCTCGCGCGCAATGGCAGCGAATTGTCGGTCGCCAGTTACGCACTGCCCCGTTGGCCTCTATGGCACATCCGTCAACTCAGGGCTTGCCCGAGCTGCGTGCGGCAATCGCCAATTATTTGCAGCTTTCGCGCGGCATCAGTTGCCGCCCGGAACAGGTGTTTATCTGTGCCGGTTATCAGGCACTGCTGGATCTGGTGATCGGCACTTTGCTTCAGCCGGGGGAAGCGGTATGGCTGGAGGATCCGGGCTATCCGGTCACGCTGCCGCTGTTTCGTGCCGCCGGTATGCGGCCAGTGGCGGTGCCGGTCGATGAGCAGGGCATGAACATTGCCGCCGGTTTGGCCTGCGCCCCCCAGGCACGGATGGCGGTGCTGACGCCGACCCATCAGAGTCCGCTGGGGGTCACACTCAGTCTGGCAAGGCGTATGGCGCTGCTGGAGTGGGCGCAGCAGCAGCAGGCGTGGATCCTTGAAGACGACTATGACAGCGAGGTTCGTTATCACGGTCGGCCGCTGCCGCCGTTGAAAAGTCTCGATCGTCAGGGGCGTGTGCTGTACGCCGGTACCTTCAGCAAAACGCTGTTCCCGGCCTTGCGTATGGCTTATCTGGTGGTGCCTACCGGGCAGGTAGAGGCTTTTGGCCACAGCAGCCGGCTACGCGGCTGCGGTTGCCCGCCGTTGCTACAGGCCAGCGTGGCAGATTTTATTCATCAGGGGCATTTTTATCGCCATTTGAAGCGGATGCGGCCCATTTATCGCCAACGGCGCGCATGGCTGGCACAGGCACTGGAACAGCAGTTGGGGGAGCATTTGACGGTCGCGTCACAGGCCGGTGGCATTCAGTTATTGGCCCGGCTGAAGGGGGAGGGGCAGGATCGGCTTTTGGCGGAACTGGCCTGGCAGTGCGGCTTGTCGATACAGGCGCTATCCGACTGGCGTATTGCGGAACCGGCGGGTTCGGGCCTGTTAATGGGCTTTGCCAACTTTACACAGCAGGCGGATACGGAGCGAGCGGTAGCCCGGTTGGCCGGGTTAATCAAAGGCACAAATTAAACGGCCCGCGGTTTCCCGCGGGCCAGACGCACATCTGTTTTATCTTTATGACTGCAAGGGGTGTTAACGCCGGGCCAGCAGCACGCCGAGGACGATGCCAACGGCGGCCCCGATCCCTACGCCCTGCCAAGGTTTGTCGCGCACGTAGCTGTCGGCTTGTTCGACGGCATCGCGCGCGTGCTGTGTCAGACTGCTGGGACCATTAAAGCGTGCCCGGGCATCGCGTAATACGCCTTTTGCCTTACTGTGCAGCTCTTTCAGTTCCTCTTTGGTCTTGTCACCGGATTCACGTAGCACCTCATCCAGCGTATCCGCCAGCAGGGTGACGTCTTGATCGATGTCGCGTTCTACTTTTTCTGATCTCTTAAACATTCGATTCTCCGTTTCGACACATGTCTTTTAAGTGTAGACCATTTTTTAAAATGTGTTGGAGATCACGGAAAAAACGCCCATGAGGTTCTGTTTTCGTGGCTGATAGCGACGTGATGGTCGCCGTCAGCAACCGGCGGCAATAAAATCGCCGTTGGCACTGACCGGGATGACCGAACTGAACAGCACCAACGCGAATAACACCAGCAGCACGCCGCCGACAATAACCGCCATCCGTGATGCCTGCGCCAGGTGCTTGCCCGTCAGGTGATCGTTAGCGGCGATCAATTTTTCACGCGCATGGTGCACCAGGGTGGCGAGGATCATGATCGACAGCGCCGTTCCTAACGCCATGCTGATGGCTGAAATCACCCCCCAGGTGAACATGCCGACGGCGTTGGCGAATACCAGGATAAGGATCGCACCGCTGCAGGGGCGGATGCCAATGGAAAGGATAAGCCACAATGCATTGCGCCAGCCGCCGGTCAGGTCTGCCGCGTTGGGCAGATGCCGATGACCGCAGGCGCAATCATCGCCAGGACTGTGCTGCGCCGTCTTGGCTATCGGTCTCAGGGTTTTTATTTTCGGCAGGCGACGCCGGTGTAAACCTATGGCCCGCCCTATCACCACCAGGCCAAAAGCGGCGATAAACAGCGCACTGCCTTTTTCCAGCCAGTAACGACTCAGGCTCAGATCACCCATTGACAGGTTCAACGCCACCGCCAGAATCAGCACGAAGAGGATGGCGACAATGCCTTGCATCAGGCTGCCGAGCAGGGTGATAAGTCGGCTGGCGTTCAACTGTCGACGATGGGTGGCCAGATAGGTGGTGATGACAAATTTGCCGTGGCCCGGGCCAACGGAGTGTAAAAAACCGTAGATAAAGCTGCCCAGTGCCAGCATCACGCCACCGCTGTACTGGTGATTGCGCTGTTGCAACAGGTACAAAACCAGATAACGATGCATATAGATCTGAGCATTGATGCAATATTGGACGAACTCTGCCCAGTGGCGGATAAACAGATAGAGTATAGCCAGCAACAGTAGGGCACCCGCGCCCAGACCGGCAAAGTTCGCCAGTGTCACTTTGATTGAAGAGGTTTTCATGGCGTTGTCCGCCTGTGACAAAAGAGATCATCAGTCTCCAGCATAGACTTGTGTACGCAGTTCACAAGCGCTGTACATTTGGTTACTCGGCGAAACCAATCACTCACGGAAGCGGCTCATCGATTCCTCTAGTATCTGCTTCAACGGCCCAACGGGGCTTACTGAAAAAACACTCTGAGGAATTAAAGATGAAAAAAGTATTAGCCCTGATCGTTGCTGCTACCATGGGTCTGTCTTCTGTTGCTTTCGCTGCTGATGCTGTAGCTCCGGCGGCTGCTGCTCCGGCTGCAACCACTACCGCTGCACCAGTCGCTGCTGCTGAGAAGGCTCCTGCTAAAGCCACTCATCATAAGAAGACGCACCACAAGGCAACCAAAAAAGCGCCAGCACAGAAAGCTCAGGCCGCTAAAAAGCACCACAAAGCGACCAAGAAAGCCCCAGCCCAGAAAGCTCAGGCTGCTAAAACTCACCACAAAGTGAGCAAAAAAGCCCCAGCCCAGAAAGCTCAGGCTGCTAAAACTCACCACAAAGTAAGCAAAAAAGCGCCAGCTCAAAAAGCCCAGGCTGCTAAAAAACACCACAAAAAAGCACCAGTGCAGAAAGCTCAGGCCGCTAAAAAACACCACAAAGCCACCAAAAAAGCAGCTCCAGCCGCTAAATAAGTGAAGTCTGCGGGTACCGCAGCATCCAGACGCTATGTAAACACCCGGTTTTGCCGGGTGTTTTCTTTTGAGGGCTAGCTCATGATGATCAATCGTTATTTATTCGAAGTGATTTTCAGCGCCGTTACCCTGTGTGGGCTGATTGTCGCCTGGGAGCTGTTCCTGGCAGACGGTTTTCTCTGATTACTGTGCCAGCGTGGTTTCATGCAGGTGCCGCCAGCCCAGCCCGGTTTGGGTTTGCTCGAACACCACGGTGGAGTTGCGTAGCGTTACCGTCTGTCCAGGCAACATTTGCTTTTCACGATAGCTAACCACCGCGCCCGTTGGCCATTCGGCCACTAACGTCATCTCTTCTATAGTGATTTCCAGCCCTGGTTTAGCGGCGCGATGCGCGTGGAAAAAGGCACTCAGTGCGGCGAAATCCAGTCGGCTGCCGTTCAGCGCGATCATGCTGAAGGCCGGATCAAAACGCGCCAGCAGCGTTGTTTCCTCCCCCATTCCTTTTTCCAGCCAGTTTTCAATGGCGACGTGAGCGTCGATCACTTCGGTAAAATATCGGTTCATGGAGCTTCCTGTTGAGTGTTGAGACGGTGCACGATGGCACGGTTAGCGATACGCAGGCACAGCAACAGCGGCACTAGCGTGCTGGCGGCGGCCAGGTAAAAACAGATTTTGTAGGCGGCAGCGGGCGAAAAATGCTCAAGCAGCAGATTTAACAGCAGGCTGACCAGGGCGACACCCAGGCAAAAGCTGAGCTGGCGATTGATATTCCACAGTGCACTGGCATCCGCCAATTGTTCATCGGCAATCTGCAGGAAAGCGCTGCTCTGTGCGGTGCTGCTGCACAGGCTACCGCCAAAGCCCATCAGGGCGAAGGCCGTCAACTGCAATCCGTGGTCCCCGGCGTGAGCAATCTGCGACAGCGTCAGAATACCCAGCCCCTGCAGCAGACAACCGACGATAAACAGCGGCCGCGGGCCAAGGCGATTGAATTTCTTGCCGGTCAGGGTGATGGCCAGAAATGAGGCCAGCGACCAGGGCAGCATCAGGCTGCCGACCTGTGCGGCGCGCATGCCCAATTGGTTTTGCAAATACAGCATGGCCACCAGACTGACGCCGATAAACAGGCCGGGAATACACTGATAAATCATCATCGAGGTGCGCAGCAGCGGATCTTGCATCAGCCGCAGGTTCAGCAGCGGTTGGGCGATGCGCAGGCTGCGCCGCAGGTAATAAGCCAACATCAGCACCCCGGCGGCTAACAGCAAAGCGCCCTGTAGCAGGCCATCGGCATCACCCAGCCGGGTCAGGCCCAGCAGGATCAGCGTCAGAGCGGTGCAGGCGCTGAGCAGCCCGTTAACGTCGAGCGGCTTGCGTTGTAGCTCGGCTGCTGCCTGAGGGCGCAACCACAGCGCGGCGAGCAACAGTGCCAGCGCCGCCAGCGGCAGGTTGGCGAAGAACACCCAACGCCAGTCAAGGCTGTCAACAATCAGCCCGCCCAGCGCCGGTGACAGCGCGGGTGCCAGCAGGCCAACCAGCATAATGGCGGCGGAAAGCCCGGCGCGTTCGTGGCTGCGATACAGTTGATAGGTTAGCGTTTGACCGATCGGGATCAGCAAACCGCCCCCCATACCTTGTAGCACTCGCCAACCAATCAACTCGCCGATTGAGTCGGCATAGCCCGCTGCCGTCGTTGCCAGCATAAACAGTGTCAGCGACAGCAAAAACACTCGCCGTCCGCCGATGCGCTGTGCCAGCCAGGCGCTGAGCGGGATCACCAGCGTCAGGCCGAGAATATAACCGTTGCTGACCCAGGCCAGTTCACCGACCGAAGCCTGCAACGCATGACCGATCGACGGGTAAGCGACGTTGGCGATAAACATGTTGATCAGATCGACAAAAAATCCGAGCAGATAGACGATTGCGACTTTGATGCGATAGGGCATGGGGCCTCCGGTTGAAGGCCCGCAGTGTAGCGGGTGGGAAACTGCGGATAAATCAGCTGCGAACGATTACACTGTCAAAATAATTTTGACAATAAGGCGTGACACTGTGCTTAACCTGCAGCGTTTGGCGATATTTGTGGCGGTGGTGGATGCCGGCAGCTTCACTGCTGCGGCGGTGGCGTTGGGGCAAACCAAGGCGGTGGTCAGTTTCAATGTCAAACAGCTGGAAAGCGAGTTGGGGGTGTCGTTGCTGGTGCGCACTACCCGGCGGTTGGCGCTGACCGATGCCGGTGAACGCTTCTATCAGCGCTGTCTGCGGCTGTTGCAGGATGCGGAAAACGTGCTGGATGACGTGCGCCGCGATCACCACGGTCTGAGCGGCGTATTGCGTATCACCACTACGCCGGAATACGGTGCACAGGTGGTGGTACCGGCGCTGGCGGCATTTTCCCGGTTGCATCCGCGCTTGCGTATTCAGCATGTTTCTTCTTCTTATCATGCCGATTTAATTTCGGAACGCTTCGACGTGGCGATCCGACTGGGGCAACTGGCGGATTCCAGCCACCACGCGGCGCGGCTCGACAGCTTTGCCATCCTGCCTGTCGCCTCACCGGCGTATCTGACCCGCCATCCGGTTGGCTCGCTGGCGCAACTGGCGCAGGCGCAGTGGATCGCCCACAGCCGCCTCAGTTCACCGTTGAGCTGGCAGGTAATTACCCCGGAACGGCAGGCGGTGCTGTTTAAGGTTGAAGACGCCGCCACATTAATGGGCGACAGTGCCTCCGCGCTGCTGGCGTTTGCCCTGCACGGTGCCGGGGTGGCATTACTGCCCGAATGGCTGGTGCGGCCCGCCATTGCCGAAGGCAAGCTGTGCCCGCTGCTGGCAGACCATCAATTTCCGGCACAAAGCATTTATGCGCTGTACCCCAATACCCGCCATGTGCCGGAGAAGGTGCGGGCGTTTATTGATTTCCTGCGGGCGCGGGTAGCCACGGGTGGATAAACGTCATTATTGCTGTCAATGTTTTCTGGTGAACCCATTCACGCTGTGTATTGGAGGAAGCGCATAACACCTCTGCATCTTCTTCCTCTGCAGCCAGAATTTGACGTCCATTCGGCTGACAAAGTGGAATAAAATCGAAATGGTTACCGTCCGACAGCCGTAGTGCATCAATCGGTTGCTGTCCTGCGTCTTTGGCCAGTGCGGCACCGCCAAGACCGGGGGTCTGGCTGTCTGGTTCGAAACCTTGAGGTTCGATAACCAATAAAGGGGCGTTGAGCCGATGCAGGCTGACAGGCAGCAAATAAGGCACCATGCCGGGATCGAGGGCGACGGCAAAGCGGATGCGCGGGTCGGTATAATCGGCATCAAATTGTCGGGCGGAGAGCGCGCCTAAATCAACCTTGGCCCGGGTATAAAACTGGCAGTTGGGTGACTGTGGAGCTTGTTGGCAGCCGCGGATGAAATCGGCCAACCGGACTCGCCCACCGATGGCGGCAATGGCACTGTAACCGCCCTTGGAGTGGCCGATAACGCCAATCACCTGGCGATTAACGACTTTATTCCACTGGGGATCGGCGGTGATGGCGCTGATCAGGCCGGAAATATCCTCTGTCTGTAACCACAGTTTGGCGGAGAGCGCCGGAACAGAGTTGCCGGTGGTGCTGCCTGGGTGGTTGGCCGCCACGACAATCATTCCCTGTTGGACTAACGCCGCCGCCAGCCAGGCCTGACTGCTGTTATTGCCGCCGCTGCCGTGGCTGATCACGATCAGCGGAAAGTGTCCGTTCGCCACTGGCGCATCTGGCCGGCTGCTGATGCCGGTAAAGACCCTATTTGCACCGGTGAGCCTTTGCCCATCCATCTCGGCGGTGGGGTAGTAAATTCGGCTGTTCAACGAACGTGAACCGGCCTGAAAGACTTGATCGCGGGTGGCAACCTGATAAGGGGTGGCGCTGGCAACGCCGCACAGCAGTACCCACAACAACAACGCTCTGTTCATTTTCACTCCTCAAATGTTGACCTCTGGAGGGTGGCATAGGGGGCGTTATCCGGCGACCTCGATCGCGATCCGGGTCGTTAAAGGTTTGTTTTAACAGTACACTGCCGTTTCTGTATGAACACAACAAGATGCCGACGATGCCGCTTATCCCCCTCACTTTTCTGTTTGGTTTGCTGTGCCTGGGGCTGCTGTATCGCCTGGGGCGACCCCGGCCGCAGCGCTGGGTCTTCCAGTTATTGCTGTTGCTGTGCGCCTGGCAAAGCCTGCTGGTGGGGATCCGCTATGGCTATGGCGTGGCGCAGTTTAATGGACTGCAACCCTTCGGTGCGGTGGCGATCCCCACGCTGACTTATCTGGCCTTTCTGGTCAGCACCCAGGGCAGGCTGCGGCGACGTGAACTCGGGCACCTGATGCCACTATGCCTGACGCTGCTGGCGAGCTTGTTCGCGCCTTTTTGGCTGGATATTCTGATTGTTAGCGCTTATTTGGGTTACGGCGCGGCACTGCTGTACGCGCTGCGGCACGGTGAGAACGCCTTACAGCAGGTGGCGTTGGCGGAAAGCTGGCTCAGTTACCGGTTGTGGCGCGGTCTGGGTATTCTGTTGATAACCATAGCGTTTGCCGAACTGGTGATTGCACTCGATTTTTCACTGTTCGATGGTCGACACGCCGGTGTGCTGGCGACCATTGTTAACCTGCTGGTGGCCTTGAGCCTTTACCTGGTGTTGTCCCGCAGCCGCCCTTCGGACAGTCCGGTAGAGCCGTTGCCGGAGAAGACGGAAGAGGTTGCCGAAGATGAAGATCAACTGGCCGAGTGGTTTGAGCGGGTGCAGCAGCGGCTGCGGCAGGACGACCTCTATCTGGAGCCCGAACTGAATCTGGCGCGCCTGGCGCGTAAGGTCGGTTTGCCGACGCGGCGGGTTTCACAGGCGATCAACCGCCATACGGGCATGAATGTGTCGCAATATGTGAATCAACTGCGCATTCGCCAGGCGGCACAGTGGCTGCTGGACGGTGAGGATCCGGTGACCGATATCATGCAAAAGGCCGGATTCACCACTAAATCGAACTTTAACCGTGAGTTTCTGCGCATTCAGGGCATTAGCCCGAGCGAATGGCGCAGGCAGCAAAAGTTGGGTTAAATAATAATTGGTTATAACTCGCAGATTTATGATCGAACCCCGACCGGGTATGCTGAGTGCTGTTGCCTACCCGGTTTAATGCGAGCCACCTTCGATGACCGCCGTCAGTTCTAAAGAAAACAACTTTCAGCTTAACCAACGGATCCTGTCCGTGGTGATGTTTACCTTTGTCTGTTACCTGACTATCGGTTTGCCGTTGGCGGTATTACCGGGGTTTGTGCATAACGATTTGGGGTACAACTCGGTGCTGGCCGGTTTGATCATCAGCGCCCAGTATTTCGCCACCTTATTCAGCCGGCCGCATGCCGGGCGCTATGCCGATCAGTTTGGGCCGAAAAAGGTGGTGCTGTTCGGGCTGGCCTGTTGCGGGGTGAGTGGCCTGTTTTACGCCATGGCCTTTTGGTTCGTCGGTATACCGCTGTTGAGCCTGATTTTGCTGTGTATTGGCCGGGTATTTCTTGGCGTCGGCGAAAGCTTTGCCAGCACCGGTTCCACGCTGTGGGGCATTGGTCTGGTGGGGCCGCTGCATACCGCCCGGGTGATTTCGTGGAACGGGGTGGCGACTTACGGTGCCATGGCGGCCGGAGCGCCGCTTGGCGTTTACCTTAACCAGCAATGGGGGCTGGCCGGGGTGGCGGCGCTGATCGTGCTGGCTGTCGCGGTTTCGCTGTGGCTGGCGAGTGCCAAGCCCAATGTTTCGATCACTGCCGGTAATCGCCTCGCCTTTAGCGCGGTCTTCGGCCGCATCTGGACCTACGGCCTCGGCCTGGCGATGGGCACCGTGGGCTTTGGCGTGATCGCCACATTTATCACCCTCTACTATGCTGATAAGGGCTGGAGCGGGGCGGCATTCTCACTGACGCTGTTCAGCGTTGCCTTTGTCGGTATCCGTTTGATCTTCAGCCATACTATTAATCGCTACGGTGGCTTAAAGGTCACGCTGGTGTCGTTCCTGATCGAGATTGTTGGATTGCTGCTGATATGGCAGGCCAGCGATCCGTTGATGGTGCAGGCGGGCGCGCTGTTGGCCGGTGCCGGTTTCTCGTTGGTGTTCCCGGCACTGGGTGTGGAGGCGGTGAAACAGGTGCCGCAGCAAAATCAGGGTACTGCGCTGGGCACCTACTCGGCGTTTCTCGATCTGGCGCTGGGCATCACCGGGCCGTTGGCCGGGTTGCTGATGAGCCACATGGGCGTGCCGTCGATCTATCTGGCGGCAGCGCTGATGGTGTTTTTGGGCGTGCTGTTGACGCTGCGGTTACTGGTGCAAAACCGGCAAAACCCATAATTAAGGATTATTCCTAAACCCACATCCATACCGAAAAATTTATTGTTTCATCTCATGATTACGGTAAGGTCGCTCAGCGGTCCAGAACGAGAGGAGAAATCGATGTATTTACGGCCGGATGAAGTGGCTAGAGTGTTGGAGAATACTGGCTTTGAGCGTGATTATGTCACCGACCAGTCTTATGGTTACCGCAAGGGTGAGCACTACGTATATGTGAATCGTGAAGCGCGGATGGGCAGAACCGCGTTGGTGATCCACCCGGCACTGAAAGAGAAAAGCGTGCATTTTGCCACGCCGACCTCGCCGATACGCATCAGCAATCAGTACCTTGAGTTTCCCCTGGATTTAAGCAGCGATGCCCCGAGTGCGCGTTACGGCATTCCACACGGCTTCAGTTCGCGTGATGCGCTTTCGCGCTATATCTACAGCATGTTCCAGTAATGCCTCCCCCGCCTGCGGGGGACACATTGTTACCAATTCGCGATCGCTTCCTGATTAAAACGCTCATTGTAAGCGCGGCGAAACTGCGCCAGTTCGAAAGCGTCAATATCCAGATCGGCAAAGTAAAACAGCGCGGCCTCAGTGTGTTCGGCATGCAGCTCCGGCGACAGCCCGGCGCGCAGCAGCGTTTCGCGCCACAGGGCGATTTGCTGGTCATCCGCCTGCTTGATAAAGGTCAGATAGATAAACAGCAAATAGGCTGCCTGGTGCATCTCTTCGGTGTAACCGTTGTTCAGCACGCGGATAAAGGTCTGGCTGTTGCGACTGCCCATCTCCTGAATCATGGATTCAATCAGCATCGGTTTTACTTTCAGCAGGTGAGCCAGAGAGTCGATGGCTTTGCGGGTATCGGAAGTCAGAATGCGGTAGCCAATAATAAATACAACGATCAGGGCAGCAATGATGATCCAGGTCATTTATGATTTATTACACTCTCAGAACGCCAGTATTTGGCAGGAGGCGCTGCATGACAGCGCCCGGTGTCAACGCTGTTCGCCGCTGAAGTTGTCGGCTGCCCGCTGTTGATTGCGCAGGTGGTGGTTGAAGGTGGCGGCATCTTTGGCCAGCGCGTCCAGGTGAGCACCCAGCATTTTGATTTGCTTCACTAACGCGTGCTGTTCCGGCACTGAACTGGCGGTGCTCAGTTTGCGCACCAACTGTTCATTCTGCATACGCAATGCGACTTCGCGCTGTTTAGCCTCTTCCAGCAACTGCTGCAGTGCCTGATAGCTGTGCTGCCATTCACGGTGCTGCTTTTCGAAGCTGGCCTGCAGCTCACTCATGGCATTTTGAAACTGGGTTTCCAGCTCGCGCATTTTCATGGGAACGATCCTTTGCGGCACTCAATAATGGTTTTGCAGTATAACGAAAACTGCACAGAACCTCACCCGTTGACGACGATTGCGGAAAATTCCCGGCTTGCAACCGGGGCAAGGCGTCTTACAATCAGGGTCATTCCCGGCATTAAAGGCCCAGTCTAGGAGTGGCAAAGCGATGAGCAACCAGGACAAAGACTTTTTTGAACAGGCGATGGCGGACGTCATCCCGTTATCCAGCGCCCCCGAGACCCTGTACCTCAAGCCGCAAGAGACGGTGGATAAAAGCGCACGCCGTGAGGCCGAGGCGCTGCGGCAGGAAAACTTTCTCAGCACCGGTTTTCTTGAACTGATCCCTTGCGAAGTCCCGCTGGAATACAAAGGCGAGGGCATTCAGCAGGGCGTTCTGGACAAGCTAAGTCATGGCCGCTATCCGTCGCAGGCCAGTCTGAACCTGCTGAAACAGTCGGTAGAGGCCTGTCGACAAGCGCTGTTCCGTTTTATTCTGCAGGCGGAAAAGCAAAACTTGCGCTCGCTGTTGATTGTCCACGGCCGAGGTCGCGAGGATGAAAGTCATGCCAACATCATCCGCAGCTATCTCGCCAAATGGTTGGCGCAGTTTGAACAGGTACAGGCCTTTTGCCGGGCGTTGCCGCGTGACGGCGGAGAAGGCGCCTGCTACGTCACGCTGCGTAAATCGGCGCAGGCCAAAGCCGATAACTTCGAACGCCACGCCAAGCGCAGTCGTTAGAGTGGCTTCCCGATGGAACTCTCGTTCAGGTGGGTGAGAAAGCGCTGTAACACGATGGAAGGAATATCATTTTTTCGCCAGAAGACGCCTACGCTGCCTTTCTGCTCGATACGTGGCAGCGGCAGAATGCGTAATTGTCCCTGCGCCGCATAACGTTCCGCCAACCGCCATGACAGAATCGAAATCATATCGCTGCCCTGCACCATGCCAAGTGTCACGTTCATTGACGCCGATTCGATATGGTCGGCGGGCATCATCACCCCCTGTTCGACCAATGCGTTGTCGATGCTGACGCGGATCGGTGTGCCGGTCGGCCAGACGATCCAACGGTAAGCTACTAACTCTTCCCAGCCGATGCCAGCGCGTGCTGCCAATGGGTGCCCGGTACGGGCGACAAAGCATACTGGCTCGGTGTACAGCACCCGGTAATTGAGCGGCAGCTGTAGCGCATGGCCGCCAATGCGGCCAACGACGACGTCAATTTTCCCTGACAGCAGGTTTTGCAGCAGGGGCGTCATCACATTCTCGATGATTTGCAGGTGGGCGCTGGGGTAATCCTCTATCAGCGGCAGGATCGCTTGGGTGACACAGTCGGTTGCAACCGGAGAGCACCCGATCAACAGGCTACCTTGGCTGCCTTGTTTAAAGCGTGCGATGTCCTCACGAGAACGATCGAGATCGTTAAGAATGCGACGTGCATGCTCGAGCAGCAATTTCCCGCCTTCCGATGGCCTCAGCCCTTTGCTGTGGCGTTCAAACAGCGTCAGACCGACCTCTCCCTCTAACGCCGACAGCCATTTCGACACGGCGGGTTGAGTGATGTTCATCATTTTTGCCACCTGGGTCAGGTTGCCCTGTTCGCCTAAGCACATTAACAAGCGTAGATGATGTATTTTCAGGCGCTGTGTCCAATCTGCCATTTGCCATAACCTCCAGGTTATCTCACGGGTCAAAATGCCATTATCTTTTCACATTGCTCTCGCACATAGTATTAACAAATTAGTAACGTGCATCACAAAAACAATAAAAGACCCTACACCCAAGAGGCAATCAGCCATGAAGCATTCCCGTCGGATTAATATCCAGGATGTTATAGATGCGGCGCCAGTCTCGGCCTTCCAATGGCGCGTTCTGGCATGCTGTTTTCTGGTAGTGACAGTGGATGGTTTTGACACTGCCGCCATCGGTTTTATCGCCCCGGCTATTCGTCAAGAGTGGCAGTTGGATGCGGCGCACCTGGCTCCACTGTTTGGCGCTGGGCTACTCGGCCTGGCGCTGGGCGCACTGATGTTCGGCCCGCTGGCAGACCGCTGGGGACGCAAGACTGTCATGTTGCTGTGCGTCGGTTTTTTCGGCTTGACCAGCCTGCTTTCTGCCATGGCGCCAGATATGAATACCCTGACGTTATTGCGTTTTTTGACGGGGTTGGGGTTGGGCGGGGCGATGCCCAATACCATTACGCTGACCTCCGAGTTTCTGCCTAAACGCCGCCGTGCAGGCTTGGTAACGCTGATGTTCTGCGGCTTTACGCTGGGATCTGCACTCGGCGGCCTGGTGAGTGCGCAACTGGTGCCGCACATCGGTTGGCAAGGGATTTTGGCCATTGGTGGCATTGCGCCATTGCTGTTGCTGGTTGCGCTGGCTTTTGTTTTGCCGGAGTCACCGCGTTATCGGGTATTGCGTAAACGCCAGCCGCAAAAGGTCGCGGCGTTATTGCAGAGGATAGACGGAGAAAATTACGACAACGCGTGGTTTTATCTTCCGGAACAACCGGCGACCACCGGTTCTGTGATGGCGCTATTCCAGCGTGGTGTCTTACCGGTAACGTTGCTGCTGTGGTGTGTGTTCTTTATGAGCCTGATGATTGTTTATTTGCTGTCGAGTTGGTTGCCGACCTTACTGAATAACAGTGGCATTGATCTGCAACATGCCTCATGGGTGACGGCGATGTTCCAGGTGGGTGGCACACTCGGCGCTATTGTTGTCGGTCAGTTGATGGATCGACACAATCCTTATCGGGTGCTGATGATCAGTTATGGGGTGGGCGCGTTGTTTATCCTGTTGATCGGCTTTTCGGAAGGGTCGCTGTGGAGCATGGCGTTTATGGTGCTGGGCACCGGCATCGGCATCAGTGGTTCACAGGTCGGGCTAAACGCGCTGTCGGCCATGCTGTATCCGACGGGTTGCCGGGCTACCGGAGTCAGCTGGGCAAATGCGATAGGTCGCTGTGGAGCGATACTAGGTTCACTCAGCGGCGCGGTGATGTTGTCTTTCAACCTGTCTTTTCCCACCATTTTTATGCTTATCGCCATACCGGCGCTGATTGCCGTATTGGCTCTGGGCCTGTTGTTTGCACAGGTTCGCGGCGGGCAACAGCCTGTACCGGTACGCGGATGAACGCTTAACGCTGACAAGGAGAATGTTATGTCCGAATTAACACCGTCATTACAGCAACAAAGAGCGAGTTTCTATCAAGAAATCAATGCAATGGGCCTATCCCCGTTGTGGGAATCGCTGCACAGTTTAGTGCCGCATTCGCCGAACCCTGCGTGCGTTGCTGCATTGTGGAAGTATGCGCAGCTTCGGCCATTGCTACTGCATAGCGGTGAGCTGATAGGTGCTCAAGAGGCGATACGGCGGGTGCTGGTGTTGGAGAATCCGGCTCTACGCGGCAAAGCCTCAATAACGCCGTCGCTGTACGCTGGCTTGCAATTGATCATGCCGGGCGAGGTGGCACCGAGCCACCGACATACTCAGTCGGCGCTGCGTTTTATCGTGGAAGGAGAAGGCGCGTTTACCGCCGTTGATGGTGAGCGCACAGCTATGCGACCCGGCGATTTTATCCTGACGCCGAACTGGCGCTGGCACGATCACGGTAACCCGGGCGAGGAGCCAGTGGTGTGGATGGATGGGCTGGATCTGCCGTTAGTGAACCTCTTGGGTTGTAGTTTTGCCGAGGATCATCCACAGCAACAGCAGCCGGTGACTCGGCCGGAGAGCGACTATCTGCCACGCTATGCCGCCAATATGCTGCCGGTGCGTCATCAGGTGGGCAATGCCTCGCCGATTTTCAATTACCGCTACGATCGCAGCCGTGAGGCGCTGGAGCAATTACTCCGCAACGGCCCGTTGGACGCGTGCGAAGGTATCAAGTTGTGCTATGTCAACCCGACAACTGGCGGAGCGCCGATGGCCACTATCGCCGCTTTCCTGCAACTGCTGCCCAAGGGGTTCAGCAGCGAAAAAATACGTAGTACCGACAGCACGATCTACCATGTGGTGGAGGGGGAAGGCAGCGTCGTCATCGGCGATGAGCATTTTACCTATGCCGCCAAAGATATTTTTGTTGTGCCGTCCTGGCAGCCACTGAGTTTTGTCAGCCACAGCGAGACCGTGCTGTTCAGCTTTTCTGACCGGCCGGTGCAACAAGCGCTGAGCTTATGGCGCGAAGCGCGCGGCTGATTTGTCACAAGACTATTTAAAGGAGAGCAACCATGAGCCAGTATCTATTTACCCCGCCAGCAGTGACCGCCGTTCCGATCGTAGGCAGCGACCGATTGTTCCCGGTACATCGGGTGTATTGCGTTGGGCGCAATTACGCTGCCCATGCGCGGGAAATGGGTTTCGATCCCGATCGTGAGCCGCCGTTTTTCTTCTGTAAACCGGCGGATGCAGTGGTACCGGTGGCTGCGGGTGAAAGTCTGACATTGGCTTACCCATCGCAAACCGATAATTACCATTACGAAATTGAGCTGGTGGTGGCGATAGGCAAACGCGGCAGTGATATCCCGATCGAAAAAGCGCTGGATTATGTCTACGGTTATGCTACCGGGTTGGATATGACACGCCGCGATCGTCAGATGGAAATGCGCAAAATGGGGCGGCCGTGGGAAATCGGTAAGGCATTTGATCTTTCTGCGCCGATCGCGCCGATCCACACCGCGGCTGAAATGCACGATATCGATCGGGCGGCGATCTGGTTGACGGTCAACGGTGTGGAGCAGCAGCGCAGTAGCATTGGCAGCCTTATCTGGTCGGTGGCGGAAACCATCAGTTATCTCTCCGGCTTTTTCGAACTGCAACCGGGGGACCTGATTTATACCGGTACGCCGGAGGGGGTTGGGCCGGTGGTTCGCGGTGACCGTATTGATGGCGCCGTCGAAGGATTGACCCCGTTGCAGGTCAACATTGCCTGAGAGGTAACAGATGAGGCTTTACAGCTTTTTTAATAGCTCTGCATCTTATCGGGTACGTATTGCGCTGGCGCTGAAAGGAGTGGATTACCAGAGCGAAGGCGTCAACATTCGCGCCGGAGAACAGTCGACTGCAGGTTATTTGGCGATGAACCCTATCGGTCTGGTACCGGCACTGGTTAACGATCGGGGGCAGGCGGTGGGACAGTCTCTGGCGATTATCGATTATCTCGATCGCCGTTATCCGCAGGTGCCACTACTGCCGCAGGATGAGGTGAATCGCGCCAGAGCATTGGAGATTGCTTATGCTATCGCCTGTGATATCCACCCGATAAACAATATGCGGGTATTGCGCTATTTGAGTGACGAATTGGGTATTTCTGCGGTACAGAAACAGGCCTGGTACGCCCATTGGGTGACTGAGGGGATGATGGCGGTGGAAGCACTGTTGGTACGGGGGGACTCCGGAGATTTTTGCATTGGCAATGCGCCGACGTTGGCGGATTGCTGTCTGATCCCGCAGTGGGCCAATGCATTGCGTATGGGCTGTGATCTGACTGCCTACCCACGCTGTGCGCGGGTCTATCAGGCTTGCAGCACGCTGCCGGCGTTTATCGCCGCCGCACCGGAACAACAGCGGGATGCGATATTGGCCTGAATGACGGTGTTAAGATTTAAGCGGATACTGTGTTTTAGTCGTCTATTGATGACCGAGGCGTGCCGAAAGAGCAGCCGGTGGCGTTGCCACCGGCTGCTGGCTGAAGTGAACTATTTATTAAAGAATTTATAATCCAGAGAATAACGCCCGGCACCGGTGACCGCCAACAGCAGCAGCCCGCCGATAATGCTGATATTTTTAAAGAAGTTTATTTCATTGCCCATCATTTCCATACCGGTCATTTTCCAGAATGGGTGACCGATAAAGGCGGTGCCGAGAACATAAACGGCAAAAATAACCGCGATAGGGCGGGTAAATAACCCGAGAATAAGTGCGATACCAAAAAAGAATTCCACCACCACGGCAATGATCGCCGCTAAATAGGGCATTGGCGTACCATAACCCTCCATTGAGGTCACGCTGGCACCAAAGTTGGTCAACTTCATCCAGCCAAAAATGATAAACAAGATCATCAACAATATTCGGGATAGCAGAATTACGCCGTCTTTTGAGCCGTCACCCATTTTGAACTCCTCAGCCACTGTCACAATTATGTTGTAGTACTGATTAAATAGTAGACTAATATCAGGTTTGTTCTAGACCCGTCATCTTTCAAGCTGCAGCGTTGTTACCTGCTTACAAGGCCCATCCATGGTCCTTGCCCTTTCAGGGCCGCTGCAAGCAGCGTTCAAATCTGTTCCCGACAGATTTGTCGCTCACCCCAGTTACTTACTCAAGTAAGCGCCTGGGGATGAGCGAGTTGGGCACCTGGCTGTGCTGTACAGGGATGTACAAATGCCGCGAGCGCATGGACGCGCTAGAGCGGCCAGCTTGAAAGCTATAGGGTATAAATTTATGTATTTTTAAAATGGGATAAATGTATGGATCTTAAAATTCTGTCAGACGAGAAACGTTTCTATATAAACGATCAGCAGGGAAAAATGATCGCCGAGATATCCTTTGTGCCGAGTGGGGACAAATTAACCATTATCGATCACACCTGGGTGGATGAGGTGTTGAAAGGTCAGGGCGTCGGCAAAAAGCTGGTGGCGCTGGTGGTGGCAAAAATGCGGGCGGAAAATCGCAAGATTATCCCACTGTGTCCGTTCGCCAAACACGAATTCGACACCACGCCGGAATATCAGGATATCCGTGCCTGAAGGTTGGGTAACAGGATACTTTGGGGGGAGGTAACCTCCCCAATATTGGATGTATTAAGAATTTACTGTGACGAGGAATAACTACGCGGGTTTATGGGCGGCGAGAATAAAGATCATCGGGCGTTCTTGTTCTTCGTCGAGCGCCGGATTTTCTGCGATTTGTTGCGCCGAAGGGCCCCATTCATTCAGATAGGTGACGACGAACCCTTGCTGCACCAGCAGATTCAGGTAGCTGCCGAGCATACGGTGCTGCTTGATCACTCCTTCCGCCAGCCAGTTTGAAATCCGTTGACCTTCCTGCTGATAACCATTGACCGGCCAGGATTTTTGCCCGTTTGCGTCTACCAGCCAGCCTTGGTGTTTTGGCGCGGTATAGATCGGATGTTCGGCGGTAAAGATAAACTGCCCACCCGGCACCAGCGCCTGATAAACCGTGGCGAACAGCCGCGCCAGATCTTCGATGTAGTGCAGCGTCAGCGAACTGTAGGCCAGATCAAAAGTGGCCGTCGGCAGTTGAAGCTGTTCCAGATCCTGCTGGTGATATTCGATACCGGCGTCTTGTGTCAGCGTGCGGGCTTTGTTGAGCATTTTCTCTGACAGATCCAGACCGAGAACCCTGGCAGCGCCCTGTTCACGCGCGCTGCGACAGAACCAGCCATAGCCACAGCCCAAATCGACCACCTGTTTGCCATGTAAATCCGGCAGGATGCTGCGGATGGTCGGCCACTCCGGCGCGCCATCCAGCCCATTCACCGAGCGGCTGAGTTGTGCATAGCCGTCGAAGAAGACCTGATTGTCATAAATATTTTGCGTCATAACGACTCCTGTTTGAGTTAAACCGCTGCCGTATATTTAGGCAGCGTCGTCATGTTATCCGCACATCCCGCTGATTTCCATGTTAAATAAGGTAGGCATGATCGGGCGGTCAGCTTGCTGTCAGACAATAGCGTCCAGCGCTTGGACAATATCTTCTGTCCAGGGCAAGTCAGGGACCGCGAGATTTTCCCGCAGGTGAGCCACGGAGGAAGTCCCCGGTATCAGTAAAATATTGGGGGAGCGGTGATACAACCAGGCCAGGGCAGTTTGTAACGGTGTGGCCCCGAGGCGTTGAGCGATGTCGGATAAGGCCGACGACTGGATTGGACTAAAGCCGCCGAGTGGGAAAAATGGCACGTAGGCAATACCTTCACGCGCCAGGCTGTCAATCAGGGCGTCATCGCTGCGGTTGATCAGGTTGTAGTGATTTTGTACGCAGACAATACGGCAAATACTGCGCGCCTGAGCGACTTGCGTCGGGGTGACATTACTCAGGCCAATGTGCCTCACCAGACCCTGTTGCTGTAACTCGGCTAATGCGGTTAAAGGGGCTTCGATAGAGCCTTCTGCCGGACCATGGGCACTGAACATAATCCTCAGGTTAACCACATCCAGCGTCTCAAGACCAAGATTGCGCAGGTTGTCATGCACTGCACTGGTCAACTCTTCGGCAGAAAATGCCGGTAACCATGAGGCATCGGTTCCCCGTCGCGCACCGATTTTGGTAACCAGAGTCAGGTCGTCCGGGTAAGGCGCCAGCGCGGCTTTAATCAGTTGGTTAGTGACGTGCGGGCCGTAGAAGTCACTGGTGTCGATATGGTTAACGCCAGAGGCTACCGCTTCGCGCAGTACCGCCAGCGCCGCATCAGTATCCTTCGGTGGCCCAAACACGCCAGGGCCGGCCAGTTGCATGGCACCGTAGCCAAGTCGCTTGACGTTTCGATCGCCGAGGTTGAAGGTGTTGTGTTGATCGCGATTGAACATAACCAGTCTCCTAGAGGGTAAGCGGGGCTACCGCGTCTATTTATAATAAGCGTTGCCGCTGACGATGATAAGTAGCGGGGCAGTGGACGGGTTGTACGGGGAAACGGACAATGAACACTGATTTAGATGATTTGCATGCCTTTCTCGCCGTGGCGCGTACGGGGGGATTCCGTGAAGGTGCCAGAACCCTGGGGCGCAGCGCCTCCGGCGTTAGCGATGCGGTGCGTCGCCTGGAGAAACAGCTCGGTGTCAGGCTGTTTAACCGCACCACACGCAGCGTCACGGCCACCGCCGCCGGTTATGGCCTGCTGGAAAGGCTGGGGCCGGCACTGGCTGAAGTACAGGGGGCGCTCGATGTGGTCAATGGTTTTCGCGATAAGCCCGCCGGTTCGTTGAAGCTGAATGTGCCGACCAGCGTGGCGCGGCTGGTGTTGCCGGCGCTGATCCCGGCATTTCTCGCTGCCTATCCGGAGATCAAGCTGGAGGTGCAAACGGACGAAAGCTTTGTCGATGTGCTGGCCGCGGGCTGCGACGCCGGTATCCGTTATGAAGAACGGCTGGAAAAGGACATGATCGCGGTGCCTATCGGCCCGAGAATACAGCGCTTTGCCGCTGCGGCCGCGCCGGACTACCTAGATCGCTGTGGGCGGCCTGAACATCCGCAGGATTTGTTCACCCATGCTTGCCTGCAGGGGCGTTTTCCCAGTGGTAAAACCTATCCCTGGGAGTTTGAAAGACAGGGGGATAAACGGGTTATTCACCCGGATGGCCCGCTGACGGTGCAGGCGGGGGGCGCTACCGATCTGGCCATAGAGGCTGCCGTGGCTGGCGTGGGGATTATCTATTTATTTGAAGACTGGTTAAGACCCTATTTGACCTGGGGCGAGTTGGAGCCGGTGCTCGAAGCCTGGTGGCCGCAGTTTTCAGGGCCCTATCTCTATTATTCCGACCGACGATTCATACCCGCACCGTTGCGGGCATTTATCGATTTTATCAAACAGGCGCAGGAGAACGGCTGACCGGCGGTGGGGCTAGATCAAGCGGTACTCATGTATTTTGATGGTGTTCATGATGCTGTCCATCATCACCTGTACCCGGTGGGGGAGCACGCCACGTTGACGGTAAATGAGGTAAGCCTGCATATCGATGCAGCGCTCGCGCTCAATGCAAGGCAGCAGTGAACCTGACTCCAGTGCGGAAGCCACCGAGTAATAGGGGGCATAGACAATGCCCAGCCCTTGTTTGGCCAGCTCGATCGCCGGCAGGATATTGTCACAGATACTGGAGCCGTTGACCGCCACATCGACCAACTGGCCCTGCGAGTTGTAAAAGCTCCAGGTATTGCGGCTGCCGCCCAACACTCGCAGGGTAATACAACGATGTTGCACCAGCTCAGTCGGCTCGATAAGCGGTGAGCGGGCAATATAATCCGGCGATGCGAATAAGCCAACGCGGAAACGGGTCAACGGCCGGGCTATCAGGCTTTCATTCTGCGGCTGGAAGAGGCTAATCAGCAGGTCGCAGTCGCTATCAAAAACCGCACCGTATTTTTTCTCGCGTTCATCCGGGTTGCGGGTGACTAAATCGACGATCAGTTCGGGGGATCCACGCAGCAGGGGCGGCAGCAGATAACGGGTCAGGAAGGAGTGAATACCGATCGGCGCACCCAGGGTCACCATGCCGTTCAGGCTTTTTTTATAGGTGCCGGACATATCGAGCAGGTCGTTATGCTCATCCAAAAGCTGAGCGGCACGGCGTAAAAATTGCTCGCCGAACTCGGTCAAAGACAGCGTTCGCGGGCTGCGTAAAAAGATCTCCAGGCCAAGCCGTCGCTCAAGCGCTGTCAGGGTGCGTGACACATTGGACTGCGGCATATCCAACAACTGCGCTGCTTTGCTGACGCTGGCGGTTTCTGCAACGGTGCGAACGATCCTGAGTTCATCAATCCTGAAGTCTTTTGATTTCACAGTGCGTACCAAACTGAGTTTGTATATCAAAAATGATATACATTTTTGCCGGTATTGTCATATGACTTATCACTGACCGGCGGGTATTCTTTTGGTCAATTATTTGCTATGCATTAAAGTTGACATGGAAGATTATAATGAAAATAACCTGCGCGATCATTTTGCCATTGACGTTAACGCTGACTGCCTGCTCATCGTCGGTCACTGAAAAAGAGAAATATTCGACGTTTTTGCCTAATTATAATGATATTACCAAGAGCCAATCTGCTTCTGGTAAGGACGTATTATATTGGAAAGACACTAATGTTGATTTCTCGAAGTATAAATATTTGGTTTACCAGCCAATGATCTATTTCCCAAGACCAAAGCCCAGTGAGATGGTGAGCCAGCAGGCGCTGGATAATATTTTGAGCTACACCAATCGCCAGTTCAAGCAAGCGATGGCCTCTCATTTCATCCTGGAGGATGTGCCGTGTGAAAACACGTTGATTTTCCGTGGTGCTATCACTGCTATCGATACGCAGAAGAGGGGTTTGCAGGTGTATGAAGTGTTGCCGATCACGCTGTTGGTGGCTGCAACGCAAAGCGTCACCGGCCACCGCACCATGGAAAGCGCCGTTTATATGGAAGGGGAGTTTATCGATGCCTCAACCAACCAGCCGGTGATCAAAGTGGTGAGGAAAGCCTCCGGAGAGAATCTGAATAATGAAAAGTCACAGTTAAAAGTGACTGACGTTAAAAATGCCATCGATACCATCGCCAAAGATATTAAAGAATATAAAACCACATAAATATCGCTAAATAATTTAGCCTTACCAACCAGGATACTGCATGTTTCTAGATTACTTCGCTTTAGGGGTATTGATCGCCGTATTTTTAATTTTATTTTACGGTGTGATCATTATCCACGATATTCCTTATCTGCTGGCCAAGAAACGGCAGCATCCTCATCAGGATGCCATTCATGTGGCGGGCTGGGTCAGTCTGTTTACTCTGCATGCCATTTGGCCACTGCTGTGGATTTGGGCGACATTATATCGACCGGAACGGGGTTGGGGGATGGCCGACAAGCCTGAGCAACCTGAAGTGCTGCAGGCACGAATTAATCAGCTCGAAAGTGAGTTGCAGCGTATGCAGCTGCAGGTTACCGAACAAAGCTTGTCGTCCAATAAAGGTTAAGCAAACAGTATGGATCTCTTAATTATCCTCAGCTACGTCGCGCTGAGTTACGGCGTATTCAAACTGTTCCGTATCCCGGTCAATAAATGGACGGTACCGACGGCGGTGCTCGGCGGTATTTTTATTGTTGGCGCCTTAATCCTGGGCATGAACTACAACCATCCTTATACCTACCGGGCGCAGAAGATCGCCATTTCAGTGCCGATCGTCCCGCAAGTCTCGGGCGTGATTGTTGAGGTTACGGATAAAACCAATGTGCTGTTGCACAAAGGGGACCTGTTGTTTCGCCTTGACGATACCCGTTACCGCGCTCGCTTAAGCAAGCTGCAGGCGGAACTTGCCGGTGCAGAAGCGGATGTGCGGGCGCGCCAGGCTACATTAAATGAATCTGCCGCGAATGTTCAGCGGGTAAATGCCGAGTATGAACGGGCCCGCAAGGATTATCAGCGCTATGCCAAAGGCGCGACCATGGCGGTCAATCCTTTTTCCGAGCAAGACATCAGCCATGCGCAGCAACAGTTCCAGGCACAATCTGCCGCGTTGCAGGCTGCCAGGGCACAGCATCAGCAGGCAAAGGAACAACTTTCGGGTCGCTATAACGGCGAAGATGCTCATATTGCCGGCCTGAAATCACAGATTGCCGAAGCGACTTATAACCTGGAGCAAACCACCGTTCGTGCGCCGAGCGACGGTTATGTCACTCAAGTGCTGGCCAGACCGGGCACCACGGCGGTGCGCCTGCCGTTCAAGCCGGTGATGATTTTTATTCCGCAGCAAAAACGGCAGGTGGTGGCGGTATTCCGTCAAAACTCGATCCTGCGTTTAACCCAGGGTGATAAGGCCGAGGTGGTATTTAACGGCTTGCCGGGCAAAATCTATGGCGGTTCGGTAACGCGGGTGCTGCCCGTGGTGCCCGACGGCAGCTATCAGGCCAGTGGCGTATTGCAGGGATTAAATGCCGGCGCCCAGCAGGAAGGGGTTTATGTGATGATCGATCTGGACCCTACTGCGGATCTCGACAAACTGCCCGACGGGGTAACTGCACAGGCCGCGGTATATACCGAGCACTTTGAGCATCTTTCCATTATGCGCAAAGTCCTGCTGCGGATGACCAGCTGGATGCACTATCTCTATTTGGATCACTAGCCGTTAGCTGTTTACAGACACAAAAAAGCCCGCAACGTGAATTGCGGGCTTTTTCGTTATTGTCACCGGATCTATCTGGTATCACCGGTGACCTATTTGGGCTGGGGGAATCTGAATAAATTTATTAGTTTGTTGTAATCATTGATAAAAATTGAGTTCAGACTTGTAGGATATACCTAAACGTATACCAATGCAGGAAAGTGACACCAATTTAGAGGTTGATTTTAGAATCCGGCATCAGCAGTTAACGGCTTTGCCCATGCTCGTTTGATGAGCTGAATGTCAGGTTTGAAGCACGGAATGTGGCGGATGCTTACCCGGGCACAACGAATTGCTCAAATCGTGCCGTGAAGTAGTTAGCGAAGCAGGTTCATCACCATTGCCGACTGTTTTTAGTTCCGGCAGCGTCCACATTATGAACAAGCCTCTGCCCGTTTCCCAAATTGTTCTGAAAAAAAAGATTTATGTAAAAACTATGCACACTGTTCACATTGTGATTTATTCCTTTAATATCAAATTATTAACGCAAGTTCACTCATCACTCGACTGTGCACTAGTGTGCACCCATTGATTAAATGGGACATTCTTGTCGATGGCAGCACTATCTTCCAGCCTCGCCGTAGTTATGCCGGGCATAACTATTACGTGCTCATTGAAGACAGGCCGCCACGCTCGAGATCCTGCTGTGCGAAATAGCAAAGCACAAGGGCACCGTTGAGCGACGGGATATCAATATCTATTTCACGGTGGAAGACGAAGTAGATAAAATTTACGTTGATGATATTAATCGAATTTAAAAATAGTTTCACACAACTATTAATATAATAATGGATATAACAATACTCCAAAAAAATAGGCTGAGAAATATAGCGCTAAATAAGACGTGTCTCTTGGTGAAAAAACGAGAGGTAAAGTTGGTGAAATTAATTCTGAACATAGTAACCTGCCCATTCAACATTCCAATCATAAACCCCAGATGAAGACAGAGTTCCTGCTACTATTGATTAATGATGTCAGAAGATCGTACCCTATTTTTACGAAGGAAACTGCGCAAGCGGTCTGTGACATCTTCATTGCTTTCGATATCAATAGCCCTGTTAATTTTGTAAGTGTAAAGCGTCGACTCTGTGGCGTAATAATGACAATAGCCGTAAATTAACCCGTTTTTGGGGTGGTATGCGCTGGTGTTGATATCAGTTTCAATGACAATCCCATGTTCACTGGCATAGGTGACGTGCAGGTTGACCGCGACTTTGATGGTGCTGGCATCATCAAGCCAGGCTACGTTTTTGTTTTGAAATAACCTGTTATTATTGCAGTTAGTCTGTGAGCTATCTTGGCGCACATCAACGAAAGAGGAAGGTAACTCTTCGTTTTTATCAGGATGAGGGCATTGTTTAAAAAATAGAGGCAGGAAGATAATGGCAAAAAGCATCAGTAAAGCGAAAACATAATCGAGTAAACCCATAAAAAATCCTTTTATTGAGTTTTATTAGAACGAACAGTCCTTTTCCCTATACAAGAATTACTTGATCTCTCTATGACAACTAATCAGATGGTATACGAGATTTCATTAATTTTAAACCCCTCAATGCCATTTTAAGATTCCTCTTGTTTGATGAGGGGTTGAAGTGACAATAGCTATAATAAACAATGGCCATACCCTATAGCTAGATTGTAAAATCGAGATGATATGATGGCGATAAGTTTTCAATGCTCATTAAGTAATTAAAAAAACTAGCGCCACCTTAATGCCGCCAGGATAAAGGGCGGAATAAAGTTTAATATCTTCCGCTAACGGGTAGCAGGCTTTTTGATAGTGCCGGTGCTGGCATTTTTTCCCGCTGTTGCAGGATATATTTCCGCAATGCGTAAGGTATAAACCATTGTAGCGTTGGGCGGCACGCTTGGCGGGTAGCCCTTGGCACCGTAAGCCAGTTCAGGGGGAACAACCAGCGTTAAGGAACCGTGGTTCTTCAATTGGCCAAGCGCCTCACTAAACAACGGTGGAAACTGGTTTATCGGCTGCGAGAGCACGGCTCCGCTGCTCTCCATGTCCTGGATCACCGTGCCGTCGGTCAAGGTTTCCTTAATCACTACGTCCAACGTCGCGCCTGGGCTGACGGCGCTATCCCCGAAATAATCGACTCTATACCAGGCACCGGAGGCCGTTTGCCGGACATTCTTGTCCTGACGAAAGCGTGCCAGGTAACTGTCGCCTTTTTTGGCCTGTTCGGACATCACTTTATCGCGGGCCGATGTCACCTGCTTTTCTGATGCTTCCAGCGCAAGGTTAAGCTCGTCATCGGTCATTTTTTTATGCCCGACAAAGGTGTCGATAATGCCGGTCAGCATGATTTGCTTGTCAGTACTCACACCCCATTTTTGTCGTTCATTCTGCATTTGCAAAATTTCTTCGCCTAAAGATACCCCAGCGGCATAATTCTGCCGTGATTGCTGATCTGCGAGGATCTCGGGGGTAACCGCGGGGGGCGTTCGCTCCTGTAACTGGTTTATCTCTGCGCGTAAACCAGCCAGTTCCGCGACTTTGCTTTCCAGTGAGGTTTGTACCGCCAGATGCTGGTTTTGCAATTTATCTTGTTGTTGGCGTTGGCTGTCATTTTTGCCATTAATTGCAATCAACTGCTCTTTCAAATTTTCGTTACTTAGGCTGAGCACGCGATGATCCTCGATCGATTTGGCGAGGTTGGCCTGTAACACCGTTTTGTCATCGGTGATTGCTTGCAAGCGCGTGTTCAGCGCATCGGCGGTGGCCGCGGCATTTTTTTCAGCCTGCGCAGTAGTGGCCACCAACTGTGCCTGTAAGGTGGTGACTTGCGTTTTGAGTGCCTTATTGTCTAACCGTGTTTTTTGCTCACGGGCGGTAATGGTGTCCAAATCTTGCTGCGCATGTGCAAGGTTGGCCACCGCCTGCTGTTCTGTCGGCGTTATCGCCAGCGCCTGCCGCAGGCCTTGCGCCAATCGGCCTAGTTCATTGAGGTCTGGCACGAGCACTTTTACTGTTGGTGGAGCGGCTGCACTTTTGTCATCCATTTTTTTTTGCAAAGACAGCAGTTGTTGTTTCAACTGGAGATTGGCGATGCGCTCGCGCTGCAACTCGGCTTCTTTGGTTTGCCAACGCAAGGTATTAGCCGGTGCTTTCTGTTGCGCGGCATTTTTTTTTACCGGCGTTTTTTTAGTTCCTTTACCTTTTTCCACCGTTGGGGCTTTTTCTTCTGCAACCTGGCTATTGTTGCCCTGATACTGTTCGGCAAACTGCAACAGGGCGGGCACGCCAGCCAGCGCAAAAGAAGGCAACAGGGCGTAGCTGCCGACAATGCAGTAGGCGAATGCCGAGTAGCGCAGACCGGTCAATAAAGAGTGGGCGTTCATCTCAGCGCCTCGCCGCGTTCGGCCAGGCTGGACAGCACCGCTTGGTTGATTTGCGCACAGAGTAAATTGACGCGATAGCGGTATAAGGCATCGACCGTATCCTGAGTTTCCGTATTGACGCGCGTTCGCAGATTGGCGTATTGAGCCGCGCCGCTCATCAGGCGATCAAAAGCCTGCTTACTTTGCGTATAGCTTTCCGTTTTTAGGCTGCTCAATGCTTCCAGATCCCTCTGGCATTGCTGCAAGCGCTGCGCTTCCATTTCAGCACGTGGATCGACCGCTTGCACTTTGGCCGCCGGTTTTGTCGTGTTTTTCTTTTGATTCTGGCAACCGTTCAACAGCACTATGACTGCCAGCGCTGCGCAGCCTAAAACGGTGGATTTATTGAGCGCACTGATCTTCATTTTTATTCGCTTCCCTTGCTCTTTGTTGTTATGTACAAACCATCACCGCCGATTAGCCAACCAACTATATCGGTCGATAGGCTGTCGGTTGTCGGTATACCCGAACAAAATTAAGCCCGCCGTTGAGCAGCCAATAATTCAATTCAATATTTTTTATTAGATTGAGTTTTCGCATCACCGTACGTTTATGCGCACTGACGGTTTTCTCACTGATTTTAAGGTGACGGCCAACCGCGCCTGGGTTAATCCCCAGGGACAAATAACGCATCACTTCGTATTCCCTGGCAGACAGGGTGTTATTAGTTAAATCTCCAACTACAGGCTCCGGTAGTGGTGCAGTCACCTCATCAATAGAGGTTAACATCGCCTCCAGCAAAGCAAGGATGTTACGGGCCGGCAATTTACGGCTGATGGTCCTGATTCTTTCCCCTTTTTCGATATCGCCGAGCACCATTTGTTGGTTACTTTCCTCGATGATAAATACGCACTGTCGCGGTGAGAAAAAACGCTGATAAATTTCGAGCGGTATGGTGTTTTCGTGGGTTACGGCGGATAAAAAGATCACATCAGCAGTGTACTTGTACAGCAGGTTTTCTGTGATGTTCACCTTAATGCCCAGGCCGTGAAAGTAGCCAAACAGGCTCTGACGCAGACCTTCTGTGAAGTACCGGTTTTGATCGGACAGTAAAATAGTCAGCGTTGGCGTCATTGCGATACTCCCCATCGTTCCTTGGCAAGGTGATTCTGTTTTTACTCGGTTGCTACTTTCCATAAGTCCATCATCACTGGGTGTAACGCAGCTCGCAGGCGGGTTTATCATGTGGGTAATGGTATTGCTCATGACAGTGTGTTGGCAAAATAATCTTATTAAATAATGTTTTATGGTTTTTTATTTCAATTTTTTTTGATTATTAGTTTTTTTGCTCTTATTTGATGCGCGTTGGAGCTTAGGTTTATTTTTTTGTATCGTCACTAATGTGCGTGCCACGCCAATGATTAATAGATTATCTCGCAGCCGCTGTTGGTTATTCGGAGATGTTAAGCAGGGGGAGTTGCGAAAGAGGAGAGCCCGTCGCGACCCAAGGCCGCGACGGTGCAGTTTAGTTTTTAATAACACAAATCAGGTAAGGGCTCGTGAATGATTTAATAAACATCGTATTGTCATTAAGCATTACCATGTTGACGTGGAAGTCTACCCCGAGTTTTTGTGGCATAAAGTAATTTTGCCAAATTTCATCCGGTGTATTGTCTGTTACACGGGTTAATTCTTTGGTGAAAGTGATTTTTTTCATCCCGTTTAATATCATGGATGAACTGTCAAAGTTAACTTGGCGAGAGAGCGCATAGATATTTCCGTTTGTTTCTACTGTTCCCCTGACGATGAAAAAACCATGTTCGTTATCGACAAGTGAGATAACCTGGGTAGCGTTGATGACAATCGGCATGGCCTTGTTATTTTGCCAGAAACTTGACTGGGAAAAATTGGTTTCGCATGTAAAAGGTGGGGTGTTTCCCCCGCTATGGCTGAACATAAGCCAGGGAAGAAAGAAACTGAGAGAGAGCGCGAGTAAGGCCAAAACAAATTTTTTTTTCATTTTTATCACTCTATCTTCTTGAAATTTTGACAGTGGCTATAGTGATCGTTGTCGATAACATCGCAAACGGAAAGTAAGGTAATGTTGTTTAACTTGCTTTTATATTTCTGCTCGACATAGGAAATATCTCGCCTTACGGTTTTACAATCGACATTCTGTTCGGCAATCTGCGCTTTAACCCTTTGCATCAGTCCGGCAGAACGCTCGGCGTCGCCCAAAGTGGAAACGACACATTGATTTTCTTGATAGAGGAAAACTGCCGCAGGCTTTGGATAGAATACAAATGTTGATACTGCAGCCGTGCCAATAGCGGATGCGAGCAAAAGAATCAGTGCCCTGGCATTTTGCTTTTTGCTGTTTTTGGGCTGGGGAGGATTATTATCCTTTTGTTGCGCATGGCATTGCTGAGGTGGTGCGAGGGGAAGCTCGGGTGCTGCTTTTTCTTCAATGACCGCATTAACGAAATGGTTATCGCTCTCGACCTTATCGACAGCGGGCCCATTCGCCGTCGGCTTTTCTTCCGTTACGCTGTCAGCCTCGCTTGGCAGTAATGCCTCTTCGGCGCTTTTGGCCAGCGTTGGGATGTCCTCCTCTGCAAATTGTGCAAAGCCGTCGATCGCCTGAACCTCGGCATTCATCATAAAGCCCACTTTGGGAATGGTCAGGATGATTTTCTTGGCCATACCCAAGGAGCTAAAAGCTTTGCGCAGCTCACTGATACAGTTATTCAAACTGGCATTGGAGTCGGCAAAGCCGTAGTCGGTCCAGACCCGGGTGAGCAGATTGTCCCGGCTTATCTCTGTCCCGTTGTTTTTTATTAATTCAATAAGTAGCCGTGCGGCTGGGTTAGTCAGGTCTATAAATATTTTCTCATCGTCATAAAACGAGAGACACTTTTTATTAGCATCAAAAATAATGGACAGGTTTATCAGGTATTTCATTTTTATTTTCTTATTAATTCAATGGTTTTTTGGTGTTGTCGTAACCAAGATGGCTGGCTTGGTTGGGAATGAATCTACAAGATAAATCCTAGTTTGGTCAAATTTGTTTTTTTTTGTATTTTTATATTTATTTTTCAATGACAATAATTAATTAATTGGTTGGTTGTTTTTTAATCATTATGGACGCAAGCGCTAATTAAATCCATATAATTAGTTTTAAAATCTGTTTTTTATTGATTTTGTGGATTAAATTGTCGCAACTGTTAGTTATGGTTACCATTTGTTTCGTTACCAGGGAGTGTGAGTACTGGTGATGGGATAAGTTGAGGTTTATTTAATTACAAAATCCTTCTTATCCTTAATCTGAATGCGGTGACTTACTAACTAATTAGTTTTAATAGGATATTAATAAATGAAATTGAATAAAATCATGATGGCAGCGGTACTGGCATTTGGCGCTGTGTCTGTGGCACAGGCTGCTGATATCAAGGATCAAGGACACGGTACCGTTACTTTCACCGGTTCTATTATTGATGCGCCTTGTTCTATCGATCCAGCCTCTATTGACCAGACTGTCGACCTGGGCGCGGTATCTAACGTGGCTTTGACTGATGGCGGTAGATCCAAGCCTCAGAACTTCGACATTAAACTGGTGAACTGCTCCGTAGAGACAGGTAAAACTGTGACCACCACCTTCAACGGGCCAGCAGGTGGCATTAAAGGCAGTTTGGGTATGACCGGTACCGCCAAGGGGGCCAGCATTATGATGACTGATGGCAACAGTAATGTGATTGAACTGGGTACAGCAACGACTGCGCAGGCTCTTACAAATGGCAATAACACTCTGTTGTTCACAGCTTATCTGCAAGGCAACCCAAATGGGACTGAGCCAGAAGCTAAAAACGTAATTGTAGCAGGTGACTTTAAGAGCGTAAGCAACTTCACCCTCAACTACCCATAAGCTCCAGATTGTTCCGCTCAATGCATGCGGGGTTCCCGCATGCATTTCTCACGAAGTTTGCCGCTGATGGAGTGGGCTAATGTTGCCGAAAGTGCAGTGTGTGGTGGTTTCTTCCCTGTTGTTCATGGTGTCTGGCAGCCTGGCTTGGTCGGCAACCCCGGCAGGATGGGGGCGTGTCAACATGCAAGGATCTATCATTGAAACGGCGTGCGCCATTGATACCCAAAGCCGCGACCAGACGATTGATATGGATACCGCGCCGGTCAGCCAGATAGCGCGTGACGGCCAGGGTGTCAGTCGCCCGTTCAGCATTCGGTTGGTTAACTGTGTTTTGGGCCGCATCGATCCAAGGCTGCCGGACTGGCAGCGCTTTCAGGTGACCTTTGACGGTCGCGCTGACACCGGCGGGTTCGGTGTTGAAGGCGAAGCGAATGGCGTGGCGCTGCAAATTACCGATGCCGGCGGCAATATCGCCAACCCAGGGCAGGCTCTGCCCGCCGGCGAAATTATCCCCGGCGATAAAACGCTGAACTATTCGATGCGTCTGGTGGGGAATAATCAAGTCTTAAAGGCCGGGGAATATTATTCCACCTTGCGCTTTAAAATGGATTATTACTGAGGTTATTTGTGGCTCTGCCACCCGTGTTTTTGCGTATTTATTTTTCCATGCCGGATCATTGGTGTGGCGAATTTTAATGTGTATTGACAGCGAATTACTGCGTGATAAATAAAGGCCTGAGGATTATGGATAACCCGTCTTTGATTGCATTTCCGTCCCGCCCGCGGTTGCTGGGGATATTGGTTTCCATTATTTTGGGTGGAGGTTGTTATTACGCCTATGCGGATGACATTCAATTTAATACCGATGTGCTGGACGTCAAAGATCGCAACAATATCGATCTGGACCAGTTCTCTCGTGGCGGCTATATCATGCCGGGCGATTACAGCATGAAAGTGCGCATCAATAAGCAAGAGCTGCCGGAACAGCCGATCACTTTTTATGTGCCGGACAATGATCCAAAAGGCAGTGAAGCCTGTATTACACCAGCAATGGTCGAACAGTTCGCGATCAAGCCCGCGCTGCAAGACAAACTGACCTGGTGGCACCAGGGGCAGTGCCTGGTCAGTACCAGCCTGGATGGCATGGAGGCGCGGGCAGAGCTGGGCACCGCCACTCTGTACGTCAGTCTGCCGCAGGCTTACCTGGAATACAGTGCGGAGAACTGGGATCCGCCGTCACGCTGGGATGAAGGCATTCCCGGGTTGTTGGTGGATTATTATCTCAATGCTCAAACGCAGCGCCAGCAAAAACAGGGCACGCAAGATTATAACCTCAGCGGTAACGGCACTGTGGGGGCCAACATGGGGGCCTGGCGCCTGCGCGCAGATTGGCAAGCCCGGGTTGATCATCAAACCGGGTCGGATCAGTCCTCGCAGAATAAATGGGACTGGAGCCGCTATTACGCCTACCGGGCGATCCCGAGCCTCGGTGCCAAGATGACCGTCGGCGAGAACTCCCTGTACTCCAATATTTTTGACAGTTTCCGCTTCGCCGGTGCCAGTTTGATCAGCGACGACAGCATGTTGCCGCCAAATCTGCGCGGTTATGCACCGGAAGTGACCGGGGTGGCACGTACCAACGCCAAAGTGGTGATCAGCCAGCAGGGGCGGGTGGTGTACGAGACCCAGGTCGCGGCCGGGCCGTTCCGTATTCAGGACATCAACGACGCGGTCAGCGGCCAGTTGGACGTGCGGGTGGAAGAGCTGGATGGCAGCGTGCAGGAGTTCAAGATGGACACGGCCAGCATTCCCTACCTGACCCGACCGGGCCAGGTGCGTTACAAGGTGGCCAGCGGCCGACCTTCGGACTGGCAGCACCGCGTTAACGGCCCGCTGTTCGCCACCGGGGAGTTTTCCTGGGGCGTGAGTAACGGCTGGTCATTGTTTGGTGGCGGTGTGGCGGGCGGTGATTACAACGCGTTGGCACTGGGCGTAGGGCGTGACCTGCTGATGTTTGGTGCTCTGTCGTTTGATGTGACCGAGTCGCGCGCGCAATTGCCGTATGAGGGCCAGACGCTGACCGGCGGCTCGTACAGGCTGCAGTATTCCAAGCGTTTTGACGAGACCGACAGCCAGGTGACCTTCGCCGGTTACCGCTTCTCGGAGCAGGACTTCCTGTCGATGAGTGAATACCTGGATGCACGTAACTACGGTGCGCGCTCGGGCAGCAGCAAGGAGCGGTACAACATTACCTTTAACCAGCAGTTCCGTGACCTGGGGTTGAGTGCCTATCTCGACTACAGCCACCAGACCTATTGGGACCGCCCGGCTAACGACAGGTACACCCTGACGCTGTCGCGCAACTTTGATTTTGGCCGGTTCCGTAACCTGAGCCTGTCGGCAACCGCGTACCGTAACAAGTACAACAACACCAATGACGACGGCATGTATCTGTCGCTGTCGGTGCCCTGGGGCAACAGTGGTTCAGTCAGCTACAGCGGCAGCGTTAACCGCAACGACAACAGCCATGAGGTCGGGTACTACGATCGGCTGGAGAACGGCGACAGTTACCAGATCAGCAGCGGTTGGGCGCGCAGTGGGGGGACCGCCAACGGTTATTACAGCCACCAGGGGGATATTGCTCAGGTTAACGCCAACGCCAGCTATCAGGACGGACGTTATTCGTCGCTGGGCGTGTCGGTACAGGGCGGGGCTACTGCCACGATGGAAGGCGCAGCGCTTCACCGCAGCAGCATGATCGGCGGCACCCGCATGTTGGTGGATACCGATGGCGTGCCGGGTATCCCGATCCGCGGATACGGGGGAAGCAACCTGTCCAACCGCTTTGGCAAGGCGGTGGTGGCAGACGTCAGCAGCTATTACCGCAACCAGGTAAGCATTGACCTGAATACCCTGCCGGAAAACGCCGAGGCCACCCAGTCGGTGGTGCAGGCCACCCTGACCGAGGGCGCGATTGGCTACCGTCAATTTGCGGTCATCGCCGGTGAAAAAGCCATGGCGGTGATTCGCCTGGCTGACGGCTCCACGCCGCCGTTCGGTGCCACGGTATTGAACACTAAAAAGCAGGAGGTTGGGATGGTTAACGACGCAGGCAGCGTTTACCTGAGCGGCATTAACCCGGGTGAACAGATGACGGTGCACTGGAGCGGTAAACCGCAGTGCCAACTGACGCTGCCACCGCAGATCCCGAACAGCGGCACTACCGATTTACTGTTGCCTTGCATGCTGATAGCTCAGGTAGCGGAAGCACAGACGCTTTAACCCGAATTCACTTTTTAAGCGAGTAACAGACCATGATTTTGATGAACAAAACCACAGTAATCAGTGCGCTACTTCTGAGCGCACTGGCGGCACAGCAGGCTCAGGCCGCGATTGCACTGGACCGCACCCGGGTAATTTTCAACGGCGACAGCAAGTCGGTGAGCCTGAACATCAGCAATGAGAACAAACAGCTGCCGTACCTGGCGCAAGGCTGGATTGAAGACGCGCAGGGCAACAAGATCGCCAGCCCGTTGACGGTGCTGCCACCGGTGCAGCGGGTGGAGCCGGGGGCCAAAAGTCAGGTCAAGGTACAAGGGCTGCCAGCGGCTGCCGGGCTGCCACAGGACCGCGAGTCGCTGTTCTATTTCAACCTGCGGGAAATTCCACCGAAGAGCGACAAGCCGAACACCCTGCAACTGGCGCTGCAGACCCGCATCAAACTGTTCTACCGCCCGAAGGCCATTGCGGTGACAAACAGCGAAGCGGCGGTGCCGTGGCAGGAGCAGATCACCCTGAGTAAACAGGGCGACAAGTACCAGGTGAGCAACCCGACCCCGTACTACGTGACTCTGGTTGACGCCAGCAGCAAAAAAGACGGTGCCAGTGCGCCAGGCTTTGAACCGCTGATGGTCGCCCCCAAGAGCAGCGACACCCTGAGTGTCAGTGCCGCAGCGCTCGGTGCCACGCCGGTACTGACCTATGTGAATGACTACGGTGGCCGCCCGCAATTGACCTTCCGCTGCAGCGGTGCGTCTTGTCAGGTGAATGCGGATAAAAAATAACGGGTAACGCCCGCGAGCTAAACGGCCAGGAGAGCAGCATGCAAAGGATATTTCGGCGAGGAACGCGGTCACCTTACCACCGTCACGATCGGCAGTACGCGCTGGTGATCGCGGCATTGGTGATGATGGTGCCCTTGACCGTGGGTGCGGTGCTGGTGCTGTTACCGGCATCCATGGCACAGGCGGCGGACAATGCCCATGTGGATGGTGCCAACGGCGTACTGCGGGTGCGCGGCGCCCTGACCGAAAGCGCCTGCAGGCTGGAGATGGCCTCGGCTCACCAGACGGTGCAGTTGGGTGTGACCGGCACCGGGCGGCTGCTGAAAGTGGGTGACCGTGGCACGCCGGTGGCGGTGCGCCTGCAACTGAAAGACTGCCTGCGCAGCCCGGCGAACAACCGCGATGAACGCACCGGCAGCGTGCTGTGGAGTACGCACCAACCAGCGGTGTCGGTGAGCTTTGCCGCTCCGGCGGATGCCAACAGCTCTGAACTGGTGCAGGTACGGGGTGCGGGTGGGCTGGGGTTGCGTATGACCGACAGCCAGGGGCGGGACATCCGCCTCGGCAGCCGTGGGGCACCCCTGTTACTGACCCCGGGGCAAGATGCGCTGAACTACCAACTGGTGGCAGAACGTACGCGTGCGCCGTTAGAGGCCGGGGCTTTTTCGGCCCACCTGGATTTCCGGCTTAACTATGACTGAGGGGCCGCTATGAACAGCATTTTTGATACGCGGTACCTGGTTAGTGCGTTGAGTCTGGCGCTGTTGGTTGTATTTCCTGTCGCACAGGCGGCTGAAACGGCCAACGTCACCGTTAAGGTAACCATTGTGGCGGCGCCGCCGTGCGTGATCAACAACAACAATCTGATCGAAGTGAACTTCGGTAATGATGTGTTGACCACCCGGGTAGACGGCTCGGCCTACAAAAAGATGCCGGTGACCTATTCGATAAACTGCAGTGGTGGCCCGTCGAACGCGGTGAAAATGCTGATAGAGGGCACCGGGGCCGGGTTTGACAACGCTATGTTGAGGACCAATCAGACCGATTTTGGCATTGCGTTGCTCAATAACGACAGGCGCTACCCGATTAACAGTTGGCTGAATTTTAACGCGTCATCGCCACCCCAGCTGGAAGCGGTACCGGCCAAGCGTAGTGGGGCAACGTTGAAAGGCGGGCCATTTTCCGCCGGGGCGACCATGAAGGTCGAATACCAGTGAAGGGAGACAACCTGATGCAACATCGTACTCTTCTGGCCCTGTGGGCCACCGGCATGCTACTGAGTGGCAGCGCGCAGGCAGACAACATGCGTTTTTACGGCACCCTGATTGAGCCACCGCCCTGTGTCATCAACAATGGTCAGCCGATCGAGGTTAACTTTGGCAACGACGTGATGACCTCGCAAGTGAACGGCACCAGCTATAAAAAAATGCCGGTGCCCTACACCCTGAGCTGTACCGGTAATGCCACCAATGCGCTGCGTATGCAGATCGAGGGGACGGCTGCGGGGTTCGAAAATCAGTGGCTGAGCGGCAACAAAACCAACTTTGCCATTGCGCTGTTCAAGGACGGCACTGTGCAGGGGGTTAACCGCTGGTTTAACTTTACCTACCCGACGGTTCCGGTGTTGGAAGCTGTGCCGGCAAAAAATCGGATGGGGGCGCTAACTGGCGGTCCCTTTAATGCCACGGCCACCATGAAGATCGACTACCGCTAACAGGAGCGCGAGCATGACGCGATATTCCGCGATGACCCGAATGCTGTTGCTGACTGGGGTGTGTTTCAGTGCTGCTGTGGCTGCGGCGGACGATATGACCTTCCGTGGCACGCTGATTGAGCCGCCTGCGTGCAGCATCAATAACGGCGAGGATATTGACGTCGACTTTGGCGAGCGGGTCGGCATCAAGAAGGTGAACGGGGTGAACTACCTGCAGCCGGTCAGTTACCGCATCACCTGTGAACCGAGCGCCAGCAAATGGAACATGACGCTGGCGGTGATCGGCACTCAGGCGGCCTATGACAAGGCGGCGGTACGTACCGACGTCACCGATCTGGGTATCCGGCTGATACAAAACGGCAAGCCGTTTGAGCTGAACCTGCCGATACCGGTCAACCCGGCCAGCCCGCCAAAACTTGAAGCGGTGCCGGTGCAGCGGCCGGGGGCGACGCTGGAAGAAGGCAAGTTTGTCGCCACGGCGACCCTGCAGGCGGTGTACCAATGAAGGCACAAGCGGCCATGTATAACTCACTGATAGGCCTGATGTTAATACTGAGTCAACCCGCACTGGCGGCAGACAATATGCGTTTCCACGGTGCGTTGGTGGCGGAACCCTGCATCATTCCGCCGGGGGATGAAAAAATCCTGCTGGATTTCGGCACGGTGATCGATAAGTACCTGTACCTGAACACCCGTACTAACAGCCAGCCGTTCGACATTCGCCTGACAGAGTGCGACCTGAGCCTGGGCAAAACGGTGAAGGTGACCTTCAGCGGCAAAGAGAACCTGAATTTGCCGGGGCTGTTGGCACTGGAGGCGGGCAGCCAGGCCAACGGCATTGGTATTGGGATGGAAACCGAGGACGGCACACCGTTGCTGCTGAACAAGCAGGGGCCGGGTTACAAACTGGTGAGCGGGGCCAATACCCTGACCATTCGGGCCTATGTAAAAGGTGAGCCAAAGGCGATCGCCGACCAGACCATTGAGCGCGGCCCGTTTAACGCCATCGCCACCTTTGGCCTGGAGTATGAATAGGGCGGATGCGGATTGGCAGGCGGCCTGGCGTTGGTTATATCAACGCCGACGACATGCGCCGGCCAATGCGGATATCTGGCATCTGCGTTATCACCGGCCACGGCTGGAGCCGGCACTGTATGCCCTGGTGGTGAGCGGCCAATACCGCTTGTCGGCGATGCAGGTGCACCATTACGCAGAACGCAGTTGGGTGCAGTGGTGCGCGCAAGATGCACTGGTACTGAAGTGGGTGGCGTTACAGGCCGAACGGCTGCTGCCGACCCATAAACGCTGTGCGCATTTACGTGGGCATGGCGGCAGCCGCCAGTCGGTAGTAGAAGTGCGTCAGGCCTTAGGCTCCGGCGAGTATGCTTTTGTTTACCGTACGGATATTCGCGGTTATTACCGGCATATCCTCAAAGCGCAGGTGATGCGCCAGGTACGGGGGTATATCGCCAACCCGGTGCTGCAGGATGTGATTGCGCAGTATGTGCATTACAGCGTGGAAGAGGGCGGGGAGTTTTATACGCCAGAACACGGAATTTGTCGGGGTTGTGCACTCAGCCCGTTAATCGGCGGCAGTTTACTGCACCACGTCGACCGTTACTTTAGCGCACAGGAGGGCACCTTTTATGCACGCTACATGGATGATTTTTTGGTGTTCACCCGCACGCGCCGGCAACTGCGTCGCTGCGTTAAAGGATTACATGCATTTTTTAACCAGGGCGGGTTTGAGACCCATCCAGATAAAACCCAGTTGGGCCGGATTGAACAGGAATTTGACTGGCTGGGTGTGCAGTTCAGCACCGCGGGGGCCACCATCGCGCCCCGGGCATTAGAAAACCACCGTGCGCAACGTGTGCGGCTTTACGAGCAAGCTCGTCGGCAGCGGCTGTCATTGACGGAGACCGAGGCGCGAGTGCGGGCGTATGAGGCACGGTGGACATTATGGGCGGAGGGGGTGTTGAAAGAACTCAGCTGAAGTTCCGATGCCGTCCACCGTTTGTTCAATTATCTCAGACCGAAAAAAACGAGTAACCATCTATGTTTCAGATCAAGCACATGTTTATACCTCTCGTTCTCTCACTCAACTTCCCCCTTACTGCGTGGTCTGCCGTGACCCTCGTATGCCCGGAAGGACAAGTCCTCTATGCTACCTGCACCGCCTACGGGACCCTCGGCGCATCATTTCGTCCTGGTCCTTCTGCACCTATAGATCCACGTATGTGTAAAGTCGTGATCATACAACGCGAACCGTACTATGTTCGCCTGGACGCACACCGAGATGTATTTCCTGAATTGGAAGGGGGGGGAAACTGCACCCAACCACGACTTCAAACAGCGTTTCGGAATCGTTTGGCATCCGGTCTACCCATGATTGTGACACAGACACTTCCAAATGGGGGTATTGGGGGTCCTCTATCAGGCGGCTGGTCCATAACTGCTGGTTCTCAGATGGTTTCCGACACCGATGTCAAACCTGGCCCTAAACCCGTAACTTGCTCGATGGGTCCGCCGCTCACCTTTGATTTTGGAGCGCTACCTCCAGGCCCCGCACAATCTGATATGTCCCTACCTTTTCCAATCAACTGCACCGCTAAAACCACCGGGACGCTGACTCTCCGCAACTCTCCCAAGTCAGTAATAAAGGTTGGAAATAGCGGGTTGGTGGCCGGTATTTCTGCCAACAATAATCCTTTAGGATCTAAAATCCAATTTTCTAAAGGCGTGACGAATATAACTATTCGTGCCGTACTCTCTGGTAATACTACGAGTGTCGGTGTTCAAACCGGCTCGGGCGTGCTAGTACTGGATGTGCCGTGACAAATTATTGGGTGTAACACATGCCATTTTATTTTGGATATTGTGAATTGTATCTATGATTGTCAAGAACCTATTTGTGGTATTGCAATGTCTGTAGCGGTGATTTTGATTGTCGAAATAAATTACATATAAAGCCTGATTAGATTCCCGGTAATCATATGTGTGCCGGATGGTGCGCATTACGGCGTACTTACGTAATGCTGACTGAATAGCATGCTATCACCTCATTACACTTTGTGGCTTGTGTAAAACATAATTATACCAGAATGGTGTTATGAAACTTATGATCCCTGATTTGATCAATATTCTTATAATAGACCACAATACATATTACCGCAGTGGTCTTTGCAGGATGCTGAACGATCACTATAACAACCACCTACAGTCCGTCACGTTTGTGTCGCAATACCCCTGTGACCGTGCAATCGATTTGGTGTTGCATGCCGTCAATTACGGCTCGATCGATCAGGTTTGCCACTATTTTCCTCCCGAGAAGCCTCCTCCGATTTTATTTGTGATCCGGGATAGTCGTGACTATATCTGCCCGTCGGCGCTGCGCTGTACCCGCAAAAGCGGCACTATCTACCGCGACCAACCGGTGGATGATATTTTGGCTATGATCACTGAGACGATGCTCAATCGCCACTATATGCCAGCCAAACTGCCGCCCAGCTGTGGTCCTTGTACCAACAACCCGCTTAGTGCGCGTGAATGTGAAGTGCTGCGCCACCTTAAACGAGGTAATAGCCAGGTTAAAACCGCCGAAACTATGCAGCTACAGGTTAAAACGGTGAACTCGCATAAACGCTCGGCGATGAGAAAACTCAATTTCACCCGCAATAACGAATTGCTTAACTGGATGTTGCGCGGAGGGCTTACATCCCGCTAACCGACAAAGAGATAGAAAGTATCAACACTGATCCCAATTTTAAATTTTGGGGTGGGGGTGTCACGGATTTTTTTAACAAGGAAAGTGTTATTAATGATGAATAAAGCAAAACTCTTGCTGTTACTCACCGCAGGGTTAACGTTCTCACTAGCAGGCCATACGGAGTCGGTTAAAAAGGGCGATGATAATGGTCGGTTACCCGCGTACCGTTTAATCAACACACCAGACAACCGCGCCGCCTTTATTAAAGGCAGCGTTCCGGGGCTACAGAAAATCCCTGCACACAGCTTTTGGTTCAGTAATACCATTGAAGAGTGGCAAAAAGGGGTTCACCCGGCACCAAGAAAACAGTATGTGGTGACGCTCAAGGGCACATTAAGATTTAAGGTCAGCGACGGTTCTACCTTTATGATCGCCCCCGGCACGGTACTGTTGGCGGAGGATACTGAAGGGGAAGGGCACAGTTGGGAGATGGTCGACGGTGACGAATGGATCCGGGCTTATATTCCCATCAGCGGAACCGATAATTATTTTATTGCGGATAAATAATAGCCTGAATTTGTAGCTTCCGCCTTCAGGGGAGGCTCACTTCAACACGCGACTAAAGGCATGCCAATCCAAGGCACGCTTTACGGCGTCACTTTGTGCATCACTGCAAGGCTGTTACGTGGCGAAGACGGACTGCTTTCCGAAAAGGCAAAGAGTGATAGGAGCTATTGAATAGACAAAAACCGGCCTGAGCCGGTTTAGTGATTATTGCTGTTATTGTTATGATGTCAGCCACAATATGGCTCGCGCGATGCCCTGGTGTTGCTCTGTGTCTTTTCTCCACCGCCACTATAGGCCGCCTCATCAGTAAGCGTCCAATGGGTTCGGCAGATCAATAACTGCTGATTGATCGGTCTCACCGATCTTTAACGCTACATCATGCGCTATCGCACTTGGGCAACCAGTCCGCCTCACACTCCTCACTCAACGTCAGGTTGGTTTGCATGCCCTGATTGGTTCTGCGTTTAAGCAACGTCAGCTCATGCTCCCTGAGCGTTTGTGGCACAGCCAAACCGAAGGAGGTCAGGTTCATGGTATTTTGATGCCCACGCGCCTCCATAAACGACAGGTAGGCGTGATAGAGGTAACGCCGTGGATTGGCCGTTTGAATAGACCCTAGTTTCCTAGACTGTTCCGTGCCTCATGAACCAGGCACTTTCATAAACTGCAGGGGGTTGATCCTCACAGGCACTGTGGCGGCGTTTAGC
>NZ_CAMISV010000020.1:0-62500 GCF_946227095.1 Serratia proteamaculans
GGCCGGATTTGAACCGACGACCTTCGGGTTATGAGCCCGACGAGCTACCAGGCTGCTCCACCCCGCGTCCGATGGAAGCGCACTATACTCTCCGTGCATTTTGTTGCAACCCTTTTTGCATTTAATTGAACTAAAACGGTCTTTCTGCTGGATTAGTCCGCAATGTGCGTTCTTTTTCGTCGTTATTGGCCGTATGGCTTTTTTTATTGGCGGCGATTCCTTTATCTATGGGCGTTTGTTATCGTTCGCCGGTAGATCATATATGTAGAGAGTGTGCGTGATGAAAGGACGTTGGGGCAAATACCTGCTGGGCGGGTTAATGGTAGCGGTACTGGCAGGCTGTTCTTCCAAGCCGACCGACCGGGGACAACAATATAAGGACGGTCACCTGGATCAGTCGCTGGAGTTGGTGAATCAACCCAATGCCAAGGGCGTGCCGGTGAATGCCAAGGATTACTCGGATCAACTGATGGAGATTAAATACGCCTCTCCTTCACTCTTTAATCGCAACAACACCACCTTTCAGGCAGTACAAAGCTGGATGGCATCCGGTGCCGACACTCGCACTCTGAACCAATACGGCCTCAGCGCTTATCAAATGGAAGGCGTGGACAGCTACGGCAACGTACAATTTACCGGTTACTACACGCCGGTGCTGCAGGCACGCTACACCCAGCAGGGTGAGTTCCGTTATCCGCTGTACCGTATGCCGCCAAAAGGTAAAGGCCGCCTGCCCGATCGCGCGGGCATTTACTCGGGCGCATTGGATGACCGCTATATCGTGGCGTACACCAACTCGCTGATGGACAACTTTATGATGGAAGTCCAGGGCAGCGGCTATGTGGATTACGGCAACGGTCAGCCGTTGGTGTTCTTCGGCTACGGCGGCAAGAACGGCCACGCCTATCGCAGTATCGGTAAAGTGCTGATCGATCGTGGCGAAGTGGCTAAAGCGGATATGTCGATGCAGGCGATTCGTCAATGGGCGGATACTCACAGCGCCGCCGAAGTGCGTGAACTGCTGGAGCAAAACCCTTCTTTTGTCTTCTTCCGTCCTGAGGCTTTTGCGCCAGTACGGGGTGCCAGTGCCGTGCCGCTGGTCGCCAAGGCCTCGGTGGCTTCCGACCGTTCACTGATCCCAGCGGGCACCACGCTGCTGGCGGAAGTGCCGTTGCTGGACAATAAGGGTAAATTCACGGGAAAATACGAGATGCGCCTGATGGTGGCTCTGGATGTGGGTGGGGCGATTAAAGGCCAGCACTTCGATATGTACCAGGGCATCGGGCCGGATGCCGGTCACTCGGCAGGTTTCTACAACCACTACGGCCGCGTTTGGGTACTGAAAGGCGCTAACGTTAACGCACCGTTGTTCACCAGTCAGAACAATACCGCTTCCGGCGGCTCGCTGTTGGTTACCCGCTAACAGCCCTGAGTTATACAGCGATAGATTGACCCGCAAGGGCCGGATTTCCGGCCCTTATCATTTGCAATGTTAAGGTACTAAAGCGTTATGAGCACAGCCTATTCTGAAGCCTATCTGCAGCGTTTTGGCGGCACAGCACGTTTGTACGGTCAGCAGGCGCTGGCGCTGTTTGCCCAGGCGCACATTTGCGTGATTGGCATCGGCGGCGTGGGCTCCTGGGCGGCCGAGGCACTGGCGCGCACCGGCATCGGTGCCATTACGCTGATTGATATGGATGATGTCTGTGTCACCAACACCAACCGCCAAATCCATGCCCTGCGTCAGCATGTGGGCCAGTCAAAGACAGAAGTGATGGCGGAACGCATTCTGGCCATCAACCCAGAGTGCCGGGTGACCTGCATTGATGATTTTATTACTGCGAACAACGTCGCCGAGCGGCTGAATAACAATTTCAGTTATGTCATCGATGCGATCGATAGCGTACGGCCCAAGGCCGCGCTGTTGGCCTATTGTCGTCGTTACAAGATCCCGGTGGTCACTACCGGCGGTGCCGGTGGTCAGATAGATCCGACCCAGATAGCGGTGGTCGATTTGGCGAAAACCATTCAGGATCCGTTGGCTGCCAAGCTGCGTGAGCGGTTGAAAAATGATTTTAACGTGGTGAAGAACAGCAAAGGCAAGCTGGGCATTGACTGCGTATTTTCCAGCGAGCCGCTGGTTTACCCACAGCCGGATGGCAGCGTTTGCGCATCACGCAGTACCGCAGAAGGGCCAAAACGAATGGATTGCAGTGCGGGATTTGGTGCGGCAACCATGGTGACCGCGACCTTTGGTTTTGTCGCCGTTTCTCATGCGCTGAAGAAGATGGTGGCAAAAGCCGCGCGTCAGGCGTAACGAGCGGCCATTTCCTTCACGGCAGCGGCCAACGCTGCCAGCCCGCTGGCACGGGTAGCACTAAGCTGAGCACGTAATGCCAGTTGCTCAAACAGTGCCAGGGGGTCTATCGCCGCGATCTGCTGTGGCGTTTTTCCTTCTACCGCTGTTAGCAGTACCGCCAACAGGCCGCGTACGATGCGGCCTTCGCTGTCACCGTAAAAGTGCAACGTGCCGTCCGCCAGTAACTGATGTCTCAGCCAGACTCGATTCTCACAGCCACTCAATTCCATTTCCTCTGCGCGTAATGCCTCTGGCAGCGGCGGCAATTGTTTCGCCAGCATGATCAGTTGGCGATAACGATCTTCCCACTGCTTCAGTGCGGTAAATTTCTCGATCAACGCTTCGGCGGTGATTTCGCGGCCAAAGGGGTGGGGGGCAAGCATAGCGTCTCCGGGAATCATTTAGTCGGCCAGCAGGTCGATGGCGTTGTGCAGTGCTGCCACCAGGGCATCGACGTCTTCCAGCGTGTTGTAAGGGGCAAAGGAGGCGCGCAGCGTCCCACTGACACCCAACGCCGCTATCAGCGGCTGGGCGCAGTGCTGACCGGCACGCAGCGCGATACCTTGTTCTGCCAGCAGGGTGACGATATCGCTGTGATGGATCCCGGCAATATCAAATGCCAGCAAGCTGGAGCCAGAACAACGGAAGCTGCGGAATCCCGGCAGCTGCGCCAATCGTTGCTCGGCAAGGTTGGCCAGTTCACGGCTGTATTGCTCGGCTGCTGCCAGATCCTGCTCGCCAAGCCACTCCAATGCGGCGGCCAGCCCCAGTACACCGGCGATATTTGGCGTACCGGCTTCGAAACAGTGCGGCGGTTTTTGCGGTGTGAAGCCTTCAAAGGACGCCTGAGCCAACATCTTGCCGCCGCCTTGCCAGGGGGCCATCTGCGCCAGCAATTCGCTTTTACCGTATAACGCACCGATGCCGGTTGGGCCATACAGCTTGTGGCCGGAGAAGGCATAGAAATCAATGTTCAGTCGCTGAACGTCAGCCGGGCAGTGGACTATGCCTTGCGCACCGTCGATCATCACCCGGGCACCGGCACTGTGGGCAAGCCTAATGGCCAACTCCAGATCCGGACAACCGCCGGTGACGTTGGACATTTGCCCCAGCGCCAGCAGGCGGGTTTTATCGCTCAGCAGGCTTGGCAACTGCGCCAGGTCTGGCAGGCGGTCAGCGCCAAGCGGCAATTTCACCACCCGTGCACCGGTTTGTTCCGCCACCATCAGCCAGGGGATCAGGTTGGCGTGGTGCTCGGCCTCGCTCACCAGAATTTCGTCACCCGGTTGCAGGCGGGGACGGGCATAGCTTTGTGCCACCAAATTGATCGCTTCGGTGGTACCACGGGTCCAGATAATGTCATCGGCCGAAGGGGCATTGATCAGCGTCGCAACCTGTTGGCGCGCCTGCTCGAAACGCGCGGTCAGATCCTGCGCGGCCCGGTGCTGGCTGCGGTGCACGGTGGCGGCGTCGTCACGGTAAAACTGCTGCGTAGCGGCGATCACCGCCAGCGGTTTCAACGCGGTGGCGGCGCTGTCGAGATAAATACCCGCTTGCTGCAAGGCAGGAAACTGATTACGAAAGGCGATGGGATTAAAAGGTGTCATACCCTGATTGTCACTGGCTTGAGTCAATGACTGATCCTGTCCTATTTTCTCGGCTGAGACAAGCTATCCCGCATATTAGGATTCATCGTCTGGAAATTATAGGTAAGTTTGTTATGCTGTTACGTGCGCACTAAGTCATGGCGTTAAATTACATAAAAGGTTTTTACAGCATTTAAAACTACAAGGAGTCCACAATGAAGAAAACAGCCGCAGTTATCTCTGCCCTGATGCTAACGTTTACCCTGGCCGCCTGTTCCAGCAACTACGTGATGCAGACCAATGATGGACGCACCATTGTCGCTAAAGGAAAGCCCGCGTTGGATAACGACACCGGCATGATCAGCTATAAAGATGCCAACGGCGTTGAGCAGCAGATCAACCGCTCGGACGTGAAGGAAATGGTTGAAAGCGACCAGTAACGTCGGCCAAAAATGGGCAAAAAAAAGCACCGCAAAGCTTGCGGTGCTGCATAAAATCACTATGGACAGACAGGGTAAATGTACAGGAAGTGAAAAACAGTAGCTTAGCTACCACGTCTGGATTGCCAGACAATTTGCAAACACAACATCACAACCACAAGCCAAAAGTTCATCGGCGTCCTCGACACCCACTCCCTTTTCGTTCCGGCCCGGGAAGTGCCGCCACTATAGGTATTTACTGGCGCATGCTCAACGGACAATTTATAATGGCTCGGATTAAAAAAACTAATGGTAGCGCTTGGCTGTCTGGTGCCTATCGCACGGCAGATAACGCCGCCTGATTTTTTATGCCGAATCACTCGGAATATTGTTACACAAAAGTAGCTAATAAATGTCTAAACGCTTACCACCTCTTAATGCACTGCGGGTGTTTGACGCGGCTGCCCGTCACCTGAGTTTTACCAAAGCGGCAGAAGAACTGTTTGTCACCCAGGCCGCGGTGAGTCACCAGATCAAGTCGCTGGAGGACTTCCTCGGCCTGAAGCTGTTTCGACGCCGCAACCGCTCGCTGTTGCTGACGGAAGAAGGGCAAAGTTATTACCTGGATATCAAGGAAATCTTCACCTCTATCAATGAGGCGACACGCAAGCTGCAGGCACGCAGCGCCAAGGGGGCATTAACCGTCAGTTTGCCCCCGAGTTTTGCTATTCAGTGGCTGGTGCCACGGCTGTCCGGCTTTAACTCAGCTTATCCGGGAATCGACGTGCGTATCCAGGCGGTAGACCGCGAAGAAGACAAGCTGGCGGATGATGTCGACGTGGCGATTTTCTACGGTCGCGGCAACTGGACCGGGTTACGAGCTGAACGTTTATATGCGGAATATCTGTTACCGGTGTGCTCACCCAGCCTGCTGACTGGAGAACATGCGTTAAAAGTGACGAGCGATCTGGCTTATCACACGCTACTGCATGATACTTCACGCCGCGACTGGCTGGCCTACACTCGTCAACTGGGGTTACAGCACATCAACGTGCAGCAGGGGCCGATTTTCAGCCACAGCGCCATGGTGGTTCAGGCGGCGGTACATGGTCAGGGGATTGCGCTGGTCAATAATGTGATGGCGCAGACCGAGATCGAAGCCGGGCGGTTGGTCTGTCCCTTTAACGAAGTGTTGGTCAGTAAAAATGCTTTTTATCTGGTATGTCATGACAGTCAGGCAGAACTGGGTAAAATAGCCGCCTTTCGTCAATGGATCCTGGCACGGGCAGCCAGCGAACAAGAAAAGTTTCGCTTTCGCTACGAACAATAAGGCCGGTCGCCGTGTTGTCGCAGCCGGCTTTTTCAATAAAGGTAAATAACGATGAGCAGTCGTTCAATGCTGATTTTTGCCGCTATCAGCGGCTTTGTATTTGTTGCTCTGGGCGCGTTTGGCGCACATGTATTAAGCGGCACCTTGGGTGCCAACGAGATGGTCTGGATCCGTACTGGGCTGGACTATCAGGGGTTCCATACTCTGGCGATCCTGGCACTGGCGGTGGCAATGCAACGCCGCGTCAGCCTGTGGTTTTATTGGAGCGGGGCGCTGTTGGCGCTCGGCACCGTACTGTTCAGCGGCAGTCTCTACTGTCTGGCGCTGTCACACCTGAAGTTCTGGGTTTACATCACGCCGATTGGCGGCGTGTGTTTCCTGATCGGTTGGGCATTGATGTTGATTGGCGCTTTGCGTCTGAGGAAAAAGGCCGAGCGCCATGAATAGACTTGCGTTGTATTGCCGTCAAGGCTTTGAAAAAGAGTGCGCGGCAGAAATTACCGCCAAGGCAGCCGAGCTGGAAATATTCGGTTTTGCCAGAGTGAAAGATAACAGCGGTTATGTGCTGTTCGAGTGCTATCAGCCTGATGATGCCGATCGCCTGGCGCGGGAAATCCCGTTCCGTGAACTGATTTTTGCCCGTCAGATGCTGGTGGTTGGCGAGTTGCTGCGTGATTTGCCGCCGGAAGACCGAGTATCACCGATTGTCGGTATGTTGATGGGTGTGGTCGATCGTGGCGGTGAGCTGCGCGTGGAAGTGCCGGACACCAACGAAAGCAAAGAGCTGCTGAAGTTCTGCCGCAAGCTGACGGTGCCATTGCGCGCGGCAATGCGTGAGCAGAAGGTGTTGATGGCGCGTGAGAACAAGACTCGTCCAGTGGTCCACGTATTCTTTATCGCGCCGGGTTGCTGCTATGTGGGTTACTCCTTCAGCAACAACAACTCCCCGTTCTATATGGGTATTCCGCGGCTTAAGTTCCCGTCCGATGCGCCAAGCCGTTCCACCCTGAAGCTGGAAGAGGCGTTCCACGTGTTCATTCCTGCCGATGAGTGGGAGGAACGTTTGGGCAGCGGCATGCATGCGGTCGATCTGGGGGCTTGTCCGGGTGGCTGGACCTATCAACTGGTGCAACGCAGCATGATGGTGCACGCGGTGGATAATGGCACCATGGCGCAGAGCCTGATGGATACCGGCCAGGTGACGCATCACCGCGCCGACGGTTTCAAATATGAACCCTCCAGCAGCAAGATTTATTGGCTGGTGTGTGACATGGTGGAGAAACCGGCGAAGGTGACCAGCTTAATGATCCAGTGGCTGGTGAAAGGCTGGTGCCGTGAGGCGATCTTCAACCTGAAACTGCCGATGAAAAAACGCTACGAAGAGGTTTCGCAGAACCTGCTGTCGATCAAAGAAGCGTTGGATGCGGCGGGGATCAGTTCAGAAATTCATGCCAAACAGCTGTATCACGATCGTGAAGAAGTCACCATCCACGTCCGCCGTATGTGGTCGGCCGTGGCGGGGCGTCGCGACGAACGTGAATAATCGATAGGGCGTTGCTTGTGCAGCGCCCGGATTTAAACCGGTAACCGCAGTTGCTGCAGGTTGCCGGTTAACGTCAGATTGGTTCGCAAGGTCGCGACCCTTTTACTGATATAGGCTATCTCGCGGTGCTGTTGCAGTTTACCTCGCCATTTCTCCGGCACCTGTTCCAAATCCTGATACACCCCATCCAGCGAACCTGCCTGCTGTAACAGCAATACCGCCGTCTTCGGTCCAATACCGGCCACGCCAGGGATTTTGCTGCTGCTTATTCCCGCCAGTCCCCAGTAATCCGTTAATTGTTGTGGCGATACGCCAAACTCTTGCTGCACAAAGGGCATGTCCAGCCAGCGTTTTTGAAAGTAATCGCGGATCTGCACGCTGGGCGCCAGCAGTTGGCAATAGCCTTTGTCGGTGGACACAATGGTCACCTGATGACCACCGCCTGCAACCTTGGTGGTCAGCGTTGCCGCCAGGTCGTCTGCTTCATTGCCCGGAGAATGCCAACAGGCAACGCCGAGCGCTTCAAACGCCTGCCGCAGCTGCGGCATTTCCTGCTGCAAATTGTCCGGCATCGGCGAACGACCCGCTTTGTAGTCGGGCAGAATTTGGTGACGCCAGCTATCACTGCGATCGTCTTCGTCAAACACCGCCACGGCGTGCGTTGGCCGACTATGCTGGATCAACTGCTGCAGCGCGTGCTGGCAAGCATTCACACAAGGGGAACCCTGCACGGCGTGTATGCGGCGGATAAGGTTGAGGGCGTCGACAATCAGTAGGTGTATAGGCATTTACTCGTCGTCTTTCAAGCTGCAGCGTTGTTGACTTCACGTACTCACCCCCATCACATACCTAAGTAAGCTCCGGGGGATGAGCACGCTTGCCGCCTAGCTGCAACTTGAAATCCATAGAGTAAAGGCGGAAAAAGTCAGGTAAAAGAAGGGCGGTTATTAGGCCGCCCGGGATGGCTTATTAAGCGACGATTTCGTAGCAGGGCACATAAGCGGTGCCCGGTAGTTTCATCCGGTGCTGGGCGACAAAGCCCTGCAACAGACTGTCCATTTGCTTCATCATCTGCGGTTCGCCGTGCAGCTTGTACGGACCAAACTGTTCGATGGCATGAATGCCATTTTCTTTCACGTTACCGGCGACGATACCGGAGAACGCACGGCGCAGCGCGGCAGCCAGCTGTTCAGCAGGCTGGTCCGGATACAGGTTGAGATTCGCCATATTTTCATGGCTTGGCTCAAACGGCAGCTGCAAGTCCGGCGCGATGCGGATAGACCAGTTAAAGCTGTAGGCATCACCGGTATTACGGCGGTTTTCTTTCACCAGCGGCATGGCTTTTTTCATCTGACGTGCCACTTCGGCAGGATCGTCGATGATAATGCGGTAGTGACGGCGCGCTTCGTCTCCCAGCGTGTTCATGATGAACTCATCCAGCACGTGGAAGTAGTTGGCGCTCTCTTTCGGTCCGGTGAGGATCAGCGGCAATACCTGCTCGCTGTTCTCCGGGTTCATCAGGATCCCCAGCAGATACAGCAGTTCTTCCGCCGTGCCGACACCGCCTGGGAAGATAATGATGCCGTGGGCGATACGGACGAAGGCCTCCAGGCGTTTTTCAATGTCCGGCATGATCACCAACTCATTGACCAACGGATTTGGCGGCTCGGCGGCGATGATCGACGGCTCGGTCATGCCGATAAAGCGACTGTTGTGGTAGCGCTGTTGCGCATGGCCTACGGCCGCACCTTTCATCGGCGCTTCCATGGCGCCCGGGCCACAGCCGGTACAGATATTCAGTTCGCGCAGGCCCAGTTGGCTGCCGACCTTGCGTGCATACAGATATTCGTTTTCGTTGATCGAGTGCCCTCCCCAGCACACCACCAGATTAGGATCTTCATCCAGGTGCAGTGCACGGGCGTTACGCAGGATAGAGAACACCAGATTGGTAATGTGGGCCGAATTTTCCAGATTCAGATGCTGGAAACGACCGGCGCTGTCGATCTGTCCGTGGACGAACAGGATATCGCGCAGCACGGCAAACAGGTTGGCCTGCAGCGAACGGATGATTCGACCATCGACAAAGGCGTCTTCCGGTGGATTCACCAGTTCAAGTTTGACTCCGCGCTCACGGCGCAGGACGTTAATATCAAAGGTTTCATAGCGCGACAGCAGCTGTTTGCTGTTGTCGGTCTGGCTGCCGGAGTTCAGGACAGCCAGCGAACAGTTGCGGAACAAACGGTATAGATCGCTGCTGGCGGTACGCTTCAGCATGTCTACTTCCAGCTGCGACAGCAAATCCATAGAGCCAAGCGGGCTGATGTGTGTAATCAAGGTAACTCCTTTGCACCCAGAATGGGGCAGTAGTAATCCATACGCAGCAGAACAGCATCTCGTTATAGTGAGCGCACGGCGGCAACATCATTATTAGCCAGCCGGAATGCCCGGCATAGCACCGGGCGCTGTTGATTTAACCTTACCGCCGTCCCCTGGTTTTTACCAATACAAACCGCTCGTTAGCTCAGTTGTTGAGCAATGCTTCGCACTATTGGCGTGCCAGACGGCCATGTGACGGAACAAAGTCAGTGTTACTGCGCCATGGATTGATATCCAACCCACCGCGACGGGTGTAGCGTGCATACACCGTCAGGCTCTGCGGCTGGCAGTAGCGCAGCAAATCGTTAAAGATGCGTTCGACACATTGTTCGTGGAATTCATTGTGATGACGGAAGGACACCAGATAACGTAGCAGCGCCTCGCGATCGATCTGCGTGCCACGATAATGTATTTGTACCGAGCCCCAATCCGGTTGGTTGGTGATCAGGCAATTGGACTTTAACAGATGACTGACCAACCGTTCTTCCACCTGCAGGGAGCCGGTGGCATTTTGCAGGTAATCGGCGTTGAATTCGTAGTTATCGATGCGGATGTCTTGATGATCGATACATTCACCTTCTAACCGGGCGATCGGACTGCCTTCAAGTTGATCGACGCGGAACAATGAGACGCTGACCTCGCCCTGTGCGCAGGCGGACAGATCGCGTTGCAGGATGTTGCGCACCGTCTCCCAGTCGCTGAACGGCGTTTGGTTAAAGCTGTTGAGGTAAAGTTTGAAGCTTTTGGACTCAATCAGGTTGATGCTGTCGGCATTGAGGCTGATCTCGCCGACGGCGACCTGCGGCAGACCGTTATCGTTCAGCCAGGAGAGTTCATACAGCGTCCAGATATCGGCACCGTGGAATGGCAGGCTGTCCGGATACAATCCCAGCGGCTCGCGGTTCATACTGCGCGGCACTGCCTGCAGCAGCGTGGCGTCGTAATGGTCGCGGTACGCGGTGGCTTTACCCAGCGTTAGCGCCGACAGGGCATGGTGGTCTTGATATGAGGACATCTGCTGTCACCTTGGTGATAGATAGGTACAATGGTCGCCAGTTTACCGTATGCGAGAAAAAATATGGACCATGATGTACCGCACGCCCTGCGTGAATTCACCCAGCGTTATGTTGATCTTTGGCAGCAAGGGCGTGGTCATGCCCCAGCCAGCCAGGATCTGTACGGCGTGCCGTCGCCTTGCCTGGTAGAGAATCGCGATGATGAAGTGCTGTGGTTGCCGCAGCCGTTTACCCCGGCGGCAACGCTGGAAAAGGTAGAAACTGCACTCGAACTGCGCTTGCAGCCGGACATCAACCTGTTTTATACCCAGCAGTATGCGGGTGACATGAGCGCGCAGTTCGGTGAGCACCATGTGACCCTGTTGCAGGTGTGGAGCGAGGACGATTTTATTCGCCTGCAGGAAAACCTGATCGGTCATCTGGTGACGCAAAAGCGCCTGAAGCTGTCGCCGACGCTGTTCCTGGCAACTACCGAATCAGAAATGACCATGGTCTCGCTGTGTAACGTCAGCGGCAATGTGGTGCTGGAGCAGTTTGGCAGTGATAAACGCACTTTGCTGGCGGCTTCGTTGGGCAATTTCCTCGATGCATTGCGCCCGACCTTGGGTGTTTGAGGCCAATTACAGCGAAATCCGTGTGCGAGATCTCTCACACGGACTGTGAGAGATCGCTTTTAATTTTCCTCTCTCGGCGGCTTGCATGGGGTTTATTGTTATCCAGATCAATTGGTTAGATTTTCTTTAGGATAACTCTTAGCGTTAATTTCCTGTCAGCCAGCCAGTAAGCCCTTGTGAACCCGGGATAATTAAGCGATCTTATGTTCACCGGAAGGGATACGGTGGAGCGGGAAAGCATCAGGATGATGCAGCTTCAGGATGAAGAAGTGGATGCGCTCAGTGAAGAGCGGAGGACGGCGTCAGGAGATGCCAAGGATGTTTCAGGATTGAAACCAGGGACACCTCCAGGATGGAGATTGAGAGCCGGCACAGGATGGTTGGCGGGTCATGAAGACTGAGGAATCGCGTCAGGATGATGCTACAGGATAGAGCCAGGATGGTTTTGGTCAGGATGGCCGCAGGAAAAGTTTTCAAGGATTGAGCAGGGAGCACACTGTGTAGCGGGACTGCTATAAAACGAACCGAGGGCACTGTTAGCGCAGTGCCCTCAACTTTTATACGAGGTCAAGTTTTAAGCATCCAGGATGCTTACCCCTGCTCAAATTCATCTCAGTTGTTAACCAATCGCTCCCAGTGTATCGCCATTGCCCTGTTTTTTCGGCAGCAGGAACAGTGTGGCGTAGATATCCAGCAGATAAATAGCCGCCAGCAGGCTGATAGCCGCAGTGAAGGAAATTTGGGTCACCAGGGCACCGATCACCAATGGCCCCAGCCCGCCGACGCCGCGCCCCAGATTAAACAGGATGTTTTGCGCAGTGGCACGGGCCTGAACCGGATAGGTATCGGAAATCAACGCACCGTAGCCACCAATCATACCGTTCACGAACAACCCCATCAGCGCCCCGGCAAACAGCATCAACGTGGGGTCGCTAAGCTGCGCATAGACAACCACCATCACCACTGCGCCTATCTGATAGCAGATAAAAATCTTCCAACGGGTGAAGCGATCGGCCAATACGCCAAACAGCCAGATACCGAAGGTCATGCCGATCACCGTGACGGCGGTCCACAGGCCGGATTTGGTCAGCGAGAAACCGAAGTTTTTTGCCAGGTAGGTGGGCATCCAAATCATCAGTCCGTAATAACCGAAGTTTTGCACCGAGCACAAAATAAAAATGCCGATGCTGGCCTTGCTGGTGGCCCGGTCTTTGAACAGTAGCCGCACGCGTTGAGTGAACGACAGTTGTTGGCCGCTGTTTTGCTGGCGGACAAACTCTTCCGGCTCACCCAGGGTGCGGCGGATCAGGAATGACACCAGCGCTGGCAGCAACCCGACCAGAAACATGCCGCGCCAGCCGATATGCGTCAGCAACAGTGGGGTGAGGAAGGCGGCTGCCAGCACGCCAAGCTGCCAACCCATGCCCACATAGGCCGAGGCGCGATTGCGTTTTTCCGCCGGCCAGGCTTCGGCGATCAGCGCCATGCCGATACCAAATTCACCACCGAGCCCGATCCCCGCCAGTGTGCGGTAGGCGAGCAAATCCCAGTAGCCCTGTGCCAGCGCGCACAGACCGGTAAACAATGAGAACATCAGGATAGTGATGGTCAGCACCCGGATACGGCCAAAGCGATCGCTGAGGTGGCCGAAAATCACGCCGCCCAGTACGGCACCGATCAACGTCCAGGTGACCAGTGAACCAGCGGCGGAGGCGCTTAGCCCCATTTCAATACTGATGGCTGGCAGCATAAAGCCGAGGATCAGCAGGTCAAAGCCGTCCATGGCGTAGCCGGTGACCGAAGCCAGCATGGCTTTGCCGGGCGTGGCGTGATTTTTTGTCGGTGTGATTGCGGGCATCTGTCTAATCTGTGTGGTTTATTCGGTGAACTTATTGTGCCGTGTGGCCGTGCCGGCCACCAGTTCAAATATATCCATGCCATCAATTCAGCTGGATTTGGGCTATAAAAAGTAAAATGCTATGCTTTGCCGCCTTTCAGCCGCGCCGCTGAATATCATGGTTTAAACAGATCGGGAATGCAGATGAGTATACAAAATCAGGTTCGCCATAGTTTGCAGGCGATTGAACAGTCAATGCGAGAGTTGGCGCTGTGGCAAGCTATGCCGCCCGAGCCTGAAGCCTTCGCCAGCCCCGAGCCGTTTTGCATAGACAGCATGTCGGCCGAAGCCTGGCTACAGTGGGTCTTTCTGCCACGCATGTATGCGTTGCTGGATGCGGGAGCGCCGCTGCCGACGCGTTTTGCTATCACGCCTTACTTTGAAGAGGCGTTGAAAGATAATGATCCTAACTGCATGCCGCTGTTGGTGCTGTTGCAGCGTCTGGATCAAATGCTGAATAAAGAGCCGCAATAATGCTTGAGATTCTTTATCAGGATGAGCATTTGGTGGCGGTGAACAAGCCTTCTGGGTGGTTGGTACACCGCAGCTGGCTGGATCGCCATGAAACCCAGTTTGTGATGCAAACCGTGCGCGATCAGATTGGCCAGCACGTATATACCGTGCACCGCCTCGATCGGCCGACCTCCGGGGTGCTGTTAATGGCGCTGTCGAGCGAGGTGGCACGGCTGCTGTCGCAGCAGTTTGAACAGCATCAGATGCAGAAAACCTACCATGCAGTGGTGCGGGGTTACGTGCTGGAAGGCGCTACCATCGATTATCCGCTGACGGAAGAGCTGGACAAGATCGCCGACAAGTTTGCTTCGAAGGACAAAGGCCCACAGCCGGCCGTCACTCATTATCGGCCGTTGGCACAGGTTGAGATGCCGGTGGCGATTGGCCGTTACGAAAGTGCGCGCTACAGCCTGGTTGAACTGAAGCCGGAAAATGGCCGCAAGCACCAGTTGCGCCGCCATATGGTGCATATCCGCCATCCGATCATTGGCGACAGTAAACACGGCGACCTGAACCAGAACCGGGGTATGGCCCAGCATTTTGGCTGCCCACGCCTGATGCTGCATGCCAGTCATCTGCAACTGAATCATCCGGTGACCGGTGAGCCGCTGCATCTTTCCGCGCGCTGGGATGAACGCTGGCAGGGCGTCATGTCACAGTTTGGCTGGACAGAGAGTATCCCTGAGCTTGCCAGGGTTGAGTTTCCCCCGGCTTGCGGTCAGGATAACTGATCATTTTCAAAGGTATTGAAGGGAGTAGGGGCAATGGCTCAGGTTGGAATCTTCGTGGGAACGGTCTACGGCAACGCATTATTGGTGGCGGAAGAAGCTGAAACTATCCTCAGCGAGCAGGGCCATGAGGTCAAACTGTTTGAAGAGGGCACGCTTGAGGCCTGGCAGTTTTACCGTCAGCACCATGCGCTGGTGATCACCTCAACTACGGGCCAGGGCGATTTGCCGGACAGCATTGCACCGCTGTTCCACGCCATCCGTGACCAGGTCGGCTACCAACCGGAGCTGCGCTATGGGTTGATCGCGCTGGGTGACAGCAGCTATGACAATTTCTGCGGTGCCGGGCGTGCGTTTGATGCGCTGTTGCAGGAGCAGGGTGCCACCCGCGTGGGTGAGGTGCTGGAAATCGATGCGATGGAACAGCCGGAACCGGAAGTGGTTTCTTGCCCGTGGGTCGAAAAATGGGGCACGTTGCTGAAATAGATTTACCCGTCGCCTTTCAAGTTGCAGCGTTGTTAGCTGTACTTGCACACCCCAGTGACTTACTTAAGTAAGCGCCTGGGGATGAGCAAGCTGGCTGCCTAGCTGCAACTCGAAATTCATAGGGTAAAAATGAAGTCCAGTAGATCCAGTTCGCTGAACCCTTATTTACCGCGAGTCAGTTTTTCCAGATCGGATTCGATCTCGGCAATCTTGTGAGAGACCACGCCTTCCAGATGACGCAGGTCATCAAGAATTTTGCGCTTCAGATCCACTTCCACCTGATCGCGCTGGCATAGCTGATCCAGCTCATCAATGACGTAACGCAGATTCGGGTTAATTTCGTGGATTTCTTTGTAACCCTGGCCGGCGTTGTCCGCCACTACCGTTTTGCGTTGGCGCGGATATTTGAATTTCACGCTCTTGGCAAAGAACTCGCCTTTATCCTTGCGGAAATAAATCTTAAGAATGTCGTTATTGGCCTCCTGACGCAGGCTATAGCGATCGACATCTTCCGGTTGATTGATTCCTAAGCTTTTCAGGTTGTCATACATAATAGCGCCACCTTATAAATAGACTATATTCCACGGTCTGGGATTATGGCGAATAACCGCGCCAGAGACTGTGACTGCTCACGTAATGAAGATAAAAAAATGGCGGGTGATTAACCCGCCATGTCTATTTTAGTCGATGGTGCGTAATAACTCATTAATGCCGACTTTACCGCGCGTCTTGGCATCGACTTTCTTGACGATAACCGCGCAATACAGGCTGTAAGAGCCATCTTTGGACGGCAGGTTACCGGAAACCACCACCGAACCGGCCGGGACGCGGCCGTAGTGCACTTCGCCGGTTTCACGGTCGTAAATACGGGTGCTTTGGCCCAGGTACACGCCCATGGAGATCACTGAACCTTCTTCCACGATCACGCCTTCAACCACTTCCGAACGTGCGCCGATGAAGCAGTTGTCTTCAATGATGGTCGGGTTGGCCTGCAGTGGCTCCAGTACGCCACCGATGCCGACGCCGCCGGACAGGTGAACGTTTTTACCGATCTGCGCACAAGAGCCGACGGTAGCCCAGGTATCCACCATGCTGCCTTCGTCAACGTAGGCACCGATGTTCACATAGGATGGCATCAGCACGGTATTACGGGCGATGAACGCACCCTGGCGTACGGTGGCTGGCGGTACTACGCGGAAGCCTTCTTTCTGGAAGCGCGCTTCGTCGTAATCAGCGAACTTCATCGGCACCTTGTCGTAATAACGGGTTTCGGCACCGTCCATTACTTTGTTGTCATTGATGCGGAAAGAAAGCAGCACGGCTTTTTTCAGCCACTGATGCGTTACCCACTGACCGTCAATCTTCTCGGCAACGCGCAGGGCGCCGCTGTCCAGCAGGCCGATCACCTGGTTTACCGCTTCGCGCGTTACGGTGTCTGCGTTCGCCGGGGTGATTTCCGCACGGCGTTCGAAGGCGTTTTCAATAACGTTTTGTAATTGCTGCATGCTGTTCTCTGTCCTGATGTTGTCTACGAAAAGGTTACTTGTATCACATTTTATCGTTTGGATTGAGGGCCTCTGTCAACCGTTGTTCCAACTTTCTGCGCGTTTCCGGGTTAAGGGCGCGTCGATCACTGTCGGCCAGAATAAATAAATCCTCAACCCGCTCGCCGATAGTGGAGATGCGTGCGCCGTGCAGCGACAGGTCCAGATCGGCGAACACTTCACCGACCCGGGCCAGCAGGCCAGGTTGGTCGAGTGCGGTCAGTTCCAGATAGCTGCGGCGGTCGGTATGGGTCGGCAGGAAGCTGACTTCGGTCGGCACGCTGAAATGGCGCAGCTTGGAAGATGGCCTGCGCACGCGCGGCGGCTGATACTCCCGTTGAGTAATGGCCTGCACCAGCGCGTGGCGGATCGCCGTGTGACGATCCTGAGCCAGCGGGCTGCCGTCCGGTTCCAGCACGATAAAGGTGTCCATCGCCATGCCGTCGCGGTTAGTGAAGATCTGCGCGTCATGTACGCTCAGGTTGCGACGATCCATCTCGCCGGCCACGGCGGCAAACAGGTACGGACGGTCCGGGCTCCAGATGAAAATTTCGGTGCCACCACGCGTTGCCTGTCGGCTGACCAGCACCAGCGGTTTGGTGGAGTCATGGGCCAGCAAGTGACGAGCGTGCCAGGCCAACTGATTGGGCGAGTGGCGCAGGAAGTAATCGGCGCGGCAGCGGCTCCAAATTCGGTGCAGCGCTTCCTCGTCGATATTGTCCATACGCAGTAGTGCCAACGCCTGCAGGCGATGATGACGCACGCGCTCGCGCAGGTCCGGGCTATTTTGCATGCCGCGGCGTAGCTGTTTTTCGGTGGCGAAGTACAGTTCACGCAACAGGCTCTGTTTCCAACTGTTCCACAGGGTTTCGTTGGTGGCGCAGATATCTGCCACCGTCAGGCAGACCAGATAACGCAGGCGGGTTTCGCTCTGCACTTCGGCGCTGAATTGCTGAATAACGGTCGGATCCTGGATGTCACGGCGTTGGGCGGTCACCGACATCAACAGATGGCAGCGTACCAGCCAGGCGACCAGTTGGGTTTCGCGGGAGTTCAAGCCATGCAGTTCGGCGAACTCCAGTGCATCTTCCGCGCCGAGGATCGAGTGGTCGCCACCGCGCCCTTTGGCGATATCGTGGAACAGCGCGGCCAGCAGCAGCAGTTCCGGATTCGGCAGGCGGGGATACAGCTCCACACACAGTGGATGACGTGGTCGCGTTTCGGCATCGGCAAAGCTTTCCAGCTTCTGCAGGACGCGAACGGTGTGTTCGTCAACGGTGTAGGCGTGGAACAGGTCGAACTGCATTTGCCCGACGATCTTGCCCCACTGTGGCATGTAGGCCCACAGTACGCTGTGGCGATGCATCGGCACCAATGCCCGAGAGACCGCGCCAGGGTGGCGCAGAATGGCCATAAACAGCTCACGCGCTTCCGGAATGGTGCACAGCGGCTGCTTCAGATGGCGACGAGCGTGGCGCAATTGGCGCACGGTGGTGGAATAAATACCTTTGATTTCGCGGTTGCGCACCATCAGGTAGAACATCCGCATGATGGCTTCTGGCTGACGGATGAACAGCGTCTCGTCACGCAGATCGATCAAATCACCGCGCAGTTGGAAATCATCGTTCAACGGCCGGGGTTTTTCCGTGGCATCCAGCGCCAGAATGGCCTCGTCGAACAACTGCAGCAACATGTGATTCAATTCGCCGACGCGGCGCGTCATGCGATAAAAGTCCTTCATCATGCGTTCAACCGGTTCGTTGCCTTCTCCCTCATAACGCAGCAGCTGTGCCACGTTGAGCTGGCGATCGAACAGCAGGCGGTTGTCGTAGCGCGGTAGCACCAGGTGCAGTGCGAAACGGATACGCCACAGGAAGCTCTGGCATTCGTTCAGCTCGTTGCGTTCGGCTTGGGTGAGAAAGCCGAAACCGACCATTTCGTCCAGCGAGGTAGCGCCAAAGTGACGACGCGCCACCCACAGCAGCGTGTGAATATCGCGCAAGCCGCCGGGGCTGCTCTTGATATCCGGCTCCAGGTTGTAGCTGGTGCCGTGGTATCGTTGATGGCGTTCCTGTTGCTCAACCACCTTGGCGTGGAAAAATTGCGGCGAGGGCCAGAAACCATCGCTGAAAATATGTTTTTGCATTTGCAGGAATAGCGCGACATCGCCGCAGATCATCCGCGACTCAATCAGGTTGGTGGCGACGGTCAGGTCCGCCAGCCCTTCCAGCAGGCACTCTTCCAGCGTTCGCACGCTGTGGCCCACTTCCAGCTTCAGATCCCACAGCAGGGTGATAAATTCCCCCACGCGTTGGGATTGCTGTTCATTCAGGCGGCGCTGGCTGAGCACCAGCACGTCAATGTCCGAGAGTGGGTGGAGTTCACCACGGCCATAGCCACCGACGGCAACCAGTGCGGTTTCCGGGATATCCTCAAAGCCATGGTAGATCCACAGACGGCGCAGCAGGCGGTCGATAAAGTCGCTGCGGGCGGCCACCAGGCTTTCGGCGCTGGAGCCGGCGTTGAATGCCGCCGCCAGCCACAGTTGGAACTGTTCCAGGCGCTGTTTTAGCGCGATGCAGTTAATTTCCTCATCGCCATAGGCGTTGGGATATTCAGGCTGCTCCGGCACGGCCTGTTGCATAATGACCGAGGTGTCTTGTTGGCGAAAGTTTTCAGACATAGTACGCAGCCCATAAAAAAGGCCGGCAAAAGCCGGCCTGTGACATCATGCATCGCGGCAAAACGCCGCGGCGCTTACATCTCGTGCGTAATGATGTTGGGGATGGTGTCATCCTTGCGCAACGTCATTATCTCGCAGCCGTTATCTGTGACCACAATAGTATGCTCGTACTGCGCCGACAAGCTGCGATCCTTAGTTTTTACCGTCCAGCCGTCTTTCATGGTGCGGATGCGGTAATCACCGGCGTTGACCATCGGCTCGATGGTGAAAGCCATACCGGCTTGCAACACCACGCCACCGTCGTCAGCGTCATAGTGCAGCACCTGCGGTTCCTCGTGGAACACTTCGCCAATGCCGTGGCCGCAGTACTCGCGCACCACCGAGAAATTCTCGGCTTCGACAAATTTCTGGATCTCTTTGCCCAGAGTACGCAGACGGATGCCCGGCTTCACCATTTTCAGTGACAGATACAGGCTTTCCTGAGTGATGCGGCACAGGCGCTCGCCCAGAATGGTCGGTTTGCCGGCGATGAACATTTTAGATGTGTCGCCGTGGAAACCGTCTTTGATCACGGTGACGTCGATATTAACGATGTCGCCGTCTTTCAGGACTTTGTCATCGCTTGGGATGCCGTGGCATACCACTTCGTTCACCGAGATACACACGGATTTCGGGAAGCCGTGGTAGCCCAGGCAGGCAGAAATGGCCTGCTGCTGGTTAGTGATGTGATCGTGACAGATACGATCCAGTTCGCCGGTCGTTACGCCAGGTTTGACGTGCGGCTCAATGATTTCCAGCACTTCGGCAGCCAATCGGCCGGCCACGCGCATTTTTTGGATGTCATCAGGTGTTTTAATTGAAATTGCCATGAAATTCGTCCGCAGGTGTCGTGCTCGCCGACAACAGAAAGAAATAAGAAGCAGTCTCTTATGGTATCAGCCCGGCCTGAGGCTGCCAAATTTGATTTCTCGCCGGACTTTGGTTGGCAACAAAAGTTGGTGTCGGGGGCGGGTTTATGGTATAAAGCGCGCCGGCAGATCCGCTCTTCGTCCTTGTGATAATGACGGAAAAGGCCGAAAATACTTTAACTGCACTCACTTTGTGTAAATAACACACACGTATCGGCACATCCGCCGGGGTGCCCTGAGGTGATTTATCACCGCCAGGGTCGGCGTTATGGGATACGTGGAGGCATAACCCCAACTAACTCTATAGAGGTTTAATCATGGCAACTGTTTCCATGCGCGACATGCTCCAGGCCGGTGTACACTTTGGTCACCAAACCCGTTACTGGAACCCGAAAATGAAGCCTTTCATCTTCGGCGCACGTAACAAGGTTCACATCATCAACCTGGAAAAAACTGTACCAATGGCCAACGCAGCACTGGCTGAACTGACCAAGATCTCTTCCCGTAAAGGTAAGATCCTGTTCGTTGGTACTAAGCGCGCAGCAAGCGAAGCGGTAAAAGAATATGCTAACACCTGCGACCAGTTCTTCGTGAACCATCGCTGGTTGGGCGGCATGCTGACTAACTGGAAAACCGTTCGTCAGTCAATCAAGCGTTTGAAAGATCTGGAAATCCAGTCTCAAGATGGCACCTTTGACAAGCTGACCAAGAAAGAGGCGCTGATGCGTACTCGCGAACTGGCCAAGCTGGAAAACTCCCTGGGTGGTATCAAGGACATGGGTGGTCTGCCTGACGCTCTGTTCGTCATCGATGCTGATCACGAACACATCGCGATCAAAGAAGCCAACAACCTGGGTATCCCGGTATTCTCTATCGTTGATACCAACTCCGATCCAGACGGCGTTGACTTCATCATCCCTGGTAACGACGATGCAATCCGTGCAATCAAATTGTACCTGACTGCCGTTGCTGCCGCCGTCCGTGAAGGTCGTTCTCAAGATCTGGCCGTTCAAGCGGAAGAAAGCTTCGTAGAAGCTGAATAATAAGGCAAGCTCGTCACTGAGCCCTTATTAACCAGGTATTGAATATGTTGGTTAGGGGGGCCTTTATAGGCCCCCTTTGCTTATCTGAATGAGACTGTCTCCACGCGAGATAACCGAGGAAAAAGAAATGGCTGATATTACTGCTGCTCTGGTAAAAGAACTGCGTGAGCGTACTGGCGCTGGCATGATGGATTGTAAGAAAGCTCTGGTTGAGTCTAACGGCGACATCGAGCTGGCAATCGAAAATATGCGTAAATCTGGTGCGATCAAAGCGGCGAAAAAAGCAGGCAACGTAGCTGCTGACGGCGTGATCAAAACCAAGATTGAAGGCAACTACGGTCTGATTCTGGAAGTTAACTGCCAGACTGACTTCGTAGCTAAAGATGCTGGTTTCCAGGCATTCGCTGACAAAGTGCTGGATGCTGCTTTTGCCGGCAAAATCACTGATGTTGAAGTGTTGAAAGCACAGTTCGAAGAAGAACGTGTAGCGCTGGTTGCGAAAATCGGTGAGAACATCAACATCCGTCGCGTTGCTTCCCTGGAAGGCGAAGTGTTGGGTAGCTACCTGCACGGTGCGCGTATCGGCGTTCTGATCGCAGCTACAGGCGCTAGCGAAGAGCTGGTTAAGCAAATTGCCATGCACGTTGCGGCAAGCAAGCCTGAATTCGTTAAGCCTGAAGATGTGTCTGCTGAAGTGGTAGAAAAAGAGTACCAGGTTCAGTTGGACATCGCCATGCAGTCTGGCAAGCCGAAAGAAATCGCAGAGAAAATGGTTGAAGGCCGCATGAAGAAATTCACCGGCGAAGTTTCTCTGACCGGTCAGCCTTTCGTAATCGAACCAAGCAAAACCGTTGGCCAGGTGCTGAAAGAGCATAACGCTGACGTGGTTAACTTCATCCGCTTCGAAGTGGGCGAAGGCATCGCTAAAGTTGAGAACGACTTTGCTGCTGAAGTTGCAGCAATGAGCAAGCAGTCTTAATGACTGTTAATGGAGCCGCCGTCTGGCGGTTCCATTTTATCCAGCCAGAATTACACCGGTGGCAAGCCCTGTGGCATGATACACAGCACAGGCGCGTTTCATCGGCTGAAATCCCCAATACTAATACTGCTTCTTAGGACAGATCACCATGGCAACCAATGCAAAACCCGTATATCAGCGTATTCTGCTTAAACTGAGTGGCGAAGCCCTGCAAGGCGCAGAAGGTTTTGGTATCGACGCTAGCGTTTTGGATCGCATGGCTCAGGAAGTGAAAGAGCTGGTCGAACTGGGAATTCAGGTCGGTGTAGTTATTGGCGGCGGTAACCTGTTCCGCGGTGCGGGCCTGGCACAAGCCGGCATGAACCGCGTAGTGGGCGACCACATGGGAATGCTGGCTACCGTGATGAACGGACTGGCTATGCGTGATGCACTGCACCGTGCCTATGTGAACGCCCGCCTGATGTCGGCAATTCCGTTGAACGGCGTATGCGACAACTACAGCTGGGCCGAGGCGATCAGCCTGCTGCGTAATAACCGCGTAGTGATCTTTGCCGCCGGTACCGGTAATCCGTTCTTCACCACCGATTCTGCTGCCTGTCTGCGCGGGATTGAGATCGAAGCGGATGTGGTATTGAAAGCAACTAAAGTGGATGGTGTATACTCCGCTGACCCGGTTAAAAATCCGGATGCCACATTGTACGAACATATTACCTATCAGGACGTGCTGGAGCGCGAGCTGAAAGTGATGGACCTGGCGGCATTTACGCTGGCTCGCGATCACGGTCTGCCAATCCGCGTATTCAACATGAACAAGCCAGGTGCACTGCGCCGGGTAGTAATGGGTGAAAACGAAGGCACGCTGATCGGCAAATAAAGCTGTTCTGCCAAATTTAGCGGGAGCGGATAACGCCGAACGTTGTGCGCTCTCCTCGAGTAAAATTCACGGGCTGTACGTTGGTATGGCCTGCCAAGTATCCAGCTTTCAAGGGCTCGCAACGTGATTAATGAAATCAGAAAAGATGCTGATTCACGCATGGAAAAAAGCGTAGAAGCATTCAAAACCCAAATTAGCAAAATCCGTACCGGCCGTGCTTCTCCAAGCATCCTGGACGGCATCATGGTTGAGTACTACGGTTCCGCCACACCGCTGCGTCAATTGGCTAGCGTGACCGTTGAAGACTCCCGTACCCTGGCAATCAACCTGTTTGATCGCTCCCTGGGTTCAGCGGTAGAAAAAGCCATCATGTCTTCCGACCTCGGGCTGAACCCAAGTTCAGCCGGCAGCGTGATCCGTGTTCCACTGCCTCCGCTGACGGAAGAACGTCGTAAAGATCTGATCAAAGTCGTCCGTAACGAAGCAGAGCAGGGCCGTGTGGCGGTACGTAACGTGCGCCGTGATGCCAACGACAAAGTTAAAGCGCTGCTGAAAGACAAAGAAATCAGCGAAGATGAAGATCGTCGTTCACAGGACGACGTTCAGAAACTGACCGATGCTTACATCAAACTTCTGGATGCCGCTCTGGCGGATAAAGAAAAAGAGCTGATGGATTTCTAATCAGTATCGCGCAGAAAAAAAGCGTCGCCTGGGCGGCGCTTTGTTTTTTGTGGCGCAGATCCCGTTTCATCGTACTGATTGATCATGGACAAGTGGTGGCCAAGGTTACACACTGGAACACCTCCGATCTCATCAGACAGTTATTCAGAGTGAGCTCATGAAGCAACTGACTATTCTTGGCTCCACCGGCTCAGTGGGGACCAGTACCCTGGCCGTGGTCAGGGAAAATCCCGACCGTTTTGCGATTAAAGCGCTGGTTGCCGGCCGCAATGTCGCGGTCATGGCGCAACAGTGCATAGAGTTTCGCCCGGCATATGCCGCGATGGCCGACGAAGGCGCAGCGCGTGAACTGCGTACTGTGCTGGCGGAAAACGGTATTGCCACCGAGGTGATGGCGGGCGAGCAGGCCGCCTGTGAGTTGGCGGCACTGGACGACGTCGATCAGATTACGGCAGCCATTGTTGGCGCTGCCGGTCTACTGCCTACGCTGGCGGCCATCCGTGCCGGTAAGCAGGTACTGCTGGCGAACAAAGAGTCGCTGGTGACCTGCGGGCGTCTGTTTATGGACGCGGTGCAGCAAAGCAAGACGCAATTACTGCCGCTGGACAGCGAACATAACGCCATTTTTCAGAGTTTGCCTGAGAGCATTCAGCGTCAGTTGGGATACTCTTCATTAGAAAGTCATGGTGTGTCGCGCATTGTGCTTACCGGTTCCGGCGGCCCGTTCCGTACCACGCCGCTGGATCAGTTTGCCACGATGACGCCGGATCAGGCCTGTGCCCATCCAAATTGGTCGATGGGGCGCAAGATCTCGGTAGACTCCGCCACCATGATGAACAAAGGACTGGAATATATCGAGGCCCGTTGGCTGTTTAACGCCTCGGCCGAACAAATGGAAGTGATTCTGCATCCGCAGTCGGTGATCCACTCCATGGTGCGTTACACCGACGGCAGCGTGTTGGCCCAGTTGGGCACGCCGGATATGCGTACGCCAATCGCCCATGCGATGGCTTACCCGCAGCGGGTCAATTCCGGTGTGGAAGCGCTGGATTTCTGCCGCATCGGGTCGCTGACCTTTGCCGAACCGGAGCGGGAGCGTTACCCTTGCCTGTATCTGGCGATTGAGGCCTTTGATGCGGGGCAGGCGGCAACCACCGCGCTGAACGCGGCCAACGAAGTGGCCGTGGCGGCTTTCCTGCAGGAACAGATTCGCTTTACCGATATCGCGACAGTGAACCAAAAAGTCGTCGAACGGCTGTCACTGCAGGAACCGTCCTGCATTGATGCGGTCTTAGAAATAGATCGTCAGGCACGTGAGGTTGCGGTTGGATTGGTTAAATCACTGTGTAACTGATACCGGCAATTATCCTATTTTGTTTGCAAATTACGCGTGCCGCAGTGGGGCCGTTTGTTCAGGCCTTGCTGAGGTGGTATAGTCTGCGCCACCTTTCAGCGGTTATACCGTTGAATTATGGCCTGATTGACATCTCGAATGCCGATAGCGCAGCGCAGATTACCGGCTGTCGCAGGGCAGACTGAAAAGCCGTGTCGGGCACACGGCTTTTTTTGCGCGTAAGGGCCTGATGTTCCGGAAGGGCAGTTGTATTTCTATTGAGGAAATAAGTACGAGTTATGTCGTCCGCAAATCAACAAGAGGCTAATCTGTCCACTCTGGGGCCACGGCATGTCGCCATTATTATGGACGGCAATGGGCGCTGGGCTAAACGTCAGGGTAAGTTACGTGTCTTCGGTCATAAAGCAGGGGTGAAATCGGTACGTCGTGCGGTCAGTTTCGCCGCCAACAACCATTTGGATGCACTCACGCTTTATGCCTTCAGCAGCGAGAACTGGAACCGTCCGGTGCAGGAAGTCTCCGCCCTAATGGAGCTTTTTGTCCGCGCCTTGGACAGTGAAGTAAAAAGCCTGCATAAACATAACGTCAGATTGCGAGTGATCGGCGACATCAGCCGTTTCAGCGCGCGTTTGCAGGAGCGGATCCGTCGCTCTGAGCAACTGACAGAAAATAACGATGGCCTGACGCTCAACATCGCTGCCAACTATGGCGGCCGTTGGGATATTATTCAGGGAGTAAGGGAACTGGCTGAGCAGGTGAAGGATGGTTCACTGCGTCCGGATCAAATTAGCGAAGAATTACTGGGTGAGCGGGTCTGTATGAACGATCTGTCACCGGTGGATCTGGTGATCCGCACCGGTGGAGAACACCGCATCAGTAACTTCTTGCTGTGGCAAATTGCTTACGCCGAACTTTACTTTACTGATGTACTCTGGCCTGATTTTGATGAACTTGTCTTTGAAGGTGCGCTGAATGCATTTGCACAACGCGAGCGTCGCTTCGGGGGAACAACACCTATCGGCGCCGATGCGTCCTAGGGGGAACTTTTGCTGAAGTATCGCCTCATAACTGCTCTGATTTTAATTCCGATTGTTATCGCGGCGCTGTTTTTGCTGCCGCCGGTGGGCTTTGCCCTGGTAACACTCGTGGTGTGCATGTTAGCGGCCTGGGAGTGGGGCCAACTGGCCGGTTTTACCTCCCGCTCGCAGCGCATCTGGTTGGCGATACTGTGCGGCTTCCTGCTGGCGTTGATGTTGCTCAGCATCCCGGCCTATCACCAGTCGGTCCATCTGCTTCAGGTCGGCGGGCCGCTGTGGTTGTCACTGGCCTGGTGGCTGGTAGCGCTGTTGCTGGTGCTGTTTTATCCCGGCTCGGCTGCACTGTGGCGTAACTCACGCCCGATACGTCTGGTTTTCGGTCTGCTGACCATAGTGCCGTTCTTCTGGGGCATGCTGTCGTTGCGCCAGTTCGGCTATGAACAGAACCACTTCACCGGCGCCTGGTGGCTGCTGTATGTGATGTTACTGGTTTGGGGGGCAGATTCCGGCGCCTACATGTTCGGCAAACTGTTTGGCAAGCACAAGCTGGCGCCGAAAGTTTCTCCGGGGAAAACCTGGGAGGGGCTGATTGGTGGCCTGATTACTTCAGCCCTGATATCCTGGCTGTTTGGCCGGTACGCTCCGCTGAATGTGGTGCCGACGACCTTACTGATTTGTTCGGTGATTGCCGTGCTGGCTTCTGTGCTGGGCGATCTTACCGAGAGCATGTTCAAACGCGAAGCGGGTATCAAAGACAGTGGTCATTTGATACCGGGTCATGGCGGCATACTGGATCGTATCGATAGCCTGACCGCAGCAGTGCCTGTATTTGCCTGCCTGATGCTGTTAGTGTTTTAATCCGTCAATGGCGGGGAGTGAAGGGATTATGGTTAGCGTGCTCTGGAACTTAGTCGCATTTCTTGTTGCGCTCGGTGTTTTAATCACCGTGCACGAGTTCGGGCACTTTTGGGTCGCCCGTCGCTGCGGCGTCCGTGTAGAACGCTTCTCCATCGGTTTTGGCCGCGCCTTATGGCGCCGCACCGACCGTCAGGGCACGGAATACGTCATTGCCCTGATCCCGCTTGGCGGCTATGTAAAGATGCTCGATGAGCGGGTTGATTCGGTTGCACCGGAACTCCGCCATCAGGCGTTTAACAACAAAACCGTTTGGCAGCGCGCCGCTATCATCAGTGCCGGTCCTATCGCCAATTTCCTGTTTGCTATCCTTGCTTACTGGCTGGTCTTCATTATCGGCGTTCCCAGCTTCCGTCCTGTGATCGGTGAAATCGCGCCCCAATCGATAGCGGCCAACGCTGAAATTTCGCCAGGAATGGAACTTAAGTCCGTAGATGGCATCGAAACGCCTGATTGGGAATCAGTTCGTCTGGCTCTGGTGGCGAAGATTGGCGACGCAGAAACCGAAGTGGGTATCGCGCCGTTTGGCAGTTCTCGGGTGGTGACTAAAACCCTGGATTTGCGCCAGTGGAATTTTGAGCCGGACAAACAGGATCCCGTGGTGGCGCTGGGTATTATTCCTCGCGGCCCACAGATAGAATCTGTCCTTGCCGAAGTGCAGCCGAACTCGGCAGCGCAAAAGGCAGGTTTACAAGCGGGGGACAGGATCGTTAAAGTCGATGGTCAGCTATTGGGTCGTTGGCAAACGTTGGTTAAACGGATCCATAACGGCCCTGGGCAACCGCTGGTTTTAGAGATCGAAAGAAACGGCGCCCCCTTGTCTTTGACGCTGATACCGGATACAAAGCCGGTGGGAAAAGACAAATCGGTGGGTTTTGCAGGCATCATTCCGAAAGTGCTGCCGCTGCCGGACGAATATAAGACGATTCGCCAGTATGGACCTTTCCCGGCGCTGTATCAGGCTGGGGACAAGACCTGGCAGCTTATGAGCCTTACGGTCAAAATGCTGGGTAAATTAATAACCGGTGATGTAAAGCTGAACAACCTGAGTGGCCCGATTTCGATTGCACAGGGAGCAGGGGCGTCAGCTGGGGTCGGGTTTGTGTATTATCTGATGTTCCTGGCGTTGATCAGTGTCAACCTGGGTATCATCAACCTGTTCCCATTACCGGTGTTAGATGGTGGGCATCTCCTCTTCCTGGCGATAGAAAAGCTGAAGGGTGGGCCGGTTTCCGAGCGAGTACAGGACTACAGTTACCGCATAGGTTCGATCGTGTTGGTGCTTTTAATGGGTCTTGCACTTTTCAATGATTTTTCTCGTCTTTAGGGGCGGGGATAGGTTAGGAAGAACGCATAACAACGATGGCGATGAAAAAGTTGCTCATAGCGTCGCTGCTGTTTGGCAGCGCCACCGTATACGGTGCAGACGGGTTCGTAGTGAAGGATATTCATTTCGAAGGCCTGCAGCGAGTCGCCGTCGGTGCGGCGTTACTCAACATGCCGGTTCGCGTAGGCGATACCGTCACTGACGATGATATCAGTAATACCATCCGTGCCTTGTTTGCCACTGGCAACTTCGAGGACGTTCGCGTGCTGCGCGATGGTACTACGCTGATTGTTCAGGTTAAGGAACGCCCTACCATTGCCAGCATCACTTTCTCCGGCAACAAGTCGGTGAAAGATGACATGCTCAAGCAAAACCTGGAGGCCTCTGGCGTTCGGGTTGGCGAAGCGCTCGATCGCACTACCATATCCAGCATTGAAAAAGGGCTGGAAGACTTCTACTACAGCGTCGGTAAATACAGTGCCTCGGTGAAAGCCGTAGTCACGCCGTTGCCGCGTAACCGTGTCGACCTGAAACTGGTGTTCACGGAAGGGGTTTCCGCCAAGATTCAACAAATCAACATTGTCGGCAACCATGCCTTCACCAATGATGAACTGATCTCACGCTTCCAACTGCGTGATGAAGTGCCATGGTGGAACGTGGTTGGCGATCGCAAATACCAGAAACAAAAGCTGGCGGGTGACCTCGAAACCCTGCGCAGTTTCTATCTGGACCGCGGCTATGCACGTTTCAATATTGATTCGACTCAGGTCAGCCTGACGCCGGACAAAAAAGGCATTTACATCACCGTCAATATCACTGAAGGCGAGCAGTACAAGCTCACCGACGTGGTGGTAAACGGCAATCTGGCCGGCCACTCGGCGGAAGTTGCCCAGTTGACCAAGATTGAGCCAGGTGAGCTGTATAACGGCAGTAAAGTGACCAAGATGGAAGACAACGTCAAAACGATGTTGGGCCGTTATGGTTACGCCTACCCGCGTGTTTCTACCCAGCCTGAAATCAACGACGCGGATAAAACCGTTAAGTTGCATGTGAACATTGATGCGGGTAACCGTTTCTATGTGCGTCGCATCAAGTTTGAAGGCAACGACACCAGTAAAGATTCCGTACTGCGCCGTGAAATGCGTCAGATGGAAGGTGCGTGGCTGGGCAACGCTCAGGTTGAGCAGGGTAAAGAGCGTCTGAACCGTTTGGGTTATTTTGAAACGGTAGATGTGGAAACCCAGCGCGTTCCGGGTACTGCGGATCAGGTTGACGTCACCTACAAGGTGAAAGAGCGTAACACCGGTACCTTCAACTTCGGCGTCGGCTACGGCACCGAGAGCGGCGTGAGCTTCCAGGCGGGCGTTCAGCAGGACAACTGGCTGGGGACCGGCTATTCCGTCGGCATCAGCGGGACCAAGAACGACTACCAGACTTACACCGAGCTGTCGGTAACCAACCCGTACTTCACCGTTGACGGTGTGAGTTTGGGTGGCCGTATCTTCTACAACGACTTTAAAGCCGATGACGCGGACCTGTCCGATTATACCAACAAGAGTTACGGTATCGACGGCACCCTGGGCTTCCCGATCAACGAAAACAACTCGTTGCGCACCGGCTTGGGTTACGTGCATAACGGCTTGTCTAACATGCAGCCGCAGGTTGCCATGTGGCGTTATCTGGACTCGATGGGTCTGGATCCGAACAAGACCGATCGGGCCAGCTATTCTGCCGATGACTTCACGCTGAACCTGGGTTGGACCTACAATAACCTTGACCGGGGCTATTTCCCAACCTCGGGTAACCGCACAACGCTGAATGGTAAAGTCACCATTCCGGGGTCGGATAACGAATACTACAAAATGACGCTGGACAGCGTGCAATACGTCCCAATCAACGATGACCACACCTGGGTGCTGTTGGGTCGTGGCCGTCTGGGTTATGCCGATGGTCTGGGCGGCAAAGAAATGCCGTTCTACGAGAACTTCTACGCCGGCGGCTCGAGCACCGTGCGTGGTTTCGGTTCCAACACCATTGGCCCGAAAGCGGCGTACTACAATTCTAACTCGTATACCTGTACCAATGGTGCCGCCGTGTGTAGTTCGGACGATGCGGTGGGCGGTAACGCCATGGCCGTTGCCAGTATGGAGCTGATCACGCCAACGCCATTTATCAGCGAGAAATACGCCAACTCAGTGCGTACTTCATTGTTCATGGATGCGGGTACGGTATGGGATACCAACTGGAAGAATGACGCTCAGACCAGCATGTACGATATTCCGGACTACAGTAAAGCGAGCAATATCCGCGTTTCTGCCGGTATCGCCTTGCAGTGGATGTCACCTTTGGGTCCGTTGGTGTTCTCCTATGCCAACCCGATCAAGAAATACGAAGGCGACAAGTCCGAACAGTTCCAGTTTAACATTGGCAAGACCTGGTAACAGGTCCCGCTTCTGGGCATAGCAGTTATTAAGAATCGCAAATGCCAGGCGCCCGTCAGAGCACAGAGAGATGATTCTCATTGTTTTCGGGATAAGTCTGGCAGATTGTGTACTTCAGTGTCATATGACACAAATGGGTGATGGTAAGGAGTTTATAGTGAAAAAGTGGTTGTGTGCCGCAGGCCTCGGTTTAGCAATGGCTGCTTCAGCTGGCGTTCAGGCAGCAGATAAGATCGCTGTAGTTAACGTCTCCAGCATTTTCCAACAGTTGCCGGCTCGTGAAGCCGTAGCTAAACAGCTGGAAAACGAGTTTAAAGGCCGTGCGGGTGAGCTTCAGAACATGGAGCGTAGCCTTCAGACCAAAATGCAACGTTTGCAGCGTGATGGCGCTACCATGAAAGCCAGCGATCGCAGCAAGGCGGAAAAAGACGTAATGGCACAGCGCGAGCAGTTCTCTCAGAAAGCACAGGCTTTTGAGCAGGACAACCGTCGCCGTCAGATGGAAGAGCGTAACAAAATCCTGAGCCGTATTCAGGACGCTGTGAAATCTGTTGCCAGCAAAGAAGGCTACGACGTAGTCATCGATGCTAACGCAGTTGCCTACGCAGGGACTTCTAAAGACATCACTGCTGACGTGCTGAAACAGGTTAAATAACACATGCCTTCAATTCGACTGGCTGATCTAGCGCAGCAGTTGGATGCACAATTGCACGGTGATGGCGATCTCGTCATCACCGGCATTGCTTCAATGCATTCGGCACAGGCTGGCCAAATCACGTTTTTGTCAAACAGCCGCTATCAAGAGCAGCTGTCCTCCTGCCTGGCAAGCGCAGTAGTGCTTACCGAGGCGGATTTACCACACTGTCGTTCTGCGGCGCTGGTGGTTAAAAACCCTTACCTGACTTACGCGCGCATGGCGCAACTGATGGACACCACGCCGTCTCCGGCTCAGGATATCGCCCCAAGCGCGGTTATCTCACCTGCAGCCACTCTGGGACAAAATGTGGCCATTGGTGCTAATGCGGTGATCGAGTCTGGCGCCGTTCTGGGCGATAACGTGGTTATCGGTCCTGGCTGCTTTATCGGCAAACTGGCACGCATTGGCGCGGGTACGCGTCTGTGGGCAAACGTAACTATTTATCATGAAGTCGAGATCGGTCAGCGCTGCCTGATCCAATCAGGTACTGTGATTGGTGCTGATGGTTTCGGCTATGCTAACGAACGTGGCGAGTGGATTAAAATCCCTCAGCTGGGCACGGTAATCATCGGCGATCGCGTCGAGATTGGCGCTTGCACCACCATTGACCGTGGCGCGTTGGATAACACCCAGATCGGGAATGGTGTTATCATCGACAACCAATGTCAGATTGCACATAACGTGGTGATTGGCGACAATACTGCCGTTGCCGGCGGTGTGATCATGGCGGGTAGCCTGAAGATTGGCCGCTATTGCCAGATCGGCGGAGCCAGCGTGATCAACGGTCACATGGAGATCGCCGACAAAGTTGTTGTCACCGGAATGGGAATGGTTATGCGACCAATCACCGAACCTGGGGTATACTCTTCGGGCATTCCGTTACAACCCAACAAAGTTTGGCGTAAAACCGCTGCGTTGGTGATGAATATCGATGAGATTAGCAAGCGCTTAAAAGCTGTCGAACGAAAAGTCGGAAAAGACTAATCACTACCGCCCGCCTCGCTGGGTACAAAACGAAACGCGTTGGTCATGAGACCAAAAGCGCAAAGAGTTGTTAATTTGCGGCCTGCATGACTTCCTCCTTATTGGGGGCAGCGCAGGCCGTGTTGTTGATGCCATCAGTTTTTAGAGACAGGAAGAGTATTTTGACTACTGACACTCATACTCTGGATATTGCAGAAATTTTAGAGTTGCTTCCTCACCGTTACCCGTTCTTGCTGGTCGATCGCGTCCTCGAGTTTGAGGAGCACAAATTCCTGCGTGCGGTGAAGAACGTATCCGTAAATGAGCCGTTTTTCCAGGGACACTTCCCTGGTAAGCCGATTTTCCCAGGCGTATTGATTCTGGAAGCCATGGCTCAAGCCACCGGTATTCTGGCGTTTAAAAGCGTCGGCAAACTGGAACCGGGCGAGTTGTATTACTTTGCCGGTATCGACGAAGCCCGCTTCAAACGTCCGGTCGTGCCTGGTGATCAAATGATCATGGAAGTCACCTTTGAGAAAACTCGTCGTGGTCTGACGCGCTTTAAAGGCGTGGCAACCGTCGACGGCAAAATTGTCTGCGAAGCAACCATGATGTGCGCGCGCAGCCGGGAGGCTTAATCCGTGATCGACAAAACCGCCTTTATCCATCCTAGCGCGATTATTGAAGAAGGCGCCGTTATCGGCGCTGGCGCGCACATCGGTCCCTTCTGCTACGTCGGCTCCCAGGTGGAAATCGGCGAAGGCACGGTACTGAAGTCTCACATTGTGGTGAATGGCTTGACCAAAATCGGCCGCGACAATCAGATCTATCAGTTCGCCTCTATTGGTGAAGTGAATCAGGATCTGAAATACGCGGGTGAACCGACGCGTGTCGAGATTGGCGATCGCAATCGCATCCGCGAAAGCGTCACCATTCATCGCGGCACAGCGCAGGGCACCGGTTTGACCAAAGTAGGTAATGATAACCTGCTGATGGTCAACGTGCATGTTGCGCACGACTGTGTGGTGGGTAACTCCTGTATTTTGGCAAACAACGCCACGCTGGCCGGCCATGTGGAAATTGATGATCATGCCATTATCGGTGGTATGACGGCTATCCATCAGTTCTGCATTATCGGTACTCACGTGATGGTGGGCGGTTGTTCCGGTGTTGCCCAAGACGTGCCTCCTTTTGTCATCGCGCAGGGTAACCACGCCACGCCATTCGGTGTTAACGCCGTTGGCCTGAAGCGTCGTGGTTTTGATAAAGATGAAATGCAGGCCATTCGTAACGCCTACAAAATTCTTTATCGCAGCGAGAAAACGCTGGATGAAGCGAAAACAGAAATCGAAACCCTGGCGAAAGAACAGCCGGTGGTGCAGCAGTTCCTTGATTTCTTTGGTCGTTCCACCCGCGGTATTATTCGCTGACCTATGCAAAATCGCCCATTGACCATCGGATTGGTCGCCGGAGAAACTTCCGGTGATATTCTTGGCGCCGGTTTAATCCGCGCGCTCAAGGCGCAGATCCCCGACGCGCGTTTTGTTGGCGTCGCCGGCCCGCTGATGCAGGCTGAAGGCTGCGAAACCTGGTACGAAATGGAAGAACTGGCGGTAATGGGCGTGGTCGAGGTGCTTGAGCGCCTGCCACGCCTGTTAAAGATCCGCAAGGATCTGACCCGCCGGTTCAGCGAACTGAAGCCGGACGTGTTTGTGGGTATCGACGCGCCGGACTTCAATATCACCCTGGAGGGTCGCCTGAAACAGCGCGGCATCCGCACTATTCACTATGTCAGCCCGTCCGTTTGGGCCTGGCGTCAAAAGCGCGTTTTCAAAATAGGCAAAGCCACCGATCTGGTGCTGGCGTTTCTCCCTTTCGAAAAAGCGTTTTACGATCGTTTCAACGTTCCCTGTCGGTTTATCGGCCACACCATGGCCGACGCCATGCCGCTGCAACCGGATAAACTGGCTGCGCGCGCCACGCTGGGCATCGCCCCGGATGCACGTTGTCTGGCCCTGTTGCCGGGCAGCCGCGGTGCGGAAGTCGAAATGCTAAGCGCCGATTTCCTGAAAACGGCCCAGCTGCTGCGTACCCGCTATCCGGAACTGGAACTGGTGGTGCCGCTGGTTAACGCCAAGCGACGCGAACAGTTCGAACGCATCAAGGCTGAAGTGGCGCCAGAGTTAAGGGTTCACTTGCTCAACGGTCAGGGGCGCGAGGCGATGATCGCCAGCGACGCCGCATTGCTGGCCTCCGGCACTGCCGCGCTGGAGTGCATGCTGGCCAAGTGCCCGATGGTAGTGGGTTACCGCATGAAGCCGTTCACCTTCTGGATAGCGCAACGGTTGGTGAAAACGCCTTATGTCTCACTGCCAAACCTGCTGGCCGGTCGTGAAATCGTCACCGAACTGTTGCAGCACGATTGCGTGCCGGACAAGTTGGCGGCGTCGGTCATGCCGCTGCTGGAAGCTAGTCCGCAAACTGACGAACTGAAACAGACTTTCCTTAATTTGCACCAAAGCATCCGTTGTGGTGCCGATGAACAGGCCGCTCAGGCTGTGTTGGAGCTGGCAAAAGCATGATTGAACCTTTCATCTATCCTGTCGCCAAGCTGATTGCCGGCGTGGACGAAGTTGGCCGTGGCCCTTTGGTGGGCGCGGTTGTGACCGCTGCGGTGATCCTAGATCCTGCGCTGCCAATCGTAGGGCTGGCGGATTCGAAAAAACTCAGCGAAAAACGCCGCCTGGCGCTGTATGACGAAATTGTCGAGAAGGCCCTGTCCTGGAGTTTGGGACGCGCCGAGCCGGACGAGATTGACCAACTGAACATTCTGCATGCCACTATGTTGGCGATGCAGCGTGCAGTTGCTGGATTGCATATCGCGCCGGACATGGTATTGATTGACGGTAACCGCTGCCCGAAATTGCCGATGCGTTCGCAGGCGGTGGTGAAAGGCGATAGCCGCGTGGCGGAAATCAGCGCCGCGTCCATTCTGGCGAAGGTAACGCGTGACCGCGAAATGACCGAGCTGGATCGGGAATTCCCGGACTACGGTTTTGCGCAGCATAAAGGCTACCCAACCGCTTTCCATCTGGAGCGGCTGGCCGCGCTGGGTGCGACCGAACATCATCGCCGCAGCTTTGCCCCGGTCAGAAGGGTGCTGGCGCTGTAATCTGCCGGCCTTATCCGGGCCAGGCACGCGATAGAGTTAACCCGGGTTCAGTTCGCTGAGCCCCTAGATTCAGGTATCTGGATATGGCCGAACCTCGTTTTATTCACCTGCGCGTTCATAGTGACTACTCCATGATTGATGGATTAGCCAAGATCGGACCGTTGGTGAAAAGAGCCGCCGCGTTAGCCATGCCTGCTTTGGCAATTACCGACTTTACCAACCTGTGTGGTCTGGTGAAGTTCTATGGCAGCGCGCACGGCGCCGGGATCAAACCGATCATCGGCGCAGATTTTCATGTGCAAAGCGAAGTGCTGGGCGATGAGCTGGCACAGCTCACCGTACTGGCCGCCAATAATGAAGGTTACCAAAACCTGACGTTGCTGATTTCGCGCGCCTATCAGCGTGGTTACGGCGCCGCCGGTCCGATCATCGACCGTGACTGGCTGATTGAACACCGTGAAGGGCTCATTCTGCTCTCTGGTGCCCGTCTGGGCGACGTCGGCAAGTTTCTGCTGCGCGGCAACCAGCCTCAGGTGGAGCAGTGCCTGGAGTTCTACCAGCAGTACTTCCCCGACAGTTATTATCTCGAACTGATCCGCACTGGTCGGCCGGACGAAGAAAACTACCTGCATGCTGCGGTGGCGCTGGCGACGGAACGTGGGCTGCCGGTGGTGGCCACTAACGATGTGCGTTTTCTGGTAGCGGATGACTTCGATGCCCATGAGATCCGCGTAGCCATCCACGACGGCTTCACGTTAGACGACCCCAAGCGTCCGCGTAACTATACTCCGCAACAATACATGCGTAACGAAGACGAGATGTGCGAGCTGTTTGCCGACATCCCGGAGGCGTTACTCAACAGCGTAGAGATCGCCAAACGTTGTAACGTGACGATCCGCCTTGGCGAGTACTTCCTGCCGCAGTTCCCAACCGGTGAGATGACCACCGAGGATTTCCTGGTCCTTAAGTCGAAGGAAGGGCTGGAGGATCGTCTGGAGTTCCTGTTCCCGGATCCGCAGGTGCGCGCTGAGCGCCGCCCTGAATACGACGAACGTCTGGATATTGAGCTGAAAGTGATCAACCAGATGGGCTTCCCGGGCTACTTCCTGATCGTGATGGAGTTCATCCAGTGGTCGAAGGACAACGACGTGCCGGTAGGGCCGGGTCGTGGGTCTGGTGCCGGTTCACTGGTGGCCTATGCGCTGAAAATCACCGATCTTGACCCGCTGGAATTTGACCTGCTGTTCGAACGTTTCCTTAACCCGGAACGTGTTTCGATGCCTGACTTCGACGTCGACTTCTGCATGGAAAAACGCGATCTGGTGATTGAGCACGTCGCGGAGATGTACGGCCGTGAGGCGGTATCGCAGATCATTACCTTCGGTACCATGGCGGCGAAAGCGGTTATTCGCGACGTGGGCCGTGTACTGGGTCACCCGTATGGCTTCGTTGATCGCATCTCCAAGCTGGTGCCGCCCGATCCGGGCATGACGCTGGAAAAAGCCTTTGCTGCCGAGCCGCAACTGCCGGAGATCTACGAGGCCGATGAGGAAGTCAAAGCGCTGATCGACATGGCGCGCAAGCTGGAAGGGGTGACGCGTAACGCCGGTAAGCACGCCGGTGGTGTGGTGATCGCACCGACCAAAATCACTGACTTTGCCCCGCTGTATTGCGACGCTGAAGGCCAGCATCCGGTAACCCAGTTTGACAAGAACGATGTGGAATACGCCGGGTTGGTGAAGTTTGACTTCCTGGGTCTGCGAACCCTGACCATCATCGACTGGGCGTTGGCGATGATCAACGCCCGCCGTGCGAAAACCGGGCTGGAACCGATCGATATCGCCGCCATTCCGCTCGAGGACAAGAAAAGCTTCGACATGCTGCAGCGTTCGGAGACCACGGCGGTCTTCCAGCTCGAATCACGCGGCATGAAAGACCTGATCAAACGCCTGAAGCCCGACTGTTTCGAAGATATGATCGCACTGGTGGCGTTGTTCCGCCCAGGGCCGCTGCAGTCAGGCATGGTAGATAACTTTATTGACCGTAAACACGGACGTGAAGAGATTTCCTATCCGGATATTCAGTGGCAGCATGAGTCGCTTAAACCGGTGCTGGAGCCTACCTACGGCATCATCCTGTATCAGGAACAGGTGATGCAGATTGCCCAGGTACTGGCCGGTTATTCGCTGGGCGGCGCGGACATGTTGCGTCGTGCGATGGGTAAAAAGAACCCGGTTGAGATGGCCAAGCAGCGCGGCGGTTTCGAGGACGGGGCAAAATCACGCGGCATCGACGGCGAACTGTCGGTAAAAATCTTTGACCTGGTGGAGAAATTCGCCGGTTACGGCTTCAACAAGTCGCACTCCGCCGCCTATGCGCTGGTGTCATACCAGACGTTGTGGCTGAAGGCGCACTATCCGGCCGAGTTTATGGCGGCGGTAATGACCGCCGATATGGACAACACCGATAAGGTGGTGGGGCTGGTGGATGAATGCTGGCGTATGGGCCTGAAAATCCTGCCGCCGGACATCAACAGCGGCCAGTATCATTTCCATGTTAACGACGAAGGTGAGATCGTTTACGGCATCGGCGCAATCAAAGGCGTCGGGGAAGGGCCGATTGAAGCTATTCTTGAAGCGCGTAACAGTGGCGAGCAGGGCTATTTCAAAGACCTGTTTGATCTCTGTGCACGCTCTGATATCAAAAAACTGAACCGCCGTATTCTGGAAAAACTGATCATGTCCGGGGCATTCGACCGCCTTGGGCCGCACCGTGCCGCACTGATGAATTCATTGGGCGACGCCCTGAAAGCGGCCGATCAGCATGCCAAAGCCGAAGCGATTGGCCAGGTGGACATGTTTGGCGTACTGGCGGAAGCGCCAGAGCAGGTGGAGCAATCCTACGCCAACGTGCCCCTCTGGCAGGAGCAGGTGGTGCTGGACGGTGAACGGGAAACTCTGGGGTTGTACCTCACCGGCCACCCGATCACCCAGTACCTGAAGGAAATCGAACGCTATGCCGGTGGCCAGCGTTTGAAAGATATGCACCCGACGGATCGGGGCAAGATGACGACCGCCGTTGGGCTGGTGATCGCCTCACGGGTTATGGTCACCAAGCGCGGTAATCGCATCGGAATTTGTACGCTGGATGACCGTTCAGGCCGTCTGGAAGTGATGTTATTCACCGATGCGTTAGAAAAATACCAGCATTTATTGGAAAAAGACCGTATCCTGATCGCCAGTGGACAGGTCAGCTTTGATGACTTTAGCGGCGGGCTTAAAATGACTGCCCGCGAGCTAATGGACATCAGTGAAGCTCGTGAAAAATACGCTCGCGGACTTGCTATCTCGCTGACGGACAGGCAAATTGATGACCAGCTTTTGAACCGTCTCCGTCAGTCTTTGGAACCCCATCGCTCGGGGACGATTCCAGTGCATCTTTACTATCAACGGGAAGATGCGCGGGCCAAGCTGCGTTTTGGCGCAACCTGGCGCGTGACGCCCACCGACCGCTTATTGATAGATTTGCGGACTTTGGTAGGTAATGAGCAGGTGGAACTGGAATTTGACTAAAATAGGAATGCTATGAGTCTGAATTTTCTTGATTTTGAACAGCCGATTGCAGAGCTGGAAGCGAAAATTGACTCGCTGACTGCAGTCAGCCGTCAAGACGAAAAATTAGATATTAATCTGGACGAAGAGGTTAAGCGCCTTCGTGAAAAGAGCGTTGAGCTGACGCGCAAGATTTTTTCCGATCTTGGGGCTTGGCAAGTTGCCCAATTGGCACGCCACCCACGCCGTCCTTATACCCTGGATTATATCAAACACATCTTCACCGACTTCGAAGAATTGGCAGGCGATCGCGCTTATGCCGATGACAAAGCGATTGTCGGTGGTATTGCTCGTCTGGATGGTCGCCCGGTGATGATCATCGGTCATCAGAAAGGCCGCGAAACCAAAGAGAAAATCCGCCGTAACTTCGGCATGCCAGCACCGGAAGGCTATCGCAAAGCGTTGCGCCTGATGGAAATGGCTTCTCGCTTCAAACTGCCGTTGATCACTTTCATCGACACTCCAGGGGCGTACCCGGGTGTGGGCGCGGAAGAACGCGGCCAGTCAGAAGCGATTGCCCATAACCTGCGTGAAATGTCTCGCCTGAATATCCCGGTGATCTGCACCGTGATCGGCGAAGGCGGTTCTGGCGGCGCATTGGCTATCGGCGTTGGCGACAAAGTGAATATGCTGCAGTACAGCACCTACTCGGTGATCTCACCGGAAGGCTGTGCCTCCATTCTGTGGAAGAGTGCCGACAAGGCTCCTCTGGCTGCAGAAGCGATGGGCATTACCGCACCGCGGCTGAAAGAACTGAAGCTGATCGACTCGGTGATCCCGGAGCCTTTGGGCTCTGCTCACCGTGACGTGCCGGCGATGGCAGCCTCGCTGAAAGCGCAGCTGTTGGCTGATCTGAAAGATCTCGACGGTCTGAACAACGAAGAGTTGCGCAACCGTCGTTACCAACGCCTGATGAACTACGGCTACTGCTGAGTTTTATCATGTGTTGCAAGAAACCGCCTCCGGGCGGTTTTTTTTTGGCCGATGAAAAGGGGGTTTTGGGGTACACAGTCCGGGGTTTTCATGTTGTTATAGACGATTGCTGGTTAACTGACAGGAGCAGCCGTTGAATATCATCGCGATCATGAGCCCAGCGGGCGTTTATTATAAAGACGAGCCGATCCGCGAGCTTCACACCGCACTGACTGCAATGGATTTCCAACTGGTGTATCCGAAAAACAGCGGTGACCTGTTAAAGCTGATCGAGGCCAACGCGCGCATTTGCGGAGTGATTTTTGACTGGGACGATTACAGCCTGGAATTGTGCAGCGACATCAATGAGCTGAATGAATATCTGCCGTTGTATGCCTTTATCAACACCCACTCCACCTTTGACGTCAGCCTGCATGAAATGCGGATGGCGCTGTATTTCTTCGAGTACGCTCTGAATGCGGCGGATGATATTGCCCAGCGCATCCAGCAATACACTGACGAATATATCGATACTATTACGCCGCCTTTGACCAAGGCGCTGTTTAACTACGTGCGTGAGGGGAAATACACCTTCTGTACCCCAGGGCACATGGCCGGTACCGCCTTTCAGAAAAGTCCGGTTGGCTGTTTGTTCTACGACTTTTTCGGTGCCAATACTCTCAAAGCCGACGTTTCGATTTCGGTCACCGAACTGGGGTCATTGCTGGATCACACCGGTCCGCATCTGGAGGCCGAAGAGTATATTGCGCGTACCTTTAACGCAGAACAGAGTTATCTGGTGACCAACGGCACCTCCACCGCCAACAAAATTGTCGGCATGTATTCGGCACCGACCGGCAGCACGGTATTGATTGATCGCAACTGCCATAAATCCTTATGCCATTTGCTGATGATGAGCGATATAGTCCCGATCTACCTGCGCCCACTGCGTAACGCCTATGGCATTCTCGGTGGCATCCCACAGCATGAATTTACCCATGAGAGCATTGCCGGCCGGGTCGCGGCGACGGCTAATGCCAGTTGGCCGGTACATGCGGTGATCACCAATTCTACCTATGACGGTTTACTGTATAACACCGATTACATCAAACAGACGCTGGATGTGCCCTCGATCCACTTTGACTCAGCCTGGGTGCCCTACACCAACTTCCATCCGATTTACGACGGCAAGAGTGGCATGAGCGGTGAGCGCACGCCCGGCAAGGTGATCTACGAAACCCAGTCTACGCACAAATTGCTGGCAGCGTTTTCGCAGGCCTCGATGATCCACATTAAGGGTGACTATGACGAAAGCACCTTTAATGAAGCCTATATGATGCACACCACCACTTCGCCGAATTACGGCATTGTGGCCTCGATGGAAACCGCGGCGGCGATGCTGCGTGGTAATCCGGGGCGGCGTTTGATTAATCGCTCGGTGGAGCGTGCATTGCATTTCCGCCGCGAGGTACAGCGGTTGCGAGGGGAGAGCGATAGCTGGTTCTTCGACATCTGGCAGCCGGAGGAGATCGACGAGGCGCAGTGCTGGCCACTGAACCCGGATGATAACTGGCACGGTTTCGGCAATACCGACCGCGACCACATGTATCTCGATCCAATCAAGGTCACCATCCTGACGCCGGGCATGAATGAGTTGGGCATGCTGGAAGAGAGCGGGATACCGGCGGCGCTGGTGGCGAAGTACCTGGATGAGCGCGGTATCGTGGTAGAAAAAACCGGGCCTTATAACCTGCTGTTCCTGTTCAGCATCGGTATTGATAAAACCAAGGCGATGAGCCTGCTGCGTGGTCTGACCGATTTCAAACGCGCTTACGATCTCAACCTGCGGGTGAAGAACATGCTGCCGGATCTGTTTGCGGAAGATCCGGATTTCTACCGCAATATGCGCATCCAGGATTTAGCTGCTGGGATCCACAGTTTAATCCGCCGGCACGATCTGCCAGGCCTGATGCAACGGGCGTTTGACGTGCTGCCTGAAATGAAGCTGACGCCGCATCAGATGTTCCAGCAACAGGTGCGTGGCAACGTAGAAACCTGCGAACTGGATCAGTTGGTTGGCAAGGTGGCTGCCAATATGATCCTGCCTTATCCGCCGGGGGTACCTTTGGTGATGCCCGGCGAGATGATCACCAAAGAGAGCCGTGCAGTACTCGATTTCCTGCTGATGCTGTGCTCGATCGGCGAACGCTATCCGGGCTTTGAAACCGATATTCATGGTGCGAAACTGACCGAGGACGGACGTTATCTGGTGAAGGTGCTGAAAGCGCCGCTAGCTTAAGCAAACTCCCGGCAAATCAGGTTCACGCTGCTTGATGGCAGCGGTTCCTGCGTCAGCCCACAAAATGGTTGGCCGTCCTGCCGCTGGTGATAACGGCAACGATGGCATTCGCCGAATAACGCCACGTTATCATCCTGCTTTTGCAACTGGCGCAGTAACTGCGTCAACAGTTCCAGCAACTGCCCACCGTCCTGCTGCATGGCATCCTGCGCATTTTGTAAGTAGGCCGGTGGGAACAGAGCATCCATCAATGCACGTGACTTGTCGGTCAGCTTTAACCTGACGCTACGGCGGTCCTTCTCATCCGCAGTACGGGCGATCATCCCATTACTTTCCAGCTTTTTTAGCGATTGCGATACCGTGCCCTTGGTCAGGCCGAGATATTCCGCCACTGCCATCGGCGTGTTGGAGTAATGGTTGCAGCGTGCCAGATAATACAACGCACTCAATTGCACCGGTGGCAGGCTATCCAGTTCTTCATGGTTGCGCAGCCAGCTGCGTTGCAGGCTATTCAGTCGCTCCAGTAAATCAAACAGTCTCAATATATCCTCCTCATTAGGCCGTTAAAATAGTATCGATTAAAAACTATATTGACAAGTCAGGAGGGAGGATTTATTGTGCATTTGGTTTCGAATCGAAACTAAGTGGGTGGGCATATTTCGCCCGCAACAGTCATAACCAAGGAGAATTATCATGACTAAGGCCGTTTTCTATCACGCCGGTTGCCCGGTTTGCGTCAGCGCAGAGCAGCAGTTGTTGGACCTGTTGAGCCAGGATGTGCAGGTGGAGGTGGTGCATCTGGGTGAAAAGCCGGCGCGTCTCGCCGATGCAGAAAAAGCCGGGGTACAGAGCGTGCCGGCACTGGTGGTGGATGGGCAGGTATTGCACATCAACTACGGTGCGGCATTGGCTGATCTTAAAGCCTGATCGGTCCGTTACGTTACAGAGACCTGAATGACAGTCCCGTCTTATCCTGCGGGGCTTTTTGCCGTTGACGTTGCCCGCGTCGCCGGATACCGTGCCTCATCAAACCGATAATGAGGCAGCACCATGTTGGCACTACGTCAGGTACATCACATCGCAATCATTGGTTCAGATTATGCTGCCAGTAAGCGTTTTTACTGCGATATTCTGGGTTTCACCCTGCAGGGTGAGTTCTATCGTGAAGAGCGTGATTCCTGGAAGGCGGATTTGGCGCTCAACGGTCAATACAGTATCGAACTGTTTTCATTCCCGTCACCGCCCGCCCGCGTCAGCCGCCCGGAAGCCTGTGGCCTGCGCCATCTGGCGTTCAGCGTCGACGATATTGAGCAGGCCATTCAGCATTTGCAAACTGCCGGGGTGGTTTGTGAGCCGGTGCGTGTCGATCCTTATACCCAGTCACGCTTCACTTTTTTCAGCGATCCTGATGGACTACCTCTAGAATTATATGAGGTATGAATGCTTAATCGGGGCGTATCGACGCAGGCCACGCCCTCATATGGTATTATCCCGCGCTTGCCGTACCCCCTTTTGAGTTATTTTCACTATGCAAGAACCTGTTTTTCGCGTTGGTGAGTGGTTGGTTACTCCCGCAGACAACAAAATAAGCCGTGACGGGCGCCAACTGGCGTTGGAACCCCGCTTAATCGATATGCTGCAATATTTCGCCCGACACCCGGATGTGGTGTTGAGTCGCGATGAGCTGATCGATAACGTTTGGAAGCGCAACATCGTCACCAATCATGTGGTGACCCAGAGTATTTCCGAACTGCGCAAATACCTGAAAGACGGGGACAGTAACAGCCCGGAATACATTATTACCGTGCCTAAGCGTGGTTATAAGTTGGCTGCGCCGGTGATGTGGTGTGAAGGGGAAGAGGCGACCCTGCCTGCGGCGCCACGGCTGGCGGTCATCACTCATGAGCCGGAAGATGGCAGTGAAGACGACGGCATAGACTATCAACCGCCAAAACCCAGCGTGGCAAAAATGCCCGCGGCAAAACCGAAGGCGCCTTTTTACCGTCAATCTCCGTTCTGGGTCTGGTTGGCTTTCCTGACCGCGTTGAGCGCTTGTGTGGTGTTTGTTGCTATCGCAACGTTGTCCCAGCGTATTCCGGAATCCACTATGCCGGTGCTGATGAACCCGCGTGATATTGATATCCGCATTCAGGGAGGCAACAGTTGCAGTAACTGGACGCCGCAACTTTCCTATGTCGTCGGCCTGAGCGAAGTGGTGACGGATTCGCTGAATACCTATTCCACCTTCCTGGTGCACGATCAGACCAACTATAACTACACCGGGCCCAGCAGCTCGGGTAAATCGCTGACCATTGAGTTCGTCAACCAGCGCCATTATCGCGCGCAGCAATGTTTCCTGTCGGTACGGCTGGTGGACAATGCGGACAGCTCGATCATGTTGGATAAACGTTACTTTGTGACTACGGATAACCAGCTAAAAATTCAGGAGGACTTCCTGAGCAGTCTGTCTGTGGCACTCAATCAGCCATGGCCGGCACCCTTGCAGCAGCGCCTGATGCAGCTGTTGCCCAACTCCGGCCCGGCCCTGCAGCAGTATTATCAGGCGCATCAGCTGCTGATCCAGGGGGATATCGATTCCCTGACCCATGCCAGCAATCTGTTGGGCGAAATGGCTAAAAAATCTCCAGACTTTATTTATGTTGCGGCGGAAAAAGCGCTGGCGGACTTGCTGCGTAACTCTTATCAACCTTTTGACAGCGTGCAACTGACGCAGCTGGAGACGGAGATAACCCGCCTGGATGCGCTGCCGGCATTAAAAGACAGCCCGATTATTCAGCAAATCCGTACGATACAGGCGCTGGGGGAGGGGAAAACCGATGAGGCTTATCAGGCGATAAATAAGGGTATCGAGCTGCAGATGTCATGGATGAATTATGTGTTACTCGGCAAGGTTTATGAGATGCAGGGTCATAACCGTTTGGCTGCAGACTCCTATATCACCGCGTTTAATCTGCGCCCGGGTGAGAATACGTTGCATTGGATCCGCAATGCCGTCTTCCATACCTCAGTCAACACCGTAGTTCCCTACCTCGAAAACTACAACCCCGATAAACAAACTCAATAAACCCACACCGCCGGGCGATATCATTGCTCGGCGGTGTTATTTGTTGTGTTTTATTTGTTAAATAAAATAACCCCATGCGTTGATGAATTATCCTCTTATATTCTCATTTGTTATTGTGGATAACATGCTTATCTTATTGTTTTTAATTGAAGTTTATCTTTTCTTGAGCGCGTATTTATCTCTTGATGTGTTAATGAAAAACCTCAATTTATCATTTGTATGATCATGAGCGTAATATCACTTTATCTTTAGGACTTTATTCCCGCCGATGATTAGCATCCTGACTATCAAGTTCGGTCATTAGCAAAATTGCATAACGACCAAGACTTATAAGAAATCAAAATCAGGAGAAACTGACCATGGCTTCATCCAAGAAAATAGGGCTTATTGCCTGCACCGGTGTCGTTGCCGGTAATATGATGGGGAGCGGCATTGCCTTATTACCCGCGAACCTGGCAAGTCTCGGTTCTATCGCTATCTGGGGATGGGTAATCTCCATTATTGGTGCTATGTCGCTGGCTTATGTTTATGCGCGTCTGGCCACCAAAAACCCACAGCAGGGTGGTCCTATTGCTTACGCCGGTGAAATTTCCCCGGCATTTGGTTTCCAGACCGGCGTGCTTTATTACCATGCTAACTGGATCGGTAATTTGGCCATCGGCATTACCGCAGTTTCTTACCTCTCTACCTTTTTCCCAGAGCTGAACAATCCGGTGCCGGCAGGTATCGCCTGTATCGCCATCTTGTGGGTGTTCACCTTTATTAACCTGCTCGGCGGGACCTGGGTCAGCCGTTTGACCACCCTCGGCCTGGTGTTGGTGCTGATCCCGGTGATTGTGACCGCGACTGCCGGCTGGCATTGGTTCGACGCTGCAACCTATCACGCTAACTGGAACACTTCTGGTACCACCGACAGCCATGCGGTAATCAAAAGTATTCTGCTGTGCCTGTGGGCGTTCATCGGCGTAGAGTCTGCCGCCGTGAGCACCGGCATGGTGAAAAACCCGAAACGCACCGTACCGCTGGCAACCATGCTGGGTACCGCGCTGGCCGGGATTATCTACATTGCGGCCACTCAGGTGATGAGCGGTATGTTCCCGGCTAGCCAAATGGCTGCCAGCGGCGCACCGTTCGCCGTCAGTGCCTCTGCCATTATGGGTAACTGGGCCGCACCTTTGGTCTCTGCCTTTACCGCCTTTGCCTGCCTGACTTCACTCGGTTCTTGGATGATGCTGGTTGGCCAGGCTGGGGTCCGTGCCGCCAACGACGGTAACTTCCCGAAAGTTTACGGTGAACTGGATAAGAACGGCATTCCTAGAAAAGGCCTGCTGTTGGCCAGCTGCAAAATGACCGCGCTGATGGTACTGATTACTGCCATGAGCTCCGGCGGTGGTAAAGCTTCCGATCTCTTCGGGATGTTGACCGGTATTGCGGTGCTGCTGACCATGCTGCCTTACTTCTACTCTTGCGTAGACCTGATCCGCTTTGAAGGCGTCAACATCCGTAACCTGTTGAGCCTGGTGGCATCGGTTCTGGGTTGTGGTTTCTGCTTCATCGCACTGATGGGGGCCGAATCGTTCGAACTGGCCGGCACCTTCATCATCAGCCTGATCATCCTGATGTTCTACGCCCGCAAAATGAATACCCGTCAGACAGCTAAAGCCAATGCTGTAGCCATCGACAACAGCTCGACGGCCAAAGCGCACTAAGCACGCACTGACCCACTTCTTAATTCAGCCCCTTGCAACAACTATTGTCATCCGTGATGGCAAGGGGCTCGCATTACCTGGAGAAATGATTATGAACGTTATTGCTATCATGAACCACATGGGTGTCTACTTCAAAGAAGAGCCCATCCGCGAACTGCACAACGCGTTGGAAAAACTGAACTTCCGCATTGTCTACCCTAACGATCGCGAAGACCTGCTCAAACTGATCGAGAATAATGCCCGTCTGTGCGGGGTGATCTTTGACTGGGATAAATACAACCTTGAGCTGTGCCAAGAAATCAGCGAATTGAATGAGTACATGCCGCTGTATGCCTTTGCCAACACCTATTCAACGCTGGACGTCAGCCTGAACGATCTGCGTATGCAGGTGCGTTTCTTTGAATATGCGCTCGGTGCGGCCAACGACATTGCCGACAAGATCAAACAAAACACCGATGAGTACGTTGACACCATCCTGCCACCGCTGACCAAAGCGCTGTTCAAATACGTGCGTGAAGGTAAATACACCTTCTGTACTCCGGGTCATATGGGCGGTACCGCCTTCCAGAAAAGCCCGGTCGGCAGCCTGTTCTATGATTTCTTTGGCCCGAACGCGATGAAATCCGACGTTTCTATTTCGGTTTCCGAACTGGGTTCACTGCTGGATCACTCCGGCCCGCACAAAGAAGCTGAAGAGTATATTGCTCGCGTCTTCAACGCTGAACGCAGCTATATGGTGACTAACGGGACTTCTACCGCCAACAAAATTGTCGGTATGTACTCCGCACCCGCCGGCAGCACCGTGCTGATTGACCGTAACTGCCACAAATCGCTGACCCATCTGATGATGATGAGCGACATTACGCCGATCTATTTCCGCCCGACCCGTAATGCTTACGGCATCCTTGGTGGTATTCCACAGAGCGAATTTGCTCGCACCACTATCGCTAAACGCGTGAAAGAGACGCCGAACGCGACCTGGCCGGTACACGCGGTAATCACCAACTCGACCTACGACGGTCTGCTGTATAACACCGATTTCATCAAGAGCACGCTGGATGTGAAATCCATCCACTTTGACTCTGCCTGGGTGCCTTACACCAATTTCCACCCGATTTATAAAGGCAAATGCGGTATGAGCGGTGGCCGCGTGGAAGGGAAAGTGATTTATGAAACCCAATCCACCCATAAACTGCTGGCGGCGTTCTCACAGGCTTCGATGATCCACGTGAAAGGCGACATCAACGAAGAAACCTTCAATGAAGCCTACATGATGCACACCACCACTTCACCGCACTACGGCATCGTGGCCTCTACCGAAACCGCAGCGGCAATGATGAAAGGCAATGCCGGTAAGCGTCTGATTAACGGTTCGATTGAACGTGCTATTAAGTTCCGTAAAGAAATCAAACGTCTGAACGTCGAGTCTGAAGGCTGGTTCTTTGATGTTTGGCAGCCAGAGCACATTGATGAAGCGGAATGTTGGCCACTGCGTTCCGATAGCGCCTGGCATGGTTTCAAAGGTATTGATAACGAGCATATGTACCTTGACCCAATCAAGGTCACCATGCTGACTCCTGGGATGAGCAAAGACGGCGAAATGGAGTCGTTCGGTATCCCGGCCAGCCTGGTTGCTAAATACCTTGATGAGCACGGCATCATTGTTGAAAAAACCGGCCCGTATAACCTGTTGTTCCTGTTCAGCATCGGCATCGACAAAACCAAAGCTCTCAGCCTGCTGCGCGGTCTGACTGACTTTAAACGCTCGTTCGATCTGAACCTGCGGGTGAAAAACATGCTGCCTTCGCTGTACAAAGAAGCACCAGAGTTTTATGAGAACATGCGCATCCAGGAACTGGCCCAGAACATTCACAATCTGGTGAAACACCATAACCTGCCAGACCTGATGTACCGTGCTTTTGAAGTGCTGCCGGCGATGGTGATGAATCCGTTCAAAGCCTTCCAGAAAGAGCTGCACGGCGAAGTGGAAGAGGTTTATTTGGAAGACATGGTGGGCAAAGTGAATGCCAACATGATCCTGCCATATCCTCCGGGTGTTCCTTTGGTCATGCCGGGTGAAATGCTCACCGAGGAAAGCCGTCCGGTGCTGGAATTCCTGCAAATGCTGTGCGAAATCGGCGCGCATTATCCAGGCTTCGAAACGGATATCCATGGTGCTTATCGCCAGGCGGATGGATGTTACACCGTGAAGGTGTTGAAAAACGATAAATAAGTGAAATAACAGGGGGAGGCGCTTGCGCTTCCCCTTTTGTCGTTCACCGACTGATGGGAGAAAACAATGAAAACACCCTCACAGCCGCGCGCAATCTACTATGTCGTAGCAATACAAATTTGGGAATATTTCAGCTTTTACGGCATGCGTGCGTTACTTATTCTCTATCTTACCCACCAACTTGGTTATTCCGACAGCCGCGCCATTAGCCTCTATAGCGCCTACGCTTCCCTGGTCTACGTCACACCGATCCTCGGCGGCCTGCTTGCCGATCGCCTGCTGGGCAACCGCGTCGCGGTCATTGCCGGCGCGGTACTGATGACGCTGGGCCATATCGTACTCGGCCTGAGCGCCGTCTCGACGCATTCACTCTACCTGGCACTGTCGATCATCATCTGTGGCTACGGCCTGTTTAAATCCAATATCAGTTGCCTGCTGGGCGAGTTGTATCAACCGCAGGACACGCGCCGTGAAGGGGGCTTTTCACTGCTGTATGCCGCCGGTAATGTCGGCTCGATCCTGGCACCTATCGCCTGTGGGCTGGCGGCCGAACGCTACGGCTGGCACGTCGGCTTTGCGCTGGCGGGGATCGGCATGCTGGCCGGGTTGACGATCTTCCTGTTCGGCAGCCGTCATTTCAGCCACACGCGCGGCGTAGATCGGGCGCAGATGTGCGTTACCACGCTGCGGGTACCGAACTGGGTATGGCTAAGTGCCATGTTGTTATTGGCGCCGCTGTTCTTCACTGCGCTGTTTATTTACGACCTGGCCGGCCAATTATTGATGCTGGTGTGCGCTGCCGCGGTAGTGATGGTGATCCGCATTATGGCCCGGGCCACCACGGTGCAACGCCGTGGGCTGTGGCAGATAGTGATGTTGATGCTGTTGGGCACCTTGTTTTGGGCCTTTGCCCAGCAGGGGGGCAGCTCGATCAGTCTGTTTATCGATCGCTTTGTCGACCGCCAATGGTTTTCCTGGACGGTGCCGACCGCATTGTTCCAGTCGGTTAACGCTTTTGCCGTGATGTTTGGCGGTGTGATGCTGGCCTGGTTGGTGCGGGGCAACGGCAATGGCAGTCGCACCCTGCGCATTTGGGGAAAGTTCGCCTTTGGTTTGCTGCTGATTGGCGTCGGTTTTACCCTGATGGCGCTTAACGCCCGTTATGGCCAAGGGTCAATGAGCCTGATGATCGCCGGGCTGTCGGTGATGGGGCTTGCCGAACTGTTTATCGATCCAGTCGCTATGGCGCAGATTACCCGGCTGAATATCCCCGGCGCTACCGGGGTGCTGACCGGTATTTATATGCTGACCACCGGCTCGATAGCCAATTACCTGGCCGGCATTATCGCCGGTCAAACCGCTGAAGATCCGGCTACGGGAGCGACGGCGCAGGCCTATGTCCACCTGTTTGCACAAATTGGTTGGTGGGCATTGGGATGCACGGCGGCAGTGGTGGCAGTGTTGGCCATGTGGTGGTTGCTGGCCGGTCGTCATATCCGTGCGGTTAATGCTTGATTGATAGTATGACGGGGGTTAACGTGCAGCTATCTGGACGTTATTAAGCCTAATCAATGAATAGCAATCAATTATCTGCACAGCTTGCCCGCCAATTGGGCGCACATCGGCACTTGCTGGTGGCATTCAGTGGCGGGCTGGATTCCAGCGTGCTGTTGCACCTGCTGGTGGGGTTACGCCAGCAATTGCCAGACTTGCAGCTTCGCGCAGTACATGTACACCACGGCCTGAGTGCTTTTGCCGACCAATGGGTAGCGCACTGCCAGCAACAATGCGCTGCCTGGCAGCTACCCTTGGTGGTTCAGCACGTGCAGGTTGATAGCCAGCACGGGGGGATCGAAGCCGCAGCCCGGGCAGCACGTTATTCTGCTTTTGCTACCACGCTGCTGGCCGGTGAAACCTTGCTTACCGCGCAACACCTTGACGACCAATGTGAAACCTTCCTGCTGGCACTAAAACGTGGCAGCGGCCCGGCGGGCCTGTCGGCAATGGCTGCACAGACGTCGCTGGGGGAGAATAGCCTGCTGCGCCCACTGTTGGGTCACTCCCGCCAGCAGTTGGAAGCCTACGCGCAGCAGCATCAGCTCAGCTGGATTGACGACGACAGTAATCAGGACTCGCGCTTCGACCGCAATTTTTTGCGCCTGCAGATATTGCCGCTGCTGAACCAGCGCTGGCCGCACTTTGCCGCTGCGACGGCGCGTAGCGCCAGCCTGTGTGCCGAGCAGGAGCAATTACTGGATGAGCTGCTGGCAGAACAACTGCACTCGCTACTCGACGAAGAGCGTACGTTGGCGATTGATGGTCTGCAGACGTGCTCGCCGGCCCGACGTTTTGCTTTGTTGCGCCGTTGGATCGCGCTATTTGGCGTTACCATGCCCTCACGCGAACAGTTGCAGCGGCTATGGGATGAAGTGGCGCTTAGCCGCGATGATGCCGAACCGCAATTGCAACTGGGACAATATCAGCTCCGCCGCTTCCGCCGACGCCTGTCTCTGCTGCCACTGATGGCCGATCTGCGTGAAATTTGTCTAAACTGGTCATTGGCCAGCTCGCTGACACTGCCGGATGGATTGGGTGAGCTGGTCAGTGGGGAGGGCGAGATTTGCCTGTGTGCGCCGCAACCCCAGCAAAAAGTCAGTATTCGTTTTACCGCTCAGGGTAAACACCGCATCCTTGGGCGCGCCCATTCGCGACCGATTAAAAAACTGTGGCAGGAGTTGGGTATTCCTCCGTGGCAGCGTGAGCGTATCCCGTTGATCTATTATGATGACCAGCTTATCGCTGCGCTGGGTGTTTTTGTCAGCGAGGCCGGACAAGTGCCCGAAGGGCAGCAACCCTGGCGGCTGCATTGGCGTAAAAAATAATAATAGACTGAGGAAGCATGATGAAATTTGTGAGCGCAATGGTGGTGATGTTGGGGCTGTGCAGTTTGCCGGCGATGGCGGCGGGCGATGCGGCAGCGGGCAAGGATAAATCCGCCAGTTGTATGGCGTGCCACGGGGCGGAAGGGAAGGTTTCAATGCCCATGTACCCGAATCTGGCGGGGCAAAATGCCATGTATCTGGAGCATGCGCTGCAGGCGTACAAGAAGGGCGAGCGCAATGGTGGGCAGGCGGAAGTAATGAAAGCCTACGTTTCCGCGCTGTCTGATGAGGATATTGCCGATCTGGCGGCCTACTATGCCAGTCTCAAACCCTAGGCCAGTCTCAAACCCAAACCAGCCTGAAGCCATAAATGACGAGGGCAGCCGTTGGGCTGCCCTGTTGGGATGGCGTTACCGCTAAATCAATCAGACAGGCTGACGACCACGGTACCGATTTCCGGATGACTGAAACTGAGGATGTGATCCAGGCGCAAGCTGAGAGCGTCGCCGGCCCGATCGATAATCAGGTACTCAACGCCCTTGGTAAACTTCAGCTCGGTGGCTTTGCCTTCGAGTTTTTCTCCGTCGCGTAACTCCAGCTTCAGAATGTAGTTATGCTGACAGGCGAGTTCCAGGCTTTCATAGTCATCGCAATTGATGGATTGGTACTCATCATTCATCAACATAGTCGCTCACCAATAAGTTAGCGGCGGCAAAGGCCGCCTGTTCCCTAACGGAGGACGGTAGCGTGCTATTCGCAGCAACTTCGTCCAATGCCTTTAATACACATGCTAACGCATCAGGCACGTAGCCGAGATCACCACTGCCGATCTCGGCGTAAAAACGGCGTACTAACTCACAGTATTGTTGCACAGTTTCCTCCCTTAAGAACCTCTGCGTCATCGAAGCCCAATAGCGATGAGGCGCAGGCACTCGGAGCTTAACTCTATCCTAGACGACTATAGCACAGCTATTGTGGAGTTATTAGCACCTCAGCGCGGCTTTCGCACCGGGCTTTGCCCGGCCGGGCTGGCCGCGGTTGGGCCAAATCTAGTACACTGTCGCCTGATAATAATGAGGTCACCCATGGCGCTGAAAGCTACTATTTATAAAGCCACGGTCAATATCGCTGATATGGATCGTCACTTCTACCACGACGCCACGCTCACTTTGGCCCAACATCCTTCTGAAACTGAACAGCGCATGATGCTGCGTCTGCTGGCCTGGATCTGCCATGCCGATGAGCGACTGGTGTTTACCAAAGGTCTGAGCGCCGATGATGAGCCGGAAATTTGGCGACGTAACGATCATAACGGGCTGGAAATGTGGATCGAAATGGGCCTGCCGGATGAGAAACGCATCAAGAAAGCCTGCAACCAATCACCGCGAGTAGTGCTGTACGCTTACGGCGAACGTGCGGGCCACGTATGGTGGCAATCGATGCAGAGCAAAGTGGCAAACCACAAAAACCTAAGCATCCGTTTTTTGGATGATGAACAATTAGGCAAGCTGGCGGCGCTGGTTAGCCGCAATATGACGCTGCAGGCCACGCTGCAAGAGGGAACTATCTGGCTTTCTGACGCTCAGAATAGTCTGGAAATCCAGTTTGCCGAATGGCAACAGGCACAGGTGTGACCGGTGCTTGAACTGTCAAGAAACTTAGCCATACCGGATAACGAAGTGGAATTGACGGCAATCCGCGCGCAGGGCGCGGGCGGCCAGCACGTGAACAAAACCTCAACGGCTATCCATTTGCGCTTTGACATCCGGGCATCCAGCCTGCCAGAGTATTATAAGGAAAGGCTGCTGGCCCTGAATAATCATTTAATTACCGCCGATGGCGTGGTGATTATTAAAGCGCAGGAATATCGCAGCCAGGAATTAAACCGCGAGGCGGCGCTGGCCAGACTGGTTTCGTTGATCCAGCAGGCGATGGTGGTGGAAAAAACACGCAAGGCGACCAAGCCCACTAAAGGGGCAAAATTACGTCGCCTGGAAGGCAAGGTACGCAAAGGCGCGACGAAAGCGCTGCGCGGCAAGATCCGCACTTAAGGACACATGAACACAGTAGGAGAATAACTGTGAAAAAAATTACACTGGCCCTGTTTTTAGCGGCAGGGGCACTTTCGTTACTGGGATGTAATAACCACTACCAGCCGAAAGAACAACCTCTTCAGGCGATGCAACAAAGTTATCAGGGCGTGCTGCCTTGTGCTGACTGCGGTGGTCTGGATACCAATTTGTTCCTGGATAAAGACGGCACTTTCGTGCTGCAGGAAACCTATCGCGGCACCAAAGACGGCGATCAAACCTTTGCTGACTATGGCAAATGGGCGCGTACTGCCGATAAGCTGGTGCTGACCGACAGCCGTGGCGATAAGCGCTATTTCCGTCCGGTGGGTAAAAGTTTGGAAATGCTCGATCAAACCGGTATGCCGATTGAATCTCAGCTGAATTACCGTCTTGAACCGGTAGAGAAAGCCTTGCCTAAAACGCCGATGTCGCTGAAAGGCAGCTACACCTACATGGCGGATGCGGCGGTGTTTAAAGATTGTGCCACCGGTAAGACTTTCCCGGTCGACAATACTATTGCGCTGGAGCAGGGTTATGCCAAGGCTTACAAAACGCCGGGTGAACCGGTGTTCCTGACCCTGAATGGCCACTTTAGCGTTCAGCCGTCAATGGAAGAGGGGCTTACCGAGAAGGCACTGGTGCCGGACGGAAAAATAGCCTTCGACCGCAGTAAAAATTGCGACAGCAAATAATCGCCATAAAAAAACCCGCCTAGGCGGGTTTTTAGTTTCTGCAATAGCGGATTAGCGCTTGATCTGTCCCAGCAGGAAATCAATGACTTCGCCGGTTTTAATCATTCGCTTCTCGCCGACACGGCGGTTCTTGTACTCAATCTCTTCGCTGTCGAGGTTACGATCGCCGATCACGATAGAGTGCGGTACGCCAATCAGTTCCATATCCGCGAACATCACGCCTGGACGCTCTTTACGGTCATCGAGGATCACGTCGATACCGTGGGAACGCAGCGTGTTGTACAACTCTTCTGCCAGCGCCTGCACGCGGAAGGATTTGTGCATGTTCATTGGCAGGATAGCCACCTGGAATGGCGCGATAGCATCCGGCCAGATGATGCCGCGTTCGTCATGGTTCTGCTCGATAGCGGCAGCGACCACGCGGGTGACCCCGATACCGTAGCAGCCCATGGTCAGCACCTGATTACGGCCGTCTTCGCCCTGTACGGTGGCTTTCATCGCTTCTGAGTATTTGGTACCGAGCTGGAAGATATGACCCACTTCGATACCGCGCTTGATCAGCAGTGTGCCTTTACCATCCGGGCTGGCGTCGCCTTCTACGACGTTACGGATATCGGCAACCTGTGGCAGCGGCAGATCGCGCTCCCAGTTGATGCCGAAGTAGTGTTTACCGTCGATGTTGGCACCGGCACCAAAATCACTCATCGCCGCTACGCTGCGATCGGCAACCACGGGAACCTGCAAATTGACCGGACCGAGTGAGCCAGGGCCTGCACCCACGATGGCGCGGATCTCTTCTTCGGTGGCAAAGACTACTGGAGCAGCAACCTGCGGCAGCTTCTCGGCCTTGATTTCATTCAGTTCGTGATCGCCACGCACCAGCAGAGCAACCAGTTTGTGGCCGCTGTCTTCTTTGGCTCGCACCAGCAATGTCTTGACGGTTTTTGTCACCGGCAGTTGGAATTGCTCTACCAGCTCGGCGATGGTCTTGGCATTCGGCGTATCCACAACGCGCAGTTCTTCACTGGCTGCAGCACGAGGTTCGGCCGGGGCAACCGCTTCTGCCAGTTCGATATTGGCGGCAAAATCGGAGCCGGTGGAAAACACGATATCATCTTCACCGCTGTCGGCCAGCACCTGGAACTCGTGTGATGCGCTACCGCCGATCGAACCGGTATCGGCATCCACCGGACGGAAGTCCAGACCCATACGGCTGAAGATTTTGCTGTAGGCTTCGTACATTGCTTCGTAGGTTGCCTGCAGAGATTCCTGTGAGGTATGGAACGAGTAGGCGTCCTTCATCAGGAATTCACGTGAGCGCATAACGCCGAAACGTGGGCGCACTTCATCACGGAACTTGGTCTGAATCTGGAAGAAGTTCAGCGGCAGCTGCTTGTAAGAGCTGATTTCGTTACGGATCAGATCGGTGATCACTTCTTCGTGGGTTGGACCCAGCACGAAGGGACGATCGCCACGATCAACAAAGCGCAGCAGCTCAGGGCCGTACTGTTCCCAACGGCCGCTTTCCTGCCATAAATCGGCAGGTTGTACCACCGGCATGCAAACTTCGATCGCGTTAGCATTGTTCATTTCTTCGCGAACGATGTTTTCAACCTTTTTCAGAACGCGCAGGCCGGTCGGCAGCCAGGTATAAAGACCGGAGGCCAGCTTGCGAATCATCCCGGCGCGCAGCATCAGCTGGTGGCTGATCACTTCGGCATCGGCAGGTGTCTCCTTCAGGGTGGAGAGCAGATATTGGCTAGTACGCATGGTGTTTTGGTTCCGTTAGAACTGCAAATTGCAACCGGCTGCCAGTAGTTAGGGCAGCCAAAATTTTCGAAAGTGATTTAGTTTACCAGTGCGAGCGGGTTGTCAAAAGAGAGACGGTGGAATTTTAACGCAGGTCGACAGACAGCACCTCGGTTTGTTGATCCACCACTCGCCAACGCACGTTGAAATCCAGTAGCCAGACGGCATAATCCCGTTCCGCTGATTGCCCCTTGCGGTAGGCCGGACGTGGATCCTGAGCCAGCACCTGGCTGATAAAACGCCGCAGGTGCGGATAACGCTGCTGATGTTGTTGCAGCTGTTGTTCCGCCTCTGGGGTAAAGCTTACCGGCATATCCCCGGAGGGTGCTGCCTGAGCAAACCCAGCGCGGGCCTGCGGCTGGCTTTCGGCAAACGGCAGATAGGGTTTGATATCCACCACCGGCGTGCCGTCAACCAGATCGAGACTGCCCAACTCGAGCACCACTTCGCCGCCCTGCACCCGTACGCCTTTTAATTCGATCAGCGACATGCCGAGCGGATTGGGGCGGAAGGTCGAGCGGGTAGCAAATACTCCCATCCGGGCATTACCGCCGAGGCGGGGTGGCCGGACGGTAGGCCGCCAGCCGCCCTCCATGGTTTGATGGAAAATAAACATCACCCACAGATGGCTGAATTCGCTGAGGCCGCGTACCGCTTCCGCCTGATTATAGGGCGGCAGCAGCACTAACTCACCGCCACCGTCTTCGACTAATCCCGGTTGGCGGGGAACGGCGAACTTTTCTTTATACGGTGAACGGATGGTACCGATCTGATTGAAAACAAATTCGGTCATTTGGACGAAACGTTAAGCGCTGAACCCTGGCAAATAGCCTGTTGGTAACAGCCGGCAACACCGCTGACAATCTGGCAGTCATGCAACAGCACGGCATTAGCCTTCATATAAGAGGCGCGGATTTGCATACGCTTACGGGCGGCTGCCAGATTCGGCGGTGAATCCTGTACCGTTGTCTGGCAGGATTCGCCAGAGACTTCACCCAGATCGCGGAATGGTTTACCCACTAATTCTTCTGCACTTTTGTACAGTTTAACCGGTGCCGGACGTGCTGCTGGCGTGGTTTTCGTCGGAGTGGTTGTTACCGGTTTGCTGGTGCTGTTTGTTGACGGGGGCGCAAAACGCTGCGACGAACACCCTGCCAGCGCAAGCGCTAACAAACAGAGAGGTAAAGCACGCATTGAGATTCCTCTGCCTTGATGGAATAGGTAAGTGGCGCTATTGAAGCAATCTATGGTGGAAATAACAAGACGGGCCGTAGCCCGTCTAGATATAAGACAAACACCCGAAAAACGCGTTTTTCGGGTGTTTGGGGTAATTCAGAAGATCTAATTCTTTGTTTTCATTAGGACTAAATCATTACTTTTAGCCGCAAAGAACTATCTCAACTCTCTCGACGGGCCGTAGCCCGTCTTGCAATTATAGGAATAAATTCGGTAATTAATGATTACCAGCCTTTAACTGCACCACCGTTAAAGATCTTGTTGGCTGCTTCGTTCACTTCGTCAGACTGGTAAGCCTGAACGAATTTCTTCACGTTTTCCGCGTCTTTGTTGTCTTCGCGGGCAACCAGCAGGTTAACGTACGGTGAGTCTTTATCTTCAACAAACAGACCGTCTTTTGCTGGCGTCAGGCCAATCTGGCTGGCGTAAGTGGTGTTGATTACCGCCAGGGCGATTTGCTGATCGTCCAGTGAACGTGGCAATTGTGGGGCTTCCAGCTCGACCAGCTTCAGGTTTTTCGGGTTTTCAGTCACGTCCAGCACGGTCGGCAGCAGGCCAACACCGTCTTTCAGCTTGATCAGGTTAACCTTCTGCAGCAGCAGCAGGGAACGGCCCAGGTTGGTTGGGTCGTTAGGCAAGGCAACCTGAGAACCGTCTTTCAGCTCGTCCAGCGATTTGATTTTCTTGGAGTAACCGGCAATCGGATAAACGAAGGTGTTGCCGACCGGCACCAGCTTGTAGCCGCGATCCTTGATCTGCTGATCCAGATAGGGTTTGTGCTGGAAGGCGTTCAGATCGATATCCCCTTTGCTCAGCGCTTCATTTGGCAACACGTAGTCATTGAAGGTCACCAGTTCGACGTCCAGACCGTATTTCTCTTTCGCCACTTTTTGCGCGATTTCAGCGACCTGCTGTTCAGCACCGACAATCACGCCGATTTTGATATGGTTCGGATCTTTTTCTTCCTGACCGCAGCCTGCCAGAGCCAGAGTACCGATCAGTGCGCCGATTGCCGCGATGGATTTAAATTTTAACGACATATCCCTTCCTCATTAGACTCGCATTTGAAATACGCTGTGTAAGCGCAGTTGCTGTAAAGTTATTTATGGGTGACGGCTTTGACGATCCGATCACCGAAGAACTGAATCAAGTAGACCAGCACCACCAGTAATACTAATACGGTATTCATTACTGTGGCGTTATAACCGATATAACCGTACTGATAACCAATCTGTCCCAGACCGCCTGCGCCTACCGCGCCCCCCATGGCGGAATAGCCCACCAAAGTGATCAAGGTAATGGTGGCGGCATTGACCAGGCCCGGCAGGGCCTCCGGCAGCAGCACCTTCTTGATGATTTGCATTGGGGTTGCTCCCATCGCACGGGCGGCTTCTACCAGACCGGATGGGATCTCCAGCAAGGCATTTTCCACCATGCGGGCAATAAAGGGTGCCGCACCCACGGTCAGCGGAACGATAGCTGCCTGCAGGCCGATCGAGGTACCAACGATCAAACGAGTAAATGGAATCATCCACACCAGCAGAATAATGAACGGAATGGAACGGAAAACGTTCACCAGGCCGGACAGCGTTCTATATAGCGTGTTGTTGGCGGCGATTTGCCCGGGGCGGGTTACATACAGCAGCACGCCAACCGGCAGGCCAAGCACGAAACCGAAGAAGCCGGAGACAAAGGTCATCATGACGGTTTCCCACACGCCACGTGCCATTAACCACATCATTGCCTCAGACATAACCCAGAACCTCTACTTTTACCTGATTTTCCTGCAGGAACTTAATCGTTGCCAGCGCGTCTTCATCACTGCCGTGCAGTTCTGCCAGCATCACGCCGAATTTAACACCGCCGGCATAATCCATCTGCGCACTGATAATGTTGTTGTTAACGTTGAAGCGACGGGCGGCTTCTGACAGTAGCGGTGCATCAACGGACTGGCCGGTGAACTCCAGACGCAGCAGGGGCTGACGTCCACCACTGCGTTCCGGTGCCAGGCGCTTGGCGTAGTCGTCCGGGATATCCAAATGCAGCGTGGCCTGAATAAACTGTTGGGCCAGCGGGGTTTTCGGGTGCGAGAACACTTCGCTGACGCTGTCTTTTTCAATCAACTGACCCTGGCTGATAACCGCAACCTGATCACAGATACGTTTAACCACGTCCATTTCATGGGTGATCAACAGGATGGTCAGGCCGAGACGACGGTTAATGTCTTTCAGCAGTTCCAGAATTGAACGGGTGGTGGCTGGGTCCAGCGCGCTGGTGGCTTCATCGCACAGAAGGACTTTGGGTTGGCTTGCCAGCGCACGGGCAATCGCCACGCGCTGCTTCTGGCCACCCGACAGGTTGGCTGGGTAGGCATCATGTTTGTCTGACAGCCCGACCAATTCCAGCAACTCGGTTACGCGTTTTTTGATTTCAGCGCGGGGAGTGCTGTCCAGCTCCAGCGGCAATGAAACGTTGCCAAATACTGTGCGGGAAGACAGCAGGTTAAAGTGCTGGAAAATCATGCCGATTTGACGGCGAGCGCGCGTCAGTTCGCCTTCAGACAGTGAAGTGAGATCCTGTCCATCAACCAGCACCTGGCCGGAGGTTGGGCGCTCAAGCATATTGGCGCAGCGGATCAGCGTACTCTTACCGGCACCTGATGCACCGATAACGCCATAAATTTGCCCGGCAGGGACGTGAAGAGTCACGTCAGAGAGCGCGGTAATGGTGCGCGAACCCTGCTGAAACACTTTGGTGATGTTAGAAAGTTTAATCATATTCTTCTTATTTTAGCGTGGTTGCCCGTGGCTAGATAAAAGTAAACCTTGGCGTGGACCAAGGTATGGATCAGATGTTAAGGCGTCTAGACGTCTAAGTCAACGATCAACGCGGTTCTCTGCCGTTCTCAGTACTGGGTAAAACATGCGATACTGTCCGCGTTTTCAGGCCCTCAGGAGCAAACCGGTGACACAAAGCGTTCCAGCAATTTTCCTCGATCGTGATGGCACGATTAATGTTGACCATGGCTACGTCCATGAAATCGATAATTTCCACTTTATTGATGGCGTGATTGACGCCTGTCGCGAACTTAAAAAGATGGGCTTTGCTCTGGTCTTGGTGACCAACCAGTCCGGCATCGCACGCGGCAAGTTCAGCGAAGACCAATTTATGTACCTGACAGAGTGGATGGACTGGTCGCTGGCCGACCGTGATGTTGACCTGGACGGTATCTATTTCTGTCCGCATCATCCAGAAGCAGTAATAGAAGAGTTCCGTCAGGTGTGCGACTGCCGTAAACCTCAACCGGGCATGTTGTTACAGGCGCAGCAGGAATTGAACATTGATATGGCTGCTTCTTATATGGTTGGCGACAAACCGGAAGACATGCAGGCAGCAATCGCGGCAGGTGTTGGGACTAAAGTGCTGGTGCGTACCGGCAAACCGGTCACTGAACAAGGTGAGAAACTGGCGGATTGGGTGTTAAACAGCCTGGCAGACCTGCCGGAAGCCATCAAAAAGCGGGTTTAGTAGACGTTATGCATGAATAGTGAGCGGTCAGATAAAAAGTGAATATAAACCCTTGTCATTCTGAACCAGCTCCCTATAATGCGCCTCCATCGACACGGAACATGTGAACAACTTCACAGAGTCTCCGGGGTTCGAAGAGAAAAAATCCTGAAATTTAGGGGTTGACTCTGAAAGAGGAAAGCGTAATATACGCCACCTCGAGATAGCAAGCTACGGCGGCTAACTCACTGCTCTTTAACAATTTATCAGACAATCTGTGTGGGCACTCCACAAGACGATATCCAGAACCTTCGGGTTCGAAAAAATATCAAGTCTTGAAGAGTGACCAAGCAATAAGTCGTTTCGTTGGCTTGTCCAACAGAATGACTATTACGAAAGTTATTTTCGAGCATCGCTTCACGAGTTGAAGCAAATCAAGCTTTTAATTGAAGAGTTTGATCATGGCTCAGATTGAACGCTGGCGGCAGGCCTAACACATGCAAGTCGAGCGGTAGCACAAGAGAGCTTGCTCTCTGGGTGACGAGCGGCGGACGGGTGAGTAATGTCTGGGAAACTGCCTGATGGAGGGGGATAACTACTGGAAACGGTAGCTAATACCGCATAACGTCTTCGGACCAAAGTGGGGGACCTTCGGGCCTCACGCCATCAGATGTGCCCAGATGGGATTAGCTAGTAGGTGGGGTAATGGCTCACCTAGGCGACGATCCCTAGCTGGTCTGAGAGGATGACCAGCCACACTGGAACTGAGACACGGTCCAGACTCCTACGGGAGGCAGCAGTGGGGAATATTGCACAATGGGCGCAAGCCTGATGCAGCCATGCCGCGTGTGTGAAGAAGGCCTTCGGGTTGTAAAGCACTTTCAGCGAGGAGGAAGGGTNCATTGACGTTACTCGCAGAAGAAGCACCGGCTAACTCCGTGCCAGCAGCCGCGGTAATACGGAGGGTG
>NZ_CAMISV010000021.1:0-46305 GCF_946227095.1 Serratia proteamaculans
GAGTCAACCCCTAAATTTCAGGATTTTTTCTCTTCGAACCCCGGAGACTCTGTGAAGTTGTTCACATGTTCCGTGTCGATGGAGGCGCATTATAGGGATCCGAATTTTTTGCACAACCCCTTTCTTGATCTTTTCTTACTGTTTGCACACTTTTCAGCCCCTTCGAGTGGATCTTGCGCGATCAGGGCCGTTTTCCGCAGGATCCGTCACTTCGGTTGGTTGTAATTCCACCGCCAACGTCTAGTATTGCCGTTAATATGATCCCGACGTGAGGCTATTACCATGTCCGATGCAGTACGTTCTTATCTTCATTACTCTCCTAAACTGGGTCAGCGCGTCATGATCGACCCTTCCAGCGTGGTGATCGGTAACGTTGAGCTGGCCGATGACGTCAGTATCTGGCCGTTAGTTGCCATCCGCGGCGACGTGAACGCGGTAAAAATTGGTGCTCGCAGCAATATTCAGGATGGCAGCGTGTTGCACGTGACCCATAAGTCTGAGCATAACCCTGAAGGTTATCCGTTGCTGATCGGTGAAGACGTTACCGTTGGGCACAAAGCCATGTTGCACGGCTGCGCCATTGGCAATCGGGTATTGATAGGAATGGGATCGATCCTGCTGGATGGTGCAGTAATAGAAGATGATGTGATGATTGGCGCCGGCAGCTTGGTCGCGCCGGGTAAACGACTGGCGAGCGGTTATCTTTATATGGGTAGCCCAGCACGCCAGGTTCGTCCACTGACCGCCGCCGAGCGAGAGGGGTTGCTTTACTCTTCTACTAACTATGTACGCTGGAAAGACGAATACTTGTCAGAAGATATCTGACAAGCGCCCGTTCCCTCACCGGAGAACGGGCCGGAATTTACGCGGCCAGTTCGTGACGCAGCTGACGCAATACCGGTTCGATCTCCGGCATTACACCATGCCACAACAGGAACGCATGCGCGGCCTGCCCCACCAGCATCCCTAAACCGTCGGCATATTCTGTGGCACCCTGTTGCTGCGCCCAGGCCAGGAAAGGTGTTAACCCCTGCTGATAAAACATGTCATAACAACGGGTATGGCCATTGACCGTACCAACCGGTAACGCCGGGATGTCACCACTGATACCGGATGCCGTTGCGTTAATCACTAAATCAAACTGTTGTTGATCGAGTTGATCCAGAGGCAACGCGGATATTTCACCCAAGTGCTGGAATACCTGCGCCAGTGTCTGCGCGCGGCTAAAAGTACGGTTGGTGATCACCACTTCACAGCCAAAAGACAGTAGCGGCAAGATCACACCGCGCGCCGCACCGCCCGCCCCCACCAACAAGATACGATCCTTGGGTTGGATCAACCCCTGACGTTCAAGATCGGTCAGCAGGCCGATCCCATCGGTGTTGTCACCCAGAAGTCCGCCGTCTGGCAGTATTTTCAAGGTATTTACCGCACCGGCCAGCGAGGCCCGTTGACTCAGTTCAGTCGCCGCCTCGTAAGCCTTCTCTTTAAAAGGAACCGTGACGTTCGCTCCCTGACCACCCGCCTGAATAAATGCCTGCAGAGTGGTTTCGAAACCGTGCAGCGGTGCCAGCACCGTACCATAAGGGTGTTCTATACCTGTTTGGGCGGCAAATAGCGCATGAATACGCGGTGATTTGCTATGGCCGATAGGGTTACCGAATACCGCAAACTTCTCCATGCACATGACCTCTAGCCTTGACGGATTTGCTTACCGGTCAGGACATCTCTGATTTCGGAAGGGTTAAGACGGCCACCGACGCTGCCGGTCAGCACCGGGAAAGCGGCACCAAACTGTTGCTGCACTTCATCGGCGCTGCGGCAAGGCTCTTGCCCGCTGAGATTGGCGCTGGTCGACACCAACGGTTTGCCAAACTGCCGGCAAAGTTGCTGCACCAATGGGTGGTCGCTAACACGTACCGCCAACGAGTTGAAACGGCCGGTTAGCAAGCGTGGCGTTTCCGACCTGGCAGGAATTACCCAGGTCACCGGTCCCGGCCAACTGGCAAACATCGTGGCACGCTGCTGCTCACTCAGCACGGTGTCATCTATATAAGGTGTTAGCTGCGCATAATCGGCCGCAATCAGGATCAGTCCCTTTTCCCAGGGGCGCTGTTTCAGTGCCAATAAGGCATTAACCGCCTGCTCGCTATCGGGATCGCAACCCAGACCAAACACCGCCTCGGTCGGGTAGGCAATGACCTGGTGATTATGCAGCGCGTCAATAATTGGTATGAAGATGGCAGTGGATTCTGAGCTCATGATGTCATTATTCTGTAGTGACTACGGGTTTCCCGCAAAGTTTACTGGCGCAGCAAAGGGTTGGGCCTTTCGCCGTGCGCTTTTCCATCAGCAACGGATAGTGGCAGTACTCACACTCACCGGCAACGGGTTTAAAATTGAGAACAAACTGGCATTCAGGGTAGCGATCGCAGGAGTGGAACACCTTGCCATAGCGCGATTTGCGCTGCAGCAGTTTGCCCTGCTCGCACTGCGGACAGCTAATACTGGTTTCGTCCGGTTTATCGATGACCTCGGTGTGATCGCACTCCGGATAGTTGCTGCAAGCGATAAACATACCGTAACGGCCCTGACGCAAGGCCAGCGTCGCCTGGCATTTCGGGCATTCCTGCCCATCCAGCATCTTGACGATATGGCCATCGGCCTGCGCTTTCAACGGCCGGATATGTTGGCATTCAGGATAACGGGAACAGCCGAGGAAGGGGCCGTGGCGACCACTGCGGATCACCAGCTCGGCCCCGCATTCCGGACAGGGTTCATTTTTCCTGGCGGCAAAAATCGCTGCTTTTGTCATAACTTCTTCTATTCATGTTATCGGCTCAGTGCAGATAACCTTCGTTTACTTCAAACAACAGTTCTTCCATTTGCTGATAGGCACTTTCATATCCGGGGATATTAAACAGCACCATCAACACCACCCATTTCAGATCTTCGAGATCGAATTCCGTATTATCCAAAGCCATAACACGATCGATAACCATTTCACGGGTTTCGAGGTTCAATACCTGAATCTGCTCCAGGAACAGGAGGAAACCACGGCAACTGGCATCCAAACGCACGCCTTCTTCTTCGGTGTAAATCCGCATTGCCAGCGGATCGGCATCCATAAAATACGGCGCATTTTCGCCTTCCTGCAGGTCAGCGAGTTTTTCAAGCCAATTCAACGCGTTGTAGATATCATCCCGATGAAACCCCGCCTGAGCGAGATCATCGGTCAGTTGATCCTGATCGACGCGCATCTCTGGTTCATTGTGGATATAAGTTTCAAACAAGTACATCAGTACGTCGAACATGGCCTGCCCTCCTTATTCGGACATAGCCGCCGGGTACAGCTGCGATCCACCCTGCTAACTCCAGATCGAGTAACTTAATTACCACCTCTGGCACAGGTTGGCCGGCACGTTCAGCGACGACGTCAACAGGTGTCACCTCATCTCCTACGTTAGCCAACACATCGGCAAATGGCAATTCAACTTCGGCTTCTGACGCACAAATAGTTGTATTTTCGTCCAGTGACAGCCAATGCAGCCCGCTTCCCAGTTGCTCAGCGATCTCTTTCGGCCCGGTAACCAGATAGGCCCCCTGTTGGATCAGCCAATGCGTACCTTCACTCATTGGGTTACCCAGCGCCCCGGGTAAAGCAAAAACCTCACGCCCCTGCTCTAAAGCGTAACGGGCAGTAATCAGCGTTCCGCTGCGCAGGGAGGCTTCGATGACCACCACACCCAGGCTTAATCCGCTGATGATGCGATTACGACGTGGAAAGTGATCGGGCATTGGCAGATCGGTGGCCAGATACTCAGAAACCAGCGCTCCGCCGCTTTCAACGATCTGTTCGGCCAGGCGTTGATGCCGGCGCGGATAGATGTTGGCCAGGCCGCTGCCCAGAACGGCGACGGTGGCCCCTTCAGCAGCCAACGCTGCACGGTGGCAAATACTGTCGATGCCAATGGCCAGCCCGCTGGTAATGGTAAACCCACAGTGCACCAATCCGGTGGCAAAGTAACTGGCCCAGTGTTCACCGTAATGGCTGAACTGCCGACTGCCGACCATGGCGATTTGCGGCTGCTGTACGGCTTGCGGGTTACCCTTTACCAACAGCAGCAAAGGTGCATCATCGATAGGGAGCAATCGCTCCGGGTAGTCAGCCTCACCGTAGATCCATAACAAGTTTTCAGGCTGCTCCAGCCAGGTAAGCGTAGCGGCCAGGTAGCGTGGATCCACCTGGCGAAACTGGGCCTGCTGCCGGTCATTCAACCCCAATTCCCGCAGCAAAGAATACGGCGGCCCACTGGCCGTCACCATTTGTCGTATTATCTGGCTGGCTTGTGCCGCGCCCAGCCCGGTGACCCCGTGCATCCGTAAGCCGATTTCCCGTGCCTGCATCGCCTGTTCCCTCGCAGAAAATGGTGGTATTACCAATTCGAGCAATTGGTGCGCAATGCTGTCAATCAGGCTGGGAAATGTCTAGAATAGAAGCTAAACCTCGTTTATCACTCGGATACAGATCTCAAGATATATGTCAGTATTGCAGGTATTACATTACCCAGACGACCGGCTGCGCAAAGTCGCGGCCCCGGTTAAAGAAGTCAATGCGAATATCCAGCGCATCGTGGATGATATGTTTGAAACCATGTACGCAGAGGAAGGCATTGGCCTGGCTGCGACACAGGTGGATATCCATCAGCGCATTATCGTCATTGACGTTTCTGAGAACCGCGATCAGCGCTTGGTGCTGATCAACCCGGAACTGCTGGAAAAAGGCGGTGAAACCGGGATCGAGGAAGGTTGCCTTTCCATTCCCGAACAGCGTGCTTTAGTCCCGCGTGCCGCTACGGTGAAAATCAGAGCGCTGGACCGCGACGGCAAGCCTTTTGAACTGGAAGCCGATGACCTGTTGGCCATCTGTATCCAGCACGAAATGGATCACCTGGTCGGCAAGCTGTTCGTCGATTACCTGTCGCCACTTAAGCGCCAGCGTATCCGTCAGAAACTGGAAAAAATGGCCAAGCTTAACGCCCGCGCCTAACCGATCAGGAAATCAACGTGTCTGACTCTTTACGGATTATTTTCGCCGGAACTCCAGACTTCGCAGCGCGTCATCTTGACGCGCTGTTGTCATCTGGGCACCAGATTGTCGGGGTTTTCACCCAACCCGATCGCCCTGCGGGTCGCGGTAACAAGCTAACACCCAGCCCGGTCAAGGTTCTGGCCGAGCAGCACCATTTACCGGTGTTTCAGCCCAAATCACTGCGTCCGGAAGAGAACCAGCACCTGGTTGCCGATCTCAACGCCGATGTCATGGTGGTGGTGGCTTATGGTCTGATCCTGCCCAAAGCGGTGCTGGATATGCCACGGCTCGGTTGCATTAACGTCCACGGCTCACTGCTGCCGCGCTGGCGTGGTGCCGCCCCGATCCAACGTTCACTCTGGGCCGGCGATAACGAAACCGGCGTGACCATCATGCAGATGGACGTGGGTTTGGACACCGGCGATATGATGCACAAGATCGCCTGCCCGATCGAAGCCGCTGACACCAGCGCCAGTCTGTATGACAAGCTGGCTCAACTAGGCCCACAGGGTCTGTTGACCACGCTGCAGCAGATGGCTGAGGGCACGGCGAAACGTGAAGTGCAGGATGAATCGCTGGTTACCTACGCCGAAAAGCTGAGCAAAGAAGAAGCTCGCCTGGACTGGAGCCTGTCCGCCACGCAACTTGAACGCTGCATCCGTGCCTTTAACCCGTGGCCGGTCAGTTACTTCACCATTGACGATCAACCGGTGAAGGTGTGGCAGGCAACGGTGCTGGCACAGAGCACGGACGCAGAACCTGGCACCATCATCCATGCCGATAAACACGGCATTCAGGTGGCGACCGCTGAGGGTATTCTTAACCTGACTCAACTGCAGCCGGCAGGCAAAAAACCCATGTCAGCGCAGGATCTGCTGAACTCACGTCGTGAATGGTTTACACCGGGCAACCGGTTATAAACCGCCCCCACTGCCCGGCCGAGAATCGCCGGGCTGTTTCTTTCTTAATGCCGATCGTTATCAGCTTTAGCCTATGAAAAACAATTACAATCTCCGCAGCATCGCTGCCAAAGCCATCGGCCAGGTGCTGGATCAGGGCCAGTCGCTCAGTACTGTCCTGCCGTCACTGCAAAAGACCATTTCTGACAAGGACCGCGCTCTGCTGCAGGAACTGTGCTTCGGCACGCTGCGCGTGTTGCCGCAACTGGAATGGTGCATTCAACAATTAATGGCCAAGCCAATGACCGGTAAGCAGCGCACGCTGCACTATTTGCTGATGGTCGGCTTATACCAACTGCTGTATACCCGCATCCCTGCACACGCGGTACTGGCGGAAACCGTGGAAGGCGCAGTAGCGCTAAAGCGCCCACAGCTTAAAGGCCTGATCAACGGCGTACTGCGCCAGTTCCAACGTCAGCAGGAAGAATTACTGCAACGTGCCGCCAATAATGACAGCCACTATCTGCACCCAAGCTGGCTGCTGAAGCGTATCCAGCAGGCCTATCCCGCACAGTGGGAACAGATTATTGATGCCAATAATCAGAAGCCGCCAATGTGGCTACGCGTCAACCGCTTGCATCACACCCGTGAAAGCTATTTACAGTTGATGGAACAGGCTGGTATCGCCGCCGAACCGCATGCCGAATATCGCGATGCCGTGCGTTTGCTGGCGCCATGCCCCGTTACCGACCTCCCAGGCTTTGCCGACGGCTGGGTCACCGTGCAGGATGCCTCCGCTCAGGGTTGTGTCGATCTGCTGGATCCGCAAGACGGAGAACAGATCCTCGATTTGTGCGCAGCTCCCGGCGGTAAAACCACCCATATTTTAGAAGCGGCTCCCAAAGCCCATGTGATGGCCGTCGATATCGATGAACAACGCCTGAGCCGGGTCAAAGAAAACCTGCAGCGCCTGCGCTTGCACGCCGAAGTGAAGCAAGGCGATGGCCGTACTCCGCAACAATGGTGCGGCGACAAGCAGTTCGATCGCATTTTGTTGGATGCCCCTTGCTCTGCCACCGGTGTGATCCGCCGTCACCCAGATATCAAATGGTTGCGTCGCGACCGTGACATCGCGGAACTGGCCGCGCTGCAGGCCGAGATTATTGAGGCCATTTGGCCACATCTCAAAAGCGGTGGCGTGATGGTGTATGCCACCTGCTCCATTTTGCCGGCAGAAAACGCAGAGCAGATTAGCGCCTTCCTTCAGCGTCATCCCGAGGCCCGTCTGGTTGAAACCGGCAACGAGCAACAGCCTGGCCGACAGAATCTTCCGCATCCAGAGGATGGGGATGGCTTCTTTTACGCTAAGCTGATTAAAATGTAGCTGTTCAGTACTCTGGGCGCGGCTGTTGCGCCCTTTCAGATAATCTTCAGCGGTTTCAGTGTGAAGCAGAGAAGCGAATGAAAATAATTATTCTTGGCGCGGGTCAGGTTGGCGGGACACTGGCGGAAAACCTGGTGGGCGAAAATAACGATATTACCGTCGTGGATACCGATTCCGGCCGCCTGCGTCAGTTACAGGATAAGTTCGACCTGCGAGTTGTCCAGGGCTATGGCTCCCATCCACGCGTCCTGCGAGAAGCAGGGGCTGAAGATGCCGATATGCTGGTTGCCGTCACGAACTCAGACGAAACCAACATGATCGCCTGTCAGATTGCCTATTCGCTGTTTAATACCCCTAACCGAATCGCCCGCATCCGTGCGCCAGAATATATCCGCGAGTCAGAGAAGCTTTTTAACCCGGAAGCGGTGCCCATTGACCACCTGATCTCACCGGAACAGCTGGTTATCGATTACATCTATAAATTGATTGAATACCCGGGCGCACTGCAAGTGGTCAACTTTGCAGAAGGCAAGGTCAGCATCGCCGCGGTAAAAGCCTACTACGGTGGCCCGTTGGTGGGTAATGCCCTGTCTTCAATGCGTGAACATATGCCGCATATTGATACTCGCGTCGCTGCCATCTTCCGCCAGGATCGACCGATTCGCCCGCAGGGTTCCACTATTATCGAAGCCGGTGATGAAGTGTTCTTTGTTGCCGCCTCGCAGCACATCCGTGCGGTAATGAGTGAGCTGCAACGATTAGAAAAACCCTATAAGCGCATCATGATTGTCGGTGGCGGCAACGTCGGTGCTGGCCTGGCGCAACGGTTAGAGAAATCCTACAACGTGAAGCTGATTGAACGTAATCAGCAACGTGCCACAGAACTGGCAGAGCAACTGCATGACACCATCGTATTTTATGGCGATGCCTCGGACCAGGAACTGCTGGCGGAAGAACATGTTGATCAGGTCGATGTCTTTATCGCTATCACCAATGACGACGAAGCAAACATTATGTCGGCCATGCTAGCCAAACGCATGGGCGCCAAAAAGGTCATGGTGCTGATTCAGCGTCGTGCCTATGTTGACCTGGTACAGGGCAGCGTCATCGACATCGCCATTTCCCCACAGCAGGCAACCATCTCAGCACTGTTGGGCCATGTCCGAAAAGCAGATATCGTCAGCGTTTCCTCATTGCGGCGCGGTGTCGCGGAAGCCATCGAAGCCATTGCGCACGGTGATGAGAGCACCTCGAAAGTGGTCGGCCGCACCGTTGAAAATATTAAATTGCCTCCGGGTACGACCATTGGCGCCATAGTGCGTGGTGATGATGTTATTATTGCCAACGGTAGCAGCAAAATTGAACAAGGCGATCATGTCATTATGTTTATAACCGACAAAAAGTTCGTTCCTGACGTTGAACGCCTGTTCCAACCAAGTCCATTCTTCTTGTAGAACAAATGTAGTAATAGATGGTCTATAATTGCTAAGTTGTTCTCCGCCATGGAAAGAGATAAAACTTTTCGCTCCTTTTGTGGCAAAGGGAAATTGCTTTGTTAAACTTGAGTTATTAAATTCTGCAAGGGGTGCGTTCTATGAGTATGATGAAAGAGTTCCGCGAGTTTGCCATGCGTGGCAACGTGGTCGACTTGGCAGTAGGTGTGATTATTGGTGCGGCATTCGGTAAGATCGTATCGTCTTTCGTTGCAGATATCATTATGCCACCACTGGGCTTACTGATTGGCGGCGTTGACTTCAAGCAGTTCCACCTGGTATTACGCGAAGCTCAGGGCGCGATTCCTGCGGTAGTGATGAACTACGGTTCATTCATTCAGACCATTTTCGATTTTGTGATTGTTGCCTTCGCTATTTTCCTGGCAATTAAATTAATGAATAAAGTGCGTCGTAAACAGGAAGAAGAGCCAGCAGCGCCTCCGGTACCGACCGCAGAAGAAAAACTGCTGACTGAAATTCGTGATTTACTGAGTCAACAGCAACAACCTAAACTGTAAAACAGTTTATCCTGCACAACTAAAAAGCCATCTTATTAAGATGGCTTTTTTAATGCCTTAAAACCAGAAGGCCAGTGGTAAATTATCGCTTGATAGTTTGCCACTGGCCTCCCAGTTTCCGCCTTTTGCATGTTTGTCTTTACGCCGGTAGCTGCCCTTGCCTTTGGTATTTTTCTCTACCCTTTGGCGGAATAACGGATCGTGCAACAGTGCCTCAATCGCATTGTCCTGTATCTGGCCTTTGGTATGACGGTATTTAGTCATGGTAATGCTCCTTGTTTATGTATGGATATAAATCGTGGCGATAATACTGCCGGCCGTATAAAAATTAAAGTGTTGATAGCCCATTCAGAGGCCTTTTTTAGCTTTATCATCACTAGCACCTTGTTCAAGCGCCTCCAAGATGGAGCAATAATTGCTGGTATGCGCGCTACCGCAACAGGCATCGCTGAGACGCTTTAGCGATTCACGCATCCGCGTTAACTCTTTAAGCTTATTTTCAACATCACTGAGCCGCGCATCGACAATCGACTTCGATTCCCGACAGGTATGGTGCTCGGGATCAACACGGATCGACAACAGTTCGGCGATAGTTTCCAACGTGAAACCGAGCTGCTTGGCATAACGGATAAAACGCAGCCGCTGCAGGTCTTGATCGCTGTACAACCGATAACCGCCCTCGGTACGGATGTTATGATCCATCATTCCCTGCTTCTCGTAATAACGCACGGTATCCGGCGTCACGTCAGCAAGCTTTGCCAGTTGGCCAATCTTAAGCATCACTCATCCTCCGGTGAAAATTTGCCACTCAGTGCACGTTGATATTCACCGTGCAAAAAATCAGTACTCATCCCTGCCTGGCGTAAACGGTGTTCCAGTAACGCCATCCGTTTGCCAAGTTCGACATAATCCAGATGCCTACTATCAATCCCTTGCAGCAAACGAGCTATATTCAAAGCCTCTTTGCGATCTTCTAACTCTGCGGGTAAATAGCCGGCGTTTTTAAGCAAGCGGAAGCCGGTACGCAATTCTGCAGGTACCGCACTGTCATCATCCAATTCGAGCGGCTGGCCCTGGCCCGGTAAATTGTCTAATTCGCCTTTGGCCTGTGCATCCAGGATATGACGCTCCGCCCATTGATCGAGTAACCACATAACATGATCTCTCAGTAGAGCTGACTAATAGCGTTAGCATAGCGGATAGGGGCGGGGATCTTAAGTCAGGAAGGGAAAGAACGCACGTTTGGCTGATTTTGGACGTAAAAAAACCGGGCAAGCCCGGTTTTTCCACGCGTCTACAGATTACTCTGCAGTTGCTACTTCTGCTTGAGACTCAGCACGATCAACCAGCTCGATGTATGCCATCGGCGCGTTGTCGCCTGCGCGGAAGCCACACTTCAGAATGCGAGTGTAACCACCGGCACGGCTCGCGAAACGCGGGCCTAGCTCGTTAAACAGTTTTGCCACGATCTCGTTATCACGAGTACGGGCGAATGCCAGACGACGATTAGCTACGCTGTCGGTCTTGGCAAGAGTAATCAGCGGCTCAACAACGCGACGCAGCTCTTTTGCTTTTGGCAAGGTCGTCTTGATGATCTCATGACGAACCAAAGAGCCGGCCATGTTACGGAACATAGCCTGGCGGTGGCTGCTGTTACGGTTCAGTTGACGACCACTCTTACGATGGCGCATGACCTTATCCTTCTCAGTAAAACCTTAACCTGTGATCCGGTTACTCGTCAGCAATGCTTGCCGGTGGCCAATTTTCCAGGCGCATGCCCAGAGATAGACCACGGGAGGCCAGCACGTCTTTAATCTCAGTAAGAGATTTTTTACCCAGGTTCGGCGTTTTCAGCAACTCAACCTCGGTACGCTGTACCAGATCACCGATGTAGTGGATAGCTTCTGCCTTAAGGCAGTTAGCAGAGCGGACAGTCAATTCCAGATCGTCAACAGGGCGCAGCAGAATCGGATCGAATTCTGGTTTCTCTTCTTTAACTTCTGGTTGACGAACATCACGTAAGTCAACAAAAGCTTCAAGTTGTTCAGCCAGGATGGTTGCCGCACGGCGGATCGCCTCTTCAGGATCGATCGTGCCATTGGTTTCCATTTCGATGACCAGCTTGTCCAGGTCAGTACGCTGTTCTACACGCGCTGCTTCAACATTGTAGGCAATACGCTCTACAGGGCTATAGCAGGCGTCAACCAACAGACGACCGATCGGGCGCTCATCTTCTTCCGAATGAATTCGGGCAGAAGCCGGCACATAACCACGACCACGTTGAACTTTGATACGCATGCTGATAGCAGCGTTTTCATCGGTCAGGTGGCAGATCACGTGCTGAGGCTTGACGATTTCGACATCACCATCATGGGTAATGTCGGCAGCGGTCACAGGGCCAATGCCAGATTTATTCAGGGTAAGGATAACTTCATCTTTCCCTTGAACTCTCACCGCCAGCCCTTTCAGGTTGAGCAGGATCTCCAGGATATCTTCCTGTACGCCTTCTTTGGTGCTGTACTCATGCAGTACACCATCAATCTCAACCTCGGTCACCGCGCAACCCGGCATAGACGAAAGCAGAATACGGCGCAGTGCATTGCCGAGAGTATGGCCAAAGCCACGCTCTAACGGCTCAAGGGTCACCTTGGCGTGCGTCGAACTGACTTGCTCGATATCTACCAGGCGCGGTTTTAGAAACTCTGTCACAGAACCCTGCATTGTGTCCTCTCTTTGGTACTAAGCCTTACTTGGAGTAAAGCTCGACGATCAGGTGTTCGTTAATGTCCGCAGACAGATCGGTACGTTCAGGCATACGCTTGAACACGCCTTCCATCTTAGCAGCATCAACTTCAAGCCAGGTCGGCTTTTCACGCTGCTCAGCCAGCTCCAGAGAAGCTTTAACACGAGATTGCTTTTTAGCCTTCTCGCGGATGCTGACTACGTCATTCGGAGATACCTGATAAGAAGCGATGTTAACAACGCGACCATTTACCATAACTGCTTTGTGGCTAACCAACTGACGTGACTCTGAACGAGTAGCGCCGAAGCCCATACGGTAAACAACGTTGTCCAAACGACCTTCCAGCAGTTGCAACAGGTTTGCACCGGTGTTGCCCTTCAGGCGTGCTGCTTCTTTGTAATAGTTACGGAATTGACGCTCCAGAACACCGTACATACGGCGAACTTTTTGCTTTTCACGTAACTGTACACCGTAGTCAGACAGACGCGGTTTACGCGCACCGTGTTGACCAGGCGGTTGCTCAATTTTACACTTGGTATCGATCGCGCGAACGCCAGACTTCAGGAACAAGTCTGTGCCCTCACGGCGGCTAAGCTTGAGCTTAGGACCCAAATATCTTGCCATTTTCTTTCTCCAACAAACCTAAAAGCAGCGTTATACGCGGCGCTTTTTCGGCGGACGACAACCGTTGTGAGGGATAGGAGTCACATCAGTAATATTAGTGATGCGGAAACCAGCGGCGTTCAGAGCACGAATAGTTGATTCGCGGCCTGGACCCGGTCCCTTAACCATAACTTCCAGATTCTTGATACCGTATTCTTTTACTGCGTCAGCACAACGTTCTGCTGCAACCTGAGCTGCAAACGGAGTTGACTTACGAGAACCACGGAAACCAGAACCACCGGCAGTTGCCCAACCCAATGCATTACCCTGACGATCGGTAATAGTTACAATGGTGTTGTTGAAAGAAGCATGGACATGAGCCACGCCGTCAGAGACTTGCTTTCTTACACGCTTACGTGTACGAACAGGTGCCTTTGCCATTATTCAATCACCCTGATTATTTCTTGATCGGTTTACGCGGACCCTTACGGGTACGTGCGTTGGTCTTAGTACGCTGACCGCGAACTGGCAGACCACGACGATGACGCAAACCACGGTATGTACCAAGATCCATCAGACGCTTGATGCTCAGGGTAACTTCACGACGCAAATCACCTTCTACGGTGAATTTGGCGACTGCTTCACGCAGCTGTTCGATTTGCTCTTCAGACAGCTCACTGATCTTAACACTTTCGGCAATACCCGTAGACGCACAGATAGACTGTGAGCGGGTTTTACCGATTCCGAAGATCGACGTTAAGGCGATTACGGTATGTTTATGATCAGGAATGTTAATGCCTGCTATACGGGCCACTATGCACTCCTACTATTTTATACGGCAACACCATTCTGAAAAGCCCGTTTTCAGGATACTCAAATAATGTTGCAGCTACATACAAAAGATTGGCTGGCTAATCTAGCCAGCTCAACCCAACTTTGCAAGAAAAATATGCGAGATAATCAGCCTTGACGCTGTTTATGCTTCGGCTCGGCGCTGCAAATCACACGAACGACACCGTTACGCTTAACGATTTTGCAGTTACGACATAATTTCTTGACGGAAGCACGAACTTTCATTTTTACTCTCCGTAACTTCTCAAACGAACCTGTTAGCGGTTATAGCCTTTCAGGTTTGCTTTCTTCAATGCAGACTCGTACTGACTTGACATCATCAGAGTTTGCACTTGAGCCATAAAGTCCATGATGACGACAACCACGATCAGTAGCGAGGTACCACCAAAGTAGAATGGTACTTTCATTGCATCACGCATGAACTCCGGGATCAGGCAGATGAAAGTAATGTACATCGCGCCCACCAGGGTTAAACGCGTCATTACTTTATCGATGTACTTCGCCGTTTGCTCTCCCGGACGAATTCCTGGTACGAAGGCACCGGACTTCTTCAGGTTATCTGCTGTCTCACGCGGGTTGAAAACCAACGCCGTGTAAAAGAAACAGAAGAAGATGATTGCAGACGCATAGAGTAACACATAAAGCGGTTGCCCTGGCTGCAAATACAGCGAAATCGTTGTCAGCCAGTTCCAACCGGTACCGCCCCCAAACCATGATGCAATCGTGGCCGGGAACAGAATAATGCTGGAAGCGAAGATTGCCGGGATAACCCCTGCCATGTTCACTTTCAACGGTAAGTGTGTGCTCTGTGCTGCATAAACACGACGACCTTGTTGACGTTTCGCATAGTTAACGACGATACGACGTTGACCACGTTCAATGAAAACAACGAAGAAGGTTACTGCAAACACCAATACTGCAACCAACAGCAACAGGAGGAAGTGCAGGTCGCCTTGCCGGGCTTGTTCGATAGTATGGGCCACAGCCGGCGGGAGTCCCGCTACAATACCTGCGAAGATAATGATCGAGATACCGTTACCGATACCACGTTCAGTAATCTGTTCACCCAGCCACATCAGGAACATTGTCCCGGTAACCAAGCTCACTACTGCAGTAAAGTAGAACGCAAAGCCTGGGTTTAACACCAGACCCTGCATACCAGGCATATTCGGCAGACCGGTAGCAATACCGATCGACTGGAATATGGCCAACACCAGCGTACCGTAACGGGTGTACTGGCTAATCTTGCGACGGCCAGCCTCCCCTTCTTTCTTAATTTCTGCTAACGCTGGATGAACCACCGTTAACAGCTGGATAATGATCGACGCCGAAATATACGGCATGATCCCCAGAGCAAAGATAGAAGCACGGCTGAGGGCACCACCAGAGAACATGTTAAACATTTCAATGATAGTGCCTCTCTGCTGCTCGAGCAATTTGGCAAGCACAGTGGCATCGATACCAGGAATCGGAATAAAAGAGCCGATACGGAAGACAATCAGCGCGCCGATTACAAACAAAAGTCTGCGCTTCAGCTCGCCGAGTCCGCCTTTAGCACTTTGAAAATCTAATCCTGGTTGCTTAGCCATCTGCTACTTATTCCTCAATTTTACCGCCAGCAGCTTCGATAGCAGCACGAGCGCCTTTGGTGACACGCAGACCACGCAGGGTAACCGGACGAGCGATTTCGCCAGAAAGCATAACTTTCGCGAATTCGATCTGGACACCAACAACGTTAGCGGCTTTCAGCGTGTTCAGGTCGATTACGTCGCCTTCAACAAGAGCCAGTTCAGACAGACGAACTTCTGCCGTGATCATAGCTTTGCGAGAGGTGAAGCCGAATTTCGGCAAACGACGATATAAAGGCATCTGACCACCTTCAAAACCACGACGTACGCCACCGCCAGAACGTGAGTTCTGACCTTTGTGACCACGACCAGCAGTTTTACCCAGGCCAGAACCAATACCACGACCTACACGCTTAGGCGCATGCTTGGCACCTTCAGCCGGAGACAGAGTATTTAAACGCATCTGTTACTCCTCAACCTTAACCATGTAGGAAACCAAGTTGACCATACCACGTACAGCAGGAGTATCCTCACGCTCTACAGTATGACCAATACGACGCAGACCTAAACCGATCAGGGTTGCCTTGTGCTTTGGCAAACGGCCGATGCTGCTTTTTGTTTGAGTTACTTTAATAGTCTTTGCCATGGTTATTTCCCTAGAATTTCTTCGACGGACTTACCACGCTTAGCAGCGACCATTTCTGGGGATTTCATATCTTCCAAAGCAGCAATAGTTGCACGAACCACGTTGATCGGGTTAGTAGAACCATATGCTTTAGCTAATACGTTATGAACCCCTGCAACTTCCAGAACGGCGCGCATTGCACCACCGGCGATGATACCGGTACCTTCGGAAGCTGGTTGCATGAACACACGAGAACCCGTATGAGCACCTTTAACAGGGTGCTGCAGAGTACCGCTATTCAAAGCAACATTAATCATAGCGCGACGGGCTTTTTCCATCGCTTTCTGGATCGCTGCCGGAACTTCGCGTGCTTTGCCGTAGCCAAAACCAACGCGACCGTTACCATCACCAACTACTGTCAGTGCGGTAAAGCTGAAAATACGGCCACCTTTTACGGTTTTAGATACGCGGTTTACCGCGATCAGCTTTTCCTGCAGTTCGCCAGCTTGTTTTTCGATGTGAGCCATCTTAAACCTCTTCCTTAGAACTGAAGGCCAGCTTCACGGGCAGCATCTGCCAGTGCCTGGACTCGACCATGATATTGGAAACCGGAACGGTCAAAGGAGACTTTAGAGATCCCTTTTTCCAACGCGCGCTCAGCCAGAGCTTTACCTACGGCTGCTGCTGCGTCTTTGTTACCGGAATACTTCAATTGCTCTGTGATAGCTTTTTCTACAGTAGAAGCGGCTACCAGTACTTCAGAACCATTTGGAGCAATTACCTGTGCGTAAATGTGACGCGGGGTACGATGTACCACCAGGCGGGTTGCACCCAGTTCTTTGATCTTACGGCGTGCGCGGGTCGCACGACGGATACGAGCAGATTTCTTATCCATAGTGTTACCTTACTTCTTCTTAGCCTCTTTGGTACGCACGACTTCGTCGGCGTAACGGACACCCTTGCCTTTGTAAGGCTCAGGACGGCGGTAGGCACGCAGATCTGCAGCAACCTGGCCAATAACTTGTTTATCAGCGCCTTTCAGCACGATTTCAGTTTGGCTTGGGCATTCAGCAGTAATACCTGCTGGCAGCTGGTGATCGACCGGGTGAGAGAAGCCTAAGGCTAAATTCACCACGTTGCCTTTAACAGCAGCACGATAACCAACACCTACCAGTTGAAGCTTCTTGGTGAAGCCTTCGGTAACACCAACTACCATTGCGTTCAGCAGAGCGCGCGTGGTACCCGCTTGGGCCCATGCGTTTGCAAAACCTTCGCGCGGGGCGAAAGTCAGTGCGTTAGCTTCTTGCTTCACTTCAACGGCGTTGTGGACAGTACGAGTCAGCTCGCCGTTCTTACCCTTTATCGAAATAACCTGACCGTTGAGTTTTACCTCTACGCCGGCAGGAATGACGACGGGTGCTTTTGCAACACGAGACATTCTTTCCTCCCGAATTAAGCTACGTAGCAGATAATCTCGCCACCAAGACCTGCTTGGCGAGCTGCACGATCGGTCATAACACCTTTAGAGGTAGAAATAACAGCAATACCCAAACCAGCCATAACTTTTGGCAGCGCATCTTTTTTCTTGTAGATACGCAGACCTGGACGGCTGATTCGCTGAATGCTTTCTACCACTGCCTTGCCCTGGAAGTACTTCAGTACCAGTTCCAGAACAGGCTTGGTGTCGCCTTCGATTTTGAAATCTTCAATAAAACCTTCTTCCTTCAGCAGGTTGGCAATTGCCACTTTCAGCTTGGAGGAAGGCATGGTGACCGCAACTTTGTTCGCGGCTTGACCGTTACGGATACGGGTCAGCATATCCGCGATCGGATCTTGCATGCTCATCTGTCTTTACTCCCGTGATTCAATTGGTAATTACCAGCTAGCCTTTTTCAAGCCTGGTACTTCACCGCGCATAGCGGCTTCACGTAACTTGATACGGCTCAACCCGAATTTGCCCACATAACCATGTGGACGGCCAGTTTGGCGGCAGCGTTTACGCTGACGAGACGGGCTGGAATCACGCGGCAGAGTTTGCAGCTTGAGAACAGCATCCCAACGATCTTCGTCGGAAGAGTTCACACCAGAAATGATAGCTTTCAGTTCCTCGCGTTTAGCGCGGTACTTTTCAGCCAGTTTCACGCGAACGACTTCGCGTGCTTTCATTGATTGCTTAGCCATCAGTAACCCTGCCTTACTTACGGAACGGGAAGTTAAAAGCAGCCAACAGCGCGCGGCCTTCATCATCAGATTTCGCAGTAGTGGTAATGGTAATATCCAAACCACGAACGCGATCGACTTTGTCATAGTCGATTTCTGGGAAGATGATTTGCTCACGCACACCCATGCTGTAGTTACCACGGCCATCGAATGACTTAGCGGACAAGCCACGGAAGTCACGAATACGTGGAACAGCAATGGAAATCAGTCGCTCAAAGAACTCCCACATGCGTTCGCCACGCAGAGTTACTTTACAGCCGATCGGATAGCCCTGGCGGATTTTGAAGCCTGCAACAGATTTGCGTGCTTTGGTGATGAACGGCTTTTGACCGGAGATTGCTGCCAGATCCGCTGCTGCATTATCCAGCAGTTTCTTGTCAGCGATCGCTTCACCAACACCCATATTCAGGGTGATCTTCTCGACCCGAGGGACTTGCATGACAGAGTTGTAATCAAACTGAGACATCAGTTGTTTGACTACCTCGTCTTTGTAGTAATCATGCAGTTTCGCCATCGTATTACTCCAAATTACTTGATAGTTTCGCTGTTAGATTTGAAGAAACGGACTTTTTTCCCGTCTTCGAATCTAAAGCCTACACGGTCAGCCTTACCGGTAGCCGCGTTGAAGAGAGCAATGTTAGAAACCTGAATTGCAGCTTCTTTTTCAACAATGCCACCTGGTTGGTTCAGGGCCGGGACCGGCTTCTGATGTTTCTTAACCAGGTTGATACCTTCAACAATGACCTTACCAGCAGACAGGACATTTTTTACTTTACCGCGTTTACCTTTGTCTTTCCCGGTAAGCACGATAATTTCGTCATCACGACGGATTTTCGCTGCCATGTTTCGCTCCTTAGAGTACTTCTGGTGCCAGAGAGATAATTTTCATGAACTTCTCATTACGCAGTTCACGAGTTACCGGCCCAAAAATACGCGTACCGATAGGTTGCTCGCTGTTATTGTTTAAAATAACGCATGCATTACCATCGAAGCGAATGACAGAACCGTCCGGGCGACGTACACCCTTCTTGGTGCGCACCACTACCGCCTTCAGCACATCGCCTTTCTTCACCTTACCGCGAGGAATTGCTTCCTTGATGGTAATTTTGATGACATCGCCAATGCCTGCGTAGCGACGGTGCGAGCCACCTAGAACCTTGATACACATTACGCGACGTGCACCGGAGTTGTCGGCCACGGTCAGCATAGTCTGTTCTTGGATCATGTTAGTGCTCCGCTAATGTCAACTACAACTTTAGGACCTATTACTAGATCGTTGAAAAGCCCCATAACCGAGGGCGCAGCATTATAACACCGCTTCCAGAGTATGGGTAGAAAAAATAAACGGCTCATTTTCTGAGCCGTTTATAAGTTAGAGTCAGCTACTCTATTACAGAATCGCTTTCTCTACAACGCGAACCAACGTCCAAGACTTAGTCTTAGACAGTGGACGGCATTCGCGGATTTCTACCACGTCACCGATACCACATTCGTTGTTCTCGTCATGTACGTGCAGCTTGGTCGTACGCTTGATGAATTTCCCGTAGATCGGGTGCTTCACCGTGCGCTCGATAGCAACAACCATGGATTTCTCCATTTTGTCACTAATAACACGACCCTGCAGAGTACGGTTAATATCAGTCATTTACACACCCGCCTTTTCAGTCAGTAAAGTCTTAACGCGTGCGACATTACGACGCACTTGTTTCAACAGGTGAGTTTGTTGCAGCTGGCCACTTGCCGCCTGCATGCGCAAGTTAAATTGCTCACGCAGCAGGTTGAGCAGCTCAGTGTTCAGCTCTTCAACGCTTTTTTCACGCAGCTCTTGTGCTTTCATTACATCACCGTCTTAGTTACAAAGGTGGTTTTGATCGGCAATTTAGCTGCAGCCAGCTTGAATGCCTCACGGGCGACCTCTTCTGGTACACCGTCCATTTCGTACAGGACTTTCCCAGGTTGGATCAGGGCAACCCAATACTCCACGTTACCCTTACCTTTACCCATACGCACTTCGAGCGGCTTCTCGGTAATTGGTTTGTCCGGGAATACACGGATCCAAATTTTACCTTGACGCTTAACTGCACGAGTCATTGCACGACGAGCTGCTTCGATTTGACGAGCAGTCAGACGGCCACGGCCAACAGCTTTCAGACCGAAAGTGCCGAAGCTAACATCCGTACCCTGCGCCAGACCACGGTTGCGGCCTTTGTGCATCTTACGGAATTTTGTACGCTTTGGTTGTAACATCAGCGACTCTCCTTACTTGCGGCCTTTACGCTGCTGCTTTTTAGGTTGAGCAGCCGGTTCCGGTTGTTCAACTGCAGCCATACCACCCAGGATCTCACCTTTGAAGATCCATACCTTAACGCCGATTACACCATAAGTGGTGTGCGCTTCAGATGTGTTGTAATCGATATCCGCACGCAGTGTATGCAACGGAACACGACCTTCACGGTACCATTCGGTACGCGCGATTTCAGCACCGCCAAGGCGGCCGCTTACTTCAACTTTGATACCTTTAGCGCCAAGACGCATTGCGTTCTGTACAGCACGCTTCATAGCACGACGGAACATAACGCGACGTTCCAGCTGTGAAGTGATGCTGTCAGCAACCAATTTAGCGTCAAGTTCCGGTTTACGGACTTCGGCGATATTAATTTGCGCAGGAACGCCAGCGATGTTCGCTACGACCTTACGCAGTTTTTCGACATCTTCACCTTTCTTGCCGATAACGATGCCTGGACGAGCAGTGTGAATAGTCACACGGATGCTCTTCGCAGGACGCTCGATAACGATGCGAGAAACGGAAGCTTTCGCCAGTTCTTTAATCAGGAATTGACGAACTTTAAAGTCGCTGTCCAGGTTGTCAGCGAATTCTTTGGTATTCGCATACCAAGTAGAGTTCCAAGGTTTGACAATACCCAGGCGAATACCATTAGGATGTACTTTCTGACCCATTGCTAGTCTCCAGAGTCTCAGCGATCGGACACAACCACAGTAATGTGGCTGGTGCGCTTCAGGATGCGATCTGCACGACCTTTTGCACGCGGCATAATGCGCTTCATGCTTGGGCCTTCGTCTACGAAGATTTTCGTGACTTTCAGATCATCGATGTCAGCGCCATCGTTGTGTTCTGCGTTAGCAATGGCAGACTCCAGCACTTTCTTAACCAGACCAGCAGCTTTCTTGTTGGTGTAGGCCAGAGTTTCCAGAGCTTGCGACACTTTCTTACCGCGGATCAGGTCTGCAACAAGGCGGACCTTCTGTGCAGAAGAACGAGCGTGGCGATGTTTAGCGATAGTTTCCATCTCTTCCTCCTACCTTAGCGCTTTTTAGCTTTTTTATCAGCCGCATGGCCGCGATAAGTGCGAGTCGGCGCGAATTCACCCAGTTTGTGACCGACCATTTCATCGGAAACGAACACTGGTACGTGCTGACGACCATTATGGACAGCGATGGTCAAACCGATCATGTTAGGAAAGATCGTTGAACGACGGGACCAAGTGCGCAAAGGCTTCTTGTCACCGCTTTCCACCGCTTTCTCTACCTTCTTCAGCAAGTGCAGGTCAATAAAAGGACCTTTCTTGAGAGAACGTGGCATGGCTTATCCTCTAATTATTTTTTGCTACGGCGACGTACGATGAACTTATCAGTACGCTTGTTGCTACGGGTTTTCTTACCTTTGGTCTGAACGCCCCATGGTGTTACTGGGTGTTTACCAAAGTTTTTACCCTCACCACCACCGTGCGGGTGATCGACCGGGTTCATCGCCGTACCGCGAACGGTAGGACGAACACCACGCCAACGTGCAGCACCTGCTTTACCCAGAACGCGAAGCATATGTTCAGCGTTACCGACTTCACCTAAGGTGGCGCGGCAATCAACTGGAACTTTACGCATTTCGCCTGAGCGCAGACGCAGAGTTACGTAGGAACCATCACGTGCAACGATCTGAACGTAGGCACCAGCAGAGCGAGCGATTTGACCGCCTTTACCTGGTTTCATTTCTACGTTATGAACCGTTGAACCCACTGGGATGTTGCGCATTGGCAGGGTGTTACCTACCTTGATTGCAGCATCAACGCCAGATTGGATCTGGTCACCAGCTTTCAGACCTTTCGGCGCCAGGATATAACGGCGTTCGCCGTCTTTGTACAGAACCAGCGCGATGTTCGCGGAACGGTTCGGATCGTACTCCAGACGCTCAACCACTGCAGCCACACCGTCTTTGTTGCGTTTGAAGTCAACCAGACGATAATGTTGCTTGTGGCCACCACCGATATGACGGGTGGTGATACGGCCATTGTTGTTACGGCCACCGCTTTTGCTCAGTTTCTCAAGCAGCGGGGCATGAGGTTTACCCTTGTGCAGCTCAGGGTTAACCACTTTAACAACGTGGCGACGACCCGGAGATGTAGGTTTACATTTAACAATTGCCATTGTTCTTACTCCTCCGACTTACTCTGCGCCGCCGATGAAGTCCAGGTTCTGGCCTTCTTTCAGGGTGACGTAAGCTTTTTTCCAGTCGCTACGACGACCAACACGCTGACCGTGACGCTTCACTTTCCCTTTAACTACCAGGGTGTTAACGTCTTCGACTTCGACTTCAAACAGTTTCTGCACTGCAGCTTTAATTTCTGCTTTGGTCGCGTCTTTGGCAACTTTGAGTACGATGGTGTTAGTTTTTTCCATCGCAGCGGATGCTTTTTCAGATACGTGCGGTGCACGCAGCACTTTCAGCAGACGTTCTTCACGGATCATGCCAGCATCTCCTCAACTTGCTTCACAGCATCAGCAGTCATAACCACTTTGTCGAAGGCGATCAGGCTAACCGGGTCGATACCTGCTACATCGCGCACGTCAACCTTGTACAGGTTGCGAGCAGCCAGGAACAGATTCTCATCCAGTTCACCGGTCACGATCAGCACATCTTCCAGAGCCATATCTTTCAGTTTCTGTGCCAGCAGCTTAGTTTTAGGCGCTTCTACAGAGAACTTCTCGACAATGATCAGACGATCTTGACGTACCAGTTCGGACAGAATGCTTTTCAGCGCGCCGCGGTACATCTTTTTGTTTACTTTCTGACTGTGGTCCTGTGGCTTCGCAGCGAAGGTTACACCACCTGAACGCCAGATCGGGCTCTTTACAGAACCTGCTCGCGCACGGCCGGTACCTTTCTGGCGCCACGGTTTTTTACCGGAACCAGTCACTTCAGCACGGGTCTTCTGAGCACGAGTACCTTGACGGGCACCTGCTGCATAAGCAACAACAACCTGGTGTACCAGCGCTTCGTTGAAGTCACGACCGAAGGTAGTTTCGGAAACAGTCAGCGCGCTTTGCGCGTCTTTCAATACTAATTCCATTGCTATCCCCTTACGCCTTCACAGCTGGTTTAACGATCAGGTTGCCACCGGTTGCGCCCGGTACAGCACCCTTAACCAGCAGCAGGTTGCGCTCAGCGTCAACACGTACTACGTCCAGGCTTTGAACGGTTACACGCTCGTCACCCAGGTGGCCAGCCATTTTCTTGCCTTTGAACACTTTGCCCGGAGTCTGGTTCTGACCGATAGAACCCGGAACGCGGTGAGACAAGGAGTTACCGTGGGTAGCGTCTTGGGTACGGAAGTTCCAGCGCTTTACAGTGCCAGCAAAACCTTTACCTTTAGAAGTACCAGTAACATCGACTTTTTTAACTTCAGCGAAGATTTCTACGCTGATGTTTTGACCTGCAGCAAACTCTTCACCTTCTGCAAGGCGGAATTCCCACAGACCACGGCCAGCTTCAACGCCAGCTTTAGCGAAATGGCCCGCTTCCGGTTTGGTCACGCGGTTAGCTTTTTTGCTACCGGTAGTAACCTGAACGGCACGGTACCCGTCGTTAGCCAGGTCTTTAACCTGAGTCACGCGGTTCGCTTCAATTTCAATCACGGTTACTGGGATAGAAACGCCATCTTCAGTGAAGATACGAGTCATGCCCAATTTCTTACCGACTAAACCAATCATTGTTTCAACCTCTCAATCGCTCAATGACCTGATTAACCCAGGCTGATCTGCACGTCTACACCAGCAGCCAGATCCAGACGCATCAGAGCATCAACGGTTTTCTCGGTTGGCTCAACGATGTCAACCAGACGCTTGTGAGTGCGAATCTCGTACTGATCACGCGCGTCTTTGTTGACGTGCGGAGAGATCAGAACGGTAAAGCGCTCTTTGCGAGTTGGCAGCGGGATCGGACCACGGACTTGCGCACCAGTGCGCTTAGCAGTCTCGACGATTTCCGCGGTTGATTGATCGATAAGACGATGATCAAACGCTTTCAGGCGGATACGGATTCTTTGGTTCTGCATGAGACCAGAGCTCCAATTATTTATAAACGTAAATAATTACTCCTCACACCCATTTCGATTGATGGGGGAGTGTAATCGTCAACATATAACCCCCATATCGGGAGTATTGTTCGAAAGGCAAAACAAACTTGCCAATCGACTGATTCGCTAAAATCAGGCTTACCAAGATTAGGTAAGCCCGCGCATTATACGCAAAACAGAACGATAAGCAAGGCACAGATGGGAATATGCGCAGGATATCGACATTTTTTGCAGATTTATGCCTTAGGCCACGGATCAGTAAACAAGGGGCTGTAGTGTGCGAGGAAATTCGATACCGCGTTGGGCCAGCTCCCCCGCCCTACCGGAGAAAAACCTGCCGGCCGGGGAGCGTCGTTATTAAGTGGGGAACTGGTGTGTTTACATTGCTAGAGCTGGGCTTGCGCGTAGTTCTGAATTCCCAGGCGATCTATCAAATCCAGTTCGGTTTCCAACCAGTCGATATGCTCTTCTTCATCAGCCAGGATCTCTATCATCAAATCACGGCTGACATAATCATGGATGGAATCGGCGTAAGCGATACCTTCACGAAGACTTTTGGCACCATCCAACTCCAGGGCCAGATCGGAACGCAGCATTTCTTCAATATCCTCGCCAATATTCAACTTGCCGAGGTCTTGCAAATTCGGGATACCTTCCAAAAACAGAATACGCTCAATGTAACGATCGGCATGTTTCATTTCGTCGATCGACTCGTGGTATTCCTTATCATTGAGGCGAGTTAAACCCCAGTTTTTGAACATTCGGGCGTGCAGGAAATATTGATTGATGGCAACCAGCTCGTTACCGAGCAGTTTGTTTAGGTGAGCAATGATCTTTTTATCGCCTTTCATAGGTAACTCCTCCTGGCCAGTTCTAAAAGTGTAGAAGCTGTAAGCCAAGAGTCAAAAAATAACCTTACCTTTAGTTAGGCAACTTCGTGCATATGAATAATGGTTCCGCTTTCCTCCACCATAATCTGTCTGGCCTGACGAATGCACTTTCCACAATCGGTACCAATAGGCACAAGTTCACGCAGTTGTTTCATGGTATGCGGATTGTGCTGACGCACGGCCTTACGGATCGCTTTATCAGTCACGGCATTACACAGACATACATACATAGAGAGACTCACTTCTTAACCAATGCTGTAAGTCTAAATAGGAATGCTTTTTATTTCAATTAAGATTTGAGCGAATTGCATAAAAAAAGGGCACCGAAGTGCCCTCTTTTTGTGTCGAAAAATTATTCGCGATTAAGCGATAACTTTAGCAACAACACCAGCGCCAACAGTACGGCCGCCTTCACGGATTGCGAAACGCAGGCCGTCATCCATCGCGATTGGGTGGATCAGGGTAACAACCATGTTCACGTTGTCACCTGGCATTACCATCTCAACGCCTTCTGGCAGTTCGATGGTACCGGTCACGTCAGTTGTACGGAAGTAGAACTGTGGACGGTAGCCTTTGAAGAATGGAGTATGACGACCACCTTCTTCTTTGCTCAGGATGTACACTTCTGAATCGAACTTGGTGTGTGGCTTGATAGAACCTGGTTTAGCCAGTACCTGACCACGTTCGATGTCTTCACGCTTAACGCCACGCAGCAGAACACCAACGTTCTCACCAGCACGGCCTTCGTCCAGCAGTTTGCGGAACATTTCAACGCCAGTACAAGTAGACTTAACAGTGTCTTTGATACCAACGATTTCAACTTCTTCGCCAACTTTAACGATACCGCGCTCAACACGACCGGTAACAACGGTACCACGACCGGAGATGGAGAATACGTCTTCGATTGGCAGCAGGAACGGCTTGTCGATAGCACGTTCTGGTTCTGGGATGTAAGAATCCAGGTAGCCAGCCAGTTCGATGATTTTAGCTTCCCACTCAGCTTCGCCTTCCAGTGCTTTCAGCGCTGAACCACGAACAACCGGCAGGTCATCACCAGGGAAGTCGTAAGCAGACAGAAGTTCACGAACTTCCATTTCTACCAGTTCCAGCAGCTCTTCATCATCAACCATGTCACATTTGTTCATGAATACGATGATGAAAGGAACGCCAACCTGGCGACCCAGCAGGATGTGCTCACGGGTCTGTGGCATAGGGCCATCAGTCGCAGCAACAACCAGGATAGCGCCGTCCATCTGAGCAGCACCGGTGATCATGTTTTTAACGTAGTCGGCGTGCCCTGGGCAGTCAACGTGCGCGTAGTGACGAGCTGGGGTGTCATATTCAACGTGAGAAGTGTTGATGGTGATACCACGAGCTTTTTCTTCTGGCGCGTTATCGATCTGGTCGAAAGCACGTGCAGAACCGCCGTAGGTTTTAGCCAGAACGGTGGTGATTGCTGCAGTCAGGGTAGTTTTACCGTGGTCAACGTGGCCGATAGTACCAACGTTAACGTGCGGTTTGGAACGTTCAAATTTTTCTTTAGACACGGCTATATTCCTTACTCTTATGCTCTCCCCTCATGGAGAGAGCACTGATCAATGTGTTAAACCCGAAAGCTTATTTACCACGGGCTTCAATAACGGCCTGAGCGACGTTGTTCGGCGCATCATCGTACTTCAGGAACTCCATGGAGTAAGAAGCACGGCCTTTGGTCAGAGAACGCAGTTGAGTTGCGTAACCGAACATCTCGGACAACGGAACTTCAGCGTGAATCTGAACGCCAGTAGCGTTGGATTCCTGACCTTTCAGTTGACCACGACGACGGCTAAGGTCACCGATGACGTCACCAGTGTTCTCTTCCGGCGTTTCAACTTCAACCTTCATGATTGGCTCAAGCAAAACAGGTTTCGCTTTCTTAAAGCCATCTTTAAAGGCGATAGAAGCGGCCAGTTTAAACGCCAATTCGGAGGAGTCAACATCATGGTAAGAACCGAAATGCAGACGCACACCGAGATCAACAACCGGGTAACCCGCCAACGGACCAGACTTCAGCTGCTCCTGGAGGCCTTTATCAATGGCAGAGATGTATTCCGTTGGGATCACACCACCTTTAATGTCATTGACGAACTCGTAGCCTTTCGGATTAACGCCCGGCTCCAGTGGGTACATGTCGATCACAACGTGACCATACTGACCACGACCACCAGACTGCTTGGCGTGTTTACCTTCGATATCGGTAACTTTCGAACGAATCGCTTCACGGTAAGCAACCTGAGGTTTGCCCACGTTAGCTTCAACGTTGAATTCACGACGCATACGGTCAACCAGGATGTCCAGGTGAAGTTCACCCATACCTGCGATGATAGTCTGACCTGATTCTTCGTCAGTCCATACGCGGAATGATGGATCTTCCTTCGCCAGACGGCCCAGAGCCAGACCCATTTTTTCCTGGTCAGCTTTGGTTTTTGGTTCAACGGCTACGGAGATTACCGGCTCAGGGAACTCCATGCGCTCCAGAATGATCACGTTGTTCGGATCACACAGAGTGTCACCGGTAGTCACGTCTTTCAGACCGATAGCAGCAGCGATGTCGCCTGCGCGAACTTCTTTGATCTCTTCACGCTTGTTAGCATGCATCTGAACGATACGGCCCAGACGTTCACGCTGAGATTTCACTGGGTTAAATACAGTGTCACCTGAGTTGACGAGACCGGAGTAAACACGGAAGAACGTCAGGTTACCCACGAATGGGTCAGTAGCGATTTTGAACGCCAGAGCAGAGAACGGCTCGGTGTCAGAAGAATGACGAACTGCTGGAGTGTCTTTACCGTCATCCAACATACCGTTGATAGCTTCAACGTCGGTTGGTGCTGGCAGATACTCAACAACAGCATCCAGCATTGCCTGTACGCCTTTGTTTTTAAACGCAGAGCCACAGGTAACCAGGATAATTTCATTGTTCAGAACGCGCTTACGCAGAGAAGTTTTGATTTCTTCTTCGGTCAGCTCTTCGCCACCAAAGAATTTCTCCATCAGCTCATCAGAGCCTTCAGCAGCGGCCTCAACCAGTTTCTGATGCCATTCTTCAGCCAGTTCTTGCATATCAGCCGGGATCTCTTCGTATTCGAAGGTCACGCCCTGATCGGCTTCGTTCCAGTTGATGGCTTTCATTTTCACCAGGTCAACAACACCGGTGAATTTCTCTTCCGCGCCAATAGCCAGCTGCAGAGGAACCGGAGTTGCGCCCAGACGTTGTTCAATCTGACCAACAACTTTCAGGAAGTTAGCACCCATGCGGTCCATTTTGTTAACGAACGCGATGCGTGGAACTTTGTATTTGTTAGCCTGACGCCATACGGTTTCAGACTGTGGCTGAACGCCACCAACAGCACAGTAAACCATTACCGCGCCATCAAGAACACGCATGGAACGTTCTACTTCGATGGTGAAGTCAACGTGTCCTGGGGTGTCGATGATGTTAATGTGGTGTGGTTCGAACTGCTTAGCCATACCAGACCAGAAACAGGTAGTCGCAGCGGACGTGATGGTAATACCACGTTCCTGCTCCTGCTCCATCCAGTCCATGGTAGCTGCGCCGTCGTGCACTTCACCGATTTTGTGGTTTACACCGGTGTAGAACAAAACACGTTCGGTAGTGGTCGTTTTACCGGCGTCGATGTGAGCGCTGATACCGATGTTACGATAGCGCTCAATGGGTGTTTTACGAGCCATTTGATTCCTCTATTGCCTTAGGCGTTCAAGTTCGGTTAACCCAAGCGGGTTGGCTTCTTGAAGCGCCCGCTTGGTTAGCATAACTACTGCGTGGCAATTACCAGCGGTAGTGGGCGAACGCCTTGTTGGCTTCTGCCATACGGTGAACGTCTTCACGTTTCTTAACAGCAGAACCTTTGTTCTCAACTGCATCAGAAAGTTCGTTCGCCAAGCGCAGAGCCATGGATTTATCACCGCGTTTACGAGCAGCATCAACGATCCAACGCATTGCCAGAGCATTACGACGGACCGGGCGGACTTCAACTGGTACCTGATAAGTAGAACCACCAACGCGGCGCGACTTAACTTCTACAGTCGGGCGAACGTTGTCGAGAGCGACTTCGAAAGCTTCCAGGTGATCTTTACCAGAACGCTGAGCCAGGGTCTCCAGCGCGGTATAGACGATTGCTTCTGCAGTAGATTTTTTACCGTCTACCATCAGGATGTTTACAAATTTGGCCAACAGTTCGGATCCGAACTTAGGATCTGGAAGGATTTTACGTTGGCCGATCACGCGACGACGTGGCATGGAAATACTCCGTTGTTAATTCAGGATTGTCCAAAACTCTACGAGTTTATTTTGACATTAAAGTGAAAATGTTTGGCCTTACTTAACGGAGAACCATTAAGCCTTTGGCTTCTTCACGCCGTACTTGGAACGAGATTGCTTACGGTCTTTAACACCGGAGCAGTCAAGTGCACCACGGACGGTGTGGTAACACACACCTGGCAAGTCTTTTACACGACCGCCACGGATCAGGATCACGGAGTGTTCCTGCAGGTTATGACCTTCACCGCCGATGTAGGAGGTAACTTCAAAACCGTTAGTCAAACGCACACGGCATACTTTACGCAGTGCGGAGTTTGGTTTCTTAGGAGTGGTGGTATATACGCGAGTACATACGCCACGTTTCTGCGGGCAGGCTTCCAGCGCTGGAACGTTGCTTTTAGCAGCCTTCACAGAGCGTGGTTTGCGTACCAGCTGATTAATTGTTGCCATTAAAAAGCTCCTGGTTTTTGCTTCGCTTGTTGCTTCGTAAACATGTGATAAATCCCCCCGTATGCACTACTGGCAAAGTACGGGACGCAGAATTTTAGGGCTGAGTAGTAGATGTGTCAAGAAATATACAACATTACTCTCATCACCAAGACATTTGGCTGCGGTGTTTTTCGGTTAATTCAACGAAGTGATTATAGCCGATGACAGTGATCTCGTGCGAAAAATGACCAGTCAGGCCTCTGGCTTCCAGGTCATCTTGCAGTGCATAAAGGTATATGGGGGCATTGAGCAGCAATTCAAGATGCGCACTACCGGCCAAGCCAGCCAGCACGCCATCCTGTAACAGCAGCAGGTCATCGCCCGCTGCCGCCAGGCGCAGCAACGCAGGTAAATCGCACTGAGAGGGGGAACGGCTAAGGGTATACAGCATCAGGATTTCCTAAAAAGTCATCACCGCATCATAGCCGGCCAACTGTTGGCGCAGTACATCCGGTGCCAATACCTCGGCGTCCATCACCCAGTCAGTCACCTGACTCAGACCTCGCTCCTGCAAGGATGCCTGGCACAGATAACACTGCTCAACGTCATACAACGGCAGTACGCCAAAGGTGGCAATATAATTGCGAGCCAGAATTTTTTCCGGTTGCTGCCCCGGCAATAGCTGCAACACGCCATCACCGATAAAAAACACGCCCAGATCTTCGCTCAGCGCCGAAGTGGCCAGCAACGCATCCAGCCCTTCCCTGCCGCCGCTACTGCCGTGCGGACCCTGGGTAAAAACAAAAGCGACTCGTTTCATAAATTCTCTTAAAACTGCACCAGGCGGTCACTGCTCAGCGCAGCCTCTGCCAGTGAACCTAACCCGCTGAGGATAAAACCCGGCTGCAGATTTGCCGCGGCCAGCCCCTGCTGAGCAGCCTCCTGTTCATCGGTCACCCCACGTCGCAACGCAGCCGCCACGCAGACATTGAGCTCAACGCCGTGCTGCTGTGCCAACTGTGCCCATCCGCGGACCAAATCGAACTCATCACCGGCGGGTGCCGTCAGCTGGTTGGCGTTCAACACCCCTTCACGGTAAAAAAACACGCTGGAGAGGCGATGCCCTTTCACCAGCAAAGCCTGAGCAAACTGGTAGGCGCTGCTGGCCTGCTGAGTGCCATATGCCGGGCCGGTGACCAAAAGGCAGTAATTCAGCATCAGCGCTCAGTTCCCACCAAATCGCCGCTTTTGAACTGGCGGATGTACAGATACACGGTGTGCTTGGAGATATTCAGACGATCCGCCACCTGGTTAATCGCATCCTTGATGTCAAAAATGCCTTTCTCGTAGAGGTTCAGCACCACCTGCCGATTTTTGGCATTGTTGGAAACGTTACGATCGGCATTCACTTCCTCAATGGTGAACTCCAGCGTTTGAGCCACCAAGTCGTCAACGGAGGACGCAAAGTTGACCGAAGGGGCTACTTCCTGGGTTTCCGGCGGCATAAAGGTCTGCATCACCTGGGAGAAAGGCACGTCGAGGTTCATGTTAATACACAGCAGTCCGATCACCCGCTGGTCGTGGTTGCGAATGGCGATAGTCACCGACTTCATCAGCACACCGCTCTTGGCGCGGGTGAAATAGGCTTGCGATACGCTACTGTCATTGTCAGCCATATCATGCAACATGCGTAGCGCCAGATCGGTGATCGGCGAACCGATTTGCCGCCCAGTATGCTCACCGTTGGCAATACGTACCGCCGAGCATTTCAAATCTTCCAGTGCGTGCAGCACAATCTCACAGTGCCCGCCGATCAACATCGCCAGGCCATCAACTACCGCTTCGTAAGACTTCAGAATCTCATGATCCGTTTGGGTAAACGGACGTTCGTTCAGCAAATCAAGTTCGCTGGCTTCGCTGGATAAAAGCGAATTAGACATCGAAAATACCACCCTCAAAGATCGCCTGTGCCAGGGGGCGCAGCTAAAACTGCTCGTGCAGGCTTCTTCACCCCCTGGGATTGCTCAGGGTGTGCAAGCTGGCTGATATCAGTCTGAAACAGCACGATGTGCGTCCGCCGGCCTTGACGGCCAGGAACAGTTTTAGGTACACGCCCTAAGGGGCAGGCGCATGACTTATAAGTCCGGATAATTAGTCTAGCAAAACAGCCAGAGTAAAGTCCTTGCGTTTGCGCGTGGTATTGACGTTAAGCCCGATGCCCGGCAGGCGTCAAGCAATCAGTGGGGAGGAAGTAAAAGTTACGCCTGATTTGGCAGGCTGAAATGAACACCGCCGCGAAGAATGTTCGCGGCGGTGTGGGGACTCAGACAAACTTACTGTGCTTTGGCATCAGCCGCTGCGTCAGCCGGTTTCTCAGCCTTGGCATCTGCTTTCGGCGCGGCTTTCACATCCAGCAGCTCAACGTCGAACACCAGAGTGGAGTTAGCCGGAATGCCCGGGACGCCAGTTTTACCGTAGGCCAGCGCCGGTGGGATAACCAGCTTGATTTTGCCGCCTTTCTTGATGTGTTTCAGGCCTTCAGTCCAGCCTGGGATCACACCGTCCAGACGGAATGACAGTGGCTCGCCACGGGTGTACGAGTTATCAAACTCGGTACCGTCGGTCAGGGTGCCCTTGTAGTTCACCACCACGGTATCGCTGTCTTTAGGCGCAGCACCGGTACCTGGCTTCTCTACCTGATACAGCAGGCCAGATTCGGTTTTCTTCACGCCTTTTTCTTTAGCGAAGGTGTCACGGTACTTGGTGCCTTTCGCTTCGTTATCTTTCGCGTCCTGCTCCATCTTCGCCTGAGCAGAAGCCTTCACGCGTGCTTCAAAGCTCTGCAGGGTTTTTTCGATATCTGCGTCGTTCAGCTTGCTCTTGTTGGCGAAAGCGTCCTGAACGCCTGAGATCAACTGGTCCTTGTCCAGTTTAATACCCAGTTTTTCTTGCTCTTTCAGCGAGTTGTCCATGTAACGGCCCAGGGATGCACCCAGTGCGTAAGCCGCTTGCTCGTCGTCGCTCTTGAACTTGCCAGTGCTTGGTGCCGCGTCGGCAGCTTTAGCCGCTTCTGCTGGTTTAGCTGCATCGGCAGCCATGACCTGGGTCGCATTCAAAGCAAAAGCCATGGTGGTTGCCAGAAGCGTGACTTTAAACAAAGATTTCATCCATTTCTCCAGTGTCTGAAGCGGTGCCCCAAACAATCATTAAGTAAGATAACCGGGCTACTATAGCTGTCCGAAACAAAACAAAACAGTCACACAGGTAACCAATCGAGTCAAAGTGTGACTCCCGCTTTAAACAGAAGTTTCGTTTAATGTGCTACCCATATGATAAATCAGATTTTTCCATCATCCGACGTGCAACGGTAACAAATCCGCCCAAGGTAAGCGCTCTATTTTTCAGCACTTTACACAGTGCACTAACGCGTTCGGTTATCGCCCCCACGCAACGGGGTGAAATAGCGCAGCGCAAAGCCGGCGGCAGCTGTTAACATAGCGTCAGATTCAGGATTAAACCGCGTCAGAGGTAGCACCATGCACAACGCCGATAACCAAAGCCTGTTACTGCGGCTTGAAGAATTGGAGAGCCGTCAGGCCTTCCAGGAAGTCACCATTGAAGAGCTTAATCAGATCGTGGTGCAGCACCAGTTTGAAATGCTGAAATTACAAGAGCACCTGCGCGTGCTGACCGATAAACTGCGCTCTAGCCAAACGTCGATGATCGCTTCGCAGTCGGAAGAAACACCGCCGCCACATTATTGATAAACAATAAAAAAGGGCAGCCCCAGGGCCGCCCTTTTTTTGCTGTTGCTGCGCTGCGATTAGTGGCAGCCGCAACCGCCGTTACCACAACCGCCTTTCTTGGCTTGATCCTGGTCATGCGCATGGTCATGATCGTGATCGTGGCCATGACCGCCGCAGCAGCCTTCACCGTGTTCATGGTCGTGGTGATGATCGTGCTCGCCGTGTACGTGGCCGTGAGCCAGTTCTTCAGCGGTAGCTTCGCGGATAGCGACAACTTCCACGTTGAAGTTCAGGTTCTGACCCGCCAGCATGTGGTTACCGTCAACCACTACGTGATCGCCGTCCACTTCGGTGATTTCGACCGGCACTGGGCCCTGATCGGTATCAGCCAGGAAGCGCATACCCACTTCCAACTCGTCAACGCCCATAAAGACGTCTTTCGGCACGCGCTGCACCAGGTTTTCGTCGTAGTTGCCGTACGCATCGTTAGCGCCAACATTCACGTCAAAACGATCGCCCGCTTCGTGGCCTTCGAGAGCTTTTTCCAGACCTGCAATCAGAGAGCCATGCCCGTGCAGATAGTCCAGCGGCGCACTCACCGGAGACTCATCAACCAAAACACCGTCTTCTGTACGTACTTGATAAGCCAGGCTGACCACCAAGTCTTTTGCTACTTTCATGATATCTCCTACCGTTGGATACTTGGACGCAACCGTCATGGGGGCTGCGCCTTAACCGGACAGATTGTATCGGAAATCTTTCCCGCTGTACCCTCCAGCATAAAAAATCGCGCTCGATAACGCTACTCCGGATGGAAAATCCCGATCACCTGCTCCTGCGGCCGGACGTGCTTTTCTACCTGCTCTTCGGTCTGCCGCTGATGATGGCCGCACTTAACGCACTCCACCACTTCGACCTGGTCTTCACGCCAAACTGCCAGCGTATCCATAGCCTTACAGCTCGGGCAGACCGCCCCGGCGATAAATCTTTTACGTGTTGCAGACATCTCAGTGCTCCAAATTATTCGTATTCATCCCAGCCGTCGAACTGGCGACTCTCTTTTTGCATTTCTCGATGGAAAAGTTCTTCCAACTCGCGCCGCGCTTCTTTCACGCGGGAAATCTGCGCCACATCGCCGTGATGCGGTGGCATCAGCTCACGCAGCATACGCATATCCAGTCGGCGGAAGTGCTGCTGCGCCCGGTAGGCCTGATGCGGATGCATGCCCAGCTCCGTTAACGCCTTGCGCCCCAGTTCCAGCGCGCTGGAAAAAGTTTCACGACTGAACTGCCTGACCCCGGCCTGCAGCAATTCGTGCGCCTCCACACGACCGCGCGCCCGCGCCAGAATGCTCAGATCGGGAAAATGCTGCTGGCACAGACGTACAATTTCCATGGTGTCTTCAGGTTCATTACAGGTGATCACAATCGACTTGGCCTTCGCCGCACCGGCCGCACGCAGCAACTCCAGTTCGGTGGCATCGCCGTAATACACCTTGTAACCGTAGCGGCGCAGCACACCAACGGCGCTGACATCACGCTCCAACACGGTGATGCGCATCTTGTTGGCCATCAGCAACCGGCCGATCACCTGACCAAAACGCCCGAAACCGACGATGATCACCTGCGGGTCATCGTCCTCCACATACGGCGTCTCTTCGTCTTCATCGCGGGCGTTGTAACGGCGCGCCAGGATGCGATCAATAATTTGCATCAGCAGCGGCGTGGTCATCATCGACAGAGTGACCACCACCAACAGCAGCGCGAGTTGATCGGGCTGCAACACCTTCTGCGTGCCCGCTGCCGAGAACAGCACAAAGGCGAACTCTCCGCCCTGACTAAGCACGCCGGCAAACTGCAAACGTACCGAACTGCGCAGGCCGAAAATACGCGAAAGGGAATACAGCACCCCGGCCTTGATCGCCACCAGCAGCACCACGCCGAGCAACACCTCGACCAGATGGGTATAGAGTACGCCGATATTCAGCGCCATGCCCACCGAGATAAAGAACAACCCCAGCAGCAGCCCCTTGAATGGCTCGATTGAAATCTCCAGCTCATGGCGATATTCACTCTCCGCCAGCAACACGCCGGCGATAAAGGTCCCAAGTGCCATCGACAGGCCAAGCGCATCCATAAACAGCGCCGCCCCCAGTACCACCAGCAGAGCGGCAGCGGTGAAAATTTCGCGTACCCCGGAAGAGGCGATATAGCGGAACAGCGGTCGCAACAGGAAACGGCCGCCGATCAGCATGCCGCCGAACGCCGCCACCTTGAGTGCAATTTGTGCCCAGTCGTCACTGCTGCCCCCGGCTCCGGCCAGGATCGGGATCAGCGCCAGCGCCGGGATCACCGCCATATCCTGGAACAGCAACACCGAGAACCCCAGTTGGCCGCCCTCATTGCGGTTCATGCCCTTCTCGCGCATTAGCTGCAGCGCCATGGCGGTTGACGACATCGCCAGCCCAATGCCCCCGATTACGGCGGCCTGCCAGGCGAAATGAGTCAGATAAAGCAGCGCCCCCAGCACCGTGGCGGTAATCAGCACCTGCCCGGCACCGACGCCAAAGATGGAGCGCCGCAACTCCCACAGTTTGCTCGGGTTCAGTTCCAGTCCGATGATAAACATCAGGAACACCACGCCCAGTTCGGAAAAGTGCAGGATCTCGTCAACATCACGGATAAAGCCCAGCCCCCAGGGGCCGATGGCGATACCGGCGATCAGATAGCCCAACACTGCGCCAATGCCCAGGCGACGAGCGATCGGCACCGTGACCACCGCGGCGAACAGGAACAGTAAAATTGCGGTCAATAAGGCTGAACTTTCCATGTTACCTCCCTCCGTGTGGTAGCGGATTACGCAGCCAGTCGCCATACGCGGTGGCATGGCTTTCCAGCACCTCCGGCTTCTGCCTGCGCGCCCAATACACCAACATCGGCGTCAGCCAGTGCATATGGCACATGGCGGCGGTCAGTTCGAACGGACGCAAAATATCTTCCATCGGATAGCGGTTATAACCGCCGGTGCGATAGGCCCCTTCAGGTTCACCGGTGGTGATCACCGAACGCCAGTACTTTCCCGCCAGCGCATTGCCACCCATGCCGCTGGCAAAACCGCGCGACAGCACGCGATCCAGCCATTCTTTCAACAGGGCCGGGCAACTGTAGGTATAGAGAGGATGTTGAAAAACAATGACCTGATGTTCACGCAGCAGTTGTTGTTCGTGGTGAATATCAATAAAAAAATCAGGATAGTGCGCGTATAAATCGTGCACGGTGACATGGTCCAACTGCTGTGCCGGTCGAAGCAAAACCCGATTCGCCACCGAGTCCTGGGATTCCGGATGGGCATACAGCAGCAAGACCTTCGGCGGCTGTGACATCATTCCCCTCCAAAGCGTCGTCAGGGTATCGGTTTTCCGTTACCATGCTCCGCAAAGACTAATAATAGGACAGTCTGCGTCCTGTTAACTTAGAACTCACTCAATTTAACATACTCTGAACATACGGCACTTTATGATTGTATTTTCCTCGCTACAAATCCGACGCGGCACCCGCGTCCTGTTGGACAACGCCACTGCGACGGTTAATCCAGGTCAGAAGGTCGGCCTGGTGGGTAAAAACGGCTGCGGTAAATCCACGCTGCTGTCATTGCTGAAGGGCGAAATGGCCGCGGACGGCGGCAGCTACACCTTCCCAAGCAACTGGGCCCTGGCCTGGGTCAACCAGGAAACGCCGGCGCTGGACATACCGGCACTTGAGTATGTGATCGACGGCGACCGCGAATTCCGCCAGCTTGAAGCCGAATTGCAGGTGGCAAACGATAAAAACGACGGCCACGCCATCGCCACGCTGCACGGTAAACTGGACGCGCTCGATGCCTGGACCATCCGTTCACGCGCCGCCAGCCTGTTGCACGGTCTGGGCTTTTCCAACGAACAGTTGCTCAATCCGGTACGCGCCTTCTCAGGCGGCTGGCGCATGCGTCTGAACCTGGCACAAGCGCTGGTCTGTCGCTCAGACCTGCTGCTGCTCGACGAACCCACCAACCACCTGGACCTGGATGCGGTGATCTGGCTGGAACGTTGGTTGAAGAGCTACCCGGGCACGCTGGTGCTGATTTCGCATGACCGCGACTTCCTCGATCCGATCGTCGATAAAATTCTGCATATCGAACAAGAAACCATTAACGAATATACCGGTAACTACTCTTCGTTCGAACGTCAGCGTTCGACCAAACTGGCGCAGCAACAGGCGTTGTACCAGAACCAACAAGAGAAAGTGGCGCACCTGCAAAGCTACATTGACCGCTTCCGCGCGCAGGCCACCAAGGCCAAGCAGGCGCAAAGCCGCATCAAAATGCTTGAACGCATGGAGTTGATCGCACCGGCCCACGTCGATAACCCGTTCAGCTTCAGCTTCCGCCAACCGGAAAGCCTTCCGAACCCGCTGCTGCGCATGGAAAAGGTCAGCGCCGGTTATGGCGACAAGGTGATCCTGAACTCGATCAAACTGAACCTGGTGCCCGGCTCGCGCATCGGTTTGCTGGGCCGTAATGGCGCCGGTAAATCTACCCTGATCAAAATGCTGGCCGGCTCACTGGAACCGCTGAGCGGTGAGATTGGTCTGGCAAAAGGCATCAAGCTGGGTTACTTCGCCCAGCATCAGCTGGAGTTCTTGCGCGCCGACGAATCCCCGCTGCAGCATTTGAGCCGCATCGCTCCCCGGGTGCTGGAACAGCAGTTGCGCGACTACCTGGGCGGCTTTGGCTTCCAGGGCGATAAGGTCACCGAGGCCACCGAACGTTTCTCCGGCGGCGAAAAAGCCCGGCTGGTACTGGCACTGATCGTCTGGCAACGCCCTAACCTGCTGCTGCTCGATGAACCGACCAACCACCTGGATCTGGACATGCGTCAGGCGCTGACCGAAGCGCTGATCGACTTCGAAGGCGCGTTAGTGGTGGTTTCGCACGACCGTCACCTGTTGCGATCCACTACCGACGATCTCTATCTGGTGCACGATGGCCAGGTGGAAGTGTTCGATGGCGATTTGGACGACTATCAGCAATGGCTGATCGACCTGCAACGCCAGGAAAACCAGCAGGACGCGCCGGACAAGGAAAACAACGGTAACAGCGCCCAGGCGCGCAAGGATCAGAAACGTCGGGAAGCCGAGTTCCGCAGCCAGACTCAGCCGCTACGCAAGCAGATTGCCAAACTGGAACAGCAGATGGAAAAGCTGAGTGCCGAACTGGCGGCGGTGGAAGAGAAGCTGGCGGACTCTTCGCTGTATGACATCAGCCGCAAGGCCGATCTGACCCTCTGCCTGCAACAACAAAGCCAGGCCAAGTCCGCGCTAGAAGAAACGGAAATGACCTGGCTGGATGCGCAAGAGCAGTTGGAACAGTTCACCAACGAGTTTGATCTGTAAGTCAGGCCCCGCCTTTTAGGCCTTGTAAAAAGGCTTATCCCCCAGAATGGTCGCGCGGTGCATAATGCGCCGCTGCGGCAGATAATCCGCGTTGGCGTAATGCTGCGTCACGCGGTTATCCCAGATGGCGATGTCATTTTCCTGCCAGCGCCAGCGCACCTGGAACTCCGGCTTGGTAATGTGGGCGAACAGGAAGATCAGCAGCGCGTCGCTCTCCTGCGGTGCCAAATCAACAATCCGCGTAGTGAAACCTTCATTGACGAACAGAGCCTGCCGGCCGCTGACCGGATGCGTGCGCACCACCGGATGCAACAACGGCGGGTTTTTCTGTACCGCTACCTGCCAGCGCTGACGTTCTTCTTCACTGCCACGATGCTTGTGCTCCGGGAAGGACTTGGTGAAGTCATGCTCCGCCTTCAGCCCGGCCAGCAATTGTCTGAACGGCCCGGACAAGGCTTCATAGGCCGCAATGCCACTGGCCCACAGCGTATCGCCACCGGTGGAGGGCAGGGTTTTCGCCGCCAGAATCGCCCCCAAAGGCGGGTTTTCGATAAAGGTCACGTCGGTGTGCCAGTTATCGTTGTCCGGCGGATTATTGTCATGGGTATCCAGCACGATAATCTCTTTCACGTCGGCGGCTTGCGGATAGACCGGATGGATATGCAGGTCACCGAAGCGACCGGCCAAATTACGCTGTTGCAGCGGCGTGATCGGCTGATTGCGCAAGAACAGCACCTGGTGCTTCAGCAGCGCATGGTAAAGCTGCTCGAACTGGCCATCGCCCAACGGGCGCGCCAGCTCAACGTTTGCCACCAGTGCACCGATATAAGGCCCCAGCGGGGTGATACTTAAACGTTCGTTCATTGCTGTACTCCATGCCACGGGGTCAATCGGCGCTGCAAGGCACGTAACCCCAGCTCCAGCCCAAATGCAATAATCGCAATCACGCCGATACCGGCCAGCACCACATCGGTCGCCAGAAACTCACCGGCGGATTGCACCATAAATCCCAGGCCGCGGGTGGCGGCAATCAGTTCTGCGGCCACCAGCGTCGACCAGCCGACCCCCAGCCCAATACGGATGCCGGTTAAAATCTCCGGCAAGGCGCTCGGCAGTACAACAAAGCGCAGCACCTGCCAGCGATTGGCGCCCAGTGTACGAGCAGCCCGTACCCGGACCTGCGCCACACTGCGCACACCGGCCACGGCAGACAGCGTCACCGGGGCGAAAATCGCCAGATAAATCAGCAGTATTTTGGAGGTTTCGCCGATGCCGAACCAAATCACCATCAACGGTAAATAGGCCAGCGGCGGCACTGGACGGTAAATCTCAATCAACGGATCAAGAATGCCTCGCACCGTGTCGTTTAACCCCATGGCAATGCCCACCGGCACACCAATAATCACCGCGGCCAACAGCGCCACCAGGATGCGCCCCAGGCTGGCGACCAGATGCTGCCATAGCGTGGCATCCATAAAGCCTTGCGGACTGGCGATGGTAATCAGCTGATGCAACACCTGCTGCGGGGCCGGTAAGAATAACGGGCTGATCAGGTTCAGCTCGGTCACACTCCACCAGATGGCCAATACCACCAGCAGGGTGGCACTGCTCAGCCAGACGTTACGCGGCACGCTAAAACGACGGGACGCTGCTGCAGCCTGTGGCTGAGCCCCCTCTTTGAGGGCAGAATGCAGACTCATAGCAAGGCCTCGCGCTGTTGAAAGACTTTGCCCAGCACGTATTCGCGCTGCGCGATAAATTCGGGATCGGACTTAATCGAGCGGCAGGCTTCGCCATCGGCATAGCGTTGGCCAAAATTAAGCGTCAGACGTTCAACCACTTGCCCCGGCCCCGGCGACAGCAGCAACAGTTCACTGGCCAGGAACACCGCCTCTTCAATATCGTGGGTGATCAGCAACACCTGCTTGCCGGTATCACGCCAAATGGTCAGCAGCAGTTCCTGCATTTGCTCTCGGGTAAAGGCGTCCAGCGCACCGAACGGCTCATCCAGCAACAACAGGCGCGGATCGGCGGCCAGTGCGCGGGCAATGCCCACCCGTTGACGCATGCCGCCGGAAAGCTGCCAGATAAAGTGCCGTTCATAACCAGCCAACCCGACGCGCTGCAGCATCTGCTCTGCCACCTGGCGACGTTGCGGCTTGCCGATACCGGCCAGTTGCAGGCCAAACTCGACGTTATCCACCACATTACGCCACGGCAGTAAACCTTCATGCTGGAACACCACGCCCCGCTCGGCTCCGGGGCCGCTAACGGTCTTTCCATCCAACGTGATGCTGCCAGCTGAAGGCTCAATAAACCCGGCGATCAAATTCAGCAGCGTGGTCTTGCCGCAGCCCGAAGGCCCGAGCACCACCACCAGTTGCCCGGCGGCAATCTGGAACGAGACGTCCCGCAGCGCGGGGCGCCCCTGATACTCTGCTGAAAGGTGGTTAACATTTAACATACGGCTCCCCTACGACTGCGGCGCAGCCTGCACCTGTTTCACAAAACGATCGGTGACGTAGGCACTGTAGTCGCTGTCGACCTGTGGAATTTTGCCCTGCTGTTTCAGGAACTCGGCAGTATCACGGATCGCCTTGTCCACCGGCTGCCCCAACTGGGTGATTTGCTCCGCCACCGGCAAGTAGGTATTGCCTTTCACCAGCACCGGTATCTGTTCTTCCGGCACGCCGCTCAGACGGGACAGCGTGCTGAGATTGCCCTTGTCCTTCAGCCATTGTTCCGGTTGCGCCAGATAGGCTTTTTGCGCGTTCAGCGCGCTGGCAGCAAAGGCGGTCACCACTTCAGGATGTTTGTCGGCAAAGTCCTTGCGCACCACCCAAACGTCGAGCGTCGGCGCGCCCCATTGCCCAACCTGGGCGGAATCGGTCAGTACCTTGCCCTGCTTGGCTAATTCATTAACTACCGGTGCCCAGACGTAGGCCCCGTCGATATCACCACGCTGCCAGGCAGCGGCAATGGCCGGCGGTTGCAGATTAAGAATTTTGACCTGCTCAGGCTTGATGCCCCAATGCTTCAGCGAGGCAAGCAGGCTGTAGTGAGTGGTTGAGATAAAGGGCACGGCGATACGCTTGCCGATCAAATCCTGCGGGCTTTTGATCTCTTTTTTCACCACCAGGGCTTCGGAACTGCCGAGTTGTGAGGCGATCAGGAAGACTTCGATAGGGAGTTTTTGGCTGGCCGCCACCGCCAGTGGGCTGGAGCCGATATTACCGATCTGCACGTCACCGGAAGCCAACGCGCGTAGCACGCTGGATCCGCTGTCGAATTTACGCCAGTCAACGGTGGCACCGGATTGTTTGGCGAAGCTGTTTTCCGCCTGCGCCACCTTGGCGGGCTCCGCCGACGTCTGGTAGGCCACGGTCACGTCTACCGCATAGGCATTAGCCGCGCTAAGTGATAACACCAGCAGTGCCGCGCCGCGTAATGAAAACAGTTTGCTCGCCATGATCCGCTCCGTTGATAAAAGTCTGTTCAGTTGCTGACAGTTTTATCTGAGCGGTGACGAGCTATAAAAGAATAAAAAAAACCGCGTTATTACTTATGGGAATATGAATTAGTTCAACCTTTTCCGGACAGGACATACCAGACACTCACGCAGGCCGCTCCGTTCAGCCAATGCACAGGGGAAACACGTGCATCTATCTGGCTTAAGGAGAAAGCACAAGGTAACATTATCTGAAATAACCTCTAATAATGCAGCGGCGAAAACACTCCGCAACAGTGCCGCATAACGCCATTTCGCAAAAGGATGTCCCGAGTGACGGAAAATACCTCTTCTTCATTGCTGCCCCAACAGGCTGACAGCAGTTTCACTTCGCCGTTGAATCAAGCGCTGGCACAGGTTGCCGATGAACGACTCAGTCAGCAAGATCAGGAAGAGGTCTCCCGACTGGTCAGCCAAATCGATATCACCGATCCCGTCTTGTCGATCGCCTACGGCGCCAAAACCATGAACAGCATTTCGCGCTTTTCTGAATCGTTAATGCAAGAAGTGCGTGCCAAAGACGCCGGCATGATTGGCGATCAACTCACCGATCTGTTGGGTAAGGTTAAAGCGGTCGATCTCAGCGCCTTCGGCGAGAAGAAAAGTTTGCTGGCCTCAATCCCTCTGCTGGGAAGTCTGTTCAACAAAGTCGAACGCACCATGATGGAATACCAGACGCTGGCACAACAGGTAGATAACATCGGTAAAAAACTCGAGCAAACCATGGTTGACCTGCTGCGCAATATCGCCGCCCTGGAACAACTGTTCATTCGCAACCGTGATTTCTTCCAGCAGATCAACCTGCATGTCATTGCGGGTAAACAGAAGCTGGCCTTGGTGCAAACCGAAGAGCTGGCACAGGCACAGCAGAAAGCAAGCCAATCCAGCGACGCCATGGATGCCCAAAGCGTGCGCGATCTGCTGGAAGGTATCCAACGTTTTGAACGCCGTCTGCACGACTTGATGATGTCACGCACCATTGCCGTTCAGACTGCGCCGCAAATTCGCCTGATGCAAAGCAACAGCCAGTCGCTGGCAGAAAAAATCCAGAGCAGCATTCTCACCACCATACCGATCTGGAAAAGCCAGATCGTGCTGGCGTTGTCACTTAACTCCCAACGTCAGGCTGCCAAACTGCAAAAAGACGTGGCGGACACCACCAATGACATGCTGCGCCGCAATGCCGAACTGTTGCAGACCGGCACGCTGGAAACCGCACGCCAGGTCGAACGCTCCATCGTAGATATCGAAACCTTGCGCGATGTACAGGCCCGCCTGCTGAGCACAATCGAAGATACCGTGACCATCGCCAGCGATGCCCGCAGCCGCCGAGCCGAAGTTGAGAAAGAGCTGGGAACTATGGAGCAGGAGCTACGCAATCGCCTGGCATCCATTGCGGCAGGTCAACGACAAGCCTCCGCGAGTTAACGCTTTTAAAATCATTCTATTAACGCCGTTCTTCGTTAATCATTGCTCCCAGGACGATCGTGAATTATGTATCATTTTGTTGATGTATCAGGCTTCAGAGCCAAGTATGAAGAGCGCAACTGGCTGATATTTTTGAGCCAATTCAGCCTTTGTATTGTCAGTGCCATCTATATCACCTTCATGCTGAACGGAAACAGCTCACCGGAAATGCAAGCCGTGCTTGCCAACTTGCCTGAAGGTGCTGAAGACAAGGGTTCCCTCCTATGGTTCTCTTGGCTCAGCTTAGCTATTCTTTTTCGGGGTTTGCTTTACGATCAGGTCAATTTAGCCTGGGGATTGCTGGCTGGTCTGTTGTGGTTATCTTTCGGCGACAGTATTGCATTCATCTACTGGAGCGCCTCCCTGTACACCCTGCTGCACGTGGTAACGCACCGAAGATCGCTGAAGTTTTCGTACTTCTGGTATGTGGCATTATGGGGAGTGGCGACTATTTGTTACAACAGCGTTTATCAGTCGGTTTACCACGGTGATTATCTGGCCGTTTTTGCGATTGTAGCCGTTGGTGCACTATATGCCCGTTACGCACTGTATAGCCGGGAAAACGTTACTGAATTTTCATCGATTGAAAAAAAACTTTATCGTCAGACTCTGGAATTATTGAAAAAAAGCGAAGGTGGCAAAGCGGAACTGCAAGCTTCATTATATGGACTGATTTACTATGCTGAGCGACTCCTTGAAACTCCGCTGAACTCCGCCGAATATGTGTCTGCACTTCGCACCTTTTATCGTAAGACCTTACCCACTTTTTATGTACACATAAAAACGTTCAACGAAATCTATTACCTGGAACCAAACCCGGAACAAGACGATCCGTCTTACGAGATTATGAGCACTATCGAGGATATGTTCGCTAATACGCTAAAGACGCTCAAGGAACTGTATCTGGATATACAACTCATCAGCACCCCGCTTCCTGACGATCAGGCAGCGCCAATAACAAACTGGCAAAATGGGGATACACTTCCATACGAACAAGCAATAAGCCAATTGGAATCGGATCAACGGCTCCCGCAGATCTTTCAATCGGAACTGGACGGCATCATTAAATATGCCCGTCTGATTCAGCAATGCATGATGGATGATCCTAATGATGTCAAACCAGGCTCCGAGTTTCTGGAGCGCTATTTGCCAGCCATCACAGCACTATTAGAGAAAAGTAACAAGCTTTCCGGCCAGTTGGAAATGCACGGCAATGCTGAGGCTATTGACCAACAAAGCATCGATATGTTGCATGCCCTGCACTCGGCCTTCCGACAAAAACACGCCCAACTGTTGGAAAACGATACGCTGGCGTTTAGCACGGATTTAAGCCTGCTTAATAGCCTGCTGAAAACCGACGGCTTCAAGTAATCGCGCCTCCGCAGCATCGTCGATGCTGCGGACCCTCAGAGATTTATTTCCCCACGCAAAAACGTACTCGCATAACCACCAATCAAGGTGCGATCGCCCTTCAGCTCACAGAACAACTCACCGCCGCGTGCCGAAATTTGCCACGCGTGCAGCTGATGGCGGCCGAGACGTGCGGTCCAGTAAGGCATCAGCGTGCAGTGTGCCGAGCCGGTTACCGGGTCTTCGCCGCCGTCGAGAGTGAAATAGCGCGAGACAAAATCGACCTTTTCACCCGGAGCACTAACGATCACCGCACGCCCGACCAGGGCAATCAGTGCCGGGATATCCGGCTGTAACGCCCGCACCTGCGCTTCGCTTTCCAGCACCACTAACAGCGCATTGGCCTGCCACACTTCCTGTGGCTCAGCTCCCAGCAACGCCGCCAGCCCAGCAGGTTCCGCAACCTTCTGCGGTGGTCGGGAAGGGAAATCCAGGATCAACCGTTCGCCATCTTCAGCGTCGCGTTTAACGTACAAATCACCGCTCGCCGAACGGAGGCGGATATCCTGCAGCGCCGGATTCACCACACTGAACATCACGTGCGCCGCCGCCAGCGTGCCATGACCACACAGATCGACCTCGCGATGAGGTGTGAACCAGCGGATAGCCGACATATCCCCATCGTCCCAGACAAAGCTGGTTTGTAGTGGTCAAGCAAAACTGGCCACGGCTTTAGAGTTTTTCCAGAACAATCGTTCTGATTCATTCGGCGTCAAACCACCATTATATTGATGAGGTCT
>NZ_CAMISV010000022.1:0-43534 GCF_946227095.1 Serratia proteamaculans
ATTTCCTTTGATAGATGTCAGCCTGTTGGCGCAACTGCTGTTCTTGCTGTTGCTGGGCGGCCATCAGTGCACGGTTCTGAGCATCCTGTGTTTGCAGAATGGCTATCAACCCGGCCTGCAGTGCCAAGGTCTTTTGCTGCTCGGCAGACTGTTGCCGTGCCAGATCCAAACGATGTGATAACAACGAGCTATAGGCACCAAGGCAAATAGCGGTAAGCAGCAGCGCCACTAATCCACCGTTCTTTACCGTCGCCAGACAGCTATTCATGCCGGATAATCCCGATGTGGTAACTGGAAGTGCGGCCCGTCCTTCAGGGTTTTCCAATCACCACCCCACTCGATCGGCGTGTCCAACTCCGCGCCCGCCTGCTTAAAGGCTATGGCGATCTGCTCATAGTATTTCCACTCCCAGCTAATATTGCTGCCGAGATATGCCACTACGTCTACAGCATGCCCGGTCAGATGGCGGCTGTTCATCGTCTGGCTGGCGCCGGCAGCAACCATCTGTTTTTGACGTTCTCGGCTACGAAGCCCTTCCGTGATACCGAAATCTACGGGTGATAGCTCAAGTGCCCGGCGTGCAACCGCTACCAAAGCGGGGTTGACGCCAACGAGATTTTTCTCACTGCGTTGGCTGAATTTATAAGTCATGGTGAATTACCTTTGGGCGGGTTTTGCCAGTCTCATAACATTGCCGCGCGACGCAATTACCGCCACGCAGAACGACAAGTTGATTAATGTTTCCGACCAGTTTGCATAGTGATAATCACCGGTAAGAATACGGATCGTCACTGAGGCACTGGCGACGATCAGCAGCCAGGCGCAGAAAGAAGCAAAGAACCGGTGAGTTGCCCCGTTCCGGCGATACAACATCATGCGGGCTGCTATCACTGCACATGTGATGGCATTCACGATTAAGAGGTATTCATTTAGCATCGCTCCCCCCTCGCCGGAACCGGTCAAAAAAACCCGTTGGATTTTGACTAGCTGACATGAGTAGCCGAACTGCGATTGCGGAGGCCACCAACGCACCGACTGGATTACTGGCTTTGATGTCACCAGGTGTTGCCCAAGTGATGATGTCAGCAGCAAAAGGCGCTGCCAGAATTCCCACGAGTAAAGAAGCAACGAACAACGCCAGCTTTTTTAGCCAAGTAAAATCACTGGCTGACATAACAAAAATTACTGCGCCGGCGAATGCCCCGATCAACACGCCAGAATCTACCCCTGATAACAGCCCCGCTACAGTCACGCCGGTTAATGCGGTAGTCGCTGCCCCAGTACCTACCGGCTCAGTCATTTGTTTGCTCCTTTGCTCGCTCAGCGAACGCCGGGCGTAAGACATAAAAAAGGCCACGCATTAGCGCAGCCCTTAAATAGAAAAACCCCGGCAGATGCCAGGGTTAGAATTGGCGCCGGTCTTTCCCGGCTGTCACTTCACATCGAGGGGCGCACTTAGCAACTCCCCACCAAAGGGATCGATAGTGCGTATCAAAACTAAATGCGCCCTTCTGATGTACCAAAATTAGTGTAGACCAGAACATCCGACTGAACACTCACCCCTGAGTTTGACCCGACATCATTCCCTATAAAACGGGCAAGTGCTCATGCGGTTGTTCTGGCGCGGCCAGCGGGAATCGAACCCACGTCATCAACTTCAAAGGCTGAGGTAATACCATTATACGATGGCCGCGTTGGTCCGCCATCGAGGACTTGAACCCCGCACCAGGAGCTTAGAAAGCTTCTGCTCTATCCTGATGAGCTAATGGCGGTCAAAGTATAATTTTAGCGACGTAGCTACCCAGACTCAACCACCACTCACATTCGTAAACAAAAAAAACCACCGAAGCGAGGTTTTTGATTGGGTAAGCTACGTGACTGCGTAACCACTCTTATCACGTTACATGGGTTTTTGCGTACGCGTTAATGATTTCTTTCGCTAACGTGTGTAATGTTGTGTCATTAAATCTTACGCCTATGAGATTTCTTCTATCGTTTCTCTCTTGGCTTCTACTAAATTGATGATTACTGTCAATATTTTTATGGATGAATTTAATTATGGTTGAGCTGTCAGCAGTTGAAATTGTAAAACGGCTTGATGGCGGTATAACAAGACCATTTTTGTGCGGATGTGATGATGGTAAAAAGTACGTAGTAAAAGGACTTCCACACTTACCAAGAAAAGAACTTATTGCCGAATGGGTCTGTGCTCACCTTACTCATGCATTGCAACTACCTTTTCCTAGCTTTGCTAAGATCTGGGTTGATGACGGGTTGGTTAAATATCGACCTGATTGGAACGCAGATTTAAAAGAAGGTTGGGCATTTGGATGCGAATTTATCGAGCATGCTATGCCAATCACCTTCACTCAAGCCCACACGAAAATCGATGAAATTAGCCAAAAACTAATTTATCTTTTTGATATATGGACTAAAAATTCCGACAGAACCCTTTCACCCAAAGGGGAAGGTAATGTCAACATCATCTATGATGTAGGCAATAGTAGATTTTTTCTGATTGACCATAACCAATCCTTCGCTCACGATTGTGCCATTATGGAGTTTAGGACTCATGTATTCTCGTCCGACTACCGTAAATGGATACATGATCTGGCTGATAGACAGCACAACGAAGATTTGTTATCTAGCACCCTCATAGCATTTGATAATGCTTGTGACGCAATACCTGATGAGTGGCGTCTAGATGGGGATGAACATCAGCAACACATTGAATTTATGAAACAAACTCTTTTGCGCGTAAATGATGATCTCTTCTGGAGAGATGTAGTATGAGTACACCTTGCATGTACAGCATAATACGTTACCTCCCGTACACGGATACGGAGGAATTCGCCAACATTGGCGTGATTCTCTGCGCGCCCAAGACTGGTTATTTATCATACAAATTAGCACCGAAAAATAATGGTCGTGTAAGGACTTTTTTCAATGACACCAGCATTTATCCTATTGCTCGAGACTCATTTAACAATGAATTGAAGTTCATCAATGGGAATGCTTCAGCATTTTCTGATGATGTTGCTTTGGCGAATTTTTTCATCCGTTATGTGGAAAAAAGAGAGTCAATCTTCCAATTCAGTGATGTGCGTGTATCTATGGCCAAAAGCCCTATTAATGAACTCGATAGGCTCTATCAAAAATTCGTGAACGCTTCTGAAGTTACAAAGGAGCGCCGCGAAGAAATTCTTGCAAGGGAGCTTAAAGAACGCTTCCGGCAGCAAGGCGATTGGGCAAGATTTTTTAAACAAGAATCTTTGGGGAAAGAGCTGTCTAAGTTTTCAATGCCTCTTGTGCTAAACCGAGATGGGGTTGTTGACTGTGCAATAAAACCATTAGCCTTCGATCAAGATGAACCAGGTAAAATGGTAGAACATTGTGATACTTGGGTTGCAAGAATAACCCGCGCTGCAAGTGAGGGTATACTTGACTTAAGCAAAGTTCTGCTGCCACTTGCCCCCCCAATTAGTCCGGATAGCAAGCAAACTCATGCCATGCGTGTAATTAGAGAAACATTTGATAAAAATGATATTTCTACAATCGAGCATGAAAAACAAGACAGCATAATTGATTTTGCAAGACATTGTTATATAACAACTAACTAGCAAAGGCCCAGCAAATGCTGGGCTTTTTCCTACATTTCCAAATCTGCTTCCAACATAGCTAGACACCCACCGATGAAGCCTTCAGCCGTCTGCATTTCCTTCCGGATAGTGCCATCAGAGCACTTACGTTTTCTGGCTATTTTGCGCAGAGACATACCGTAAACATGGTGTGCAATCACGAGGTCGTACTCTTCAGGCTTGTACTTCTTCAGCCTGCTAACACACCCATCTATCACCAAACCATCATCATCACAGCATGATAGCTTTCCACTCGATGTCGGTGGTAACAACCCTTTAAATCCCGCTGCAATTGGTGAGTAATCAATCCCACTGTCCTCACGCGCCCACACGCCCCACCGTTCCAAAATTTCGTACATATCTCTCATGCTTTAATCTCCAGGCGTCTGGCCCGCATGCCAGCTCGCCTATTACTCCACACTATGAAATTGCACCGACCGATAACGAGTAGTCGATGAACCTGAACCACACCTCAATCTGACTGCCGTACTCTTCTTCCCACCGTGACAGGTCACGATGTAACTCATCGTGATGTTTCCGGCATAGCGGGATAGTAAAAAAATCATGGGCCTTTGTTGCCATGCCGCCCTGGCCATGACCAATGATGTGATGAGGGTCGTCAGACGATCCGCCACAACATGCGCACGGCTGAGACTTCACCCACTTGGTAAATTTCTCGCTTGTCCAGCGCTCACGCTTCGGTATCTTGAATAATGCCTTTGGCGGCTCCGGATCAATTACCAACACCTTTGCAGCCCTCTTGGCTATCTCGGCGATCATCTGACGTGGTGCCAGACTGGGGGTTATATCGGCCTCTTTCCGGGTACCTGATGGGATTGTGGTCGGCTTGATACGCAGTGATGCCGCCGCGACATTCTCAGGCAACAGATCAATGACCTCATTCACCCAGGCCCACCAGCACAGCTCCGGCAAAGTCAGTTGATGACTCTCTTCAAACATGAAGTGAACTCTGGCCCGATATACCACAAAATCAGCAATATTTTGTTCTGCTGTGACTGATAGCTCATCCATCGTCTTATCACGGTACATATGCGAATGGTGCCAGCACAGACGAATAGCACCGGTGCCATAACGCATGGTCTCCATGTTCTTGTCGTGATAATCGTCCTCGGCACACTGGCGCTGACAGTCATGACGGCGATCCAGCCAACTCTCCAGGCTGTTAATGCCACCAGCGGCAGAAAGAACGCGCTCATGCTGGAAGAACGGACGGAAGCGCGGGTCAATGGCCAGCTGCTGTTCTGTTGCCGGTAATGCACCTGACGGCATTTCACGAAACTCAGCCGGTACCGTGGCCACCATCACCCGGTCACCGAACATCGTCAGCAAGTCATTGCCTGGCTTTAAGATGACCTGTCCCAGTTCGCGGACAACGATCGGCTTCAGTATCCCTCTCATGCCTGCACCTCGCTGATCCGTAGTTCTACCTTGCCGCCCTTGGTCACTGGCCCCCACTTGGCATCGATATGCTTAATCTGGCTGTCATCGAGCCACACACCAGCCTGCGTCATCGCATCAAACAGTGCCTTGAAGAAGTTATCCAGGTCACGACGGGCTTTAGTCGGCGGGTAGAACACCACCGCTACAGATATGTCTGCGCTGATTGGCTTTGGACGGCGGCGCAATTGCTCCATTACCTGAGCGATAGCCTCTGCCTGGAATGCCCTGCCACGCTCACTGACCAGAGTACGGCCTCTGGATGCCCCTTTGTTTGGCGAACGCCAGTAGCCGTTAACGCTAGGCGGGAATGGCAACGTCAAATTCATACAGCCACCTCTGCCTTACCCGGCACCAATATCACCGACTGATCACACTGGTTGCCCCAACTGTCCCAGCCTTCGGCCTGTTGACGCGCGAACAATTCTATACGAGGCACATCCCCCAACAACTGAACCAGCTTCTCGCGAAACGCTTCAGGCTTAGCGCTGTGCTCCATTCGTGGTGCTGTGACATGTTGGCAAATCGATGCATCCAGGCGCGGTGGCAGCTTACCCTTGACCGCAAACAGACAGTCTTCGCTGTTGGCTCGGGTCATCCACCCCATGCCCAGCGCGTTGTTTCCCTTGTGCTTGTTCGTCTTGTGCCAGGTAAACCCCTTCATGGTCATCAACCGGAATCCCCACCCCTCCATGACCTTTAGTGCCTCCACCGGCTGAGTCGGTACCCACCACATTGCCAGCAGACAAGAATCAGCAGCCAGTTCCCACACCGGTAACCGACAGATGTCCGCTACGCTCATGGTCGGATACTTGAACCCTGCTCCACGCTTGCCATCTGCGCATTTGTCTTTGTACGTCCATGGTGGATCCGCGTAAATCAGTGAGTATTTCATGCAAAGTCTCCGATAGCCTTGCGAACCAAATACCGAACGCCGTAGTAATCCCAGCCAAAGTGCTGGCGCTGCCAGTCTGTTAGCCATCCCTGCGAGATTGCATATTTCCGAAAATCGCCGCGCTCCTGCCAGGTGCGCCAGTCCTCACGTAACATCCACCAGCGATACACCCGGTGCGCCACAGCCATCAAAGGCAAAACCTCAATGCCAGATACACACTTCATGCGGCTTGCTCCTCTACGGCGACCAGGCGGTAGAAATAAACCTGCTTGCCTGTGTCCGGATCCTTCAACGTGCGCTTTTCCTTAACCAGGCCATGCACCTTAGGGTTAACTTCACGCAATCGAGCGCTTATGGCCGCCTGGGTATCAGCCACGAAAAACATCATGAACACGGTTCTTTCCAATTCGCGTAACGTCATCCACTTGGCACCAGCCGCCGCCTGAATAACTCGGCCCATTTGGTTTTCTGGGTTGTCCTTCAACACACCAGCAAGGATTAGCCGACGGATGCCGCTGTTAACGCGTTCGCTTTCGAATACGTCCACTGGGATCGATAACTTTTTCATACCTTGCCCCCTTTGCGGCTGCGCATGCTGGCCCATGTGAATGGCACCCAAATGCCGCCATCGGTCTGGCGATCCATGATCCGCTCACCGACCATCTTCACCATTTCGTCGTATGTTTTGTTTGTTAACATACCGGTTGGCTTCAACTGCAACTGCCGACGGTCTACGATGTTGGTCAGTAAATTAACCTCGTAATCACTGCCCTTCTGTAGCCCAACCTCATCCAGTACCAGAAGGTCTAACCGGCACAGGTCGCGCAGCAGATCAGCTTCTTTCACTGGGCTGTCTTTGCTGAACGTGGCTCGGTGGTTTTCAAACAGCTCAGCTACCGTCATGACCATCGCGGAGTGTCCAAGCTTAATCAGGTTCCTTGCCATAGCGCTGGCCAGGTGGTTTTTGCCGGTACCGGTATTACCAGAGAAGATGAACCCGCCATGTGTATTGCCAAATGACGCCACATATCCCTTGGCTGCATCCAGTGCCGCCTGCTGTTCCGGACATTCCACAACGTAATTGCTGAAGGAACATTTCTGGTGCAAAGGCTGGATGCCTGAACGACCAATAATCTTTTCCATTCGGGCTTGGCGGTTCCGATCCGTGATCTGCTGATTGGATTTTTGCGCCTCTTCTGTCTGAAACTGCTTCCAGCCTTCGACAGTGGTAAAACGTGGCTGCACATGTGCCGGTTTAAGCGCCAGCAAGCGGGCCATCACATCAGTTGACGATGCCATCATGATCACCTCCAGTGTTTGGTAAGCCATTGCTGAAGCCCGGCGGTATTGCGCCAGTGGCTGGTGTTACTCGGTGGTTGGTGCTGGTCTGCCATTTCCCGTTGACGTAGGCCGGACGCCCTTTTTTCGCCCAGGCATTACTGGACTGCTGGTACCCAGGGAATTTGGTCGGACCGAAGAGCGTCGAGGGCCGAAGGTAATCGGACATTGCCAGATCATTACCCCACTTCGCCGTTAAGTAATCGACCGTCAAAACAAGCTGCTCAGGGGTAAACCCGTCATGCAAACGTGCCCGGATGTTCTCCAGTGAGCTTTTCGAGGTCTGGTAGCGTGAGCCAGTTACCAGGTTCAGGTGTTTTAAAACTGCCTTGGCCTGGTCAGTGATTAACACTTCAGGGTCGGTCTGCGCAGCAGGCTGACAATTAGGTTTTTTACCTGATGGATCTTGTTTTGAATTTACTGACGGATCCCCCCCAGATTCTGGCGGGTGAGAACTGCCCTTTTTCGTGTTTTCTGAACGGTCGGATTCTGAACGTTCAGATCCTGACATGTCAGATTTTGAATGGTCAGATTCTGACGTGTCAGAATCTGGACGGTGAGACTCGACGCTTAACGCCGCTGCTTTCAGCTTTGGCACATTCAGGGTGTAAATATTGCTGTCGTTACGCTGCCCTCTACGGCGTTCCTTGCGTGTCAGCCATCCATCACTTTCAAGTTCGCCGATCGCAGTCGTGACCGTACTCCGGCCAGCACCAATCTCACGGGCGATTTTCTCAATCCCCGGATAGCAGATCCCCTCATCGTTCGAGAAGTCAGCCAGACGAAGCATTACAAGCAGCTTGGTACCCTTCACACCGTGCGCAGCGCAGCCGTCCCATACATAGCTGGAGACTTTTACGCTCATGCCACAACTCCTGGCGCCGGTAGTGCCAAATATTTGCAACGATCCACAACTTCCTGCAACGTGCTGTGGGTGACAGGCAACCAGCCGCCCGGTATTCTCATCACATAACGCAACGGCACTGGCGGTTTAGCACAGCTCGCAGCTACACAACGAAATTGCCCACGCAAACGAGATTCTGTTACTCTGTTCATGCGTTAATTACTCCACACGTTTAGTTAATGCGCCCGACGCCACAGACCGCATATCTGTGGCGTCACCCTCTCCAAATAACATCTCTGTAACGACCATGATTTCCGCTACCAAACACTGCACCCGATAGCCTTTTGCCTTCATGCGTTTGCTTTCTTCGCGATCCAGAATGCCGTCTGATGTTGACTCGTTATGGAAGCGTGCGAACTGGCCCAGAGACGCCAGCAGATCGTTAAATTTGTAAAGCAGCTCCTCATTGCCCATCTGCTCGATTTCCGGCAGCTTCACGAATACGCCACCAGCGTGCTTACACATCGCCTCAGTGATATCGCTACGGCCTGAGATTGATTCCATTTCTACAGCCATACCCAGCGGTACTACCTGCCCTGATACCTGGCGGACGCGGTTACGTAGTGCGTTTTCAGTGCCGGCTACCGGATCCAACTCCTTCGCCATCGCACTGTACTTGCCTGGGAACTGAGTGATCAGCTTGTGTATCGCGTCGCTGATATCGTCCTGGGTGGGAAAGTCTTTGTTGTCCACAAGGTTTCTCCGATTCTGTGGTTTTGGTTAAGCCGCGGGGGCATTAACATGGTTAGCGCCGAGGTCATCAGGGGATTTGTCTTGAAGGGAAGCGAGAATTTCCGTAGTTGTCAGTTGACCATTAGTGGCAGCGACAATTGCAGGGATGTATTGTGAGCGAATCCCTCCCCCGTTTAACCATTTGCTTACCGCTGACTGATCTACCCCCACCTTCGTGGCGAGCTCCTTCTGGGAGCCGGCGAGTGAGATTGCTTTTTGGATAACGCCATTGACGCCGTTCATCATTAGCTCCTATTACCTTTGGAATGTAAAATATGACCCAAGTAATAGATAAAGTCAATTACACCGGTCATTTGACGAATGATTACTTAGGGAATATTTTTCAAGTCATGAAAACACTATGTGAACGACTTCAAATTGCCATGCAGAAAAGCGGGGTTACTTCTCAAAGTGAACTCTCGAGGCTGTCTGGCGTAAACCAATCCATAATCTCCAAGATCCTTGCCGGAAAAAATGAGACTTCTAAATATTCCGGTAGGATTGCGGCTGCCTTAGGTGTTAGTGCTGATTGGCTGATAAACGGCTCTGGAAGCATTGATGGTGAGGATGGCCCAATTCAAAAAGTTGATGTATCTCGACTAGTTTCAGTCTGGGATGCTACAGGTATTACTAATGATGTTATCTCCTGGCATGAAAGTGTGCCCGACCGTTTTCGCGCTTATGTGATGCCGAAAAACACAGGAATAGAAAGAGTTCCTGTTGGAGCAATAACCTTAGTAGATCCAGCGATTACTCCGGGTAATGAAGATCTTGTTGTAACCTGCATCAGAGGTGAGATTTCTACATTTAAGTTTTTAGAAGGTGGTTCCGGTTATGGTTTTTTAGCAGTTGATGATGACCGGGTACCGCTTTTTGAGGTTGTTGATTCTTCCTGCATAATTGGAGTTGTTGAACAAATCCTCATAAGAAAATTGCGGTAGTAAACTATTTCGTCATCATCAACTTTTGCCTCTTCGTATTCCCCAGTTTTTTGTTTTCTAAACAAAATACCCATAAATTAACCTACCTTATGCCACTACGGGCACTATAGCCCGTACATGGACATGAATACTGTTTATCCATACAGTATAATAAGCTACGTATTAAAGATAACAGTTTTTTTTGTCCCCGCTCCACCACAACTATTACCTAAGTAATATAATTTATTCTCTCATGCTTGACTTTAAATATTACTCAAGTCATAGTTAGTCTATCAAAAGCGAACAGGCAGGACGCCCACGAAGTAGCCGCCCGAGGCACACGAAGATCGGGATGATTCGCATACCAGCGTTCACAGCAGAGGGTTACACGATGGCAAAAACAATCTTCGGCAAGGTAGTTTCTGGCGCAACCAATAAGGCTGGATGTTATGGCCGCTTCCATATCGGTCGCCGGGTATCAAGTACCGACATCACCTGCGCTAAACGCTACACCCCGAGCGCCCTGTCACCGAACGACATGAAATATGGGTGTTACTCAGTCGTCGCGTTCGGTTGAACTAACCAAGCGCTCTACGGGGCGCATCGAGGCAATCATGAGCGCAAAAGGTTGGAAGGCTTTGGTTTATAGCGCGGTTGTTGGTTTGGTTGTTTGGCTGTTGTTAGGTACTTGGATAGTGATGTTCGTCGCCGGGTGACCGGCGCACATCGGAATGCTCACTCGCCCTTTCCCTTAGTTCTGGGATCGGTGGAGGATCCTAACTCATGAGTGAGCATCTCGATGTGGTATCCGGTGATAGGCGGGCTCCCTCTCCGTCTGTGGGTTCGACTCCCATCACCACACATTATGCGCCGCGCCGGCGGCACTGCAGCGAAAGCAAGCGCAGATATCCGGCAAGAATTTTGCTGTGTGTAGTGAAGCCTTTGCGGCTGCTCTGATTTGGGTTGGTGTCAGCCGCATTTTTTCACATATCTGGTGGCGTACTGTTCCGGGTTCCCCTTATCCCTTTACACAGTATAAAGCCCCGGCGCGGTGCGCCACCTGATGTGTGAGTAATTAACCGGGAGCCAGCGCTATGCGGGTGTCTGGCCTCCATTCTTAAAACCCGATTTTCTCTCTGCGAAAAGTTGCCAATTCTGGCAGGGTTTCGCTTTGCCGAAAATCAGCGTGTGGGAATTAACGTATGAGCTGGATTACCACTTTTACAGGCCGTCACTTGGACTTTGCGGCGCCGGCAGTCGAAAGTATTTGCATCGAAGATATCGCACAGGCGCTTTCCCATGAGTGCCGGTTTGCCGGCCATCTGCCGAACTTCTACAGCGTGGCGCAACACTCAGTGCTGTGCAGTCAAATTGTGGCGCCAGAGTTCGCTCTTGAGGCGCTGATGCACGATGCCACCGAAGCCTATTGCAAAGATATCCCTGCCCCACTTAAGCGCCTGCTGCCGGATTACCAGCGTATCGAAGACCAACTGGACGCAGTGATCCGCCAGCGCTTCGGCCTTCCTCTGCAGATGGATATCGCAGTGAAGTATGCAGACCTGGTGATGCTGGCAACCGAACGCCGGGATCTCGATATCGACGATGGAAAAGTATGGCCAATGCTGGAAGGCATTTTCCCAACTGACATCGTGATTAATCCGGTGATGCCAGTGCAGGCGCGGGCAATGTTCGTTGCACGCTTCAATGAGCTGACTGAATGGGGAGTGCTGTGATGATTAACACAATCACGATCGATACCGAAACCCTGGACGTGTTGCCGTCGGCAGTGCTTCTCTCTATCGGCGCGTTTGCTTTCAATATTGACGACGTTCACCAGACCCAGCAAAGCATCATCAAAGTGGCCCGTGAGGGTGAGTTGGCCGACTACTCAACCAACGCATTTTACTGCCTGGCTGACACCTTCGATCAGTTGATGAAAGGCCGTACCGTCAGCGCAGCAACCCAGGACTTCTGGCGCAAGCAAGGAGAAGACGCGCAGGAAGCTTTGGTCGGTGAACGTGAACCTCTGTGCCAATCTCTTGGGCTACTGTCCAACTGGATTAAGCAACACCCTAACGCGCGGATCTTCTTCCGTGGTACCGACTTCGACGGCTCTATCCTTGAGCATGCCTACCGCATGTATGAGATCGAATGCCCGTGGCACTGGGGCGGCAAGCGCGACGTGCGCACCTATATCGATGCCATGATCAAAGGCACCAAAGGTTACCTGCCTAAAACCCACCAGCCATGCTTCGCGATGGTTAAGCATAACTCCCTGCATGACGCTATGAACGACGCAGAGCAGATGGCCATTGCCTATCAACTGAATAGCCAACAGGTAGGTGCGGCATGACCGAAGTATTGACCTACGAAGCCCTGAAAGCTGAGCGCGACGCGCTGGCTGTTGAGAATGCGGCGTTGAAGTCCTCGGTTGATCTTATTGCTTCTGCCTATACCGAAGGTGAGCCAGCAGGATTCGAAATCGACAGGGCCAGACACATCAAAACCCCAGCCACTGACGCCGCCCTTGCAGCTATCGAAGCGCGGGGAGTGGAGAAGTTTGCTGACTTCCTCGGCAAAAAATATCAATGCGAGAAAGGAGCCACTGCTAGAGCAAAGGCACTTAAGCACATCGTGTTCCTGTCTTGCCGATTCGCCAACGAGCTGCGGGAGGGTAAATAACATGGCCTGTAATTGCTTTGAAAAAACAGCCGCGCTGTTCAAGCAACGCATTTCTGAGAAGGTCGGCTATGCGCTTGGTGAGATTGAAGATGCTGGATTCGAAAACTCGCTCTACAGCTTAAACGGTAGCGATCATTCCCCGGTGGCGATGAATTTTAAATTCCGATACTACCGCAAGCGCAAGGGCGGCGGACTCGCTACTAACCAGACCAAAGCAGATCACCTATGCATGATGAGTTACTGCCCTCTCTGTGGGACTAAATTCGAAGGCGACGAGCTGCGGGAGGCCAAATGAAAGGTATCGACTTATTCGCTGGCCTCGGTGGCTCATCTACTGGCGCCACAAAAGCAGGTGTGGAAATCGTCTGGGCTGCAAACCATTGGCAAGCAGCTGTTGACGCTCACACGCTGAATCACCCTAACACCGTTCATGCATGCCAGGACTTGCATCAGGCTAATTTCGCATCCGTTTTGGAATTGGCCCCAAGACTGGATCTGCTGCTTGCCTCTCCGTGCTGTCAGGGCCACAGCAAGGCCCGAGGGAAAGCCAACGGAAACCCACAGCACGATGCTAGTCGCTCAACGGCGTGGGCGGTTACAGCGGCGGCTGAGGTGCTAAATCCTGAGCAAATTATCGTTGAGAACGTGCCGGAGTTCCTGCAGTGGTTACTGTTCCCTGCGTGGGAGCATGCCATGCAGAAGCTGGGATATACACTGGCGTCACACATCGTTGATTGCGCCGACCTTGGCGTACCTCAGAACCGTAAGCGCATGTTCATCGTCTGCACCAAGAGCAAAAATCCGCTGATGTTGAAGTTGCCAAAGCTTCCGCATGTCTCGGCTGAGTCGTTCATCGATTTCGACTCTGGCCGCTGGTCACTGGTCAACAAACCAGGTCGCGCATCGGCCACACTCGATCGGGTAGCAAATGGACGAGCCCAATTCGGCGATCGGTTCCTGATGTCGTATTACGGCAACACCAAATCAGGCCGCTCCCTGCAGCGTCCGATCGGCACTATCACGACACGTGATCGCTGGGCAGTAGTTGACGGTGACCGCATGCGCATTCTGACCAAGGAAGAGAACATGCTGGCCATGTCATTCCCTGCCGACTACATCAAACCACCATCGCACAAGCTAACCGTTCACATGGCCGGTAACGCGGTGCCGCCAGAGGCGATGTATCAGATGGTGAAAGCACTGAAGGAGCAAGGCTGATGTACAACAAGCAGAATGCACTTAAAGACGTTGCCGACTACTGGCGCAAAGTGAAATCCGGCGAACTACCGGCACCAAGCCCGAATGACATCGACTTCACAATCTGGACTGCCGAAGCCGCAATGAAGCGTATCGCAGAGCTTGAGCGCCTGATCGAAGGTGTAACCCAAGAGGCCATCGCTGGCGGCTGGACTGCAAAAGGTATCAGTGACTATGCCATGTCACTTGAAGCCAAGCTGGCTACGCCGGCGCGGTTGCCTGATGAGCTTGCCGGAATAGGTGAAAACCTACGCACACAGGACAACCGCATTACCTCCGAACCGATGTTCTGTGTCTATCAGAAGCGAGAAATCGTTGCTGATGCTGAATACGACCATGATCGCATTGTGTGGGTTGATGAGGATGGTCTTGAGGCCAATGAACGCCAGAGAATGCGCTTGGAACTGCTCCATGATAATTGCCGTGAAGCGCCCGCGAAATGGCGCAGGGTTGCAGTGAAAGAGATTGATGAATTCGTTACCTGCTGCTTTACCGAACAGGGCTGTAAAGACTATCTGGCATGTAATGGACACAATCTGAGACTGCCATTTATCTATGTTAAAAGCGGCTTCAGGAACGCTGAATATATCGCTCTTCGTAAATGGTTAATGACCTTCACCGTAGAGGGGGATAAGCAGTGAGCAAAGTAACTTTCGTTGTTGAATATGAAGACGGAAAAGAGCCAATGGTTGGTGCAGCTACCCAGGTGCATGGCGGCAAGCTGGTTTCCGTGGCCTGGCGGGATGCAGTCAATGAGCATCTTAATTTGGCTGCGGATATCCTTCCCCCACCAAACACCACTGTGCTGTTGTTTGATGCCAATGGTGAAGGCTGGCTACTCGGCTGGCGGTCACCGTGGCGCAGCATGGGTGGCAAAGAGACGGGGGCTTGGCAGTGGTCATTACAAATCGACGGACTGAGCCATGAAGACGTGAATATTACCCATTGGTTAGCGATACCAGATGAGCCGCGGGAGGATGCATGACACAGACACTAACGACTGAGATGTTGCAGGAAATTTATGAGGCCGCAGTGCATGTAGAGGCTGTTGGGGATGAACAGGATGCATGCTTCGAATTGCTCTGCAAGCTGGAAGATGTTGGCGGCACTGGTTCAACAATCCGCAAGCTGATCGACATGGTTAGGGCGGCTAACCGGGAGGCGCAGCCGGTGTATCAATGCCGATTCTTCACTACCGATGTTGACGGCAAGCAAATCGGAGAGTGGCAGGATATGGATAAAGGGTTCTATGGCCAATACGACCCATACTGTCGGCGCATTCTGTACACCGCCCCGCCAGCGCCAGCGCCAGCAGTGCCGGATGCGATTGGTGTTCAGGAAGCCAAGGAACTATTCAACTATTTGATGACAGAAGAAGAGCTTAACGCAACGGTAAATGGTTATAACGCCTGCCGCGCCGATATGCTCAATGGTGCCCTCATCGGTGAGGGTAGCAACAAACCTGTAAAACAGGGTTACAAGTTGGTGCCGGTTGAGCCGACAGAGGAAATGATAGCCGCTGCAATGAACTGCGACGATGTGGAGTTCAATTCAGATGAAACATTCTGCGTTAACTTCGACAACATCTACCGCGCAATGCTGGCAGCAGCACCGGAGGGCGGCAATGGCTAAGACTGATGCTGAACGTAAAGCAGCACAACGGGAGCGGCAGCGTAAAGCAGGTGTTGTCCCTTTCGAACTTAAGCTGGATCAGCAGGAAATCGATATGCTACGGGAGAACTGTGCGGCTCGCCGGCCGCAACGTGAACCTTATGACATGGATGAATATATCACCATGCTGATCAGGAAGGATAACGCCGAATTAAAAAAGCTGTTGGCGGCACGCGATAACCGGTGCTGTGGTAAGTGCAAGGACAAGCTACCAGGGGATCCTGAGGGTTGTTACTTCCTCGGTGATTCTGAGTGCTGGCAAACCTACGGTTGGCACGAAACTAAATTAATAGTGTGACATGTCACGATTGAATTAATGCCCGTATGCGGCGGGCTTAACGTGTGGAGACAATCATGAATACAATGTTTTTGTTGATGGCTGAATATGAAAAGTCCAATATTCCTCTATCAGAAATTGCAGAGCGTTACCTCGGGCTTAAACCAGCTACCGCTGAACAGAAAGCGGCAGAAGGAAAGCTTCCTATCGCGACGTTTCGTGTGGGGAATACCCAAAAAGCGCCACGCCTGGTGCATGTTGAAGACTTGGCCACGTTAATAGATCAGCGCCGAAAGGCGGCAAAAGAAGAGCTGGAACGCTGCAGATAATGCTGTGTGGGGTTCGCCCCACCAGCACCCCTATGGCACCCCACAAACATGTAATGCATTGATTTATAAACACCATAAACAAGATGTACCATCAGGTTAATTTTGATGCTAACAATAATGAGAACCCTATGAGCTACCGCGTCATTGCCCTCGATTTGGATGGCACCTTGCTGGACAACCAAAAACGCATTTTACCGCAGTCGCTGGCTGCCCTGGCCCAGGCACGCGCCGCCGGTATCAAAGTGGTGGTAGTCACCGGTCGCCATCATGTGGCGATCCACCCGTTCTATCAGGCGCTAGAGATAGACACCCCGGCAATCTGCTGTAACGGTACCTATCTGTATGACTTCCAGCAGAAGAAAGTGCTGGCCGCCGATCCGCTGGAAAAAGATCAGGCCAAGCTGGTGCTGCAGATGCTGAAACAAAGCGATATTCATGGCCTGATGTACGTAGACGACGCCATGCTGTATCAGGACTTGAGCGGCCACGTCACCCGTTCATTGGCCTGGGCAGAAAGCCTGCCGCCGGCACAGCGCCCAACCTTGCTGCAGGTCAACAGCCTGGTTCAGGCCGCCGACGAGGCAAAGTCGATCTGGAAGTTCGCCACCTCGCACGCCGATATTCCTGCGTTACGCAGCTTCGCCGAAACGGTGGAAAAAGAACTCGGGCTGGCCTGTGAATGGTCGTGGCACGATCAGGTCGACATCGCCAAAGGCGGTAACAGCAAGGGGAAACGCCTGCAACAATGGGTGGAGTCTCAGGGCTTGAGTATGGATCAGGTGGTGGCCTTCGGGGATAACTACAACGATCTCAGCATGCTGGAAGCGGTAGGTCTGGGTGTGGCGATGGGCAACGCCGATGACGCCATCAAGCAACGCGCCGATTTGGTGATCGCCGATCACCTACAGCCAGGCATTGCCGAGGTGATCCGCACCCGCGTGCTGGGCCAGTAATACTATTGCCCTCCCCCGCTGGGAGGGCGCTATTCAACGCGCCTCGCGGCTGATCGACACGCTTTTGACCTGCGCATACAACCACTGCCCCGGTCGGATTGCCAGTTCGTCACGCGCCCACGGCGTAATACGCGCCCAGAGTATGCTTTCTCCCACCGCCAGTTTCACCTCTACCTGCCCGTCAACCTCCAGGCACTCGCTCACCTTGGCCGGCAAAACGTTACGGATACTGCTGTTGACCGGCGGCTGTAATATCAGCGAGACATCGGCGGCGTTGATGCGGATACGCAGTTGAGCGCCCAGTGGGGCATCGACACCGCTGACCCACAGCCGTTGGTCGCCCAACGCCAGCGCCGTCATCGCATAGCGCGTATGGTGTTCAATCACGCTGACACGTAACACGCTGCTCTGATCCTCACGCTGCAACCAGGGCCGCAGCGCACTACTGGCCCACACTTCTTCCAGCCCACCGAAGGCCCGCACCTGGCCGTTATCCAGCACCATAACCTGCTCCGCCAGGCGCAGAATTTCATCCATGCTGTGGCTAACGTAGAGGATCGGCGTGTTGACGTCCTGTGCCAGCCGCTCCAGGTAAGGCAACAGCTCGCGCTTGCGCGGCAAGTCCAGCGACGCCAGAGGTTCGTCCATCAACAACAGTTCCGGCGCGGTCAACAAGGCACGGCCAATCGCCACCCGCTGTTTTTCACCGCCAGACAGCGTCAACGGCAGGCGATTAAGCAACGGGCCGATGCCCAGCAGTTCAACAATGTTGTCGAATTGGGCTCGCATACCGGCGGCCATGCCGTACTGCAGGTTGCCGCGTACCCGGTAATGCGGGAACAGGCGCGCATCCTGAAACACATAACCAATGCGGCGTTTTTCCGGCGGCAAGCACAGGCCGCGATCGGTATCCACCAGCGTGCGGCCGTTGAGAACGATTCGGCCCTGTTGCAAGCGCGTCAGGCCGCCGATAGCGTTGATTAATGAAGTTTTACCGGCCCCGGACAGACCGAAGATAGCGGTGATGCCCTGAGCGGGCAGATCGGCGCACACCTTAAGGTTAAGATCGCCAAGGCGTTGGCTAAAATCCAGCTCCAGCATTTACACGCCCATCCGTTTACGGCCCCAGCGGGCCAGCCACTCGGAAACCATCAGTGAAACCAGAGACAGCACAATGGCAATCACGCACAGGCGCGCTGCAGCAGCTTCTGCCCCCGGCGTTTCAATCAGGGTATACATCGCCAGCGGGATGGTGCGCGTCTCGCCAGGAATATTGGAAACAAAGGTAATGGTGGCACCGAACTCGCCCAATGAACGGGCAAAGGCCAGCACCACACCGACAATCACACCGGGTAACGACAGCGGCAGCGTGATGGTGAAAAACACCCGCCACGGGTTGGCACCCAGCGTACGGGCGGCCTGCTCCAGACGGGTATCTACCGCCTCCAGCGCCAGCCGGATGGCACGTACCATCAGCGGGAAGGCCACCACCGCGGAAGCCAGTGCCGCGCCGCGCCAGCTAAAACTGAAGCTGAAACCGAACCAGTCATACAGCCATTCGCCGATCACGCCGCGCCGCCCCATGGCGATCAGCAATATATAGCCGACCACCACCGGCGGCAGTACCAGCGGCAGGTGGATAATGCTGTCCAGCAGCGACTTGCCGGGGAAGCGGCAGCGCACCAATACCCAGGCCATCAGAATGCCAAAGGGTAAGCTGCACACCACCGCCAGGGCGGACACTTTCAGGCTCAGCTCAACCGCCTGCCACTCGTACTCACTCAAAATCATTTACGGGGGGAGAATCCATACTGTTTGAAAATGGCAGCCGCTTCCGGGCTCTTCAGGTAGCTGTAGAACGCGCTGACGGCCGGCGTTTGATGGCCTTTAACGATGGCCATCGGGTATTCAACCGGTTTGTGACTGTCTTCCGGGAAGATCGCCACCACGCTAACTTTATCACTGGCCACCGCGTCCGAGCCATAAACAATGCCCAGCGGAGCTTCGCCACGTTCCACCAGCGCCATCGCGCTGCGTACGTTGTTGGCCCGCGCCAATTTTGGCTCCAGTGCAGTCCAGGCTCCGAGGTTTTGCAGTGCTTCCTTGGCATAAATACCGGCCGGCACGTGGTCCGGGTCGCCCACCGACAGACGGCCGCCATTCAGCAATTTCGCCCAGTCGGTCTGCTTATCGAGCGTGATTTTAGCCAGTTTGGCATCTTTGGCCGCGATCAGCACCAGCTCGTTACCCAGCAAGGTATAGCGGGTGTCTTTAACTATCTGCTGTTTGTCGATGGCATAATCCATCCACTGTTGATCGGCGGAGATAAACAAATCGGCCGGAGCACCCTGCTCAATCTGGCGTGCCAGCGTAGAAGAGGAGGCGAAGGACGAAACCACCTGAACATCCTTGCCTTTCTGATACTGGGTCGCGATGTCCTGCAACGCGTTAGTCAGCGACGCCGCCGCAAAAACGGTGACTTTCTCCGCCGCAGAAGCCTGCATGATCATACCTGACGCCAATACAATACCGCCGACCCACTTGGTCCATTGCTGTTTCATTGTTTTCTCCGCAAGTTAACGTGCATTATCACTCTTCGTTATATAAAAAATAATATAACGTCGCGCAGAAGCTTGTCATGCGGTTTATCGGCACAGTGGGAGATAACTTGAGAAACACCCGCCGAAAGACGCCGGCGGGTATAGAGAAGGGGTGGTACTAGGTGCGGTTCTCTTTAGAATGACCCACTTTGGAAAAGACGTTGAACACTTCCCCCAAACCGTAGATCAAACCGAGAATGATGGCCATGACGATCGGCACCATCACTACGGCGAACAGCAAACTTTCCAATAATTCCAACATGGTAGCCTCACTTAACTGCCCATTGAGCGGTAATGAACACCGCCACGTAATCTTTACTTTAAACCAAAATACTCGCTAAAACGTGGTTATTTTAAAGACTGGGTGAAATTTGTAACCGGCCAAACGTGCCATTTGTGCCGCAATACATAATCCCTACAACCAATGGGCACTACTGGGCCGGGTAATAGATCAGCGGTGCGGCATAATCGCCAACCGTCGCCAGTCGAGCTTCCACACCATACACCTGGTCAATAATTTCCGGCGTCAACACCTCCCCCGGTGAGCCAAATGCGTGCATATTCCCCTGCTTTAGCAACATCAGACGGTCGCAGTAACAGGCCGCCAAATTCAGGTCATGCAGTGACACCACCACGCTGATACCCAGACGTCGCAGTAAAGCCATAAACTGTTGCTGGTGGGCAATATCGAGATGATTGGCAGGCTCATCCAGCAGCAACCACGGGGTTTGCTGTGCCAGTGCCCGTGCCAAATGAACCCGCTGTTGCTCGCCACCGGACAACTGATGCCATTCCCGTTCGGCAAGCCGCGAAATGCCCACTTGCTCCATCGCCAGCCCGGCAATGCGGTAGTCTTCTGCGCTAAACCCTGCCCAGCGGCTGGCGTAAACCAGGCGCCCGAGCAGCACCACGTCTTTTACCGGTATGGCAAAGGCCCCGGACCCGGACTGTTCGAGGAAAGTCATACTTTTGGCGCGTTCACGTCCTGACAGGCTGGCGATGTCGGTATCTTGCAGATAAACCCGCCCAAGCTTCGGCGGAATCAACCCTGCCAACAGCTTGAGCAAGGTGGACTTTCCGCTCCCGTTGACGCCAAGCACCCCGGTAATTTCGCCGGGGCGGGCATGGAAGCTAAGGTTATCCAATACCCTTCTCTCCGGCGTTGACCAACCCAAGCGTTCGGCACGCAGTCCCGGCAAATCCTTTGCAGCCGTCATGCGTTTATTTTCCGATACAGCAGCGCCAGAAACACCGGCACGCCCAACAGGGCAGTCAATACCCCCACCGGCAGCTCACGCGGCGCGAACAGGGTTCTGGCCAGGGTATCTGCCGCCACGGCAAATAGCGCACCGCACAATACGCTGGCCGGCAGCAGTACCCGGTGACGCGGCCCAACCAGCAGCCTGGCGACATGCGGCACCGTCAGGCCGATAAACCCCACCGCGCCGCTGAACGCGACGATAACGGCGGTCAGCGCCATAGTGATGACATACAGCAACAGTTTCAGCGGCGCCACCGCCACCCCCAAAGAGGCCGCCGTCAGACCGCCGAAGGCCAGGGCATCCAGTTCCCCCGCCCTCATCCAGCAAACCAGCAACGCCAGCGCCAGCAGCAGCGCGACCAAACCGACCTGTGGCCAGCGAGCGTCACTGAAGGATCCCAGCAACCAGAACATCACACCGCGGGTGGCATTGGCATCCGCCTGCCACAGGGTAATCAGCGAGGTCAGGGCTGAAAGCAACTGCGTGACTGCCACCCCGGCCAGAATAAACAACGTTGACTCCGCGTGGAGAGAACGCCCGGCAAGCAGTAAAACCAACGAAAATGCCCCGGCCGCGCCGATAAACGCCCCACCGGATACCGACAACAGGCCACCGCCCAGCCCCAACACCAGCACCAAAACCGCATCCACCCCGGCGCCGGAGGAGATCCCCAGCACCCAGGGATCGGCCAACGGGTTACGCGTCAGTGACTGCAGAATAGTGCCCGCCAGCGCCAGCCCGGCGCCTGCCGCTGCCGCCAGCAAGGCTCTCGGCATTCTCAGTGACCAAATTATTCGTTGATACACTTCGGTGTTGCCCTGAGCATTAGCGCCACCGGGATCAGATAAAATCTGCCATGCGTCATACAGCGATATCGGTGCCGGTCCGTACAGCGAAGCGCCCAGCAAAAACAGCGGCAACGCCAGAGCCAGTATTAACAACCAGCCCCCTGAGCGCCCCGGCAGCAGAGTGAAACGGCGGCGTACAGACCCGTCCATGCTATTTCCAGCCTGCAATCACGTAGTCATCCAGCAACTGCCAGACAGGCCCAGCCTCGGTGAAACCCGCCTGCCTCAGGCTGGCAACCTGAAAGTCCAGCGCGGTCGCCGGGGGAACCGGCCGCCCGGCAAACAGGCTTTCGCGCGCTTGTCGATATTGCGCCAGTTCCGGCAGCTCCTGCACTTTGGCAAACCACCGATCCCAATCCTCAACGCCGTCCTGCCAGGCCTGTTGTTGCGTCTGTTCATCATGCTGTTCGGCCAGCGCTTTAACCCGCGGGTGCCGATGATCAAAGCGCTGATGATCGGCGTTCAGAAAAACGCCACCGTCAGGCAACAGTCCCGCGATATTGCGGTACAAAACCCCCTGATGCTCCGGCATCAGCCAGTGCAGCGCAGTGCTGGAAACCACCGCCTGCGGTGCCAGGCCATCGAGAGATGCAAAACACTCCGGATCGGCAAGATCGGCCTGAATGATGCGGATCCGATCGCCGTATGTCGCCAATGCCCCACGGGCAATAGCCAGTAATAACGGATCGAGATCCACCGCCGTCACCCTGGCTCGAGGAAAGCGCTGAAGAATGCGCAGGCTAAGCGATCCTGGGCCACAGGCCAGATCCAGCACCTGAAAATCCTGGCCCACCGAGAGCTCCAGCACGTCCAGCTGGGCATTAAAACGTGCTTCCCGCTCGGCGATGTAAGCGCTCTGTTGTTGATCCCACGAGGCCAGCAGTGAAGAGAATGAAAACGAGGACATATCAGGGTTCCTTATTGGATGTGGCTAAGCGTAAGGCCTGCTGCTGCAGGCCCGTTATTAAGCGGTGCAAAGCCGCAACCGTGCGGACCGAAGGATCCAGGTCATAGCCGGGCAAAATCACATAGCGTTTTTGCCGCACGGCACGCAGGCTGGCGGTCAGGGGGTGGTGCTCTAAAAAATGGATTTTATCTTTGGCGCTATCGCCAAGGCCGCCACGGGGCAGATCGCCAAGTACGATCAGATCGGGATCGCGGGCGGCGATAGTTTCCCAGGAGACGGTGGGCCAAAGTTCGGGCAGATCGCCAAACAGATTTTCGCTGCCGACCTGCCGGGTTAGCAGTGCCGGTGCGCCGCAGCAGCCAGCCACATAAGGGGTTTGGGTGCCGGCATACCACCAGAGTATCCGTCGATGAGGGAGCGCTGCCGCCTGCAGCCCCAGATCACGCAGCTGAGTTTGCAGATGCTGAATTAAGGTTTCGGCGTCGCGGGAAACAGCAAAAATGCGGGCGATATCCCGCAGTTCGGCAAAAATGCCGTCAAAGCTGGCCGATGAGCTGGCCGCGCTTTGCTGACCTCCGCAGACATTGGGCGAGAGATAGGTGGCGATCCCCCACTCTGCCAGCCGGTCGCGATTGGCTGTTTCCGGGCTGTTGAACCAGTAATAGCTGGCCGAATAGATAAAATCCGGGTTCAACAGCAGCAAAGATTCCCCCGCCGGTGGCGCAGTGGCCGACAGTTGGCTCAGTACCTTGCCCCATCTGGCAGGCGCCGGAGAAGGAGCCGTATCCCGCGCATAGTCATAGCCAATAATCCCGACAATGCGCTGAGCCAACCCCAGTGCCAGCAGGTTTTCCAGCGCGGGGTTGGCGTACACCAGCACGCGTTCCGGCACCACCGGGTAACGGTACTGTTGGCCACAGTTGTTGAGCGCAACAGGCCCGGCCTGCACCAACGTACTCAACAGCAGCCCCAGCGCGAGCAACAGGCGAATTATCGGCTGCATGACGCTATCAGAACCTCACCGAAATAAAGCTTTCATAAGTTCGCGACGGCGCAATCAGCACCTGATCCGGGTAGGTTCGCTGGTAGGCATACAGTTGATTGGTGGCGTTTCTAATGCGTACCCCCACGTCGACCACCGGCGTGAGCTGATAGTCTGCCGCCAGATCGAGCGTGGTATAGGCCGGCATTTTGCGTTGGTTGGCATCGTCGTTATAACTGCTGCCCACGTAGCGCAGCGATGACGTGAGCCCCAGTTGCTGAGTCGGCTTGTAACGTGCTGTGAGGTTGGCGGTCCAGTCGGGGATGTAAGCCGGGCGATTGCCGTTATAACTGCGCAACGGGCTACCACCGCGATATTCATCATAGCGGGCGTGAGTATAGGCCGCGTTGGCAGCCAGCTCCCATTGCCAGCTGGGACGCAGCATCAGGCTTAACTCTACGCCACGCGAAGTTTGCCGCCCGACCGCATTCAGCGTATCCGGCTGTTGCGCATTCGGCACGAACAGGTTGTCCTTGCGCAGTTCGTACAGCGCCAACGTGGCTTCGCCCTTGCTATCCCAAAACTGCCCCTTGGCACCGATTTCCCACTGGCGCGCCCGGGTGAGCGGCAAGCCGGTTTGCGCCGGGCTTAAAAAGAACAGATCGTTGCCAGGCTCCTGGCCGGTGGTGAAGTTGGCATAGATATTAAGATTGTCAGTTAACGCATAGCTGGGGCCCAGGCTCCAGATGCTAAAGACGTAGGTGTGCTGATGGGTTTCCTCTTGCGGACTCTGGAAATGCCAATCCATCTGCATATGGTTGTACCGTAACTGCCCCAGCAGGGTTAAGCGGTCGGTCAGGTTGAAACGGTCTTCGAGAAATCCGGCGTACTGGTTTTGCGTGACGTGGCGAACCGGGGTGCGCTGACGGTCCGTTCCCTGTGAAAAATCTTCTCTGACCGGTGCCCGCAGTGGCACATCTTCAGAGCCGGGAAAGCCGTTGGAGTAGTACTGAAAGCGCCGTTTGCTCACATCAACACCCATCACCAGCCGGTTGTCAAAACCGCCCAGTGGCCGATCGAACACCAGTGAACTGCGGTTACCGATCAGACTGTCGTCATGGGCCAGCGCACCGAAAGAATCACGGTTGACGTAACCGGGCTGAGTCGCCGCCGAGGTACGAAAGCGTTCTACATTACGCCACTCGCGAAAGCCGCTGTAGTAGTAAAACTGGTTATGCAGCTCGATTTCCGGCGTGGTGAACCAGTCCAGACTGGCCTGGAACGAGGTCGCATTGCTCTGGATCCGGCTGTCGGTCAGGTTGTTGTAGTTAATATCGCGCAGTTCGCGGGCAATCTGCCCTTCCACCAGCGGCGTGCCGTAGTAAGGATTGGTGGTGCGGTTAAGCATACGATCCAGGCTCAACGTCAGCAGAGCATTCTCTGTCAGCTTAAATAGCAAGGAGCCCGACACCCGTTTCTGTTTGTCACGCTCATATTGCACGTTGGTGCCGCTGTCGCTGCCGCTGACGTCCAGCCGATACGCCGCCACGTCATCCAACAACGTTCCCCCGGAACCGAGATGCAGGCGCTGGCTGTTATAACTCGACAGCCCGTAGTCGAGCTCAACGGGCTGGCGGCTGAAGGTCGGCTGGCGCGAGATCAGATTGACGCTGCCACCGGCGGCGCTCAGACCATTCAACACCGAGCCGGGGCCGCGCAGAACTTCTACGCTGCCGTAGTGGGAAGGGTCCGCTAACTGGAGGGTACTGCCGGGAGTTTCGACACCGTTATACAGCCAGGATACCGGCCGGAAACCGCGGAGCGAAAAGTTATTGCTGAGCGTCGGCGAGGCCACGCCTGACATACCGGGCGCGTGTTCAACCACCTCTGCCAGCGTCCGATCGCCACGCTGCTCAATAGCCTGCTGACTGATAACATCGACACTGCGCGGCGTTTCCTGGCTAGTCAGGCCCAGGCGTGAAGCCGTCTGGGTAACGGTATTTAACCCGCCATAGGGGCTTTGCGCCTGGGCTGATGCTTCAACGGTCATGCTGTCTTCACAGCGCGGTGAGCTTTCGGTTTTATTGCAGTCCGCGGCGGCCTGTACGGTACCCGACAGGCTGAAAAACAAAGCCGTGGCCAGATAATAAGGTGGTTTTTTGGGCGTGACGAAACGCCGACGTGCAGCACTCATTTACAGCATCCCTGTGGTGAAATAAAAACCCGGTACGGCCGAAGACCGTTATTATATTTTTTGTTATGTTATAACATACCATCAGACAGGGCCAGTTTTTATTATCCCTGTGTCACCGCGCCCATCACGGTTGGCGACGCATCATTTGGCGCTTTGCCCGCAAATCAGCGACAATAAGGCTTTTGCAGCCGACAGGACGCGTTATGCAGGCCGAAATCCTTCTCACCTTAAAACTCCAGCAAAAACTGTTCGCCGATCCACGCCGCATCGCGCTGCTTAAACAGGTCCGGCACACCGGCTCCATCAGTCAGGGGGCCAAACTGGCAGGCATCAGCTATAAGAGCGCCTGGGATGCGATTAACGAAATGAACCAGTTGGCGGAGCAAACGGTGGTGGAACGCGCCACCGGTGGCAAAGGCGGTGGCGGTGCTCAGGTGACCCACTACGGTGAGCGGCTGATCCAGCTTTACGATCTGCTGGGGCAAATCCAGCAAAAAGCCTTCGACGTGTTGCAACAGGACAACCTGCCGCTCGACAGCCTGCTGGCGGCCATCTCCCGCTTTTCGCTGCAAACCAGTGCCCGTAACCAGTTCTTCGGCACCGTGATCGAACGCGATCACCAGCAGGTGCAGCAACACCTGGATATTTTACTTAACGACGGCAAAACCCGTCTCAGTGCGGCCCTGACCCAACAGAGTGCCGATCGGCTGCAGCTCTCGCCCGGCAAGGAAGTGCTGGCATTGATTAAAGCGCCCTGGGTGAAGCTGAATACCGACCCGTCTTTGGCCGGGGCTGCGGATAACTCGCTGGCCGGTGTGGTGGCCAGCATCCAGCCAGGTGCCGATCACAGCGAAGTGCTGGTCACACTGACCGGGGGCGAAACCCTGTGCGCCACCGTGGCCAATCCGGAGTTGCAGCAACTGAAACTGCGCCCCGGCAGCGCGGTGTACGCCATGTTTAACGCCGACCGGGTGATTGTCGCCACGTTGTGTTAAACGCAACGTTACGTTGCATTTTTGCCGATTGACATCCCCCCGCAATGCGCCTATTTCTAAACAAAATAATTGCATAAAAAGGAACAGGTGATGTCGTCGTTGCACATTTCGCAAGGTTCATTTCGCTTAAGCGATACCCGTACCCTGACGCTGGATGCGCTGGATATTCAGGCCGGCGACAGTTGGGCTTTTGTCGGCGCTAACGGCAGCGGCAAATCTGCGCTGGCACGGGCACTGGCCGATGAACTGGTGCTGTTGAGCGGCGAGCGTCGCAGCGATTTCAGCCATGCGGTGCGTATCTCTTTCGAACAGTTGCAAAAACTGGTCAGCGACGAATGGCAACGCAACAATACCGACCTGCTCAGCCCGGGCGAAGAAGACACCGGCCGCACGGTAGCCGAAATCATTCAGGAAGAAGTCAGGGACCCCGCCCGCTGCGCGCAACTGGCAGAGCAATTCGGTATTACTCCGCTGCTGTCACGTCGTTTCAAATACCTTTCTACCGGCGAAACACGTAAAACCCTGCTGTGCCGGGCGCTGATGCCGCAACCCGACTTGCTGATCCTCGATGAGCCTTTTGATGGACTGGACGTCAATTCACGCGCGCAATTGGCTGCGCTGCTGAGCAACCTCTCTGGACATGGCTATACCCTGGTACTGGTCCTCAACCGGTTTGACGAAGTGCCGAACTTTATCCGTCAGGTGGGCGTGTTGGCAGACTGCACGCTGGCCAGCCAGGGAACGCGGCAGCAAGTGATGGCGGACGCGCTGGTGGCACAACTGGCGCACAGTGAAAATCTGGATGGCCTGTCGCTGCCGGAAACCGAAGACCCGGCGCAAAAAACCACGCTACCGGCAGACCAGCCACTGATTATCCTGCGCGATGGGGTGGTCAGTTATAACGATCGGCCGATCCTCAATCATCTCGACTGGCAGGTTAATCCCGGTGAGCACTGGCAAATCGTCGGCCCGAACGGTGCCGGTAAATCCACCCTGCTCAGCCTGATCACCGGCGATCATCCTCAGGGGTACAGTAACGATCTCACCCTGTTCGGCCGCCGCCGTGGCAGCGGGGAAACCATCTGGGATATCAAACGCCATATCGGCTACGTCAGTAGCAGCCTGCACCTGGACTACCGTGTCAGCGCCAGCGTACGCACGGTCATCCTTTCCGGCTTCTTCGACTCGATCGGCATTTATCAGGCAGTATCCGATCGCCAGCGGCAATTGGCCGACCAATGGTTGGCACTGCTGGGGCTGGGTGGTTCAAACAGCGAGGCACCGTTTCACAGCCTGTCCTGGGGCCAGCAACGGCTGGCATTGATTGCCCGTGCACTGGTCAAGCACCCGGCATTGCTGATCCTCGACGAACCGTTGCAGGGGCTGGATCCGCTCAATCGCCAACTGGTGCGCCGCTTTGTCGACGTGTTGATCGGCCAGGGTACAACCCAGTTGCTGTTTGTTTCGCACCATGCGGAAGACGCCCCGCAGAGTATTACCCACCGCCTGAGCTTTGTCCCTGAGGGCGACGGCTACCGTTATCAGCTCGATACGCTGGTCTAAAAACGTCGCTAATCCCGCGGATGGGTGGCCCCGCCACTCATCCGATGACATATCCGGCAACACTTCCTCGGTAACACATCACATTTGGCCTTTTATCATAAGGGGTAAAGGATTCGTTTCTGGAGACACTATGTCCGCCGCACTGATTATTATCGATCTTATCGACGATTTGATTGGCCCCAAAGGGCGTGCAAATCATTGCCGTGAACAGGTGATAGCGCAAAATCTGATCGCCAACACCAATGCCGCCGCGGCTTACGCCCGGGTACGCAAAATTCCGGTGATTTGGGTACGCGTCGGTTTTGCCGACGACTACCACGATATTCCCGCCCACTCTCCGCTCTTCAACCACCTGAAACAGATTGGTGCGCTGCGTTTAAGCAGTCCCGGTTGTCAGTGGGATAAGGATTTACAGGTCTTGCCGGCGGATTTTCAGTTCGAAAAGAATGGAGTTTGTGCCTTTGCCGGTAACAATTTGTTAGCCTGGCTGCAGCAGCATCGTTGCCACCATTTGTTGCTGGGCGGCGTCAGCACCCCGCTGGCGATTGAGAGCACAGCCAGACAGGCGCACGATGCCGGTTTCCAGGTCACGGTATTACAGGATCTGTGCGCCGCACCGACCCTGGAGATTCACCAGCAAAGCCTGGATATTCTGCAGAATCTGGCGGAAATCACCCGTTCAGCGGCCTGGATGAAGGGCTGAAAGCACTATTTACCCACTGCACCGACCTTTACTGTCATTTCACTGTGCTACTATCCGGCATAGTGCCCAATTCACCGATCTTTCGCACACCGATAAAGCAATGATTGCCTTCGGTAATGGGTACCGTGTGCATATTTTAAAGGGACATAGTTATGTGGGGCGTACTGGCTACGGCGTTATTCTTTTTGCCATTTAACCGGCTTATTGCCTGGTTGATTTTGGCCGCATCGGCAGGAATGGGGATGTACCACGGGGTACTGACTCCGCTCAGCCTGGCGTGTTTATTGGCGATTGCCGCCCTCGCGGGATTGCGGCATTACTATCGTGACAAACGTCCACTGGCCTTGCTGCTGGAAGTTTTACTGGTTGCCAGTTCCCTTGCGCTGTTTTTGCATTTGATCCCCGGCATTAACAATCTCAAAGTTGTGGATGGTGATAAAGCTGGCCCATTAAGTGCGCCGTTCACCATGTATTATAATTTCGATAAGGCGCTGGTGCCCTTCCTGCTGTTTGCCTGTCTGCCAACGTTATTTAAACTCAATAAACCGGATAAAAACGTTGGTACACCCGCCTGGATCGCGCTGATTATCAGCGTCCCGGCCTTGCTGTTACTGGCGGTGGCGCTCGGCGGCCTGAAGATTGAACTGCATACCCCCTGGTGGATCATGCTGTTTATCATGGCCAATCTGTTCTTTGTCTGTATGGCCGAAGAGGCCTTGTTCCGGGGTTATCTGCAGCAACGTCTCAGCCAATGGCTGGGCGCCTGGCCGGCATTGATTATCGCCGCGCTGATCTTTGGTGCTGCACACCTGGCCGGCGGTATGCTGATGGTGGCTTTCGCCACGCTAGCCGGGGTGATTTACGGTCTGGCGTGGATGTGGAGCGGCCGTCTTTGGGTGCCCATCCTGTTCCATTTCGGGCTTAATCTGACCCATCTGCTGCTGTTCACCTACCCGCTGTACCAGCACTCCTGATCTTCTGAGCCGGCAGGTATCTACCTGCCGGCTTGGTAGTGAAAACGCTATCACTTCCTTCTGACGGTTATTTCCCACCCTTAGTGTTCCTGCTGTATTAACGGTACTCCTGGTTGTTCCATGCCGTGTAAACGATTCCATTATTCGCTCTGGATCACCTTTTCACTCTGGATGACATGCTATATTTTTGGCCATAGTTATCCATTTACATGAGTCAAAGGTACGCTAGCGGCAAATGAAAGCGATTACACACGACCGCAACGACCCAGAAAAAGGAACCGTCATGACGGATTTTAATCCCATCGATCATCCCCATCGCCGCTACAACCCGCTGACCGGCCAATGGGTATTGGTATCACCGCACCGCGCCAAACGACCGTGGCAAGGACAGCAGGAATCCGCACAGCCTGAAGCGCTGCCGCAGCATGATCCGGACTGCTTCCTCTGCCCGGGGAATACCCGCGTCACCGGCGATAAAAACCCGGACTATCAGAACACCTATGTGTTCACCAATGACTTTGCCGCGCTGATGACGGACACCCCGCTGGCACCGGAAAGCCAGGATCCATTAATGCGTTGCCAGAGTGCGCGCGGCACCAGCCGGGTGATTTGCTTCTCCCCCGATCACAGTAAAACCCTGCCGGAGCTAACGTTGCCGGCACTGGAAAGCGTGATTGCCGCCTGGCAGGAGCAGACCGCCGATCTGGGGCGCAGTTATCCGTGGGTTCAGGTATTTGAAAATAAAGGCGCGGCGATGGGCTGCTCCAACCCGCATCCGCACGGACAGGTTTGGGCCAACAGTTTTCTGCCGAACGAAGTTGAGCATGAGGATCGCCTGCAGCGTGAATATTTCCAGCAGCACTCATCCCCGATGCTGCTGGACTACGTACAGCGCGAATTGGCCGACAGCAGCCGCACCGTCGTTGAAACCGAGCACTGGCTGGCGGTAGTGCCATACTGGGCTGCCTGGCCGTTTGAAACGCTGTTGCTGCCGAAAACCGCAGTGCAACGCATTACCGATCTTAACGCCGCTCAGAGCAGCGATTTGGCCCTGGCGCTGAAAAAGCTCACCAGCCGTTACGACAACCTTTTCCAATGTTCCTTCCCCTACTCCATGGGTTGGCACGGTGCGCCGTTCAATGAGGCGGATAATCGCCACTGGCAGCTGCATGCCCATTTCTATCCACCACTGCTGCGTTCCGCCACGGTGCGTAAATTTATGGTGGGTTATGAGTTGCTGGCGGAAACCCAGCGTGACCTGACTGCAGAACAGGCCGCAGAACGTCTGCGCGCCGTTAGCGATGTTCATTACCGTGAAGCCGGAGCCAAAAAATGAGTTTGAAAAATCTTACCCACACCCTTTTTACCGAACGTTTTGGCTACGCGCCCGCACTGACTATTCAGGCCCCGGGCCGGGTAAATTTGATTGGCGAACACACCGACTATAACGACGGGTTTGTGCTGCCGTGTGCCATTGACTACCAGACGGTGATCGCCTGCGCCAAGCGCGACGATCGTCAGATCCGGGTGATCGCCGCCGATTACCAAGGTCAGCAGGATCAATTCTCGCTCGACAGCCCGATCGTCAGCCACCCGAACCAACGTTGGTCCGATTATGTGCGCGGCGTGATCAAACACCTGCAGCAGCGTAACGCCGATTTTGGCGGCGCGGACCTGGTGATTTCCGGTAACGTGCCGCAGGGCGCCGGTCTCAGTTCATCCGCCTCACTGGAAGTCGCCGTGGGTCAGGCCATGCAGGCGCTGTATGCCTTGCCGCTGGATGGCGTAGCGCTGGCGTTGAACGGTCAGGAAGCCGAGAACCAGTTCGTCGGCTGTAATTGCGGGATTATGGATCAACTGATTTCCGCCCTCGGTGAACGCGACCATGCCTTGCTGATCGATTGCCGCTCACTGGAGACCCGGGCGGTGTCGGTGCCGGAAGATATTGCCGTGGTGATCATCAATTCCAACGTGAAGCGTGGATTGGTGGACAGCGAATACAACACCCGCCGCAAGCAATGTGAAGAAGCCGCGCGCTTCTTCGGCGTCAAGGCGCTACGCGACGTCAGCCCGGATCTGTTTTTCCCGATCCAGCATGAATTGGATCCGATCGTCGCCAAACGAGCGCGTCATGTGATCAGCGAGAACGATCGAACCCTGGCCGCTGCCGATGCGCTTGCCGCCGGTGATATGAAACTGATGGGTAAATTGATGGCAGAGTCACACGCCTCAATGCGCGATGATTTTGAAATTACCGTGCCACCGATTGACCGGTTGGTGGAGATTGTCAAAACCGTTATCGGCGATCGCGGCGGTGTGCGCATGACCGGCGGTGGCTTCGGCGGCTGTATTGTTGCCCTGATGCCACTGGCACTGGTGGAGCCGGTTCGCGAAGCCGTGGCACGTGAATACCCGTTACAGACCAACGGGTTGAAAGAAACTTTCTACGTCTGTAAAGCTTCAGAGGGGGCCGGGATATGCTGAACGACAGCCCGGAGCTGGCCCCGGACGGGCAGCCCTATCAGTTAACCCAGTTAAAAAACGCCGGTGGGATGACGGTCACGCTGATGGATTGGGGCGCGACCTGGCTTTCCGCCGTGCTGCCGCTGAAATCAGGCAAAACCCGTGAGCTGCTGCTGGGCTGCCAAACACCGGCGGACTACTTGCAGCAGGCGGCCTATCTGGGGGCTACCGTTGGCCGCTATGCCAACCGTATTGCTCACGCCAGCCTCTTGATGGATGGCAAACCGCATCCGCTGGTAGCCAATCAAGGGGAACATCAGTTGCACGGCGGGCCGGAAGGCTTCAACAGCCGTCGCTGGCAGATTATCCAGCAAGATGAACAGCAGGTGAGCTACGCGCTGCATTCGCCAGACGGTGACCAGGGGTTTCCCGGTAACCTCGACGTGCAGGTCAACTATCAGCTCACCGCCGATAATCGGCTGGAAATCAGTTATCAGGCGCAGACCGACAGTGCTTGCCCGGTCAATTTGACCAACCACGCCTACTTCAATCTGGACGGTGCCGGCACCGATGCCCGTCGCCAACGGCTGCAACTGTTTGCCGACCGCTATCTGCCGGTCGACAGCGAGGGTATCCCCAGCGCGGATCTTACCCCGGTGGAAGGCAGCGGCATGGACTTTCGTCGCCCGAAAACCCTGCTGCAGGATTTTTTAAGCGACCGCGATCAGCAACGGGTAAAAGGCTACGATCATGCCTTTTTACTGCACCGCACCTGCGGCGCACTGGATTGCCCGGCGGCCCACCTGTGGTCGGCCGATGGCCAGGTGCAAATGAGCGTGTTCACCAGCGCACCGGCGTTGCAACTCTACAGCGGCAATTATCTGGGCGGCACTCCGGCGCGTGACGGCGGCAGCTATGCCAATTACGCCGGGGTGGCGCTGGAAAGCGAGTTTTTGCCCGACAGCCCTAACCACCCACAATGGCCGCAGCCCGACTGTTGGTTGCAGCCGGGGCAGCACTATCTCAGCGCCACGCATTATCAGTTTTATCCTATCTGACCCGCCATGCCCCTTGCCATGCGGCAAGGGGCCGTTTGTTATAAATGCTTACCTTTTTACTTCTCTGCCCCGCAGGCCGCTGCCTTTCCTTATTCCAAAGCGGGCACTAGAATCAGGCTACGGTGATAAGCACAACACCTTGTGCAAAGTCACAATTTTCGGCCACCCCGGCCGGTCAATAGCTGAAGGAACACCTATGCGTCTGATTACTGCACTTCCATTACTGGCGGGTTTACTGCTGAGCACCAACCTGATGGCTGCCGAAACTGCAGCAAAAACACCCTCACCGGCGCAGGCTGCACAGCAAAAACGCATGACCGATTGTAATCAACAGGCATCCAGCAAAACGCTGAAAGGCGCGGATCGCTCCACCTTTATGAGCACCTGCCTGAAATCTGAGGGAGCCACTGCGACGAAAACCCTGACTCCGCAGCAGCAGAAAATGAAAACCTGTAACGCCGACGCCAAGACCAAAAGCCTGAAAGGCGACGAACGTAAAACCTTTATGAGCAATTGCCTGAAAAAATCAGCCTGATTGTCCTCATTCAGCGGCACGGCGGGATCCCCTTTCACCGTGCCGCACTCCCTGCCTGCGCCCGCCTGATCGATTCAGCTTTTCCTCAGTTCAGCACTTACTTTGCGGCAAGAAATTGGCTATGGTTAAACACTATCGATTGCCGAGCCACTGGCCGCGGCAATATAATGATTTTCGTTATCATTGAAATGTCAGATTATTAAGGAGTTAAGCTATGGCTGTAACTAAGCTGGTTCTGGTGCGTCACGGCGAAAGCCAGTGGAACAACGAAAACCGCTTCACCGGTTGGTATGATGTTGATTTGTCCGATAAAGGCCGCACCGAAGCGAAAGCTGCAGGCGAACTGTTGAAAAACGAAGGTTTCGCTTTTGACTTTGCTTACACTTCCGTACTCAAGCGCGCTATCCACACCCTGTGGAACATTCTGGACGAACTGGATCAGGCTTGGCTGCCGACTGAAAAATCCTGGAAACTGAACGAACGTCATTACGGCGCGTTGCAGGGTCTGAACAAAGCTGAAACCGCAGAAAAATACGGTGATGAGCAAGTTAAGCAATGGCGTCGCGGCTTTGCCGTTACTCCACCAGAGCTGACCAAAGATGACGAACGCTACCCGGGCCACGACCCGCGTTACTCCGCGCTGACCGAGCAAGAGCTGCCGCTGACCGAAAGCCTGGCGCTGACCATCGATCGCGTTATCCCTTACTGGGACGAAGAAATCCTGCCACGTATCAAAAGCGGCGAGCGCGTTATCGTTGCTGCACACGGCAACTCCCTGCGTGCGCTGGTGAAATACCTGGATAACCTGAGCGAAGATGAGATCCTCGAACTGAACATCCCAACCGGCGTGCCGTTGGTGTATGAGTTTGACGAGAACTTCAAACCAATCAAACGTTACTATCTGGGCAATGCCGACGAGATCGCTGCTAAAGCGGCCGCCGTGGCAAACCAGGGTAAAGCGAAGTAATTTTCGCCCGTTGATCTAAAAAGCCCCCGGTTTTGGCCGGGGGCTTTTTTTTATGGCGCAAAACGGGGCTTTATTTAACGCGGCGTGCTTTCACTGCTACTGCCAGTTCCCGCAGAACTGTTTCGGTATCTGCCCAACCAATGCAGGCGTCGGTGACGCTCTTGCCGTAAACCAGCGGTTCGCCGCTTTCCAGATTCTGGTTGCCTTCCACCAAATGGCTTTCGATCATCACGCCCATAATCGCCTTATCACCGCCGGCAATCTGTTGGCAGACGTCTGCGTTCACTTCCAACTGCTTCTTGAACTGCTTGCTGCTGTTGGCGTGGCTGAAATCGATCATCACCTGTGCAGGCAGACCCGCTTTGACCAGGCCTTCTTTGACTTCTTTCACGTGCGCTGCGCTGTAGTTCGGCTCTTTGCCGCCACGCAGAATAATGTGACAGTCGCCGTTGCCGCTGGTGTTAACGATCGCCGAATGGCCCCATTTGGTCACCGACAGGAAACAGTGCGGTGCGCTGGCGGCATTGATGGCGTCAATCGCCACCTTGATGGTGCCGTCGGTGCCGTTCTTGAAGCCGACCGGGCAAGACAGGCCGGAAGACAGTTCGCGATGCACCTGGGATTCTGTAGTACGTGCGCCGATCGCGCCCCAACTCATCAGATCCGCCAGATACTGCGGGGTGATCATGTCGAGGAATTCGCCGGCAGCCGGCAGGCCGGAATCGTTGATATCCAGCAGTAGCTTACGTGCCAGACGCAGACCGTCGTTGATCTGGAAGCTGTTATCCATCTGCGGATCGTTAATCAAGCCTTTCCAGCCCACGGTGGTACGTGGTTTTTCAAAATAAACGCGCATCACCACTTCCAGCTCGCCGCTCAGTTCCTGGCGCAGCGCCAGCAGACGGCCGGCGTATTCTTTGGCAGCTTTGGTGTCGTGGATCGAGCAAGGGCCGATCACCACCAGCAGGCGATCGTCACTGCCGCGAAGGATCTGATGAATAGCATTGCGTGCCTGTGACACCGTCTCTGCTGCACGTTCAGTGGCCGGAAACTTTTCTAACAGGGCCACCGGTGGCAGGAGTTCCTTAATTTCTTTAATGCGTAAATCGTCATTTAGGTAATTCATAACTTTTCCATTCGGTATCGAGAGGCGGTATTTCGCAGAGCGTAGATCCCACCAATTTAGCCTGTGAGGGTAACGCTGTAAATCACCTTTGCCGCCTGCAGAATGAACGTCCGAATTAACAGTAGATTGTGCTGTTTCATCGGGAGAGCGCAGTGGCTCCTTTTTGGTTATGCTAACGGCCAGGATCCGTAACTCGAGCCAAGCCATGCCCTCATTGTTATTAGTTGATGACCACCCGGTGGTTCATGTCGCACTGGAAGCGGCGCTAATCAAATCCTCCCGCCCCTACCGCCTGCAAGCGGTACAGGATGACCAACAGGCACTGGCTCAGTTGGCCGCAGCCGACTTTGCACTGGTGATCCTCGATATCGGTCTGCCGCAGGTGGATGGCCTGCAACTGCTGAAAAAAATTCGCCGCAACTATCCACAGCAACCAATCCTGATTTATACCGCCCAGGAAGAAGAGATTTACGCCCGTATGGCCTATGTGGCCGGGGCCAACGGCTTTGTGCACAAGGGCAGCCGACTGGAACAGTTGGTGCTGGCGATTGAAACCGTGCTGGGTGGCGAGTTGAGCTTCCCTGCCGCCGCGATGGCGGAAGATACCCAGCCAGCAGAGGGTTCGCTGCTGACGCCAAAAGAACTGCAGGTTCTCGGGCTGCTCAGCAAAGGGTTATCCAACCTGCAAATTGCCGAGATGCTGAGCATCAGTAACAAAACCGTCAGCACCCACAAAAAGAACATTCTGCGCAAGACCGGTGCCAGCAACCTGCTGGAACTGGTGGCGGTATTTAAAGAGCTGACGCCATGATGCGTGGCGCGCTGCTGCTGTTAGCACTGCTACTGAGCCTCGGTAACCTTGCGCAGGCGGCACAGCCGGTACGCTATCAGTTGGTCAGCAACCTGAATATCCCGCTCGATATGCTGATCGCCAGCGAGAAAAACCCCTGGCGCGATACCACCTTGCGTGTCGGCATCATCAGTGAGAATACCAGCCCCTATAACATCATCGTGGATGACGACCTGTACGGTTTAAACGCCGACTACCTCGGCTATGTCCAGCAGGTTACCGGCATTCACTTTCAGATATACGGCTTTGCCGATCTGGCCCAGCTTGAGCAGGCACTGCATGACGGAACTATCGATCTGCTGTATGGCATTCCGCAAAATGAAGCGCTGCACAGCCTGAAGATTTCTCAGCCTTATTACGTCAGTAATCTGCGCGTGCTGCGGGATCGCAGTAATGACCGCCAGGTGATGCTCAACTCCACCAACGCACGGGTGGCGATCAGTACCCTGACCGATATGCAGGCCGGTAACGCGCTGAAAGCAGTGTCCTCTCACGTGCAGCGTTATGACAACAACCTGCAGGCGGTGTACGCCTTGCTGAACGGCAGCAGCGACTACTTTATTGCCGACGAAGCCAGCGCCAGTTTTATCATTGACCAGTTACAGCTCGGCCAGCTTTATCAGATTGAAAGTACCGTCAACCTCGGGAACCTGTCATTCGTCTTCGCTTCCGCCAACCCGACGCTGATCGACACCCTCAACCTGGCCATCGCCGATACGCCGATGGAGTTTATGAACGCCATTCAGAGCCGCTGGAGTAAAAAGATCCCCAGCTATCTCGACACCGGCAACGCCGATCTGACCCAGATGGAAAAAAACTGGGTGGCAACCCATCCCACCGTTTATTACGCTGCCATCGAGAATAATTTTCCGTTCGCCTATCGTGGTTCCGGCGGGCAGGCGCGCGGTTACGCGATCGACATTCTGAATATCATCGCGCAGAACACCGGACTGCGCTTTATGCCGCTTTGGGCGCGCAACGCCGAGCAGGCCGACCAACTGGTGCAATCCGGCCAGGCCAGCTTCCGCACCGCCCTGCCGTTAGCGCGCGGTGTTAAGGCACGCTATAGCGCCAGTATGCCGATCCACCGTTCGCTGTGGGGGGTTTATGTGGGCCAGCAGGCCAACGGCATTTCCACCTGGAGCGATTTGGCCGGTAAGCGCATCGGCGTCCTGCAGGGTGATTTGGCGCAGGAGTTGGTGCCCCCCAGCGAAGAGTTGATCCGTTTTGCTGACAGCAAGAGCATGTATGACGCCCTGGCTAACGGCCAGTTGGATGCGTTGGTGGATAACGTGATCTCGGCAAATTTTGTCGCCCTGTCACGTTATTCCGGTGCGATAAAGCTGGCGTTCGCTGCCAACAATATCGCCTACCCGGTAGCATTCGGCGTGCGGCAGGATCAGCCGTTGCTGTTGGCTATTCTCGATAAAAATCTGATGCAGATCCCGTCCGAAACGCTGCAATCGTTGCGTGATGAATGGATTGTCGATCGCAGCAACCTGATTGATGCAGTGAATGAAAACCGCATGCAGCCGCAAACCACCTGGCTGCTGGCGCTGTTGGCGGCGGCGATCCTGCTGCTGCTGGGGCTGACCCTGCGGCGCTTTATCCTGCAACGCCGGGAAAAACGTGAGCGCGAAGTGATCGAACATGCTCGTCAACATGCCGAAGCCGAAAATCGGATGAAGAGCAAGTTTCTGGCCACCGTCAGCCATGAACTGCGAACACCGATGCACGCGATCCTCGGCCTGCTGGAACTGGAACTCAAACGCCAGCCGACGCCGGAGGGGCTGCCGGTGATTTACAGCTCGGCGTCGTCATTGCTCAACCTGCTCAATGATTTGCAAGATCACGCGCGGCTGGAAACCGGTTCACTGACGCTGGTGCCCAAATCTGTGGCACTGCAGCCCTGGATAGCCCACATCAGCGCCCTGTATCAGCCGCTGATCGGCGAACGTCCGGTGACGTTAAACATCAGTGCAGCCGACAACCTGCCTGCCGCAGTCCTCATTGATGGTGAGCGTTTACTTCAGGTGGCTAACAACCTGATAAATAATGCCATTAAGTTCACACCACGCGGCACTATTGAGGTAAGTATCGGCTGGCGCGAACAGGCTCCACCACAGGGGGAGCTGTGGCTGACGGTGGCCGACAGCGGCTGTGGTATCGCCGCCGATGAGATCGATAAACTGTTCCAGCCGTTCTACCGCGCACGCGGCGCACAGCGTGTATCCGTGCAGGGTACCGGGCTGGGGCTGTCTATCTGTAAAGAGATTATCGAACAGATGGGCGGCCGCATTGAGTTGCACTCGCAACCCGGCCTGGGTACCCAGGTGACAGTGTCCGTGACGGTAACCCAGGTTGCGGTCGATCCCATGACTCAACAGGCCGACACGCCACTCATTCTACCGCCGCCCAGCCTGCGCGTGGCGCTGATCGACGATCACCCCACCAACCTGCTGTTGATGGAGCGGCAACTACGGCACTTCGGCCTGCAGCCGAGGTTATTCGAACAGGGTTATGCGCTGTTGAAGGCCCACCGTCGGCAGCCGTTTGACCTGCTGTTTATCGATTACAATATGCCACGCCCGGACGGTCTGACGCTGGCAAGGCTAATACGCCGCGACGAGCAACGTCAGCAGCGTCCGGCCTGCCAGATTATCCTCTGCTCGGCAGACGTGCAGGAATTTACCCGCATCCCGCCGGGATTAGTGGCGATAGACCGCTTTTTAACCAAACCCATTTCACTGGCGGCCATCGCTCAGGCGCTACCGCAGCAACCACAGGGGATGAAGCAGCAGTTAGTCCTTACTGACCTGCAGCAAACCCTGGCCGATATGGCGGGTAATGACCGAGCGATGGTCCAGCGTCTGGCAACAACCCTGCTGACGACGCTGCGGCAAGACCAGCAGCGGCTCGAACAGGCGGCACAGAACCAGGACGGGGTAGCCTTGAGCCAGGCTGCCCACCGAATCAAGGGCAGCCTGCTGATGCTGCAGTTGCCGGCGGCGGCCAGCCTGTGCCAACAACTGGGGGACAACGGCCGTGAAGGAACATTGATGCAGGCTGCCTATAATGAATTGAGTGCGTTAGTGGCACAGATTCTGATAGAACTGAACGATCTGGTCAGCACTGACGAAACGTATTTTGCTATGGATGATAAGGATGAATAATGTCGGACGCTCCACACGTACACCAGCCAAAAGACAGTAATAGTAAACGCCTACTGACCGCTTTTTTAGTCACTGCGGTCTTTATGGTCGCCGAAGTGGCCGGCGGGTTGATTTCAGGTTCACTGGCGCTGCTGGCGGATGCCGGCCATATGCTCACCGACGCTGCCGCACTGCTGGTGGCCCTGATGGCGGTACACTTCTCGCAACGTAAGCCCAATGCGCGTCACACCTTCGGTTATCTGCGCCTGACTACCCTGGCAGCCTTCCTCAACGCTGCGGCACTGTTGGTGATCGTGGTATTCATCCTGTGGGAGGCTATACGGCGTTTCTTCGAGCCACAGCCGGTGATGGGTGCGCCAATGCTGATTATCGCCATAGCGGGGCTGCTGGCTAACCTGTTCGCCTTTTGGCTGCTGCACCGAGGTACCGAAGAGAAGAATATCAATGTGCGCGCTGCCGCATTGCATGTGCTGGGGGATTTACTGGGGTCAGTGGGTGCCATCGCCGCCGCCATTGTGATCCTGACCACCGGCTGGACGCCAATCGACCCGATACTGTCGGTGCTAGTGTCCTGTCTGGTGATACGCAGCGCCTGGCGACTGCTGAAAGAGAGCTTCCACGAACTGCTGGAAGGTACGCCGCAGGAGGTAGACATCAATAAACTGCAAAAAGACCTGTGCCTGAACATTCCGGAAGTGCGCAATATTCATCACGTCCATGTCTGGCAGATTGGTGAGCAGAAGTTGATGACGCTACATGCGCAGGTGATACCGCCGAACGACCACGATGGCCTGCTGCATCGCATTCAGGCCTATCTGCTGGAGCACTATCGGATTGGTCACGTGACAATCCAGATGGAATATCAGCACTGCGACACACCCGACTGCGGGATTAACCGGGCACCCGAGCCAAGTGACCACTCACATTCGCATGTCGGGCATCATCACTAGAATCAACCGGGGCGCCTTATTCGGCGCCCCCAGCGTTATTATGGTGCGGAAGATAATGGCCGCGATTGATTGTTGCCGGCACTTTTGATCCACAGCCAGGAGCCGTTCAACGCAATCAGCGTCAGGATCACGTATTCCAGCGCCATGGCGTAAACGCCCTGGTAGGCAAATATCGCCACGCTGATCACGTCAATCACCACCCACAACAGCCAGTTTTCCACATACTTGCGCGTCATCAGGATCATCGCCACGATCGACAACACCATCATGGTCGAATCCCAGAATGGGAAGGCATCCGGCTGCAGCTGCGGCATTTGCACGCTCAGGCCCAGCCCCTGCATCACCGTCACCGCCGCCTGCGTCAACCAGGCAAACACGCGGTCGATGTTAAACGTCATCAAGGCGATACCAATCACACACACCGCCGCCCAGCTCAGCGCCTTCGGCAACGACAGCCAACGTATTTTCAGCTCGGCCTGATTATCCTGAGTCTGACGGCTCCAGGCATACCAGCCGTAAATATTGGCGACGAAGAAAAACAGCTGCAGTAGCAGGCTGGCGTACAGCTGAATTTGGAAGAAAATTACCGCAAACAGCGTGACGTTAATCAGGCCGAATAGGTAATTGATAATTTTCTCTTTGCTGGCATACCAGATGCACAGCAGGCCAAACAGGGTGCCGATAGCCTCAATCCATGACAGATCGTAGCCCCCCGCTCCCAGCGGGATATGCACCAGGATATTACTGGTACTGAAAAAGCTCATTTTATCATCCTTATTAAACGGTTAAGCGTTCCCTTTTACCTGCATTTTTAACTCAGCAGCAAAATCCAACATCCGGTTCAGCGGGATCAGCGCCTTCTGGCGCAGCGCAGCAGCAACGTGGATCTCATGCAGTACACCGCCGTGTTCCAGTCCGTCGGCGATAGCCTTCAGGCCGTTCATCGCCATCCACGGGCAGTGCGCACAGCTACGACAGGTGGCCCCTTCCCCGGCGGTTGGCGCTTCGAACAGCTCTTTGTCCGGACAGGCCTGTTGCATCTTATAAAAAATACCGCGATCGGTGGCAACAATCAGCTGCGGATTGGGCAGGGTTTTCGCCGCCTGAATCAATTGGCTGGTTGAACCTACCGCATCGGCCAGATCGACCACCGCCTGTGGTGACTCTGGATGCACCAGTATCGCCGCGTTCGGGTATAAGGCCTTCATACGCATCAGGGCCTGGGTTTTAAACTCGTCATGGACGATACAGGCGCCCTGCCAGCACAGTACGTCGGCACCGGTCTGCTTTTTCACATAATTACCCAGATGACGATCCGGCGCCCAGATGATTTTTTCACCCAGGCTATCGAGGTGTTCAATCAGTTCAACGGCAATACTGGAAGTGACCACCCAGTCCGCTCGCGCTTTTACCGCCGCCGAGGTATTAGCGTAGACCACCACGGTACGATCCGGGTGGCTGTCACAAAAGGCATTGAATTCTTCTTCCGGGCAACCGAGATCCAGCGAGCACTCTGCGTTCAAGGTGGGCATCAACACCCGCTTTTCCGGGCTGAGGATCTTGGCGGTTTCCCCCATAAAGCGCACGCCGGCAACCAACAGGGTCGAGGCCGGATGGTTGCTGCCAAAGCGCGCCATCTCCAGCGAGTCCGCCACGCAGCCACCGGTTTCTTCCGCCAATGCCTGGATTTCCGGATCGGTATAGTAGTGGGCCACCATCACCGCATTGCGCTGCTTGAGCAGGATTTTAATCTTCTCGCGATAAAACGCCTTCTGCGCATCGTCCAGTGGCACCGGTTTGGGCGGGAACGGGTACACCGCCGCATTAACATCAAACATTTCACTCATCGCTGCAATCTCTGTGCTAGGCTGGGTGTCTGCTGCCCGGGTATCACCCCATCGCAACCCCCTTCGTTTTATATACTAAACAAAATACCTGCATTTGTGCGAAAAGTCCGCTGATATTTTATATTTGCGCGGAAGATGTTTAATTCATTAAAAATTTGGAAGGGTAAAGGGCAAAGAAAGGGAGGATGCTGGGTACTAAAAGGGATAAACGGATAAAACGGATTGAAGATGCTGGAGGCAAACCGGGATACCGTACGGGATTGATTCGGCCTTTGGCCTCACCCTACGGGCAACGCTGCGCGTTGTCGTATCGCTGCGCGATGCTCGAACCTGAACGCAGGATCTCACCCACACGGTTCGTGCGTTATGCGATATTCAAGTTTGGGAAAAGTGCTGAGGTACTCTGTGAAATGGTGGGCCGTGCGGGATTCGAACCTGCGACCAATTGATTAAAAGTCAACTGCTCTACCAACTGAGCTAACG
>NZ_CAMISV010000023.1:0-37988 GCF_946227095.1 Serratia proteamaculans
GACCTCATCAATATAATGGTGGTTTGACGCCGAATGAATCAGAACGATTGTTCTGGAAAAACTCTAAAGCCGTGGCCAGTTTTGCTTGACCACTACATTTTGCTGTGCGCGCTATAAGTATTTGCCGCTATTCCAGTCAATTTTTATATCACTCTTCAATGAACGTAATATCCCTACCCACGAAGAATTAATGCGCCCTAATTTGTTGTGTTATTTATCACACTATATGGATACATTTTCGCCGTCATTTACTGATGTTATGGTTTGCCTGCTTTAAAAACCATTCAAAATGTAGGTGAAATGATATGAAAAATAAATATAAAGAAATAAATGTTGAAGTTCATGATTCTGATAGCGCTGGTACTTTATTAGCAAGAATAGACTTCAATACAGAAGTTAAAGATGTTTCAGGAAATAACAGTATAGAAAAAATAACAGGCGATATTATTCTCACTCCAAATAATATTGATCATGACGGATATTTCGAAAAAAATACCCTTTCTTTATTAAAAGAAAACTTTATATTTTCTACAGATCGTAATCTTAGCCTGTCATTCTGGATTAAATCTGGCACATCGAATAATGGCGTAATTATCTCTAATAAAGACTGGAGTAACGGCTCCAATATTGGTTGGCTGTTGGGTATTAATAATGATTATTTGGTCTGTAACTGGAAAGGTGAATCCAGCTCACGCCTGGATTTAGGGTTTGAGCAAAACATTAAAATAGCGGACAACCGCTGGCATCATGTTGCCGCTACGTTTGATCGTCAGGGTGACGCTGTATTTTATAAGGACGGAGAGGAAGTTTATACCATTAACATTGCCAACTCCGGCAATATTGACAGTGGCTATGCCACGGTGATTGGCGCTGATGCACTGGGTAAGTATCCTTTGAATGGTTGTCATCTGGATGAGTTTGAGATTTATGATAAGCTATTAAGTCGCGAGGAAATTAAGCAAAGATTTTATGACCTAAAAGATAAACTGCAAAAACCATTAGCAGTATTGATGAACTTTGAAGGTGATTTGAAAGACAGTTCAGCCCAAGGCTATCATGGTGTGGCTACCGGAGATATTAACTTTGTTCGTGGTTTTGACGGCAAAGCAGTTAAGTTGGCGAAATCTTATATTACGCTACCACAAAGTGAATTGTTCCCGGCACTGGATGGCGACTTCAGTGTCTCCTTCTGGATAAAGACCAATGCACAGTCTGAGGGTGTAATATTTTCGAATAAAGACTGGAGTGCCGGTGGGAATATTGGCTGGGTCATAGGTATTAGTGGGGAAAAACTGCGTTGGAATTGGAAAGGTATTTATGGTGGCCGGTTAGATTTTAGCGACATTCCCATCGCCGACTTTAAATGGCACCATGTTGCTATTACGCATAATAGGCGTGGTGACGCCATTTTCTATATCGATGGCCAAGAGCAAAAACGCATCTCCATTGCCGGCAGTGGTCATACCAATACTCATTTGGATTTCAATATTGGTGCCGATGGATTGGGTAAGTACGGCCTGGAAAATGCTTTGCTTGACCGAGTTCAGATATCCAACTCAATTATTTCCCCTCAGCAGGTTCAACAGGAGTACGAAGCCTATCGTCAACAGCTTGTTCCTGTTCTTAAAACCCTTCACTACTCGTTTGATGGTACTTTGAGCGAAAGTACCGATAAGAGCTACCATGCGATAACTCATGCTGAAGAGGCGTATGTGCCGAGCTTCGCCAACAGTGCGTTTCTGTTCGACGGAGAAACCTTCATTACTATTCCCAATGCAGAATTACAAAACGATTTAGCCGGTGATTTCAGCCTATGTTTTTGGATCAACTCCCCAACGCTGAATAAAGAACAAACGATTATTGCGAATAAAGACTGGAAAATTGGTAACAACCCTGGCTGGCAGGTGGGGATCCATGAAAATACCTTAAGCTGGAACTGGAAGGGTAGCAATGCGGGTCGTTATGATCTTGCAGCGGAGCGTCCGATCCATATGGCTGATGGCAGATGGCACCAGATCACGGTGAGTCACGATCGTGCCGGCAATGCTTGTTTTTATAAAGACGGTGTACTGCAGCAACAGGTTGATATTCGCTCCACGGGTGATACGACTACCGCCTTGGATGTCACTATTGGTGCGGATGCGAAAGGGCAATATTGTCTAAGTAACGAAACGCAGCTCGATGAGCTGTGGATTATCAATCGAGTCGTCAGTGCACAAGAGGCTCTGGCATTCTACGAGGAATACCGTGATCTCGTCGTTAAACCGTTAACAGAAAAATTTAACGGCAGCCTGGCATTAGTCGGGGCAGAACAAACGGTAGCGGAATCTGCATTTACATTAAACCTGCATTTACGTACCGAAAATATGGTCAATGTGATTGATGAGTTCACCAGCGAGCTTCATTATGATCCTTCATCATTTGAGTTTATTGAAGCTATCGGTAGAGATATCTCTGTGCAGGTTACTGACGGAGGTATCTTGAAAATCAGCGGCTATGGTGGTCGTACATTTAATAATAATGACCCTCTAGACTGGCAAAAAACGAAAATGGGGGAATTACGTTTCAAGACCACCGGCGTATTGGGTCATGGTGTATTCTCTTTATTGAATAGTCAGTTCTATGAAAATGGTCGCTTATATCAGATTGACTCTCTGAATGCAGAAACTCACCACGTGACAATTAATACGGCATTATCTCTGGATCGTAATCAGGATGGTGTGATCACATTGTCTGACATTATGGGGGCACCCGCTGATCAGCAGACCCGTATTGCAGAACAGATTGCATTTATGCCTTACAAACGCGTGTTATTTATTGGCATGGACGGTGCAGGTGCCAGCGTGAGTCCGCAGGCCCCTTATTGGCCTTCAGTTAAGGCAAAAAAAGAAACGGTCGGCGATCGATTACATATTCCGTGTTTACGACGCATGATTGAACAGGGGGCGGTGAGCTATACGGCACAGTCAGTGATGCCATCCGACTCTGCACCAAACTGGGGTGCGATACTTACAGGTGTAGATACCAATAAACATGGGATCACCAATGGTGTGGCTGCCGAGAGTTATTATTCGGAAAATAGCCCCTACCCGACCTTGTTTAAACGGCTGCGCCAGGCGATGCCCAACCGTAAGCTTGCGGCCTACGTTTCCTGGGATGCTATTGCCAATAGCCTGATTGAACCTTCGTTAGGGGTTGAATGCGTCAAGGATTATGACGAGGCGATTGTGAGCAAGGCTGTAGCCTATATCGCCAGCGGCAGGCTGAAAAATACTGCATTCATGATGGTGCACCTGAGCGAGATCGACCTGGCGGGGCATGTGAGTGGCTATTATGGCCCGGCATACTACCAGGCATTGGCCGTTGCCGATAAACGGATAGAAACATTGCTCAGCGAGTTGGATCGGCAGGGCTTACGTGAAGATACCCTGATAATTGTCTCGCCCGATCATGGTGGTGGCACCGAACAAGTTGATGGTACTCAAACTCAGAACCTGGGTCATGGGCAAAATTCCGCCATGGCACGCACCATTTTTATCGCGGCGAACGGACGAACCGTTGGCAGAGGCGCTGTGGGTGAGAAAATTGTTTCTGGGGGATCCACTAAAGATATTGTAGGGATGGTGCTCCATGCTTTGAATATTCCCGATACCAGCAATGAGGCCGGTTTACGCAATATGTTTGTTGCGCAAGATGGGCTATCAGATGCCGGTTTGCCTGAATGGGTGATGACTAAAGTGGTGAATACGCCTTCGAACAGTGTTGGCAGCTACCAGTTGGCGTTAGAACATCGCGGCAACGATCTCTATGCTGGTGATATGACTATCGCGTTGGACAATGCCTTGGTGGAGCAGGTCACTCCCGAGTTGGCGAGTATTACTCTGTTGCGTCAGGAGCTCACCGCAGAGAGGTTGCGTTTGGTGTTTATCGCTGACCAACCGTTACCTGCCGGGCAGATATTGTTTACCCTAACAACGCGCAGACACTCACCCCAGCAGGGTTTGCATATCAGAGATGCGATGCTAGCCACTCAACAAGGGCGTGAGATCTTGCCGAAATTGGCAGAACAGACGCTGACGCAAGACGACCCGGCAGGCCTTACGCTAAATCAGGAGAGGGTTACACTGGAAGTCGGCAAAGGCTTTACTTTAATCGCCAATATTAAGGCGGTGAACGCAGGGGCTCTAAACTGGGCAAATACGGATGCTGAAGTCGCCAGCCTGCAAGTCAATGAAGCCTCTTGCTTTATTAAGGCGTTACATCCCGGCCTGACGAAAATAACGGTCACCAGCGCTGATGGTGCCTATTCCGTCTACTGTGAAGTGACGGTGGTCGCGGCTTTCACCCTGGATAACCAGGGGATCACCGACAAGAGCCGTTGGTTGAAGGGTGCGGCAACGCCGGGTAGCACCCTTGAAATTACCACGGACAGCGGGGTATCGCTGAGTGGTTTGGTGGCTGAGGATGGGCGTTTCCAGCTTGAACTACCGCCATTGCTGGAACATTCTCAACTTTATATTCAGGAACGCTACCCTCACGGCATCAAAGGAGTGAAGCACCAATTTGAGGTGCGGCCAAGCTATAACTTGCTGTGGGATATCGCTGCCAAGGCCAGTGCCAGCAGCGTATGGTTTAAGCAGGCACAGTATACGGCGGATAAAGCCATTGATGGTGATGGCGGGAGTCGCTGGGCATCTCATAACCTTCCGCTGCCCGCATGGCTTACTGTGGATTTTGGGGATGAGATTAATGTCGATCTGGTACAGATTAAAGAGTATGAGTCCAGGGTCAGCGCCTTTACCTTTGAAGTCTTACAAAACGGACAATGGCTACCGGTTTATCAGGGAACAACGCTGGGCCCGGATGCCAAGCTTTATTTCCCACGGATTAAAGCATCGCAAATTCGGCTAAATATTACGGCGGCGAGCGATTTACCTTCCATCTATGAACTGCAGGTTTTTGATACGGAAAATCCGCCGGTTCGTGAGATTAGTGATTCAGCGTTGATTGAGCTGGAAGCCAGAAAAAGTTTCAATTTCTTCTGGGAAATGGCGAATAGCGATCCTGCGAGTCCTGGTTACGGATTGGTGAGTGATTCAAAGCAATCACCGGTTTGCAACGTGGCGCAGGTCGGTTTTGCCCTGTCGGCGATCCCCATTGGTATTGATAATGGTTGGATCACCAGAGAAGAAGGAGCTGCCCGCACCTTGGGCACGCTGAATATGCTGTTGAACCATGCCGAACAGCATAAAGGCTTCTTCTACCACTTCCTGGATAAGTTGACTGGGAAACGAACCTGGACTTCTGAACTTTCGACCATTGATACTACACTGGCACTGAACGGGGTGATTGTTGCCGGTGAATACTTCGGCGGTGAAGTAAAACAAATGGCGGACCAAATTTATCACAAGGTCGAATGGCCATGGTTCCGCGATGCTAAGACCAATCAGTTTTATTTGGCATGGTACCCAGAAAAAGGTGGCGCGTTTAAGACGAAATACCACTGGTCAGGCCCGGCCGAGCAAGCCAGCATGTATGTTCTGGCGGCGGCTTCCCCGACGCATCCGGTCAGCGGCGATATGTTCTATAGCATTAGCCGTGACAAGCATTCCTATCGTGGCAGTAAACCGGTGCTTGACACTTGGTTCGGGTCCAGTTTCACCAATCAGTTCTCGAATGCCTGGATCGATTTCCGTGGCAAGGTCGATAAACTGGGTGATGACTGGTTTGATGACGGGGTGCTGAACTCGCAAATCAGTCGCCAATACAGCATTGATGAACAGGATAACTTCAAAACCTTCGGTCCTGACTCATGGGGGCTGTCGGCGGCCAATGGCCCGGATGGGAATTACCATGGCAATTATGGTGCACCACCGGCAACTGCGGCGAATACCGATGGCACCATGGTGCTCTCTGGTGCGGTAGGGGCCGTGGTGTTCACGCCAAAAGAGTCGCTGGCAGCCATGCAAAACTATTACCGAAACCATCCGTACACCTGGGGTAAATATGGATTTAACGGCAGTTATAACCTGGATGTTACGCCATATTGGTATTCGTCATCAGTTAACGGGCTGGAAAAAGGGATTAGCATTGTCATGCTCGAAAACTATCGTACCGGCATCATTTGGCGGTTGTATATGCAAAATGAAGCGATTAAGCAGGGGGTTGCGGCCATTGGCTTGAAGGTACGCGAAGAGTAAAGTCTCCGGCAGGCAAGAGTCTATAGCTTAGGCTCGGCGGCGATATAAGAGCGGGTTCAGCATGCTGAACCCGCTGGTTTATGGTTAATGTGAACTGCCCTGGGAAATACCCAGGCCGGTTTGTGAACGTACAAATTGGAAACGGAAGCGTTCACGCTCCTGCTGCCCGGCCAATGAGCTGTCGGTCACCGAGAACAGCCAGGTGCCGATAAAGGCGACCAGCATCGAGAACAGTGCCGGATATTCATAAGGATAAATGGCTTTCTCGTGTCCCAGTATCTGGACCCAGATGGTTGGGCCGAGGATCATCAGGATCACCGCCGTCAGCAGACCTAACCAGCCGCCGATCATCGCGCCGCGAGTGGTCAGGCGCGACCAGTACATCGAAAGAATGATAATCGGGAAGTTACAACTGGCAGCAATCGAGAAGGCCAGCCCGACCATAAAGGCGATATTCTGTTTCTCGAACAAAATCCCCAGTGCAATAGCCACGATCCCCAGGATCACCACGGTAATCTTTGAAACCCGCAGTTCATCACGCTCAGTCGCCTTGCCGTTTTTAATTACGCTGGCGTATAAATCATGAGATACCGCAGAAGCCCCTGCCAGCGTCAGGCCGGCAACCACTGCCAGAATGGTGGCAAAGGCGACCGCCGAGATAAAGCCGAGGAAGAAGTTGCCGCCCACCGCGTTGGCCAAATGCACCGCCGCCATGTTGGTGCCACCCAATAGTGCCCCGGTGGCGTCTTTGAATACCGGATTAGGGCCGACTAACAGGATGGCGCCAAAGCCGATAATAAAGGTCAGGATGTAGAAGTAACCGATAAATCCGGTGGCATAGAACACGCTCTTACGGGCTTCTTTAGCGTCACTGACGGTAAAGAAGCGCATCAGAATGTGCGGCAGACCGGCGGTACCAAACATCAGCGCCAGCCCCAGTGAGAGTGCGGAAATAGGATCGGACACCAGCCCGCCAGGGCTCATGATGGCGATGCCTTTTGGATGAACCTTCACGGCCTCGGCAAACAGGGTGTTGAAGTCAAAATTGACCGATTTCATCACCATCAGCGCCATAAAGCTGGCACCGGCCAACAGCAGTACGGCTTTGATAATCTGCACCCAGGTGGTCGCCAGCATGCCGCCGAACAGCACGTACAGCACCATCAAAATACCGACCAGGATGACCGCCACGTGGTAGTTAAGGCCAAACAGCAGCTGGATCAGCTTACCGGCCCCTACCATCTGAGCAATCAGGTACAGCGCGACCACCACCAGTGAGCCACAGGCCGAGAGGGTGCGGATCGGTTTCTGTTTCAGTCGGTAAGAAGCCACGTCAGCAAAGGTATAACGGCCCAGGTTGCGTAGGCGTTCTGCAATCAGGAACAAAATGATCGGCCAGCCGATCAGGAAGCCGATGGAGTAAATCAGCCCGTCATAGCCAGAGGTATACACCAGTGCGGAAATACCTAGGAAAGAGGCGGCTGACATAAAATCGCCGGCAATCGCCAGACCGTTCTGCAAACCGGTAATTTTCCCACCTGCGGTGTAATAATCCTGGCGTGAGCGGGTGCGTTTGGAGGCCCAGTAGGTGATGTATAGCGTGGCGCCGACAAACAGCACGAACATGACGATCGCCTGAATGTTCAAGGGTTGACGCTGAACTTCCCCCCCAATGGCATCGGCAAAGGCCATGCCCGGTAGCGTCAGCAGAGCGGCGGCAGACAGTAAAGGCTTCATTTCTTCACCTCACGCAGAATTTCTGCAGTCAGGCGATCGAACTCGCCGTTGGCGCGGAATACGTAGATCCCGGTCAGCACAAAAGAGATCACTATCAGGCCTACGCCTACCGGGATCCCGCGGGTAATGGTCGATCCTTCGGCGATCGGGGTGCCTAACCACTGAGGATCGAAAGCGATCAATAAAATAAAGCTGACATACAGTGCCAGTGTAATCAGTGAAAGCAGCCAGGCGAAGCGGCTACGTTTTCGCACCAATTCTATAAAGCGCGGGTTTTCCTCAATCCCTTGATAAATGGTGTCATTCATCAGAGCATCTCCAGTAGGTATTGATAGAGTACGCCGCGCTTGAAGCCGATCATCGGGTGACTTCCCGCTGATCGGCCTGAGGCGGCGGAAATTAGGACGGAACTTTCATTGATTGTTTTTCTTCCAACAGCTTTTCGACTACGGCCGGATCTGCCAGCGTTGAGGTATCCCCCAGATTGCTGGTATCGCCGGCGGCAATTTTGCGCAGGATGCGACGCATGATCTTGCCGGAGCGTGTTTTGGGCAGCGAGTCTGTCCAGTGCAGGACATCCGGCGTGGCGATCGGCCCTATCTCTTTGCGTACCCAGTTACGCACTTCGGTATACAGCTCAGGCGTAGGTTCTTCACCGTGGTTCAGCGTGATATAGGCGTAAATCGCCTGGCCCTTAATGTTATGTGGGATGCCGACCACCGCCGCTTCGGCGATTTTCGGGTGGGAGACCAGTGCTGACTCAATCTCGGCGGTGCCCAGACGGTGACCGGAGACGTTAAGCACATCATCGACGCGGCCGGTGATCCAGTAGTATCCGTCTTCGTCACGGCGTGCGCCGTCACCGCTGAAATACATGCCTTTAAAGGTAGAGAAGTAGGTTTGCTCGAAGCGATCGTGATCGCCGAACAGGGTGCGAGCCTGGCCTGGCCAGGAGTCGGTGATCACCAGGTTACCCTCACAGGCACCTTCTTGCGGGTTACCGAGGTTATCCACCAGCGCCGGTTGTACGCCGAAGAATGGCCGCGTAGCGGAACCGGCTTTCAGTTCGGTGGCACCGGGCAGCGGGGTGATCATAAAGCCGCCGGTTTCGGTCTGCCACCAGGTGTCGACGATCGGGCATTTACCGTTACCGATTTTATTGTAATACCACTCCCAGGCTTCCGGGTTAATCGGCTCTCCAACCGAGCCCATGATGCGCAGCGAGTCGCGTTTGGTCCCTTCGATTGCCTTGTCACCTTCGGCCATCAGGGCACGAATGGCGGTAGGCGCGGTATACAGGATATTAACCTGATGTTTGTCGACCACCTGTGACAGGCGGTTAACGCCCGGGTAATTTGGCACCCCTTCGAACATCAGGGTAATGGCACCGCAGGCCAGCGGACCGTACAGCAGGTAGCTGTGGCCAGTGACCCAACCGACGTCGGCGGTACACCAGTACACGTCGCCGTCATGGTAATCGAAGACGTATTTAAAGGTCATGGCGGCATACACCAGATAGCCGCCGGTGGTGTGCAGCACGCCCTTGGGTTTACCGGTCGAGCCCGAGGTATAAAGGATAAACAGCGGGTCTTCCGCGTTCATCTCTTCCGGTGGACAGTCGGCTGAAATCCCTTGGGTCAGTTCATGCCACCACAGATCGCGGCCTTCCTGCCAGTAACCCGGTTTACCGGTACGCTGGAACACCACCACGTTGGTGATATTTTTTACGCCTGGATTCTTCAGCGCGTCATCAACGTTTTTCTTCAGCGGAACGGCACGTCCGGCGCGCAGGCCTTCGTCAGCGGTGATAACCAGTTTGGAGTTGGAGTCGATAATACGGCCGGCGACCGCTTCCGGCGAGAAACCGCCAAAGATCACCGAATGCACTGCCCCGATACGGGCGCAGGCCAGCATGGCGACGGCGGCTTCCGGTACCATTGGCATATAGATAGCCACGACGTCACCTTTCTTCACGCCCAGCTTTTTCAGCACGTTGGCGAATTGGCAGACATCGTGATGCAATTGTTTGTAGGTCACCTGTTTTGACTGGGTGGGATCGTCACCTTCCCAGATAATGGCGGTTTGGTCGCCGCGCTCGGCCAGATGGCGATCGAGGCAGTTGGCCGCCAGGTTCAGGGTGCCGTCTTCAAACCAGCGAATGCTGATATGACCCGGATCGAACGAGGTGTTTTTGACCCGACTATAAGGTTTAATCCAGTCCAGGATTTTTCCCTGCTCGCCCCAGAACGTTTCTGGGTCTTGCACAGATTGTTGATAATATTGTTGATATTGTGTCGGATTAATCAGGGCGTGTTCTGCAATTGCAGAAGGAATAGCGTGTTTATGCACTTGGCTCATGGCTTTTCTCCTTGAAGTTGTTAATAATATGTCAACTGAAGGTTAAGTATAGTTTGCTCCGATTCTTTGTTTCTTTTTTGCGCGGCAGATCACGCAACGAAGATATTGATTTGTAATAGTTCTGCTTCATTTGCGTTGGGCATCTGCCTGCTTGGTGGGTCAAAACGCTCAGATAGGTGGTTTTGCCAGAAAACGCTATCTAAAGAACTAAAAAGAATAACCAACCCGATAATAAACTCACTTTTTATCGCTAACAGTTAATGTTATTTGGCCGGTGCTAAATCATTTTGGAACATGGCCGGTTGTTAATATTCGATGTTGATATTAATAATTAGGCTTTCAGCCAGTATCGCTAATAAATAAACCCGTTTTTAAGCTGTCCTGCTTCAATATGACGGGGATACAGGGTATCGTATTGTTGGTAATTTTCATTTTGAAAACCTTAGCGCAACATAATATAAACATTCCCATTGGACTAAATATGCAAGTTTAGTGGGAATTAACGCATTTTCATCAGGTGAAAATATTAATCCATCAGAGTATTCCGTGACCTGTGTCACATAAAATTATGCTTTTAATAACAGTGTATTATGCCATTTAGAATTAAAGCTAAAAATTAATGCGGTTAAATATCATACTGAAGCCTGATGAAACAAGGCTTGCAGACCATGCCTTTCAAATGGTAAAGATTTAAACAGCGTCACACTAAGGGCAGGTGAACGCTTCCTTGTCACTAACATAAGCCTGTATTAAATGATTAAGTATTCTTTTCGGTGCGTTATTATAAATGTGCCGAAAAGAGTCTTTGAGGACTTTTTGGGTATGAAGAGTGTAAAAATCAGTCTTGCTTGGCAAATTATGATCGCGCTGGTGCTGGGTATTATCGTCGGGGCCGTGCTCCATAATCAGACTGAATCACGAGAGTGGTTAGTCAGTAATATTCTTAGTCCGGCCGGTGATATATTCATTCGCCTGATTAAGATGATTGTGGTGCCGATCGTTATTTCTACGTTGGTTGTGGGTATTGCCGGCGTGGGGGATGCGAAGAAGCTAGGGCGTCTCGGGTTGAAAACCATTATTTACTTCGAAGTGATCACCACTATCGCCATAGTGGTGGGACTGACACTGGCTAATGTTTTTCAACCCGGCCATGGCATCGATATGTCGACGCTGACCGCGGTCGATATCTCGCAGTATCAAAAAACCACCGAGCAGGTGCAAAGTGGCTCACACAGCCTGGTTGCCACCATTCTGTCGTTGATCCCGTCGAACATCTTCGCTTCGATGGCCAAAGGCGACATGCTACCGATTATCTTCTTCTCGGTGTTGTTTGGTCTTGGGCTGTCGTCATTGCCGAAAGAAACCAAAGAGCCGCTGCTGAAGGTGTTTAAAGCCGTTTCGGAAAGCATGTTCAAAGTCACCCATATGATCATGCGTTATGCGCCGATTGGGGTATTTGGTCTGATCTCAGTGACGGTCGCCAACTTTGGCTTTGCCTCGTTGTTACCCTTGGCCAAGCTGGTGCTGCTGGTGTACTTCGCCATTGCCTTCTTTGCGCTGGTGGTATTGGGGGCCGTTGCCCGCATCTGTAACCTGCGTATCTGGACGCTGATTCGTATCCTGAAGGACGAACTGATCCTGGCTTTTTCTACCGCCAGCTCGGAAACGGTACTGCCGCGCATCATTGAAAAGATGGAGGCTTACGGCGCACCCAAGGCGATCACCAGCTTTGTGGTCCCGACCGGTTATTCCTTCAATCTGGATGGTTCGACGCTGTATCAGAGTATTGCCGCTATCTTTATCGCCCAGTTGTATGGCATCGAGCTTTCTCTGGGCCAGGAAATTGTGCTGGTGGTGACGCTGATGCTTACCTCTAAGGGCATTGCCGGCGTGCCAGGTGTTTCCTTTGTGGTGCTGTTGGCCACTCTGGGCAGCGTGGGGATCCCGCTGGAAGGTCTGGCGTTTATCGCGGGTGTCGACCGTATCCTGGATATGGCACGTACCGCACTGAATGTCGTAGGTAATGCGTTGGCGGTGTTGGTGGTCGCGAAATGGGAACACCAGTTCGACAGTAAAAAGGCGCTGGCCTTCGAGAAAGAGTTTTTGTCTGGCAAGATGAAACAGATAAAAGAGTCTTAATCGTTATTGTGCGCCATGATTGAAAAACCCGCCTGATGGCGGGTTTTTTTATCGTCTATCTCGGGATCAACATGCGGGTGCGGAGCCCTGAGGCGGCAGAAAGCGCAGTGGATCCAATGCGGTAGCACGATAACGGATTTGGAAGTGTAGCATCACCTTGTCGGTACCGGTGCTGCCCATGGTGGCAATCTTCTGCCCGGCTTTCACTTCCTGGGCATTGCGAACCAGCAGGGTGTTGTTGTGGGCGTAGGCGCTGATGTACTCATCATTGTGTTTTATCATAATCAGATTGCCGTAACCCCGGAGCTGGTTGCCAACGTACACCACCCGTCCTTTGGCTGCGGCAAACACCGGTTGGCCACGGTTACCGGCGATATCAATGCCTTTATTGCCCCCGTCTGCGGTGGAATACTTGCTGACGATATTGCCCTGGGTTGGCCAGCGCCAGCATTTGATACTGCTGCGGATGGGTGGCGCAACGGCTGCAATCTGGCTGGTAGACTGCGTTTTGCGAGATTTGCCTTTCTTCGCCGTCGCATTATTCAGCGCCAACTTTTGGCCAATCTCAAGGTTGTAGGGTTTGGGGAGCTTATTGCGACGCGCTAACTCGCTGACTTCACTGTTGGTGATCCAGGCAATATAGAACAGTGTATCGCCGCGTTTGACGGTATAGGTGTTGCCGTTATAACTGCCTCTGGCCAACTGGTCATAATCACGATCATAGCTGTTCGATTTCTTTCCGGAGCCACACCCCAGTAATCCCAGACTGATCACGCACACGGCGATCAGTCGCCATACAGCAAATGTGCTTCCCATACTCAAATATCGTCCTTAAACGTCGTCGCGCTCTATTGTGATCTGCCTATAGTAACATCAACGGACAGGTGGTCAAAAACGCCGCCATGGACTAAATTCTCCGGGATTAGGATTATGGTGGGCAGGGGCTAAGGCACCCAGTGGCTCAATAACATTCATGGATTGGAAAAAGCTCACGTGCAGGAAACCTTAACGCTCTCGAGTTATCTGGTACTGGCAGCCACGTTATTGGTGGCTTATGTCATTTTCGGTATCGCCGGTTTTGGTTCTGCGTTAGTCGCCAGCCCGATAATGGCGCTCTATATGCCGGTGGCGAAAATCGTCCCCTTACTGGCACTGCTGGATATGTGCGCGGCGATTGTTAATGTCAGTCGCGACGGGCGGAACGCACAATGGCCTGAATTAAAACGGCTGGTCCCATTGATGATTATCGGCAGCCTGTTTGGGGCGGCGATCCTGCTGAAGACTCGACCAGAAATTCTGTTGCTGGCGCTGGGAATTTTTGTGGTGGTTTACGCGCTCTATTCACTCAGTGGTTTAAAGCCGGATCGGCAATATTCGCCCAAGGCGGCGGTGCCTTTTGGTCTGGTTGGGGGGATATTCAGTGCGCTCTTTGGCAGCGGCGGTTTTATTTACGCCATCTATCTCAGTGGGCGAATTGAGAAAAAAGAAGCTTTCCGTATTACCCAAACCACGCTGATAGGTATGAGCACGCTGACCCGAGTGGTCATTTTTGCCCTGGCCGGTGTTTATCTGGACGTTGATTTACTGCTGCTGGCATTGGTGCTGGTGCCGGGCATGCTGGTGGGGATTACCCTGGGCCGTTACTTCACGTTAAAGATGTCGCGCGAGCAATTCCTCAGGCTTATCAATGTGATCTTGCTCGGCTCGGGGGCCATGTTGATTGTCAGGTACTTTAGTTAACGACGATGGCGGGGAAGAATCCGGATTGAGTTTGGTGACAAAGTTGTATTTTAGCTCGAGATACCCGGGCCTACCGTACCGAGGGGCGCTCCGGCGGCTGCGCCGCTACGACCCCTTCGGCACGCTTTCCCTAATTACGGGCTTTGTCAGTCGCCTGAACCAGTACAGGGAAGGGGATCCAGAAAGCAAAAAACCCGCCATAGGCGGGTTCTTCTAAAGATGGTGCCCGGACTCGGACAACCGGCGTTTACGCCGTGTTGAACAACGCTTTAGCGTTGGCCCGTAGGGTGAGGCCTTTGGCCGAATAATCGAACCTGTTCGATGCAGAGTCCATATCTCAGAAAGCAAAAAACCCGCCATAGGCGGGTTCTTCTAAAGATGGTGCCCGGACTCGGAATCGAACCAAGGACACGGGGATTTTCAATCCCCTGCTCTACCGACTGAGCTATCCGGGCAACGCGCAGCATTAAACCGTATTGGCCGAAGGCAGTCAACGGCTTTGTGAATGAAATCAGGTAAAACGCGACTGGTTGCTGGCTTTTCGGTCAAAGGGTTCGAAAATTGTGCCGAGTTGGCTACCATTCTGCGGCGGCGGTATACCGCCGCACACTGAATTAGCTTAACGCACCGTTTCTGCGGCACTGGGCCACCTGCAAGATATCTTCCGCCAGCCGCTTGGCGACGGATACGTCCTGTAGCTGGCGTTTTACCAGCAGTTTGCTCAGGCAGCCTTCCTGGATCAGCTCCATTTGCTGCGCCACCATGTCGGCGTCGTCGGCGTCCATTTCCCGCAGCAGATCGCGGGTCAGATCCAGCGAGGTGAGTTTCTGTTGCTCAGCTAGCTGGTGGATCGGGTGATCCACTTCCGGGAAGAAACTGCAGGCGGCGATAAACAGGCAGCCGGGGTAGCGGTCGTGTTTGACGTATTCTTCCAAAACGTCATAGCGTGCCAGCAGCTTTTGCTGTGGGCTCAGGGTCTCGTCCAGCAGTAACTGGCGACGCCAGGTGTCAATTTGCTGGCCATGATAGCGCAGGCAGTCATACAGCAGCGCTTCGCGATCCGGCCAGAACCGTTTCAGGTCGCCCGGTTGCACGTCGAGTTTATCTGCCAGCATTTCCAATGTGGTGGTCGCCAGGCCCTGTTGTTCCAACAGCCCCAGTGCCGTATCAAGGACGTGTTCACGTTGCACTTGTGCTTCCTCCAAATTCAGTTCTGAACCTCAGTGTTATTTATTGCACCGTTTTCTGCAAATGCGCGTTGAACGCCGCCGCATCCATAAAGCCGGTTACTCGTTGGGTCGTTAACTCTTGCCCGGTACCGTTAAAGAACAGAATCGTTGGCAATCCCAAGACTTTCAGGTGCTTAAGCAGTGCGACCTGTTCGGCATTGTTGGCCGTGACATCCGCCTGCAGCAGTACTGCATTGGCCAGCTTAGCCTGAACACTGGCATCGCTGAAGGTATATTTCTCGAACTCCTTACAGGCGACACACCAGTCGGCGTACAGATCCAGCATCACCGGCTTCCCTTGTGCCTGCTGTAGCGCCAGATTGAGCTGATCTACATTATTGATGCGCGTAAAGTTCAGGTGCTGCACCGCTGCCTGCTGTGCGCTGTTGGTGCCAAAGGCCCAGTCTTGCAGCGGTCGTGCGGCGATCACTGCCGCCGCCAGCAGCACTAATTGCAGTGCCCGAGCCCAACCACGGGAAGTCTTCAGGCTCAGCGCGAATGCCCAGCCAAAGAACGCCAGGCCGAGCAGGCTCCACAACCGCAGCCCCCACAGATCGCCAATCACGCGCTCCAGCAGGAACACCGGCAGCGCGAGGATCACGAAGCCAAAGGCTTCTTTGACATACTGCATCCATGGGCCGCTACGTGGCAGCAGGCGGTTGCCGAACAGGGTCACCAGCACCAGTGGGATCCCCATCCCCAGCGCATAGAGATACAAGGTGCCGCCGCCGGCCCACATATTGCCGCTTTGGGCGATGTACAGCAGGATCGCGCTGAGCGGCGCCGTGGTACAGGGGGAGCAAATCAGTCCGGCCAGTGCGCCCATCAGGAATACGCCAGGCAGCGAACCGCCTTGCTGGCTGTTACTCCAGCCCGCCAATCGCGTTTGCAGCGAGGAAGGCAACTGCAGTGAAAACAGACCGAACATCGACAGGGCCAGCGCGATAAACAACACTGACAGGCCGATCAAGACATATGGGTGCTGCAAAGCTGCCTGGAATTGCAACCCGGCGGCGGCGACCACCAGGCCGAGTACCGTATAAGTCAGCGCCATGCCCTGCACGTAAACCACCGCCAGCGCCAGTATGCGCCCGCTGCTGTGTGGTTTTTCACGCCCAAGGATGATGCCGGAAATCAAAGGATACATCGGCAACACACAGGGGGTGAAGGCAATGCCAATACCAATCAGCAGCGCCCACAGAGGGGAGAACGGTAGACTGGCGGGCACCGGTTCTTCAGGCACACTGGCCGGCAGTGCGGTTGAAGCACTCACCGCATCCAGAGGGATCACCCGCGTTTCCGGCGGATAGCAGAAACCCGCTTCGGCGCAGCCCTGATAAGTCACGCTCAGGCTGGCGCCACTGGCTGCCTGTTGCAGTGGGATCGGCAGACTAAGCTGTTGTTTGAAAATGGCGACTTCGCCGAAGAACTCATCCTTGTGGCTCAGCCCGGGCGGCAGTTCAAAGGAGCCTAATGTCGCTTGCTGTGGTACCAGTTTAATCTGCTGACGATAGAGGTAATAACCGGGGCGGATTTGCCAGTTCAGCGTCAGCTGGTGGTCCTGCTGCTTAAAATCGAAGGCAAAAGCCTGATCGACCGGCACGAACTGGTTGCCGCCGTTCGGGGAAAACAGCGATGCCTGAGCCGCCTGTGGTAAAAAAAACAGGCTGCAGAGCAGGAATATCAATTTAATGAGGCGTTGATCCATAACAGGTAGTCTTTATCTCCAGCCATCACCGGCAGCACCAGCAGCTCGGGCGTTTGATACGGGTGATGTTGTTTCAGGGCGTTGAGCAGGGCGTCTTGATGGCGGCGATCGCTTTTGAACAGCATTTGCACCTCATACTCCTGTTCCAGTTTCCCTTCCCAGTAGTATAACGACGAGGCACCGGGCAGCAGTGTGACGCAGGCCGCCAGTTTTTCCCCCAGAACCCGGGCCGCCAGGTCTTGAGCCGTGCCCTCATCGGGTGCGGTGCAGAGTATGACGATAGCTTCGCAATCAGACATCTTCAGCCCTCTCATCCAGATTATCAGTGGGCACTATACCTTGAAGGGCGGTCGGCTAGAAGGCGAGTTTATCGCCAATGGGGCGGGGGGAGAAACCGGGGCCGCAGCCCCGGTGAAAGCATTACAGCATTACGCTGCCCAGCAGGAAGCCGAACAACACCGCCAATATCACCCCGATGGTGCCGGGAATAAAGAACGGGTGGTTAAACACAAAACGCCCGATGCGCGTGGTACCGGTGTCATCCATCTGTACAGCGGCGACCAGCGTAGGGTAGGTCGGCAGGATGAACAGGCCGGAGACGGCGGCAAAGGACGCGACGGCGGTCAATGGCGAGACGTTCAGTGCCAGCGCCATTGGCATCAGCGCCTTGGCGGTAGCGGCCTGGGAGTACAGCAACGCCGAGCAGAAGAAGAAAATCACCGCCAGCAGCCACGGATGTGATTGGATCACGGTACCCGCAGTCTCTTTGATCCAGTCGATATTGGCCTGTACAAAGGTGTCGCCCAGCCAGGCCACGCCCAAAATACAGATACAGGCACTCATACCGGCCTTAAAGGTGCTGGAGTTGAGTACCATATCGGTATCGACTTTGCACAGCAGGGTGGTCAGGGTGGCGACGCTCAGCATGATGATCAAAATCGCGTTGGTGGTGTTCATCAAGGGTTTTGCCACCAGACCGAGACCCGGGCTGTTGATGATGGCGTAGGCCACCACGCACAGCACGCCCAACAGGAACAGCAGCACTGAGACTTTGGCGCGTGGTTTGATTTCCACCACCTTGTTGCCGCGCAGGGTAACCAGACCTTCTTCAAGGCGTTTCTGGTAAACCGGATCGTCAGACAGTTTGGAGTCGAACATCCAACTGACCAGCAGCGACATCAGCACCACGGCGCAGAAGGTCGAAGGCATTACCACCATCAACAAGTGCAGATAGCTGACGCCGTGGCCTTCCATCACGGAGGACATGTAGACCACCGCTGCGGAAATGGGAGAGGCGGTGATGGCAATCTGTGCGGATACCACGGCGGTAGATAGCGGACGGCAAGGCTTGATGCCCTGTTCTTTCGCCACTTCGGCAATCACGGGCAGGGCGGAAAGAGAAATATTGCCGGTACCGGCAAAGATAGTCAGAAAGTAGGTGACGATCGGCGCCAGAATAGTGATGTGTTTGGGGTTCTTGCGCAGCAGTTTTTCAGTTTGCTGTACCAGATAATCCATCCCGCCCGCGACCTGCATTGCCGAGATCGCGGCAATCACTGCCATGATGATGGAAATGACGTCGAACGGAATGCTGCCCGGCTTCACGCCAATCAGCGCCAGGACCAAAACGCCGAGCCCGCCTGCAAATCCAATCCCGATACCGCCCAACCTGGCCCCTAAAAAAATGGCCAGCAGAACGATAACCAATTCTACGGCTAACATAGTGTCTACTCCTCAAAATAAGATTATTTGAAAATAAAAAGTTAAATTTTTGTGGGCGATGGAAAGTAAAAAGGCACGCTATCCAGAGGATTTAGCGTGCCTTTTTGGGCTACCGGGTGTATCTGTTATTGTTCATTTTCATCCGTATAGCGTTTGGCTTTATAGGCCGGGTGCATCAGGTTCTCCACGGAGAAGATGTCATCCAGCTCGGCTTCGGTCAGCAGACCGCGTTCCAGCACCACTTCGCGTACGCTCTTGCCGGTTTCGGCACAGATCTTCCCGACGATGTCACCATTATGGTGGCCAATGAACGGGTTCAGATAGGTGACGATACCGATAGAATTGAAGACGTAGTGCTCGCAGACTTCTTTATTCGCGGTGATGCCGTTAATGCATTTTTCCAGCAGGTTATAGCAGGCGTTGGTCAGGATGTGGATAGACTCAAACATCGCCTGGCCAATCACCGGCTCCATCACGTTCAACTGCAGCTGACCCGCTTCGGCCGCCATGGTAACGCAAGTGTCGTTGCCAATCACCTTGAAACACACCTGATTAACCACTTCCGGGATCACCGGGTTCACCTTGGCAGGCATGATAGAGGAGCCCGCCTGCAGTTCCGGCAGGTTGATCTCGTTCAGGCCGGCGCGTGGGCCCGAAGACAGCAGGCGCAGGTCGTTACAGATCTTGGAGAGTTTGACCGCCAAACGTTTCAGGGCGCTGTGCACCATGACGTAGGCACCGCAGTCGGAAGTGGCTTCGATCAAGTCTTCGGCCAGCACGACCGGCAGATTACTGACTTCCGCCAGTTTCTGTACCGCCAACTGCGCGTAACCTTCCGGGGTGTTCAGAGCGGTACCGATCGCCGTGGCGCCCAGGTTCACTTCCAGCAGCAGTTCGGCAGTGCGGTGCAGGTTGCGAGTCTCTTCTTTCAGCAACACGCTGAACGCATGGAATTCCTGGCCCAGAGTCATAGGCACCGCATCCTGCAACTGGGTGCGGCCCATTTTCAGAATGGTTTCGAACTCTTTGGCTTTGTGGTCAAAACCTTCGCGCAGTTGGTTAATGGCGTCGATCAGCTTTTGGTTGGAAGCGTAAACCGCAATGCGGAAGCCGGTAGGGTAGGCATCGTTGGTGGACTGGCATTTGTTGAGGTGATCGTTAGGGTTCAGGTATTGGTATTCGCCTTTCTGATGACCCATCAGTTCCAGACCGATATTCGCCAGCACTTCGTTGGTGTTCATGTTCAGCGAAGTGCCTGCACCGCCCTGGAACACGTCTACCGGGAACTGATCCATACATTTGCCTTTATCCAGCACTTCATCACAGGCCTGGATAATGACATCGGCGATTTTGCGTGGGATGGTTTTTAGTTCTTTGTTCGCCAGTGCAGCGGCTTTTTTTACCATCACCATGCCGCGGACAAACTCGGGCACATCGCTAATTTTGCTATTGCTGATATAAAAGTTTTCAATCGCACGCAGAGTGTGAACACCGTAATAGGCTTCTGCGGGGACTTCACGTGTTCCTAACAGGTCTTCTTCGATACGAATGTTATTTGACATGAGAACCTTCTTTATATTGCTGCCGAATTAATTAATTGTCAGGTAACCAAATTATGTTGCCGAAGGCTTCAGGCGTGAAACGATTAACCACAGTGCCCGTTGCTGCCCAGATCATATGCTGGTTAGTAATAAATGACTGAATCCAGATCACCTTCTGAGCCTTCTAAAATCACGTGTTTTCCGTTCTGTGATCTCATTCACGTTTACTAACTTTAGCAATAAAAAAGGGCCTTTGGTTGAAATGACCATCGGCTGACCCCATTGTATTCAGGTCGGCCGTTTACCGGCCCCTTTTTCGCGTTGTCGCCCCGTGCGGCGGCGTAGATCTACCAGAGGAGAACCAGGTGCGCTGGTTACCGTTACTGCTGATATTTCTGTTGGCTTACATAGAAATATCCCTATTTATCAAAGTCGCCGCCGTCATGGGCGTGGCGATCACTCTGCTGCTGGTGGTGTTCACTTCCTGCGTTGGTATTTCGCTGGTGCGCAATCAGGGCATGAAAACCTTCATGCAGATGCAACAGAAGCTGGCTGCGGGTGAAAGCCCGGCAGCGGAAATGGTGAAGAGCGTTTCACTGGTGTTGGCAGGCTTTCTGCTGCTGGTGCCGGGGTTCTTTACCGACTTCCTGGGCTTGTTGCTCCTGTTACCGCCGGTGCAGAAGTCGCTGACGCTGAAGCTGATGCCGCATCTTTCGGTCTATCGTCCTGGCGGTTGGGGACCGGGCGGGGATGCTGCCAACGGCAATACTTTTGACGGTGAATTTCAACGTAAGAACGACGATCGTTATACGTTGGATCACCAGCCTGACGATCACGACAAACCTAAGGATCGATGAAAAAACGCGGCTCAGGCCGCGTTTTTTGCATCCGTAGCCCAGTATGGCCATCAAAAGCGAAAATTTTTTTGGCTGGCCCCTTGAAGGGGGATGGAATGCCCCCATTTCAAATCCCACGAGGCCGGTAATAACAATCCGGTGACAACCCTAAATCTGATAGAGACCTTCTTACAGGAGAGCGTTCAATGAGTATTCGTCCATTGCATGACCGCGTTATCGTCAAGCGCAAAGAAGTTGAATCAAAATCTGCTGGCGGCATCGTTCTGACTGGCTCTGCAGCGGGTAAATCTACTCGTGGTGAAGTAGTAGCCGTTGGTAAAGGACGTGTTCTGGAAAGCGGCAGCATCCAGCCGCTGGATGTGAAAGTTGGCGATATCGTGATTTTCAACGACGGTTACGGCGTGAAAGCAGAGAAGATCGACAATGAAGAAGTGTTGATCATGTCCGAAAGCGACATTCTGGCAATTGTTGAAGCGTAATAACGCTTTATCTTCTGAACTGAACGAGTTGAAGGGAAATACCAATGGCAGCTAAAGACGTAAAATTCGGCAATGACGCTCGCGTGAAAATGCTCCGCGGCGTGAATGTTCTCGCTGATGCAGTAAAAGTGACCCTGGGCCCGAAAGGCCGTAACGTAGTGCTGGACAAATCCTTCGGCGCTCCTACCATCACTAAAGATGGCGTATCTGTTGCTCGTGAGATTGAACTGGAAGACAAGTTCGAAAACATGGGCGCGCAGATGGTGAAAGAAGTTGCCTCTAAAGCGAACGACGCTGCGGGTGACGGTACCACCACTGCAACCGTATTGGCTCAATCCATCATCACCGAAGGCCTGAAAGCAGTGGCTGCCGGCATGAACCCGATGGATCTGAAGCGCGGTATCGACAAAGCGGTTATCGCCGCTGTTGAAGAACTGAAAAAACTGTCCGTACCTTGCTCTGACTCCAAAGCCATCGCTCAGGTAGGCACCATCTCTGCAAACTCCGACGAAACCGTCGGTAAACTGATTGCAGAAGCAATGGAAAAAGTGGGCAAAGAAGGCGTTATCACCGTTGAAGAAGGCACTGGCCTGCAAGACGAGCTGGACGTTGTTGAAGGGATGCAGTTTGACCGCGGTTACCTGTCTCCGTACTTCATCAACAAACCAGAAACCGGTTCTATCGAGCTGGAAAGCCCGTTCATCCTGCTGGCTGACAAAAAAATCTCCAACATCCGTGAAATGCTGCCAGTACTGGAAGCCGTGGCGAAAGCCGGCAAACCACTGCTGATCATTGCTGAAGATGTTGAAGGCGAAGCGCTGGCTACCCTGGTGGTTAACACCATGCGCGGCATCGTGAAAGTGGCTGCGGTTAAAGCACCTGGTTTCGGCGACCGTCGTAAAGCCATGCTGCAGGACATCGCTACCCTGACTGGCGGTACCGTCATCTCTGAAGAGATCGGTCTGGAGCTGGAAAAAACTACCCTGGAAGACCTGGGTACGGCTAAACGCATCGTGATCAACAAAGACACCACTATCATCATCGATGGTAATGGTGAAGAACCTGCGATTCAGGGCCGTGTGTCTCAGATCCGTCAGCAGATCGAAGAAGCAACTTCTGATTACGACCGTGAAAAACTGCAAGAGCGCGTAGCGAAACTGGCTGGCGGCGTTGCGGTAATCAAAGTCGGTGCAGCTACCGAAGTTGAAATGAAAGAGAAAAAAGCTCGCGTTGAAGATGCTCTGCACGCAACCCGTGCTGCAGTTGAAGAAGGCGTGGTTGCTGGTGGTGGTGTTGCACTGATTCGTGCAGCATCCAAACTGGGTGAACTGCGTGGCGTGAACGAAGATCAGAACGTGGGTATCAAAGTTGCGCTGCGCGCAATGGAATCCCCACTGCGTCAGATCGTTCTGAACTGCGGCGAAGAGCCATCTGTTGTTGCTAACACCGTGAAAGCGGGCGAAGGTAACTACGGTTACAACGCGGCAACTGAAGAATACGGCGACATGATCGCGATGGGCATCCTGGATCCAACCAAAGTAACCCGTTCTGCTCTGCAGTACGCGGCTTCTGTGGCTGGCCTGATGATCACCACCGAGTGCATGATCACCGACCTGCCAAAAGGCGACGCTCCTGATTTAGGCGGCGCTGGTGGTATGGGTGGCATGGGCGGTATGGGCGGCATGATGTAATCATCCCCCACACGTTTGTGTGCTGAAAACCCCGGTCAATTGGCCGGGGTTTTTTATTTGCGTGCTTGGTCGCACTGTATTTGATGATATTTTTGCAGACCAGGCTGATTTAGCTGGTAAACTGATCTTTCATCAGCTGTCGCTCAAGACGTTGGCCTGGCACCAATGGCAACGGATGCTTAAGAGATGGCATCGCTTTCTGATAAGCTTTTGCGAAATTCTCAATATCATATGGGGAACAAGATGCGGATTAAAGCCTTACTGGGTCTTTCGGCAGCCGTGCTGCTGGCAGGTTGCAGCAGCACCAATGAACTGTCCGCCGCAGGTCAGCAGGTTAAATTTACCGACACCAAACCGGCAGCAGAGTGTCAGCTGGTGGGCGAAGTGACTGGCACCCAGAGCAACTGGTTGTCCGGGAACGGGGGTGAAGGCAGCTCCATGCGTGGCGCGGCAAACGATCTGCGCAACAAGGCTGCAGCGATGGGTGGCAATGTGATTTATGGCGCCACCAGCCCAAGTCAGAACCTGCTTTCGAGCTTTGCCCCACTGGACAGCAAAATGGCTGGCCAGGTTTATAAGTGCCCATAACGGCATAACGAGTCGCTAATAACATAAAAAAGAGGCATGCCCAGGCATGCCTCTTTTTGTATTAGTACCCCGCCAGTCAGTCTTGCATCAGGTGCAGATCGAGAGGGGTTTTGCTTGGCTTGCCGCCGACCTCGCGGGTCAAACGCGGCATCAAATAGCCGGAAACCTTGCTCAACAGTGCCTGCATGATAGCGCGCGCCTCGTCGTCGCTGACCATAAAGTGCGCTGCACCCTGCACCTTATCCAGCACGTGGATGTAATAAGGCAGGATACCGGCGTCAAACAGCGCGTTGCTCAGTGCCGCCAGCGTATCGGCATTGTCATTGATACCGCGCAGCAGTACGCTTTGATTCAGCAGCGTGACGCCAGCCAGACGCAGTTGCGCCATGCTGGCCTGCAGCTCGCGGTCAATTTCATTGGCATGGTTGATGTGGGTGACCATCAGTACCTGAAGACGCGACGCCGACAGCCGCCGGCACAGCTCTGGTGTAATACGCGCCGGGATAACCACCGGTAAACGAGTGTGGATACGCAGGCGTTTTAGATGCGTAATGGCTTCAAGTTCACCGATCAACCAGTCCAGTTCGTGGTCCTTCGCCATCAGCGGATCGCCACCGGAGAAAATAATCTCATCCAGTTCCGGGTGTTGACGGATATAATCCAACGCCTGACGCCAGTTGGCCTTATTGCCCTGGTTGTCCTGATACGGGAAATGGCGACGGAAGCAGTAGCGGCAGTTGACCGCACAGCCGCCTTTAACCAGCAGCAAAGCACGATTACGGTATTTATGCAGCAGTCCTGGCACCACGCTACGCTGTTCATCCAGCGGATCGGTGGTGAAGCCGGGGGCGTTGATGAATTCCTCGCTGACGGTCAGTACCTGACGCAACAGCGGGTCATTGGCATCGCCAGGACGCATGCGCGCAGCGAAGGCGCGAGGGACGCGCAACGCAAAGAGCTGGCGTGCTTCGCGGCCCTGTGGCAGTTCCGGATGCGTATTCAGTGACAAAAGCTGCAGTAATTCATCGGGATCGGTAATAACATCGGCGAGTTGATGCAACCAATCTTCTCTATATGCCGTATTTTGGGTTATAATGTGTGCCATTTTTTTGGCTAAGCTACCAGTTTAAATATTCAGAGGGCCATCATGGCGACTTATTCTAGCAACGATTTCCGTCCGGGTCTTAAAATCATGTTCGAGGGCGAACCTTACGCTATCGAATCCAGTGAGTTCGTTAAGCCGGGCAAGGGCCAGGCATTTGCGCGCGTTAAAATGCGTCGTCTGCTGACCGGCAGCCGCGTTGAAAAAACCTTTAAATCTACCGACTCTTGCGAAGGCGCGGACGTTGTAGATACCAACATGAACTACCTGTACAACGACGGTGAGTTCTACCACTTCATGCACCCAGAAACTTTCGAGCAGCACGGGGTTGAAGAAAAAACCGTATCTGACGCGGCAAAATGGCTGCAAGATAACGCGGAATGTATCGTTACCCTGTGGGATGGTCGTCCTATCGCAGTTCAGCCACCGAACTTCATCGAAGCTGAAATCACTGATACAGACCCTGGCCTGAAAGGCGATACTGCCGGTACCGGCGGTAAGCCTGCGACCCTGAGCACCGGCGCAGTGGTTAAAGTGCCATTGTTCGTACAGATTGGCGAAGTTGTCCGTGTTGACACCCGCTCTGGCGAATACGTTTCACGCGTAAAATAAGTTTCAAAACAAAGGAGCCCAGCGTGGCTCCTTTGTTTTACCCCTCCCGCATATTGTTGGCAGAATCCCTATAATGAAGAAAACTCTGTTGGCCATTATCTCTCTGTTGTTACTGATGTCCCTTAGCGGTTGTAATACTTTCCGTGGCTTCGGTGAAGACGTTCAGCACCTCGGCGGCGCTATCTCGCGTACAGCCAGTTAATAAGTATCAAATGCACTAATGTAATAGTGCGAAATAAGACCGTTTTAAACAGCAACTCCCGCTGATATTTACTAAGCTTAGAAAGCCGTACTTTTTCCTCACTGACAAATAAGGGCTTTCATATGCTGAAGAAAAGTATTATCGCGATTTTCTCTTTGATGATCTTAACCTCATTGACCGCATGCAATACCACTCAGGGCGTGGGCGAAGATATTCAGGCTGGTGGTAAGGCCATCCAGCGTAGCGCGCAATAACCTATCTTGCTGATTTCTGCGGTATTCCGCGAACCGCCACGAACAGGCATCGTCGTGGGATACCGTTTCCCTTACTGAATTTCCCCAGACAAGCACCTTGGTGCTGTTATCCTCCCCAGCCGAAGGTATAATCTCCTCGCATATCACAACGCTAAACGGGACGACCTGTTTACGCATCTGCATCCGGGGACGACCCCATCGTAATGGAGCCTGTTAGATGGCTTGGATTATTCTGCTTATTGCCGGGTTACTTGAAGTGGTTTGGGCTATCGGCCTGAAATACACCCACGGTTTTACCCGCCTGACCCCCAGCCTTATCACAATTGCCGCCATGGTGGTCAGTATGCTGTTGTTGGCGCATGCGATGAAAACGTTGCCCGCTGGCACGGCCTACGCGGTCTGGACCGGTATTGGTGCAGTAGGGGCAGCGATTATGGGGATGGTGCTACTGGGCGAATCAACCAATATTGCGCGCATTCTCAGCCTGTGCCTGATTGTTGTTGGCATATTGGGGCTGAAGTTCAGCACCCCTTAAGGGATTGAAAAGGCGGCCCACGGGAGTGGCCGCCAGAAGGGTTTACAGAGTTACGACGCCGATCACGGTCACGACGCTGAGGATTGCAGCCAGGCCGTAGAATACCCATTTGCCGGCTGGCACATGGATTTTCAGATCGTGCATGGCATGATGGATACGGTGTAGACCGCACCACAGCGGCAGGATAATCATCAGCAGCAGGAACAGGCGGCCGATCAGGCTTTGGCAGAATGCCAGAATACGGTCATAGCCCAGCGCATCGCCGGGAAACAGCCCCAGCGGCAGCAGAATGCCGACCAACAGCACGATAGCGGGGGCAATGATCGCTCCCCACATGCCACCGGCGCCGAATAACCCCCAGAAAACCGGCTCGTCTGAGCGTTTAGGTGCTTGATTTATCATGTTTCCTCCGGATTACACCAAGGCCACGGCCAGGATGACCACGCTGGCGACCACGGTCACCGCCCACAGCGTTTTCACTATTGGCCCCGGGCCCATTTTCTCGCTGTTGACCACAATATTGGCGGCTTTCGGCGCCAAATCGAACCAGGTCTTGGTATGCAGCAGCGCGGCCAGCAGGGCAACGACGTTAATCAGCAGCACCAGCGGGTTTTGCAGAAAACCGACGAAACCGGCCCAACTGTCCACGCCACCTTTCAGCGCAAAGACGCCGTAGATCAGCACAATGCTGAACCAGACCGCCGGTACCGAGGTACTTTCTCGCAGCATATAGAAACGGTAGAAGCCGAGCTTTTGCCACCAGGTCGGCGTCATGGTGCGCACATAGGGCTTACGTTGTGTTGTCATTACTGTTTATCTCCCTTATTGCGGCTTCAGCATGGCGATCATGAAGTCTTTGGCACTCTCGACCTTGCCCTGCTGAATAGCAGCAGCCGGGTCGACGTGCTTCGGACAAACTTCAGAGCAGTAGCCGACAAAGGTACAACTCCAGACGCCGTTTTCACCGTTAAGCTGCGCCATACGCTGTTTCTGGCCGTGATCGCGGTTATCCAGGTTGTAGCGGTGCGCCAGGGTGATCGCCGCCGGGCCGATAAACTCTGGGTTCAGGCCGAACTGCGGGCAAGCGGCATAGCACAAGCCGCAGTTGATGCAGCCAGAGAACTGGTGATACTTGGCCATCTGCGCCGGAGTCTGCACGTTAGGGCCATCTTCCGGTTTGCGGTTATTGCCGATGATGTAAGGCTTAATCGCTTCCAGACTTTCGATAAAGTGGGTCATATCGACCACCAGATCGCGTTCAATCGGGAAGTTGCCCAGCGCTTCTACCTTCATGCCGCCAGTGTATTCGCGCAGGAAGGTTTTACAGGCCAGCTTCGGCACCCGGTTAACCATCATGCCGCACGAGCCGCAGATTGCCATGCGGCATGACCAGCGGTAGGAAAGGTCGGGGGCCAGGTTATCCTTGATGTAGCCCAGTGCGTCGAGCAACGAGGTTTGCTCATCATAAGGCACCGCGAAGGTCTCGAAATGCGGCTCAGAGTCGCGTTCCGGGTTATAGCGCATGACCTCGATTTTCAGCGTGTTCATCTCAGCCATTTGCCTGCTCCTTATCCTTTTTATCCTGCGCTTCGGCTTCAGCGCCGTACACACGTTTGGCCGGTGGCAGTTTGGTGATCTTCACGTCGCTGTATTCCAGGCGGGGTGCGCCGTTCGGGTTATGGAATGCCAGCGTATGCTTGAGGAAGTTCACGTCGTCACGTTCGGTACAGCCTTCGTCCAGACGCTGGTGAGCACCGCGGGACTCTCTGCGGTTTAAGGCGGAGTGCGCCATGCATTCGGCCACGTCCAGCCCGTAACCCAGCTCGATGGTGTACAGCAGATCGGTATTGAATACGCTGGAGCTGTCGGTAATTTTGACGCGTTTAAAGCGTTCTTTCAGCTCAGCCAGTTTATCGACGGTTTTCTGCATCAGTTCCGGCGTACGGTAAATACCGCAGCCTTCTTCCATCGACATACCCATCTCGTCGCGGATTTTGGCCCAGTTTTCGTTACCTTCCTGCTTCATCAGGTTGCTCAGCCGGGTTTCGACGTCGCGCCCTTGTGCATCCAGGGCACTGCCGTTGGCCGGGCCGGTTTCTAGCGCGCGGCGAGCGGCTTGCTCACCGGCCACCCGGCCGAACACCACTAGTTCCGCCAGTGAATTGGAACCCAGGCGGTTGGCGCCATGCAGGCCGACGGAGGAACATTCGCCGACGGCAAACAGCCCCTTGATGCGGGTTTCGCAGTTTTGATCGGTTTCAATGCCGCCCATGGTGTAGTGCGCGGTTGGGCGCACTGGGATCGGCTCCTTCACCGGATCGACACCGACGTAGGCCTTGGCCAGTTCACAGATGAACGGCAGGCGTTCCAGCAGTTTCTTCTCACCCAGGTGACGCAGGTCGAGATAGACCACATCACCACGTGGGGTAGGGACGGTGCGGCCGGCACGCCATTCGTGCCAGAAGGCCTGCGAGACTTTGTCACGCGGACCCAGCTCCATGTATTTGTTCTTTGGCTCACCCAGCGGGGTTTCCGGACCCATGCCGTAGTCCTGCAGGTAACGATAGCCGTCTTTGTTTACCAGAATGCCGCCTTCACCACGGCAGCCTTCGGTCATCAGGATACCGGAGCCCGGCAGGCCGGTAGGGTGATATTGGACGAACTCCATATCACGCAAGGGGATGCCGTGGTGGAACGCCATGCCCATGCCATCACCGGTGACGATGCCGCCGTTGGTGTTGTAGCGGTACACGCGGCCGGCACCGCCGGTCGCCATGATCACGGCATTGGCGCGGATCTGTACGCGAGTGCCTTCCATCATGTTCATCGCCACCAGGCCGCGGGCCTGGCCGTCATCCACCAGAATATCCAGTACAAAGTGCTCGTCGAAACGCTGGATTTGCGGGTATTTGAGGGAGGTTTGGAACAGAGTGTGCAGCATGTGGAAGCCGGTTTTGTCGGCGGCGAACCAGGTGCGTTCAATCTTCATGCCGCCGAAGCGACGTACGTTGACTGAACCGTCCTCTTTGCGGCTCCATGGGCAACCCCATTGTTCAAGCTGGGTCATTTCGCGCGGGCAGTTGTGAACGAAATGGTCGACCACGTCCTGTTCACACAGCCAATCGCCCCCGGCAACGGTGTCGTTGAAGTGGTAGTCGAAGCTATCGTGATCCTGAGTGACGGCGGCGGAGCCCCCTTCTGCGGCCACGGTATGGCTGCGCATCGGGTAGACTTTTGAGATTAGTGCGATTTTCAGTTGGGGGTTGGCTTCCGCTGCGGCTATTGCTGCACGTAAACCAGCACCCCCGGCCCCAATAATGGCAAGATCGGCGTTAAAGGTTTGCACTGCATTCCTCCAATATTCTTGTTAAGAACGACAAATTAAATATCTATGCTTAATATTTATAAAAATTCTTCGGGTGCTAACTAACTGAGTTCATTATCGTTGCATTAATACTAAGGATAGATATCTCCCACCAATAATGTGGAATTAACTATACCTAAAGTTAAGTAGAAGAAATTTGATGTGATCGATTGTTTTGCCTTTTAACTGCCAGCCGGAAGGATAATTTACCGTCAGCAGGATTTAACGTTTATTCACCTTTTATTAACCTTATTACTAACGCTTTATCAGTTAATGTCCCGGTTAAAAGCGTCCTGCCTGTTAAGAATTTGTTTGCATGCCGGGATACGAGTAGACTGCATCCCCTGTTTGATTTCGGAGTAATTACCATGAGCGAAACGGCAAGCTGGCAGCCAAGTGCACCCATCGCCAATTTGTTGAAGCGCGCAGCGATCCTGACTGAGATCCGGCGTTTCTTCGCCGATCGTGGCGTATTGGAAGTTGAGACGCCAACCATGAGCCAGGCGACGGTCACCGATATCCACCTGTTCCCGTTCCAGACGCGTTTTGTCGGACCCGGCGCGGCGGATGGCCTGACGCTGTACATGATGACCAGCCCGGAATACCACATGAAGCGGTTGTTGGCGGCAGGTAGCGGTCCGATCTATCAGATGGGTCGCAGTTTCCGTAATGAAGAAGCTGGCCGTCACCACAACCCTGAATTCACCATGCTGGAGTGGTACCGTCCGCATTACGACATGTACCGGCTGATGAATGAGGTGGACGATCTGCTACAGCAGGTGCTGGATTGCGATAGTGCGGAAACCCTGTCGTATCAGCAGGCTTTCTTGCGTCATCTGGATATCGATCCGCTGTCAGCGGAGAAGGCGCAACTGCGTGAAGCCGCGGCCAAGCTTGATCTGAGCAACATTGCCGACACCGAAGAAGATCGCGACACGCTGTTGCAGTTGCTGTTCACCGTCGGCGTGGAGCCGCACATTGGCCGTGACAAGCCGGCGTTCGTTTATCACTTCCCGGCCAGCCAGGCGTCGTTGGCGGAGATCAGCACTGAAGATCACCGGGTGGCGGAGCGTTTCGAGGTCTATTTCAAAGGCATTGAACTGGCGAATGGTTTCCGTGAACTGACGGACAGCCGCGAGCAAGGTCAGCGCTTTGCGCAGGACAACCGCAAGCGTGCGGAACGTGGCCTGCCACAGCACCCGATTGATAACAACCTGTTGGACGCTTTGCAGCACGGCATGCCTGAATGCTCCGGTGTGGCGTTGGGGGTTGATCGCCTGGTGATGCTGGCACTGGGTGCCGAGAGCCTGAGTGAAGTGATTGCCTTCCCGGTTGGGCGCGCGTAACCGCGATACCCGTCGTCTTTCAAGCTGCAGCGTTGTTACCTGCACTCACTCACCCCAGTTACTTACTTAAGTAAGCGCCTGGGGATGAGCGAGCTGGGCGCCTAGCTGCAACTTGAAAGCCATAGGGTATATTGTGGTGGTAAAAGGGTTCGGTGTTGCATTGCACGCCGAACCCTTTTTGCATTCTGTGATTACAGACTGCCCGATTCGCGTTTGGTGTTTGGCGCTGGCGTTGACGGCGGAGTACGGCCGTTACTGGTCAAGCGGGATAGCGTCTCGCTGCGTACCTGGAACGGTGGGTATGGCAGCGTAATGCCATGCTCGCGGTAACCGGCCAGAATCAACTGATGGATCTCGTGGCGTAGCGGCATGCGGTGACCCATCTCGGCGGCGTAAATACGCAGCTCAAAGATTTGGATACCCTGCTGCAGATCAACCAGATATACCTCTGGTGCCGGGGTATCCAACACCAGGGAACAGCGCTCGGCGGCGTTGGTCAGGATCTTGGTCACCTCTTCGCTGTTGGCTTCTCCCGGTGCCGGCACCGTCAGTACCACACGGGTCAGGTTGTCCGACAGCGACCAGTTGATGAACTGCTCGGTGATAAACGCCTTGTTCGGCACAATGATCTCTTTGCGATCCCAATCCGAAATGGTGGTGGCACGAGTATTTATCTTGGTAACGCTGCCGGTCAGGTTGCGGATCGTTACGGTATCGCCGATGCGGATCGGTTTCTCGAACAAAATGATCAGGCCGGAGATAAAGTTGGAGAAGATCTCCTGCATACCGAAGCCCAACCCCACGCTGAGCGCGGTCACGACCCACTGCAGTTTCGACCATTCAATGCCGATCCACGAGAAGCTGAGTAGGGCGCCGAACAGCAACAGCAGGTACTTGGTGATGGTGGTAATGGCATAGCCGGTGCCCGGCGTCAGATCCAGGTGTTGCAGTACCGCCAGCTCCAGCAGTGCCGGCAGGTTACGTACCAACTGCATGGTGACAATCAGTACCAGAATGGCGATCAATACCGCACCCAGGGTAATCGGGTGCGCGGTATCGACGCCATTGACCGTCGAGCTGACGTTCCACAGGGTGATATTTTCCAGGAAGCTAAAGGCGGAATGGATCTCTGACCACAGCACGATCACCGACACCAACGCGATCATCGTCAGGATCGAACGGACCAGCCGCAACGACTGGGCGCTGATGGTGTCCAGATCGATCTCCGAATCATCCAGATCCATCGAGCCTTCGGTGCTGTTAGGCGTGTGTGAGCTTTCTTCCTCACCGCGAGCACGCTGGGCCAGGATATCGGCGCGGCGCTGCTTGGCACGGTCAAAGGCGATACGCCGCCGCTGGATCAGCATCCAGCGGCGAATAATATGGTAAATCACCAGCAGGAAGAACCAGATGGCGACCGAGGTTTCCAGACGCGCCAGCAGCGCCTGTGAAGTGGTCAGGTAGCCGACGGCCGAGGCCAGCGCTGCCAAAACCGGTGCCGACAGCAGCAGTCCCCACAGCGCGGTGTTGACCATGTTCTCGCCGGAACCTTTTTTGTCCAGATACAGCGGGATGCCGGCGCGTTTCAGGCTGTTGGTCACGAGAGCCAATGCCAGACACAGCAAGATGAAGCACAGCCGGCCAAGGGTATTGGCAAATTCACGTTCTTTCAGGCTGTCGAAGGTGATTAGCGCCATGATCAGCGGCACGATCAGCCAGATCGACATTTTGTAGTAACGCATGGCGCGCGAAACCTGTTTCGCCGGCCAGCGGAAATGCACGATAAACAGCCCTTGCGGATGGGCAAAGGCGGCGCAGATCATACAGACCCACAAGATCGGCAACGTGGCGGTGACGCCCTTACCGATGGCTTCGGCTACCGGGTAGTTCCAGGCACTTTGCAGGCCAAAGCCGAGAGCGGCCCACAGTACCGGCAGCGGCAGCGCCACCAGAATTGACCAGAACACGGTGCGTACCGTCAGGAAGAACTCATCTTGGGTGACTTTGCCCACCCGGCTGCTGGCACGTGTCAGGAAGGCGTGGTAGTGCTTGCGGGAGCTAATGCTGAAAATCACCAGCAGCAGGGCACCGAAAATCGGGATCAGCGTTTCCTTGCTGGTGACCATCATCATGAAGGCGCCGCCGAGCTGCGACAGCGTATCCAGTGACAGTAACAGGGTGAGATCGTGCGCCACGTTAATCGGGTAGGACAGGGTGATCGGATTAATGTCCGGTACCCAGAACAGATAACGGTGGGTGGCGTCCCGGATTTCGTTCAGCGCTTCAATCAGCTGAGTGTTAGCCACTTTCAGCTTGGTCAGCTCGAGAATTTGGGTATCACAACCCGAGAGCAGTGAATTCAGCAGTTCGCGCTGGGTACGTAACTGGGCGTCAACGATACGCCGTTCCGCGTTGGTCAGTTCACTGCCGTCGTCGCGCTTAAACTCGCGCTGTGGGAGTTTCTCCAACTGGCTTTCAAACTGCAACCGTTGCACGCGTAGCTGGGCCATATCGCCGTCCAACTGCTGCGGCTTGGGCATTTCCGGCAGTGTCGCCACCTGGGCACGCAGGGTTTCACCCAGCGCCGATGAGGAGCCGAGCCACTGGGCCTGTTCAATAATGGTGCTCAATGCCTGACGCACCTGCAGCGTTTGTGCGGCGGCCTGACGTTGTTGAGATGAGATCAGATCCATGCGCTGGGCCTGATTGTTCAGCGCGGCGGAAAGCTCACGGTTGATCTGTAGCTGCTGGCTGATACTTTGCGGCAGGTCACCGTTCTGTTCGGCCAACTGCTCGGTTTTTTCCAGCGCCAGTTCGGCTTCACGCTGCCGCTGGGCATTGAGGTTATTGCGCAGCGCCTGTAGCTGGATGTCGATTTTCTCGTGGCGCTTTTTGTATACCTCGGCGCGCATTCGCGCCAGTTCCTGACGATTATTGGCCGACAGTTGCGCCAGTTCGAGTTCATCGACTTTGGCCTTGCGCGCCGCGGCTTCGGTCTGTAGTAACGCCAGCGCGGCCTGAGCGTGCGGGGTGGTCGGGTTGGCGGGCTGAGCCTGCAGGCGGCGTTGTACTTCCGTCAGCGCCCGGCGTGCGTCGGTCTGCTGCTGAGGCAATTGGCCGAGAGAATCGCTGATTTCCCGCGTTCGCTCCTGTTCCTGCTGTAACAGACGAGCCTGTTCCAGCAGTAGGCTGCTGGTTTGCAGGATCTGCTGCTCGAGATCGCTGGCCGGCAGGTTATCGCCGTTCGGCAAGATCTTACTGTCTTCCACCACCAGTTGACGGCGCAGTTCCTGCGTCATCTTCGGGAAATCGTCGATCACCCGCTGATACTGCTCAACGCGGGTCAACGACTCTTTGCGTTCCGATAACCAGTTAAGGGCGCTCTGCAGCGCCTCAGTGGTTTCCGCCTGATTAGGCGCGTTCTTGGTGCTCTCTACCTGCTTCAGCTCTTGTTTAAGCTGATTTTCGGTAGGCACCGTGGCGGCCAGCACCGATTGAGACAGTAAACAACCGAGCAATAGCGTAATAATCAGGCGCACAGTATCAATTCCCTTAGATCTGCGGTGTTTGTGCGGCGGCAGGTACAGCCGGGATTTCTGCGAAGGCCTCGCCCATGCGGGTCACGGTGCCGTTGTTCAACTGCGGAGCAAACTGCACGCTGCCTGGGGTAAACAGGTTGATGACCGTCGAACCCAGTTTGAAGCGACCCATTTCTGCCCCTTTCTCCAGCGCGATAGCACCTTCAGAGCCTTCTGCCGGATAGGTCCAGCGTTTGATGACGCCTTCGCGCGGTGGCGTAACGGTGCCGGCCCAGACGGTTTCGATGCTGCCAACGATGGTGGCACCCACCAGGATTTGCACCATGGGGCCGATGGCGGTATCGAATACGCAGATCACACGCTCATTGCGGGCAAACAGATTTGGCACGTTGGCAGCGGTCAGCGGGTTGACGGAAAACAGGTCGCCCGGGACATAAATCATTTCGCGCAGCACGCCGTCGCACGGCATATGCACGCGGTGATAATCACGCGGTGCCAGGTAAGTGGTGGCGAACAGGCCATTACGGAACGGCTCGGCCAGCATGTAGTTACCGGCCAGCAGCGCTTCCAGGCTGTAGTAATGGCCCTTGGCCTGGAAAATCTGGTCGTCGTTGATTGGGCCGAGTTGGCTAATCGCACCGTCGGCGGGCAGCGCCAGCCAGTTGGCATCGCTGACGATCGGACGCACGCCATCACGCAGCGGGCGCACAAAGAATTCGTTGAAGCTGGCGTAAGAACTGAGCTCAGGGTGTTGCGACTCTTGCATGTTCACACGGTAGTAACGGGCGAATGCCTTCAGTACCAACTGGGTCAGCCAGCCGGCTTTTTTATCCGCGCCCCAGCCAGCCAGACGGGTCAGCGCCAGTTTGGGTAACCAATACTGCAATTTAATTTTGATGCTATCCAGCACATTAACCTCGTGAATCGGGGTAAAGGGCGCGCATTGTCACCGTGGCTCCGCCACAGTCAACGCCGCCCGGTATTATCAGCCTGCGGCGTCGGTAAAGTTCTTGCGAACTTTCACGGATGCCATGCTTTCCAGAATGCGATGGTAGTTTTCAAAGCGCTCTTTCGCGATATCGCCTTTCTCCATCGCCCCACGAATGGCGCAGCCTGGATCGGTGTCGTGGCGGCAGTCGCGGAATTTACAACCGCCCAAATAGTCACGGAATTCGACATAGGCTTGAGTCACTTGTTCCGGCTCCAGATGCCACAGACCAAACTCACGCACACCCGGTGAATCGATCACATCGCCGCCGTGCTGGAAATGGTACAGCCGCGCGGCGGTGGTGGTATGTTGCCCGAGGCCAGAGACATCGGAAACCTGATTTACCAGAATTTGCTTATCGCTCGGTGGCAGCAGGGCATTCAACAGGCTGGATTTACCCACCCCGGACTGACCGGCAAAGATACTGATGCGATCAACCAGCGCTTGTTCAAACGCCTCCATACCTTCACGCGTCTGGCTGGAGACTTCCAGCACCCGGTAGCCGATATGGCGGTAGATATCCATCATGCCGTCGACGTGCTTGCGTGCTTCGGCATCCAGCAAATCGATTTTATTCAGCACGATCAGCGGTTCGACCTCCAGCGTTTCACAAGCCACCAGATAACGGTCGATCATATTCAGTGACAGCTCTGGCAGGATCGCGGAAACGATGACGATCTGATCGATATTGGCGGCGATGGGTTTCACGCCGTCGTAAATGTCGGGACGGTTCAGGACGGAAGTGCGTTCATGCACGGCCTCGACGATGCCTTTGACCCCTGCATGGGTGCCGACGCCTGGGCGCCACACCACGCGATCGCCGGTCACCAGCGAACGCAATGTACGGCGGATATTGCAGCGGTGCTGGGTGCCATCCGCGGCCTCAACGTCGGCGTGCATGCCGAAACGGCTGATGACGATGCCGTCTTGCGGCTCGCCCAGTTGGGAATCATCCAATTCCGGTTTCTTATCAATGCGTTTCAGGCGACGTTGATGGTTCGCCTGCACGCGGCGTTCTTGACCTTTGGACAGTTTGTTCTTGCTCACTGCGCCTCACTTGAATCCGCTTTATCGCTCATGGCGACCAAAACGACTATGATACACGCTATTTTATATTAAATAACCGTTGTTAGCCGCCACGCGCAGCGGACCTCCGTCGGCAAATAGCCAGCGCCGGTCGCCGCCTTGCCTACAGTTTGTTTATCTTTTGGCTTTTACGCAGGAAATATCATGACAGGAAACGAAAATAACCTGATTTGGATCGATCTGGAGATGACCGGATTGGATCCGGAACGCGATCGTATCATCGAGATCGCTACGTTGGTCACTGACGCCAATCTGAACATTCTTGCGGAAGGGCCGGTGATCGCCGTGCATCAATCCGATGAACAGCTTGGCCTGATGGATGACTGGAACGTGCGTACTCATACCGGCAGCGGGCTGGTGGAGCGGGTGAAGGCCAGCCAATTCGATGATCATGCCGCCGAGCTGGCCACCATCGCCTTCCTGCAGCAGTGGGTACCGGCGGGTAAATCACCGATCTGCGGCAACAGCGTGGGCCAGGACCGCCGTTTCCTGTTCCGTTATATGCCCGAGCTGGAAGCCTACTTCCATTACCGCTATCTGGATGTCAGTACCTTGAAAGAGTTGGCGCGCCGCTGGAAGCCGGAAATCCTCAGTGGTTTTAAGAAGCAGGGCACTCATCAGGCGATGGATGATATCCGTGAGTCAGTGGGCGAACTGGCCTATTACCGTGAGCATTTCATTAAGTTGTAATGGATGCACGGCCCCTTAACCGGGGTCGTATTGCCAAAAGCGCCCGATCCCGCCGCTTAATTAGCCAGTTTGGCGCTTTAATCGGCAATCAAACAAAAATCGCGTTTTTTTGCTTTCAGGGGCTTGCGGCAGAAAGGATTTCTCGTATAATGCGCACCCCGTACCGATGAAGAATTTCGTTTAGTTCCGACATCGTTACGCCGGGCGGGAATAGCTCAGTTGGTAGAGCACGACCTTGCCAAGGTCGGGGTCGCGAGTTCGAGTCTCGTTTCCCGCTCCAA
>NZ_CAMISV010000024.1:0-15231 GCF_946227095.1 Serratia proteamaculans
TGAATTCTTCAGTGAACGTTTTGACTGACATAAACACTCCTTCATTAGGCCTCCATTATGAGGCAAAAAAGTGTCTACGAAACCCGGGTCTATTCAGGATGGCTGCGCCCATATCCGTTTGATTTTCTTAATCAAACTCAAAACACACTCAGTATATACTGAAAATAACACTCAAAAGACATTCACATTTTATCGTCGATATGATTAATTATCAGCTATATGTGTGATTCGTGTCCCAGGGGGGCTGCCTGTCTCACAAAATAAGCTGCCTGCATCTGTCTTCAAGCCGGGTGCAGGCAGCAAAAAGATACACGGCCAACACCAGGGGCCATTACAGCATCAGGGACTCATTTCATCATTGTGGCGCGGTTGGCTCACTGTATTTTGCCTGCTGATATTGCCGCACGCTGGCGACCACCACATCCGGTGCCACCACGCCTTCTCGTCCCAAAATCACCGCTTGTGAAGTGCCCTGAGCGACAATTCGCTCGCCAACGCTAAAAGTATGTACCGCATAGAAATAGCGTTCGTCCCAGTGAGTAATAGTCATGCTGACCTGATAACGTTGAAAGGGTCGCAGCGCCTTTTTGTAGTCCATGGTGTGTTGGCTAACGATCGGTGACCAACGTTGTTTTAGCATCAACGCTAGCAAACCGGTGCGAATAAACAGATCGACCCGGTTTAAATCACATACCGTCATATAGCGGCCGTTGTTCATGTGTAAATTGACGTCGATGTCATTCAGCCACACTCGAGTTGTCAGCCGATTAGTAAGAGCTTCCATCGACATCCGGGGTTTCCAGCACGATGAGAGTAAAATCCAGATCAATCGCAGGTACAGGTTCATCGTTATTATCCCACAGAGTTGTCAGACCAGTTAAGGGGCAGACTTTAACTGTGGTCAAACCAGCTGGTTTTGTCAAAATATCGGTGAGGGGAGTCATGTGAGAGGACCCGGAGTCACGCGGGAGGGTAATCCGACGTGATCCGGGAGAGGGTAAGGCGGAGCTGTCGAGAAGGTGACGGCTCCGGCTGGCACCGGGTTTGGCAGCCAGCATCGCCACTATAACGGGGCTGAATTACCCTGCCAGCCACGTCGCTAGCTTCTGCGCAGCGCTTCCCCGGCTTTTTCAACGACGCTGCAAGGCTTGCAGATTACTGCGGGCTGCGCCCGAGGTATCCGTCCCAGTCTTTCCACACCGGCTGTAAACCGGCGTCGCTGATGGCTTGCGCCACCTGCTGTGGGGTACGGCCATCGTGCGGTTCGAACTGTTCAAGTTCAGGGGCGACATCGTCGGCATAACCGCCAGGCTGGGTTTTGGATCCGGCACTGACGCTGTTGATCGCCACCGGGATCATATGATCGCGGAAGAACGGTGATTCACGCGTCGACAAAGACAGCTCTACGTCAGGGGCGAACAGCCGGAAAGCACAGATTAACTGCACCAATTGCGGCTCGCTCATGATCGACGCCGGTTCGATACCGCCGGCACAGGGACGCAGGCGCGGGAACGAGATAGAATAGCGGCTCTGCCAGTAGGTCTGCTGCAGGTAGAACAGGTGTTCGGCCAGCATATAGCAGTCGGTACGCCAACTGTTGGAAAGCCCGATCAGTGCACCAAGGCCGATCTTGTCGATCCCGGCGCGACCCAGGCGATCCGGCGTGGCCAGCCGCCAGTGGAAATCCTGTTTCTGACCGCGCAGATGATGCTGTAGGTAAGTGGCGGGGTGATAGGTTTCCTGATACACCAGCACGCCATCCAACCCCAGCGCTTTCAGCTCGGCGTACTCTTCCTGCTCCAGAGGCTGTACTTCCATCATCAGCGAGCTGAAATGGCGGCGGATCGCTGGAATATGCTGTCGGAAATAGTCCATGCCGACCTTGGTCTGGTGTTCGCCGGTGACCAACAGCAAATGCTCAAAGCCCAGACCCTTAATCGCCAGACACTCGCGTTCGATCTCGTCGGCATCCAGGGTTTTACGCTTGATGCGATTGCTCATCGAAAAACCGCAGTAGGTACAGTCGTTGGCGCACAGGTTGGACAGGTACAGCGGCACGTAGAAGCTGACCACGTTGCCAAAGCGTTGGCGCGTCAACTGCTGCGCACGCTGGGCCAATGGCTCCAGGTAGGGCGCGGCGGCGGGGGAGATCAGCGCCATAAAATCTTCACGCGTCAGTTTTTCCGCATTCAGCGCGTTCTCGACATCACGTGCCGTTTTGCTGTTAATACGCAGCGAGATATCGTCCCAATCCAACTGCTGCCAGCGGCGACTGAAATCATCGGCCATCACAACATCTCCTCGCTCTGGCTGAGAAAAGCGGTCAGTGGGCTGGAGGCTATGGCATTGCGCTGGCTACTGCCCAACCCGGCCTGACGCGCCAGCTCACCGGCTTCCAGCGCCAGACGAAATGCCCGCGCCATCTGCACCGGATCGCGCGCCACGGCGATAGCGGTATTTACTAGTACCGCATCAGCGCCCAGTTCCATAGCCTCTAAGGCATGACTTGGCGCACCGATACCGGCGTCGATCACTACCGGAACCCTGGCCTGCTCGATAATAATCTCAAGGAAGTCGCGGGTGCGCAGCCCACGGTTGGAACCTATAGGCGCACCCAGCGGCATGACCGCGGCACAGCCTGCTTCCTCCAGCCGTTTGCACAACACCGGATCGGCACCGCAGTAAGGCAGCACCACAAACCCTTCTTTTACCAGCGTTTCCGCCGCCTTCAGGGTTTCGATCGGGTCCGGCAGCAGGTATTTCACATCGGGATGGATTTCCAACTTCACCCAGTGGGTGCCAAGTGCTTCACGCGCCAGTCGGGCGGCAAACACCGCTTCTGCGGCGGTCTTCGCACCAGAGGTATTTGGCAACAGGCGTACGCCCAGCTGCTGTAGCGGCGCCAGAATGGCGTCATTACCGCCACGCAGATCAACACGTTTCATCGCCATGGTGACTAACTGCGAGCCTGAGGCCTGCAGGGCATCTAGCATCAGCGTCGGCGTGGCAAATTTGCCGGTGCCGGTAAACAGGCGTGAGGTAAAGGTGGTATCGGCGATTTTCAGCATGTCAGCCTCCGGCGATCGCTTGAAACAACAGGATGTCATCACCGTCTTGCACCAGGTGGTTAGCCCAGTCGGCGCGTGGGATGATGGTTTGGTTGATAGCCAGCGCGGTGCCCGGCTGGTGGCGCTGCAATTGTTCGAGCAGGGCGGTGACGCTCAGGGATTGTGCCAGCTCCAGCGGTTGGTCATTAAGCCGGATCTTCATGCCGTTCCTCCGCACGCCGGGCAGGTGCTCGCCTGACTGAGCTGCAAGGTGCTCCAGCTTTGTTGTTTGCCGTCGAACAATCGCAGTTTGCCGCTGAGTGAAGAAGGCAGGCCCGCCAGCATTTTTATCGCCTCCAGCGCTTGCAGCGTACCAATGACACCGACCACCGGGCCAAGGACGCCAGCGGTGCGGCAATTACGCTGGGGTTCCGTTTGTTCCGGATACAGACAGGCGTAGCAGCCGTGGGCATAGGGAGGTTCTATCACCAGCAACTGACCACTGAAACCTACCGCACTGCCGCTGATCAGCGGTTTACCGGCCTTGATGCAGGCGGCGTTTACCGCATGGCGGGTTTCCATGTTATCGCTACAGTCTAAAATTAGATCGGCGCGTTCAACGGCCTGCTGCAACACCTCCCCCTGCAAACGTTGCTCCAGCGCGATGGATTCCACCATTGGGTTTAGCGCCTGTAATTGACGCTGTGCCAGGGCGGCTTTGCTTTTGGCAACGTCGGTGCTGCGGTACAGGATTTGACGCTGCAGATTGGTGAGGTGCAGCGTATCGTCATCGGCCAGTAGCAAGGTGCCGACGCCGGCAGCCGCCAGATAGAGCGCGGCGGGGGAACCTAATCCCCCCAACCCGACGATCAGCGCCGTCGACTGTTTTAGCTTCTCCTGGCCTTCGGGGCCAATATCCTCCAGCAGCAACTGGCGGCTGTAGCGCAGAAACTCTTGATCGTTCAACATGGCATTACTCCCTGTCTTCGATCAGTTGTAATAGCTGTGCGGTCGCTGCACGCCAGTCCGCAGCCTGGGTAATGGCACTGACCACAGCTACGCTGCCGACACCACATTCCAGTACGGCCGCCACGCGATCGATGCTGATCCCGCCGATCGCCACCGTCGGATAGTCACTTAATCCGGCGAGATGGCGTTTCAACTCCACCAGGCCCTGAGGGGCGGAAGGCATGTCTTTGGTTTGCGTCGGGAAGATATGCCCCAGTGCGATATAGGAAGGTTTCACCGCAATGGCGCGGGCCAGCTCGCTATCATCATGGGTAGAAACCCCCAGACGCAGCCCGGCGCGGTGAATGGCGGCCAGATCGGTGGTATCCAAATCCTCCTGGCCGAGATGCACGCCATAGGCACCGTGTTTAATCGCCAGTTGCCAGTAGTCATTAATGAACAACCGGGCATCGTACTGTTTGCCGAGGGCAATGGCCGCGGCAATATCATCTTCGACTTGTTCATCCGGCAGATCCTTGATACGCAGCTGAATCGTGGTAACGCCTGCCTCCAGTAGGCGGGCAATCCATTCAACGCTGTCGACCACCGGGTATAGCCCCAACTTGTGCGGAGTCGCGGGGAAAGCTGTAGTGATATCAGTCATTGCTCAGTTCCTCTTGCAGGTTGCCGGCGCTGTGGTACAGCTCGCTGCCGCGTGAGCGGAACTCGGCAGACATCTTTTCCATGCCGGTTAGCTGCACTTCTATCGGTTTGGCAGCCTCCTGTGCTGCGGCATAGTCGCGAACTTCCTGTGAAATTTTCATCGAGCAGAATTTTGGCCCGCACATGGAGCAGAAGTGGGCTACCTTGCCGGACTCCTGCGGCAGGGTTTCGTCGTGATAAGCGCGTGCGGTGGCCGGATCGAGCGCCAGGTTGAATTGGTCTTCCCAGCGGAATTCGAAGCGCGCCTTGGACATGGCGTTATCGCGGATCTGCGCGCCAGGGTGTCCTTTGGCCAGATCGGCGGCGTGGGCGGCAATCTTGTAGGTGATCAGCCCCTGTTTGACATCCTCTTTGTTCGGCAGGCCGAGGTGCTCCTTCGGCGTGACGTAACACAGCATGGCGCAGCCGAACCAGCCGATCATCGCGGCCCCAATGCCGGAGGTGAAGTGATCATAACCCGGGGCGATATCGGTGGTCAGCGGGCCAAGAGTATAGAACGGCGCTTCGTGGCAGTGCTCCAGCTCCTCGGTCATGTTGCGTCGGATCATTTGCATCGGTACGTGGCCGGGGCCTTCGATCATCACCTGCACATCATATTCCCAGGCGATTTTGGTCAGTTCTCCCAGGGTGTGCAGTTCGGCGAACTGTGCCTCGTCATTGGCGTCCTGAATCGAGCCCGGACGCAGGCCATCGCCGAGGGACAGAGAGACATCATAGGCGGCGCAAATCTCACAAATTTCACGGAAGTGCTGGTACAAGAAGTTTTCCTGGTGATGCGACAGGCACCACTTGGCCATGATCGAGCCACCGCGAGAGACGATGCCGGTCAGGCGTTTGGCGGTCATCGGCACGTAACGCAACAGTACACCCGCGTGAATGGTGAAATAGTCAACACCTTGCTCTGCCTGCTCCAGCAGCGTATCGCGGAACATTTCCCAGGTGAGGTTTTCCGCTACGCCGTTCACCTTTTCCAGAGCCTGATAGATCGGTACCGTACCAATCGGCACCGGACTGTTACGCAGGATCCATTCGCGGGTTTCGTGAATATAGCGGCCGGTAGAAAGATCCATCACCGTATCCGCGCCCCAGCGAGTAGACCACACCAGTTTCTCGACTTCTTCCTCGATCGAAGAGGTCACCGCCGAATTGCCGATGTTGGCGTTAACCTTCACCAGGAAGTTGCGGCCGATGATCATCGGTTCAGATTCCGGGTGGTTGATATTGGCGGGGATGATGGCGCGGCCAGCGGCCACTTTCTGCCGGACAAATTCCGGCGTGATGTTCTCCGGCAGGTTGGCACCCCAATTTTGGCCTGGATGCTGGTGGCGTAACACTTCGCCGCGGATGCGCTCGCGACCCATGTTTTCGCGGATGGCGATAAACTCCATCTCCGGGGTAATGATACCGGCGCGGGCGTAGTGCAACTGAGTGACGCATTTGCCCGCTTGCGCCTTGCGCGGCAACGGCAGATGTTCAAAACGCAGGTGATCCAGGCCTTCATCGGCCAGGCGCTGCTGGGTAAAACCGGAACTGACGCCCTTGAGGGCTTCGGTGTCACCGCGTTCGGTGATCCAACCCGCGCGTAGCTTCGCCAAACCGGTGTGCACGTTGAGTTCGGATTGAGGATCGCCGTAAGGGCCGGCAGTGTCATACACCGGGATAGCTTCGTTCTGCTCGTACTGCGGGTTGTCCTTCTCGCCGCCGATCAGCGTCGGGCTGAGCTGAATTTCACGCATAGGCACCTGCAGATCGCTACGGGAGCCCTGCAGATAGATACGGTGTGAATTGGGGAAAGAGACGCCTTGCAGGGTGTTGATAAACTGCTGGGCTTCTTCGCGTTGCTCTTTACGGGCACGGGGTTTTTTAACGTTAGACATAGCAAGTTCCTACCAGTGTGTTGGGTTGGGAAAGTTGCTTGTCTGGAGCTCGGAGGGAGTAATGATGCTGGCCGGCAAGGCGGGATTATCCCAAATTGGGTCACCTGCCTGTGGCGATAGATTACTCTTGTTCCCTTCGCGGGTATTAACCCGATCAGGTTCCGCGGATCCCGAATTAACGGTCTCAGCCTGGCCAATTTGATGAACAAATCAGGCGCTAGGCACTCCGACAAGATGCCCTCCAGTATAGGAGGGATAATAAAAAAGACTACAACATTTTAGCGAGCTGGATCCAGCGTCTTGTCAGGCTCAGCCTGTTGCCAGGTTTCGGCCGCCAGTTGGATCAACCTGTCTTCAAGGGTAAAACGAGCCGCCAGCGTTTCGCCGATGTCGGACAACGCCTGATGCAATTCCAGACACAGGTCCTGATCGATATCCACTTCGGTATAGCGATCGTGGAAAGCCATGATCTGCTCGGTATTGGCCCACAGCTTGGGATAGATGTTGACCGCCAGAGACATTTTCGGACTGGATGCGCCTTCCACTTGTTTGATAATTCTGTCATAGATATGAAAATGGCCGGCGGAGAGATAATCCACCAGATTATGGCAAAAGTTCTCCAGCGCTTTTTCATTCAGCGGCGTATGCTTTTCTTTGTTCGGTTTGATGCCCACCAGGGCGCAATAGGCGACCAGCAATTGCTTGCGTGCCTGAAGCCATTGATCTACTAATTCATTACTACCACCAACGCGCTGAGTCAGGCTTTCCAAACGGTTGAGCATGTTTGACTCCGTAAGTAATAAAACGTAACAGTAAGTTATTAAAATGTAACAAGGCCGATTTGTAGAGTGCCAGTGAAGCTGAGGTTGTGCAACAACGATATGGAACTTGCATTAACGGGTAATGAAAATGGCTGGTGGATCGTCAGCCATGAAAGCAAACTTTGGTTACCGAACGGTGAATTACCGTGCGGTTCAGCGGCGTCATTCTCCCTGCAGGGGCGGATGGCTCGCGCTATTGGCGAATGGGAAGGGCTGCCGGTCTGGCTGGTGCGCCAGTCGATGCCGCAGGAGATGGGCTCGGTGCGTCAACTGCTTGAGCTCGATCGCGGGCTGTTCCAGCTCGCCGGGCGTGGCGTACAACTGGCCGATTTTTACCGATCCCACCGCTACTGCGGCTACTGCGGCCATGAGATGCACCTCAGCCGCACCGAAAGTGCCTGCCTGTGCGGTAACTGCCGGGAGCGTTACTACCCGCAGATCGCACCCTGCGTGATTGTTGCCATTCGGCGTGACGATGAGATCCTGCTGGCGCAGCATGTGCGTCACCGCGGCGGTATTCATACCGTGCTGGCCGGTTTTGTTGAGGTCGGCGAAACGCTGGAGCAGGCGGCCGCGCGTGAGGTCATGGAAGAAAGTAATATTGAAATCAAAAACCTGCGTTATGTCACCTCACAACCATGGCCATTCCCGCATTCGCTGATGATGGCCTTTATGGCCGATTACCACCGGGGTGAGATCCGCCACGATCCGAAAGAGCTGCTTAACGCCGGTTGGTACCGCTACGATCAGTTGCCACTGCTACCGCCACCCGGCACCGTAGCGCGTCGCCTGATAGAGGACACCGTAGCCTTATGCCGTGAACAATAAATCGCTACAATACCGGCAGATGAATAAGGGAGCCCCATAATGAATGAGTTGAAGAACGATCGTTACCTGCGCGCATTGTTGCGTCAGCCGGTGGATGTGACCCCTGTATGGATGATGCGCCAGGCCGGTCGTTATTTGCCGGAGTACAAGGCCACTCGCGCCGAGGCCGGTGATTTCATGTCGCTGTGCAAGAACGCAGAGCTGGCTTGTGAGGTCACGCTGCAGCCGCTGCGTCGTTTCCCTCTGGATGCGGCGATCCTGTTCTCCGATATCCTCACCATTCCCGATGCTATGGGGCTGGGCCTGTACTTCGAAGCCGGTGAAGGCCCGCGTTTCTCCTCACCTATCACCAGCCGTGCCGATGTCGACAAGCTGCCGGCGTTCGACCCGGAAGTGGAACTGGGTTATGTGATGAATGCGGTGCGCACCATCCGTCGTGAGCTGAAGGGCGAAGTGCCGCTGATTGGTTTCTCTGGCAGCCCGTGGACACTGGCGACCTACATGGTGGAAGGCGGCAGCAGCAAGGCCTTCACCAAGCTGAAAAAAATGATGTACGCCGAGCCGGCGACGTTGCACCTGCTGCTGGATAAACTGGCAGACAGCGTCATTCTGTATCTTAACGCCCAGATTAAAGCCGGTGCACAGTCGGTGATGGTATTCGATACCTGGGGCGGCGTGCTGACCGGTCGTGACTACCGCGAGTTCTCACTGCACTACATGCATAAGATTGTCGATGGCCTGCTGCGTGAAAACGACGGTCGCCGCGTGCCGGTGACGCTGTTTACCAAAGGTGGCGGTCAGTGGCTGGAGGCGATGGCGGCGACCGGTTGTGACGCGTTAGGCCTCGACTGGACAACCGATATCGCTGATGCACGCCGTCGCGTAGGGGACAAAGTCGCGTTGCAGGGCAATATGGATCCTTCCATGCTGTATGCGTCACCTGAGCGTATCGGCCAGGAAGTGGAAACCATTCTGGCCGGTTTCGGCCACGGCGAAGGGCACGTGTTCAACCTGGGGCATGGTATTCACCTGGACGTGCCGCCGGAGAACGCAGGCGCCTTTGTTGAGGCGGTTCACGCGCAGTCGGGGAAATACCATCGCTAAGGATTGGACGTGATAGATACTCAGGCCCTGCGTGCGGAGCAACTGCTGCGCGCCTCTGAAGTCATTCGCCAGGATGATTTTTTGGTTGATCCACCGGCCTTTATCGCCGGTGCCGACGTGGGTTTTGAGCAGGAAGGGGCGGTGACCCGCGCCGCCATCGCCATCCTGCGCTATCCGTCGCTGGAACTGGTGGAGTTTCAGGTGGCGCGCGTTAGCACCACCATGCCCTATATCCCCGGTTTTTTATCATTCCGTGAATACCCTGCGTTGCTTGCTGCCTGGGAGCAACTGCATCAGAAACCGGATCTGGTTCTGGTCGATGGCCATGGCATCTCGCATCCGCGTCGCTTGGGCGTTGCCAGCCATTTCGGCCTGCTGGTCAACGTACCCACCATCGGCGTAGCCAAAAAGCGTCTGTGCGGTAAATTCGCCGCATTGGATGCAGGCGTAGGTGCACTGGCCGCGCTGGAGGACAAAGGCGAGCAGTTGGGTTGGGTATGGCGCAGCAAGGCGCGCTGCAATCCGTTGTTCATCTCCACCGGCCATCGTGTTGGCGCCGACAGTGCGCTCGCCTGGGTGCAACGTTGCATGGCGGGTTACCGTTTGCCGGAACCGACACGCTGGGCCGATGCCATCGCCTCGCGCCGCCCGGCCTTCCAGCGCTGGTTACAGCAGCATCCAGAGGTGTCGCAATGACCGATTTCGGGTACACTGCGGCGCAGATAACGCGTAAGAGAGTGAATAATGCTACGTAACCCGATTCATTTACGTCTGGAAAAACTTGAGAGCTGGCAACATTTGACCTTTATGGCCAGTTTGTGCGAGCGTATGTATCCGAATTACCAGATGTTCTGCCTGCAAACCGAGTTCGGCGATCCGGCAATTTACCGCCGCATTCTGGATTTGGTGTGGGAAACGCTGGTGGTCAAGGACGCCAAGGTCAACTTTGACAATCAGTTGGAGAAGTTGGAAGAGGCGATCCCCTCGGCAGAAGATTACGATCTTTACGGCGTTTACCCGGCGATTGACGCCTGTATCGCATTAGGGGAACTGATCCATTCGCGACTCAGCGGGGAGACGCTAGAGCACGCCATCGCCATCAGCGAAACGTCAATTCGCACCGTGGCGATGTTGGAAATGACTCAGGCCGGTAAAGAAATGACCGACGATGAGCTCAAAGTTCTGCCTGCGGTAGAGGAAGAATGGGACATTCAATGGGAAATTTTCCGCCTGTTGGCTGACTGCGAAGAGCGTGATTTAGAACTGATCAAAGGGTTGCGTTCTGACCTCCGCGAGGCCGCGGTTAGTAATATCGGGATAAATTTAACGCAATAAGGCAAGAAAACGTGATTTAACGCCTGATTTGTCATGCCTTAAGGCTTCACATCCGCACCCTGTCTGGTCTACATTTGGGGGGCGTAAAAAAAGTGGCTATCGGTGCGTGTATGCAGGGAGTGCTGTACATCGGCATATCCGTCGCACTCGATGCTTTGCAAACGATAAACACACTGTAAGGATAACTTATGAACAAGACTCAACTGATTGATGTAATCGCGGACAAGGCTGACCTTTCCAAAGCACAAGCTAAACTGGCTCTGGAATCCACCCTGGCTGCTATTACTGAGTCTCTGAAAGAAGGTGATGCAGTACAATTGGTTGGTTTCGGTACTTTCAAGGTCAACCACCGCAACGAGCGCACTGGTCGCAACCCGCAGACTGGTAAAGAAATCAAAATCGCAGCTGCTAACGTGCCTGCGTTCGTTTCTGGTAAAGCACTGAAAGACGCAGTTAAGTAATACTGCGTGTTGGTGAAAAGATTAAACAGAGGGGCTATAGCGCCCCTTTTGTTTATCCGACAGGCGCTTATGGTCATCGGCATTGCCGGCGGCCTGAGCGCCTGCAGCAGTCATTCTGATCCCCCTGCCTTTACGGCCAGCGGCTATGTGGCCGACCAGGGCGTTATGCGCCTGTGGCGTAAAGATGACGATCGGCAGCATCCACTGGTGTTGATGAGCGTCTACAGTCCCTACCGTGGTCCGGGTACCGTCACCACGCTGTACGAATATCAAAACGGCAAGCTGCGTCAGATTAAACGCACTGACGCCGATGGCGACCAAGACTCTATTCAATTGCGCTTTGCCGATGACGGTGGAGTGAGCTTTATGCAGCGCCAACTGGCTACGCGGCGTGAACAACTGACCGCCGACGAAATCGCGCTGTATCAATACCAGGCCCGACGAGTGCTGGAACTAAGCAATGCGCTGCGCGCCGGCAAGGTGAAGCTGTTGCAGGGGCGCTGGCAGCAAGGGGTAGTACAAACCTGCGATGGCCAAATGCTGAAGCCGGGGCTGGACAGCAGTGCCGAAGCCTGGATTGCGCGACGAGCCCGCAATAGCAGCCAGCCGGTGAGTATCGCCTGGTTGGATGCGCCGGAAGGGCGTGAATTGCTGTTGGTGGCGAATGATGATTTTTGCCGCTGGGAACCGAAAGAAGACCAGCTATAAAAAAGGCCCCGCATTGCGGAGCCTGGATAGCGTTGCGGTGTTCAGATCATTTGCCGCGTGCAATCGCACGATAGCCAATATCCTTGCGGCAGAAACTACCCGGCCACTGAATACCTTCCGCTAATTGATAGGCGCGTTGTTGCGCTTGCGCCACCGTCTCACCCAATGCAGTTACGCACAACACACGTCCACCGCTGGTGACTACGTCATCGCCTTGCATGCGGGTACCGGCGTGGAACACCTTACCGTCGGCACTTTCCTGCTGCGGCAGACCCTGAATGACTTCACCGTTGTTGTAATCACCCGGATAACCGCCTGCTGCCAGTACCACGCCCAGTGCCGGACGCTCATCCCACTCGGACGTTTTCTCGCCCAGCTTGCCTTCCGCCCCGGCCAGACACAGCTCGATCAGATCAGAACGCAGACGCAGCATGATGGGTTGGGTTTCCGGATCGCCAAAGCGACAGTTGAACTCAATCACCTTTGGCTGGCCGTCGGCGGAGATCATCAGCCCGGCGTACAGGAAACCGACGTAGGTGTTGCCTTCAGCTGCCATGCCGCGCACGGTTGGCCAGATGACCTGATCCATGGCGCGCTGGTGGATTTCATCGGTCACGACCGGTGCAGGGGAGTAAGCCCCCATGCCGCCGGTATTTGGGCCGGTATCACCGTCACCGACGCGTTTGTGATCCTGGCTGGTGGCCATCGGCACTACGTTCTCGCCGTCGACCATCACGATAAAGCTGGCTTCCTCACCTTCAAGGAACTCTTCCACCACGATGCGGTGACCTGCATCGCCAAAGGCGTTGCCGGCCAACATATCCTGCACTGCATCTTCCGCTTCCTGCAATGTCATGGCGACGATCACGCCCTTGCCGGCGGCCAGGCCGTCGGCCTTGATGACGATGGGGGCACCTTTACTGCGCAGATAGGCCAGCGCCGGTTCAACCTCGGTAAAGTTTTGGTACTCGGCGCTTGGGATGTTATGGCGCGCCAGGAAGTCTTTGGTGAAGGCTTTGGAGCCTTCCAATTGGGCGGCCGCCTGGGATGGCCCAAAGATTTTCAGGCCTGCGGCCTGGAAGGCATCCACTACGCCAATCACCAGCGGTGCTTCCGGTCCGACGATGGTGAGACCGATATCATGGCTCTGGGCAAAGGCAAGCAGCGCCGGAATATCGGTAGCGGAGATCGCTACATTCTCCAGATTGCTTTCCAGTGCGGTGCCGGCGTTACCCGGTGCAACGTAGACTTTATCTGCCAACGGCGACTGAGCCGCTTTCCAGGCCAGCGCGTGTTCGCGCCCGCCGTTGCCGATAATTAAAATGTTCATTAGGTGCTCCACGCAGAGCGTGCGCCGGAGCGCACGCGGCAAAAGGATTAATGGCGGAAGTGACGCATGTCGGTGAAGATCATCGCGATGCCGTGCTCGTTGGCGGCGGCAATCACTTCATCATCGCGGATCGAACCACCAGGCTGGATCACACAGCTGATACCTACCGCTGCGGCGGCATCGATACCATCACGGAACGGGAAGAAAGCGTCAGACGCCATGGCGGAGCCTTTGACTTCCAGACCTTCGTCCGCGGCTTTGATCCCGGCGATCTTGGCGGAGTAAACGCGGCTCATCTGGCCGGCGCCTATGCCGATAGTCATGTTGTTACGCGCATAGACGATGGCGTTGGACTTCACGAACTTGGCGACTTTCCAGCAGAACAGCGCATCACGCAGTTCCTGTGCGGTCGGTTGGCGTTCGGATACCACGCGCAGGTCGCCTTCGCTCACCATGCCCAGATCGCGATCCTGTACCAGCAGGCCACCGTTGACACGTTTTAAGTCGAGAGCGGCAATACGTTGCTGCCATTGACCACAGGCCAGTACGCGCACGTTCTGCTTGGCCGCCAGCAGGGAGCGAGCCTCCTGACTGATGCTCGGCGCGATAATCACTTCCACAAACTGACGGCTGATGATGGCCTGTGCGGTGGCGGCGTCCAGTTCGCGGTTGAAGGCGATAATGCCGCCGAAAGCAGAGGTAGGGTCGGTTTGATAGGCGCGCTCATAGGCCGCGAGAATATCATCACCGATCGCTACACCACACGGGTTGGCGTGCTTGACGATCACGCAGGCAGGCTCGGCGAACTCTTTCACACATTCCAGTGCGGCATCGGTATCGGCGATGTTGTTGTAGGACAGCGCTTTACCTTGCAATTGTTCCGCGGTGGCGACAGAGGCTTCCTGAACGTTCTCTTCTATATAGAAGGCAGCTTGCTGGTGGCTGTTCTCACCGTAGCGCATATCTTGCTTCTTTATATAGTTAAGGTTCAGGGTGCGAGGGAAACGGCCGGCAGGTTGATCAGTATCACCGTGGTAGGCCGGAACCAACGCACCGAAGTAGTTGGCGATCATGCTGTCGTAAGCGGCGGTGTGCTCGAAGGCTTTGATGGCCAGATCGAATCGGGTGGTGTATTGCAGCGAACCGTCGTTGTTATCCATCTCGGTAATGATAGCGGCGTAGTCACTGCTCTTCACCACGATGGCAACGTCTTTATGGTTCTTGGCGGCGGAACGCACCATGGTTGGGCCGCCGATGTCGATGTTCTCGACCGCGTCTTCCAGGGAGCAGTTCGGACGCGCCACGGTCTGGGCGAACGGATACAGGTTTACCACCACCATGTCGATTGGCTTGATGTCATGTTGATCCATGATGACATCGTCCTGGCCACGACGGCCCAGAATACCGCCGTGTACTTTGGGGTGCAGGGTCTTTACTCGTCCGTCCATCATTTCCGGGAAGCCGGTGTAGTCGGAAACTTCGGTAACAGGCAGGCCGGCATCTGCCAGCAGGCGGGCAGTGCCACCGGTGGAGAGCAGTTCAACGCCACGCTGGGATAGCGCTTCGGCGAATTCAACGATACCGGCTTTGTCAGAGACGCTGAGCAGGGCCCGGCGGATTGGACGAGGTTGTTGCATGGTTTTATCCCTTGGCTTTGGAGTCGCAATAAAAGAGCGTTACGTGAATTTCCACCTTCTACTCTCTATAAGGAAAGGTTTTTCTCTCTATAAAGGGGGAGTCAGGCAAAGATTCAGGTAACGCCCCCATAAAAAGGGGAGCGTTTCGTCGCGGGGAATTGTAGCGAAAACGTTTGCGTGGCGCTCGTAAATTTTCCGTGGAAATGACTTCTGTGGATAAGTTTGTGTACAACAGGGTATAAGGCGGGGTTTTGCTGTGGAATGCAGCAAACGATCGTTTTTGTCGAAAATACCTATTGCGGCCTGCTGAGAACTCCCTATAATGCGCCTCCATCGACACGGAACATGTGAACAACTTCACAGAGTCTCCGGGGTTCGAAGAGAAAAAATCCTGAAATTTAGGGGTTGACTC
>NZ_CAMISV010000025.1:0-12183 GCF_946227095.1 Serratia proteamaculans
TCTGCAAACACAGGATGCTCAGAACCGTGCACTGATGGCCGCCCAGCAACAGCAAGAACAGCAGTTGCGCCAACAGGCTGACATCTATCAAAGGAAATACCGAGATGCGATCAAAAACGATGAGTGCGCCCGTCGCACTGCTCCTGGTGCTGTGCTTAACCTCATGCGCCAGCCCAGCGGTACAACCACCTGCGCCGATCATCCTGTTACCCCCTGAGTCAGTATTCAAGCGATGCGAGCAGCCAACGCTGCAGGGTGACACCTGGGGTGATATCGGCAGCTATACGTTGCAACTTCAAACAGCTTTATCAATCTGCGCCGGCCAGGTGGCCATGCTGAACCAATGGCGCCTATCTCTGGCTGGAAAAAGGAAATGAAAAGGCGGCTGCTGCCGCCTATATTACTAGCCTCTGGCTTCTCTACCTTCTTCGTCCTCAAGGACTCGATAGCGCCAGTATCTATCCGGCTTAACCCAAACAACATTTTCACCGCTATCCACTCGGAATTTGTTCAACAATTTAGTGGATAAGGCCTGATTGCCGTCGGCATTCTCTTTAAGGTGAATTTCATTGTCCATTTTAATTAAATGGTCAACTACGTCTTGTTGGTATAAACATCCATCTTGTTGGAGCCTATTCATCATCCAAGACGTAATGTCGTTAAGAGAAAACTTTGGCGTGTTTGGGTTTACGGCTTTGGGTCGGTTAAAGTTAATGTCTCTTCCTCAAACCTCCCACTTTCAAGTTTTTTACCGGCGAACCACTGACATTTATAAACCCCAGTAAACCTATCTGCGTGATTGAAAATAGCCTCTGAAATAGTCATGCTCGGCCCCCCTGTGACCAGGTAAACGATATTACCTTTCTTATAAATAGGTTTTGCAGGCTGATTGTTTTTAGTGGTCATCATTAGTCTCCTTATGATTTAAATATTATTTTTCATAGGTAAAGCATATTTCTGGTATTCAACTGCGGTGAATTTCCAATGGTATCTGTAAATAGCGAAATATCCAGACATATTAAATAGAGAAAAATATGCCAGCCAGAATCCCCCGTACATGCCGTAAGCATGGGTGCAGCAAGACGACAACCGACCGCTCTGGTTACTGCCCTGACCACCAGAACACGGGCTGGGAGAATCACCAGCAGGGTAAGAGCAGGCACCAGCGCGGTTACGGCAATGACTGGACAATCAGACGGGAACGTATCCTGACGCGTGATAATCACCTATGCCAGGAATGCTTGCGCAACGGCCGCGCTGTAGCGGCCACCACGGTTGACCACATCAAGGCGAAAGCACATGGGGGTACCGATGATGATTCGAACCTCGAAGGCCTGTGCTGGCCATGTCACCGCCGCAAGACGGCAACGGAGAGACTGCGATGAGTTACCAACGTTGCACATTCTGTGGATCACAGCGGCATACGCGCGCTAACTGTCCCAGCACCTATAGCGGCTCAGCTCGGCGTGCAAACCTCAGCTGTGGTTACTGTGGCGGCTCTGGGCACACCTCAAGCGCATGCCCGCACAATGCCAGCAGCGCGCGGCGGCGACAGGTCAACGACGATTTCTACCTCGATTGAACCAGGGGGAGGGGGGATCAAATCCCTACCCCTCTCGCGCTAAAGTACCGCCGCCTTACCTCTTTTCACACCGCCGCAGGTTAGCAAACCTTTTTTTGGGTGCCCCCATGCGGTCATTAATAGGAGTTTTCGATTATGCCTGGACCACCGAAAACCCCGACACACCTGACTTTAGTGAAGGGGAACCCATCCAAACGGGCGATCAACAAAAACGAACCAAAACCGCCGTCTGGGGTACCCCCAACGCCGAAGCATTTTGATAAGCAGGGCAAGTATTGGTTTAAGCGTATTGGCGAGGAGCTCGATGCCGTTGGCGTGATGACCACGCTGGATGCCAAGGCGCTCGAATTGTTGATCGAGGCCTATGTTGAGTACCGGCACCACTGCGACACGCTCGATCGTGAGGGCTACACCTACGCGGTGTACAGCGAGGACGATCCCGACGAAGGTAAAGAGCGGGAAATCAGAATGATTAAGCCGCACCCCGCTGCCGTGATGAAGGCTGACGCCTGGAAGAGAATTCGCGCCATGCTGTCAGAGTTTGGCATGACCCCTTCAAGCCGTTCTAAGGTCGGCGCCAAAGGCCCGGCTGAGGTTGACCCACTGGAAGAATTCCTTAAAAAGCGCAAATGATGAATGGCAACCGTTGCAGATGGATTCCGCTACGCCGAGCGCGTGGTATCTGGCGAAATAGTTGCTGGCGAACTGGTGCGCCTGGCGTGCCGGCGGTTTCTTCATGATATAGAGCACGGCCCTGAGCGCGGTGTTTACTTCCATGAAGGCCGCGCACAGCACATTCTCGATTTTTATAACTTTGTTCCCCATGTGAAGGGGCACCTGACCGGCAAGCCGATCGAGCTGATGGATTGGCACATTTTTATTCTGATAAACCTTTTCGGGTTTGTTATTCCACTTATCGATGAAATGACCTCGAAAATTGTCCTGGATGATGACGGAGATCCTGTTTATGTGCGCCGGTTCCGTACCGCCTATGACGAGGTAGCGCGTAAGAACGCCAAGTCAACCCTTTCCTCTGGCATTGGTCTCTATATGACTGGCGCTGACGGTGAGGGCGGTGCGGAGGTTTACTCCGCTGCGACAACGCGCGATCAGGCCCGTATCGTATTTGATGATGCCAAACGAATGATCAAGCTGGCTGCGAAAACGTTAGGGCGGCTGTTCGGCAGTAACAAGTTGAACATTCACCAGGAACGCACCGGCTCTAAATTTGAGCCGGTGGCCAGTGAAGCGAACAATCTGGACGGCTTGAACATTCACTGTGGGATCGTTGATGAGCTGCACGCCCATAAAACCCGCGATGTTTGGGATGTGCTGGAAACGGCGACCGGTGCCCGACTGCAGTCACTGATTTTCGCTATCACTACAGCAGGATTTAACAAAGAAGGCATTTGTTACGAGCAGCGGGATTACGCGATTAAGGTGTTGCAGAACTTCGATAACCCGGACCCGCTATCCATCAAGGATGACAGCTATTTTGCTCTGATTTACACCCTCGATAAGGATGATGATCCCTTTGATGAGGCCAACTGGCCGAAAGCGAACCCCGGTCTTGGCGTCTGCAAGCGCTGGGATGACATGCGCCGCCTGGCTAAAAAGGCGAAAGAGCAGGTATCCGCGCGCGTTAACTTCTTCACCAAGCATCTCAATATCTGGGTGCAGGGTGAGCAGGCATGGATGGATATGGCTCGCTGGGAAAAATGCCGTGACGCATGGGAAAGTTCGGATTCAGCGAGCTGGCCAATGTGGCTTGGTGTTGACCTGGCCAACAAAATCGACATTTCAGCCGCGGTTAAGGTCTGGCTTGCGCCAAACGGCGACATCTATACCAAATCACGCTTTTGGATCCCAGAAGGCCGCCTGGAGGCCTGTTCCAGGCAGCAGGCCGAGCTGTATAAAAAGTGGAATGAGGCGGGTTATCTGGAGTTTACCGACGGGGATGTTGTTGATCATGCGTTAATCAAAGAGGAAACCTTGGCCTGGGCTGGTGGTGATTCGATGAATGAACTGGCATATGACCCGTGGAGCGCAACTCAATTTGGCTTGTCAGTGGCTGCTGAAGGTGCCCCGGTCGTAGAGGTGGCACAGACAGTGAAAAATCTCTCTGAGGCCATGAAGGAATCCGAGGCGAAAGTGTACGCAGGCCGCCTGCACCATGACGGCAACCCGGTTATGACATGGATGATGTCAAACATCACTGTCAAACCGGATAAAAATGAAAATATCTTCCCCAATAAATCCACGCCAGAAAACAAGATCGACGGTCCAGTAGCAATGTTTATTGCGATGAGCCGGTTGCTTGTTAACGGCGGGGAAACGACGGATAGCCTATCTACGCATATCGAAACTTACGGTTTGCGCTCACTTTAACGGAGATCCCCCCATGCGGGCTTTACATTTTATCACTGCATTGTCGGTGCTGGTGGGCGTGGCTGGCGCACTGTTACTGACATACGGCGTTTGGCTTGTTTACTCCCCGGCGGGATTTGTTGTCGCCGGTTTGCTGTGCCTGCTGTGGTCATGGCTGGTATCCAAAATGATGGGACACAACCCGATAAAACCGGATAAGGGGGACTGATGTTTTTTCCCGGAATGTTTCAAAAGTCGGGGGGAAAGCCGGTCACCTCGCAAGATATTGCAGAAATGGTCGGACTGTCCTACGACACATACTCCGGCAGGCGGATTAGTCCACAACTTTCGATGCAACTTACCTCGGTATTTAGCTGCGTTCGGGTATTGGCTGAATCTGTGGGTATGTTGCCCTGTGGTCTTTTTGAGCAGCTTGAACGAGGAAACCGACGTGCAGTAAAAGAACGGCTGAACAAACTGCTGTCGGTCAAACCCAATGGGTACATGACCCCGCAGGAGTTCTGGGAGCTGCTTGTGGGGTGTCTGTGCCTGCGCGGCAATTTCTACGCCTATAAAGTCAAGGCATTGGGAGAGGTGGTAGAGCTGTTGCCGCTCGACCCCGGCAGCGTGATCCCTAAGTTGGGCTCCAACTGGGACCCGGAATACCACGTCACCTTTCCGGATGGGACCAGCGACATCCTGACGCAGGATGATATCTGGCATGTTCGTATTTTCACGCTGGATGGGTTGAATGGCGTCAGCCCTATCGCGTATGCCCGCCAGGCAATCGGCCTGGGGATGGCAACGGAGGAGCACGGCGCCCGCCTGTTTGGTAATGGTGCCGTCACCAGTGGCGTTCTGCAGACCGATAATGCGCTTTCCGATGATGCGTTCAATCGTCTGAAGAATGACTTTGAGGCCCGTCACCAGGGGCTGGCCAATGCCCACAAGCCTATGATTCTAGAGATGGGCCTAAAGTGGAACTCAATCAGCCTCAGCGCGGAAGATGCTCAGTTTCTGGAAACCCGAAAGTTTCAGTTGGAAGAGATTTGCCGCATTTTCCGGGTACCGATGCACATGGTGCAAAACACCGACAGGGCAACCTTCAACAATATCGAAAATTTGGGGATTGGGTTTATCAACTACTCCCTGGTTCCTTACCTCACCCGAATAGAACAGCGCATCAATGTTGGTCTGGTCAAACCGTCTGCGCAGGGAAAGTTTTACGCCAAGTTTAACGCCGGCGCGTTACTGCGCGGAGACATGAAATCGCGGTTCGAGGCTTACGCCACGGGTATCAACTGGGGAATTTACTCACCGAATGAGTGCCGTGATCTGGAAGAGCTTAACCCGAGAGAGGGCGGCGATACCTACCTGACCCCGATGAACATGACCACCAAGCCGACGGCCGGTGACAAGAAAAAACCAACCGAGGAAAGCAATAATGCCGATGACTAAGCAGCGGCTGGATATTCCATTGAAAATCAAGTCTGTCAGTGAGTCTGGCGAGTTTGAAGGCTATGGCTCGGTTTTCGGTGTGAAAGACAGTTATGACGATATCGTGGTGCCCGGTGCGTTCAGCAACTCACTGGCTCAATGGAAAGAAAAGGGCGCCTGGCCTGCCATGCTATGGCAACACAAGATGGATGAGCCGATCGGTGTCTATGCCGAAATGCAGGAAGATGATGTTGGTTTATACATCAAAGGTCGGTTGCTCATCGATGATGACCCTCTCGCCAAACGCGCTCATGCCCACATGAAGGCCGGTTCTATAACCGGCCTTTCTATTGGGTACATGCTGAAGGATTGGGAATACGACAGGGCAAAAGAGGCCTGGATGCTCAAAGAGCTGGACCTCTGGGAGGTCAGCCTCGTGACGTTCCCCGCCAACGACGAGGCCCGCATCAGTGATGTGAAATCCGCGTTTGCCCGTGGGGAAACCCCGTCACCGAAAAGTATTGAAAGAGTCCTGCGCGACGTTGGGCTTTCTCGCTCTCAGGCCAAAGCATTTATGGCTGAGGGGTATGGCGCGTTATCCCAGCGTGATGCTGGCGATATTGATGCAGCTATTAACATATTGAAATCTATAAAATTCTGAATCTGGAGAAACACACTATGGCAGTTGATATTAAAGACGTTGAACAGGTCGCGCAGGAGCTTAAGGGTAACTTTGACGAGTTCACCAAAAAGAACGATAAGCGGCTGGACGCGATCGAAGCGGAAAAGGGCAAGCTGTCCGAAACCGTGGAAACCCTTAACGGCAAATTGTCCGAGCTGGATAACCTCAAATCCCAGTTGGAAGAAGAACTGGCGGCTTCCAAGCGTCCTGGCGGCGGTAAAGGCTCAAAAGCGGTAACCGAACACAAAACTGCGTTTGTCCAGTTTGTGCGCAAGGGTAAGGATGATGGACTGGCCGAGCTGGAGCAGAAAGCCATGCAGACCACCACCGATCCGGATGGGGGTTACGCTGTGCCGGAAGAGCTGGATCGCAACATCATCAGTGCGCTGAAAGATGAAGTGGTCATGCGCTCGGAATGTACCGTTATTGCCATGGGGACCCCAAACTATAAAAAGTTGGTGAACCAGGGCGGCACTAACAGCGGCTGGGTGGGTGAAACGGATGAGCGTCCGGAAACCAAAACCTCCAAGCTGGCGACGATTGAACCCGTTTGGGGGGAGATCTACGGCAACCCGATGGCAACGCAAACCATGCTGGACGATGCGTTTTTCGATGTTGAGAACTTCATCGTTTCCGAGCTGACGCAGGAATTCGCCGAGCAGGAAGAAATTGCTTTCACCAACGGTGACGGCAGCAAAAAACCGAAAGGCTTGTTGGCTTACGGCAGCGATATCAAGGACGACAAAGAGCGCGACTGGGGCAAACTGCAGCACTTGCTGGCCGCCAAGCCGGATGCCATTACCGCCGATGAAATTGTTAAGTTGGTGTATTCCCTGCGCAAGCCTTACCGCAGCGGCGCCCGCTGGATGATGAATAACAGCACGCTGTTCACGGTCCGTACGTTGAAAGACAGCCAGGGCAATTATCTGTGGCAACCCGGGTTGCAACTTGGCCAGCCATCCTCCCTGTTGAGCTACGGCATTGCCGAAAATGAGCAGTTCCCGGACATCGCCGGTGACGGTACGCCGATCGGTTTCGGCAACTTCAAACGCTGCTTCACCATTTTGGATCGTATCGGTGTGCGTATGCTGCGTGACCCGTACACCAAAAAACCGTTTGTGGGGTTCTATACCACTAAACGTGTGGGTTCGATGCTGGTGGACAGCAACGCAGTGAAACTGCTCAAGATGGGGGCGGCCCCAGCGGGTAAATAAGGCAACCAGGCGGCTCCGGCCGCCTTTTTTATGAGGTCAGTATGACGCCATCACTTGATGAGCTGCGCTTTCAGTGCCGGATCGACAGCGATGCAGAGGATGGGCTGTTGACCATCTATGTGGATGCGGCAAAAGACCTGGCTCAGGAGTTTTTAAACCTGCCGCTGTATGACGAACGCGTACCTGAAAACGTTGATGAAGGCGTGGTTATTGCCGGAAAAGTTAAGCTGGCACTGATGCTGGCGGTCGGGCACTGGTATGCAAACCGGGAAACCACATCAGAGGCAAAATTATATCAGGCGCCTCTGGGGTTCTATGACCTGTTGAAGGGTAAAAGAAAGAGGCCGGGGACATGAGAGCAGGGAAACTTGGCAGCCGTATCACGCTTCGTCGTCCGATCGTTGTTCGGGATGAACGCACTGGCAGTGAAGTGAAATCCACTGAGGATGTAGCCACGGTGTGGGCTGATGCAGAGCCGATATCTAACCGAAAAATCCGCACCGGGGATCAGGGACAGGTGGTGGAAACCATGTTGTTCACTTTGCGCCCACGGCAGGATGTGCAAACCGATTGGCAAATCGAATGGAAGGGGAGAGTGTTCACCGTTCGCGCCCCAGACCGCTCGCAGTCCGATCGGTTACTGATTACAGCGGAGGCTGATACCCGCCATGATCGAGTATGAAATCAAAGCGGCGCTAGAAGTGTTAACCAGCTTGCCGGCTTATCCGCTATTGCTGCCCGATCCAGAACAGGAAGGGGTGACTTATCAGAAAATCACTGACCCTAAATTTGATACCGGACTGGCCAGCACCGCGCTGGTGCAGGGCCGTTTTCAGATTTCGCTGTATGTGATCGACGATTACGCCCGCCTGATTGAACTGGATAAGGCTATCTGTACAACCTGGGAAGGTATTCAGCACGGGCATATTGGCCGCTGGCCGGTTCAGACGGTAACACGCGGCACGATGTTGCAAGGTGCAACCACGCTGACCAACAACAGCACCCAATACCGCCTGGTGCGCGATTACATCATCTGCTACCCGGAGGACGCCGTATGATCGGAATTAACATCACCGGTATGGATGAATTGGCGCGTCAGTTGGAAGCATTGGGTCGGGATGTCTCCACCAAAATACTGCGGGATGCTGGCCGCGCCGCCCTGGTCCCGGTGTTGGAGGATATGCAGCAGCACGCAGGGTATGACGATACAGCCCCCGGCCCGCACATGCGAGACAGCATTACTATCCGCTCGACCACCCGAGGCCGTGCGCAGGTCACCTTGCGTGTTGGTCCAAGCAAGGCGAACCAGATGAAGGCGCTGGCACAGGAATTCGGCACGGTGAAACAAGTTGCCGATCCGTTCATCCGGCCCGCCCTGGATTACAACAAAACCCAAGTGTTACGCATCCTGGCGGCAGAAATCCGCTACGGCATCGAAAACCGGTAGCGACCGCTGCCACAATCATTAAGAGAGATAAATTATGGCTGATAAAACCTCGCCAGAATACGCCATGCTTCCGGCTGGCACTGTTGTGAAATGGGGTGCGGTCGGCGCTGCTGCCGCTACCATGAAGGCGCTGACTAACTGTAAGGCTGTCGGTGAGATGGGGCAGACCGGCAGTTTTGTTGATTGCACCACCCTGATCGATACCTCCAAACAGTTTATTTCTGACCTGCCTGAAGGGGCTGAAAAATCCATTGGATTTATTGATGATCCGTCCAATGAAGATTTTGCAGCATTCCTTACCGCAGCAGACAACCGCGAAACCGTGCAGTTCTATGTTGAACTGCCGAATGGCCGTACCTCCACCTCTATCTTGTCGTTGTCTGGCTGGAAGATGAATGAGATCACCGCGCCAGCGAGCGAGGTCATTCAGATCACCGTGCAAGGCAAGCAGAACAACAACACCTGGGGAGCCGTGGCCCCAAAGGTGTGATCAGCGTGACTACCCAGCCAAAAAACGCTGATTTGGCGGTCGGGGGCAATTTGTCCCTGACTGTTGCGGCTACCTCCAGTAACGGCAAACCCGTTAAATTCCAATGGCAGAAGAATGGCACCAACATCAGCGGCGCCACCGCTGCCACCTATACCAAAAACTCTGTGGTGGCGGCTGATGCCGGTACGTACCGCGTAGTGCTGTCCGCTGAACGTGCTGACACCCTAAACAGCGCTGCAGCCACAGTAACCGTTAAGTAAGGAACACCGATGACCGAGAAATACGATCTGAAGGCGCTCAAGGCAGCACTGCTGAAATCTGACGACCACGTGCTTGAAGTGCCGATGTTTGCCGCTAAAACCTTTATCCGCCGCCTGAAAGCATCCGAGCTGCAGGATAATGAAGATGGCATGAAAGACGCCATCGAGGCCGGAGATATGAATAAGGCCGCCCGCCTCAACGTTGAGTTACTGCTGTCCTGTTTTATGACGCCGGACGGTACGCGCATTCCGCGGAGTGCGTTGCCCAGCGTGGATGAGCTGTTGAAGGCCCACGATAACCCAACATTGGTTGAGGCGATCAGTACCGTCAAACGTCATGCTGTCGGCACGCTGGAAGACGCGGAAAAAAACTGACTGACTCACCCTGGCTGATGCTTATTTTTCAGTTGGCCGATCGCTGGGGTGAGTCAGACCCTCGTAAAATCGCCGCGTTACCGGCGCAAGTTCTGAATCACTGGCGGGCATACTTCAAACTGCAGGGCATTACTGCCGACACTGTGGAGGATGCCCCTGTTCATCAACCCGCTCAGCCTGTGCAAAGTACCCTTGATGCGCAGTGTGCTGACGTTATGCGAGTGCTTGGGAATGGCTGATGTAGCATCGTTGGCGGTCGGGTTGTACCTGAATGACGCCAATTTTAGAAACAAGCTGGTGGCTGCTTACCGTACCGCTGGCGATCAATCCGGTAAATTTAACCGTCAAGCCCAGCAGGACGCGAAAAAAACCGATGAGGCTTATCAGCGTGTCGGCCAAACGGTCAGCAGCCTGAAAGGGACGCTGGCGGGTTTGGCTGGCGTTGCTGGCCTGGGGTTCTCGCTGGGAAGCATTATTACCACCACCCGGCAGTATGGTCAGGCACTGTCTGACCTTTCCGCGATCACCGGTGCTACCGGTGCGCAGCTGAAACAATTCGATGAAGCCGCGCAGCAGATGGGGCGCACCACCGAGTACAGTGCCAGCCAGGCGGCGGAAGCGTTAAAGCTGATGGCCAGTGCCAAGCCGGAACTGCTGAAAACGGCGGACGGGCTGACTACTGCGACCAACAGTGCGCTGATTTTGGCACAGGCGGCGGGTACCACGTTGCCGGATGCGACAAAGACGTTGGCCCTTTCGCTTAACCAGTTTGGTGCCAGCGCCAGCCAGGCTGACCGCTACATTAACGTTTTGGCCGCCGGGGCTAAGTATGGTTCGTCTGAAATTGCCGATACAGCAGCCGCGATAAAGAATGGCGGTGTGGCAGCGGCGCAGGCCGGGATCGGCTTTGAGCAGTTGAACGCAGCGATCCAGGTATTGGCAGAGCGTGAAATTAAAGGGGGTGAGGCAGGCACCGGGTTGCGTAACGTTATCCTCAACCTTGAAAAAGGCACGGATAAAACGCTCAAACCTTCCGTTGTGGGGCTAAGCACCGCGCTGGAAAACCTGTCGAAGAAGAACCTCTCCACGGCGCAGGCGGTCAAGCTGTTTGGCCTGGAGAATATTAACGCCGCGTCGATTCTGGTGAGTAACCGCAGCAAGCTGGATGACCTGACAAAGTCCCTGACCGGTACCCAGACAGCGCACGAACAGGCCGCGACGCGCGTCAACAACCTGAACGGCGATCTGATGGGGCTGACCAGTGCTTTTGAAGGGTTGATCATCAAAGTCGGGCAAGCCAGCGGCGGCCCATTGCGTACCGGCGTACAGAGTGTGACCGAGGCTATTAACGGCCTGGCGGATAACTTCAACATGGTGGCCAGCGTGGCGTTGTATACGCTGATCCCGGTGATGTCCACCAAGCTAACCGCCGGTATCCGTGAAAGCATCGGGGCATGGCGCGATCAGCAGGCCGCTGTTAAATCTGCTGCGCTGGATCAGGCCCGTATGGCACAGAAGACGATTGACAGTGCCAGCGCCACCTTGCTGCAAAACAACGCCGAATTCGGCCGCGTTCGTGCGATGGAAAAAACGGCCAAGCAATACGGCCTGAACGTCAGTTATACCGCTGATTATAACCGGTTGATCCGGGAAGAAACCGAGGCGACGCGCGCGGCCACGGTTGGCAAGAATCAACTGGATGCGGCAAATAAACGCCTGTCAGTATCAGCCCGCGCAGCCTCGGTGGCTACCGGGCTTGCCCGTGGCGCGTTGGGGTTGATTGGAGGGCCTTTCGGGGCAGCGATGCTGGCCGGTTCTGCAATACTGTATTTCCATGAGCAGAACAAACTGGCTCGACAGTCTGCCTTGAACCTTAAAGATGCCGTTCAGGAAACAACACAGGCGCTTGTGGCGATGTCGTCAAAGCAGCTGGATGTGAAAGCGCTCGATTTGGATGATCAGTACAAAAACCAGGTTACCCAGGTTAACCAGCTGAAAAAGGAAATCATTGACGCAGACAGTCGGCTGAGTAGCCTCAAAGGATTTGACCCTTTCGGGCAAGCGCAAGGTATTGAAGGCAATCGTAAACGAGCGGTTGCAGATTTGGAGAATGCTCAGGCAGGGCTCGTAACGCTGACTGACTCTATGGGCCGAGTTAAAGCCGCTCAGGACTACGTTAAATCTGGGTTCAGCGAGATGATGCTGAGTGGTATTGCTGACGCTAATGTGGTTAACAATGCCATTGCGAGAGTGGGCGCTGCAGGTTTGTCGGCTGAAAGCCCTTGGGGTGGTGAAGACCCGGCCAAGGCAGACAAAAAAGGCCAGCAGG
>NZ_CAMISV010000026.1:0-10811 GCF_946227095.1 Serratia proteamaculans
AACGCCGCCACAGTGCCTGTGAGGATCAACCCCCTGCAGTTTATGAAAGTGCCTGGTTCATGAGGCACGGAACAGTCTAGGAAACTAGGGTCTATTCATATAGCCAGCTCGTTACATAGCAATTTGATGGCATTCATCACCTCACGCTGCTTGAGTGCTGTCCCAGTAAGCAAGGAGTGAAACTCATCAATCATCAGCATACGGACATGACAGGATCGGAAGAGATGGATCACTTGATAACGAAGTTTTGAAACCGGATCAGTAGCCCGGTAGGGCGTATAGAACCTTTCCAAGATTGAGATATACAGGCCTTTTTCGTCAGCGGTCGGTGGTGCTTCAGCGAGCACAACCGGCATCACGGGTTCAGCATTATCATTGACGTATGCTTTACCGCATAACTCAAAAAATCGGCGGGCAATCGTGGTTTTCCCATTATTTGGATCCCCCACCAGCAACAGATTTGTCATCCTTGGCCGTGAAGGTTGCCTCATCAGACCTTGTAATGTGTCGAGCACGTATTTCGCTCGGGTATAGCCAATCCAGCGTGGGGCATCTAGGAAATCCATACGTTCAGCATCACTCAGCAACATCACATGATGAAATTCGGGGTGAATATGCGAAAAATTGTTCATGCCAGGTCTCCGTATGGATCGTCAATGTCACCTTTAATGAGCCCATCAATATATTCTGACGCGTCAGGAGCGGGGCGATCCGGCTTTTGGAAACCTTTAGTTTTTCTGCTCGGGTTAGCTGGTGTGATACCTGACTCATGCACTTTGCGACGCTGTGCCTGACGACGTGCTTTTCGGGTTGTAGCACTCGCCTGCTCGACTTTCTGCCGCATTTCCGCGAGCCCCGCATCGACCAGATGTTGATTTACGCTATCAATGCCTTCGGCCTTGAGCTTTTGTCGAACCTGGTTGTACTCCCACAGACTCATTGACGGACGTGTCTGATCAGCAAAGGGGATCCGAAAATAAGATTTAAGTTCCGGGTCGAAAAACCAGATTGAACTGATATCCCGCGGGTCATAGCGGAAGAGAAAACTACGTTTTTTCCCTGTGGGTCTGTCTGTCGCATTAATCCAGGGGCGAAGCGGCTCTGCGTAATATTTCATGTCATGCCAAGTCACACCAAAAGGTTGAATGGTACGCGTGATTGAAGACATAAAGTCGAGCTGAAGCGTCATGCGATCAGCCGGACGTGGAGGAAGACCAGCTCCTGGTACATCTGCATTGCCGAAAATTCCCACATCCCATTTTTTCAGGGGTGACAAGCCTGTGCCCGAATGCATTTTATGGTGATAAACTTTAGTGATATACGTGATAAACCAGCTTTCAAAGTCACCTAACGTCATAACTGCATTGTTATCTGAATCGTACTCAACACGGTCACCAATCGAGGAAAATGTAGTTCCTGGCAGGCTATGGACCTGACGAAGCACTGTCCCCATCAATCGCTCAATATGCCCACCATAACGGGGGACTTTGACCGGCCTAAATTCAAGATTAATACCGTAAGCCATGCAGGATTTGCGAAAATTGTCGGATCGAAAGTCAGGGCCGTTGTCCACGTGAATGGTTGTGGGTTTGCCCCATACAGGCCATTCCGCATCTATCTTATGGAGCATCAACCATTCTTCTTTAGGCAAAATAGAATGCGCAACGCACATGGCAACTGACGTTTCAGAAGGCGCATCGAATGAAATGTAGTAACCCGTAACCATTCTGCTGTAAATATCAATCGCAAGCGTCAGCCAAGGCCGTCCGATTGGTTTACGGTACAGGTCATCGACAAGAATGACATCAGCTGGAGTATGGTCAATCTGAATGACTGAAAGTGGGTAATCAGCATTGGGGAACATCCCAGGAGTGGGATGAAAGCGGTTGCGTGCTTTTTCGTGGTATCCACGGGCCCGGAGAACTGCCTTTTCAGACAGACGTGCAATACGCGCCCTGATAGTCATGTGATTTGGAGGCTGTATACCTCGCTCGCGGCAAACACCTTCAATGTACTCAATGGTTTTACTGGCAGAGTTACGCTGTCGTGTCAGATAAACTTTCTCCAGCGCATCATTAATGAGTGCCTCCATCTCTGATGAAAGACGGCTTTTACCGCTAGTCCACCCTCTTTTTAGCGGGATCAGAGCGCTCACAGTGCCGTAACTGTTATACCGTTGTAACCATCGATAAAGTGTCGCCGCATTTACACCAACTTCCTGCGCACGCTTTTTCATATCGTCGCGACCAGAGACCATCTGATCTAGAAACGGTTGGATCGCAGCAAAGCGCCCCTGCGCGATTTTCCAGTCCTCATCGGCAATATCCTCTATATCGGTAGCATTAGGCTGAAAAATCACCTCAGCGTCCTTCAAAGGCCTTAATTCGGGTATGCGAAGTGACGCATGCCTACCGGTTTCAAGGTTAATGCCAACGACCGTGCCAAAGTCAACAACCTGAATAATACGGAAGACCCCATCGGTATGGCTAACAAGTTCACCAATTTTAACGGCTATCATGACGCGTTGTGGCTCGTAAGATTCTTCATCTTCTCGATTGCGACGGTTATGCAGTTCACTCATATTCAGCCACCCACAGTTCGGTATTCCGGGTCAAAGGTCTGGTGATATCGCAATCCAGCTTACGGGTGGCAACCAGATGCCAGATGTGGGTCTGACCAACTGCCTGGTACATCCCAAGGAAATAACGGGAAAGGAGATGATCAAACGATATAGAACCGGCGTCACACACAGCCTCAGTCAGCAATTGTGTTTCTTGTTCCGGGAACTGCATATTTCTATAGCGGTTAAGCCAACGGATGTTATGCAGTGCCTGATTGCGAATACGGGACTCATCGTGAATGTGAAACTCCCAGCCTTGTTGTAGAGCATACCGATAAGCCGCTTTCCATTTTGGAAGCCATTTGCGCCAGTTTGCCCGCCACTCCGCCTCTGGCTTAACTTCCACGAGGCGCGGTTTTGGATAATTGTGATAAGTGAGATTACCCAAGCGATAGTAAACGAGGAAGTCGGGGGTGTAGGTGTACTTCTGCCCGTTTGTCCCCAAGAATGGGATAGACGCAGGTTGGGGGATGACATCAAGCACGTTCAGATTGAAGTCTGCCTGCATGATAAAATCGCGCTCAAGCGTCGATTCAAACTCAACTTCAGAATGCCCCCGAAAGGCGTATGCACCTGACACACTACGCCTGGTTGGCTTTATCCTGCGCTGTTGGCTCGGCACGCTGTCGCTGCTATTTCTATACATTCCACACTCCTTAACACCTATTAGCGTGAGATCATCGCACCCATTTTCATAAAACCAGCCGGTAAGTGACTGTTTGTCAGAAAACATCATCGCATTAATATCTATATATCACAGCGGCTCACTGCCGCGACCGGGTGAGATTTCCATGGCGCACAACGGCGTGCTGTTTCTTGATGAGTTACCTGAATTCGAAAGACGGGTGCTGGATGCCCTGCGTGAACCGCTGGAGTCTGGCGAGATCGTCATTTCACGCGCCACGGCCAAGGTCTGCTTCCCAGCCAGGGTACAGTTGATCGCGGCCATGAACCCCAGCCCGACCGGGCATTATCAGGGCATGCACAACCGCGCGTCCCCACAACAGGTGCTGCGCTATCTCGGACGACTTTCAGGGCCGTTCCTCGATCGCTTCGATTTATCGATTGAGGTGCCACTGCTGCCACCGGGCGTGCTAAGCAAACGACGTATCGCCGGTGAAAGTAGCGCACAGGTACGGGAGCGGGTGCTGTTGGCACGTGAAAGGCAGCTCGAACGTGCCGGGAAGATCAATGCCCTGCTGAATAATCACGAGGTTGAACGGGATTGCGCACTGAGCGAGGCAGATGCGGATTTTCTTGAAACGACGTTAAACAAATTGGGATTGTCGGTTCGCGCCTGGCAACGGATTTTAAAAGTGGCTCGCACACTGGCCGATTTGGCGGGAGATCGGGAGATTGATAAGCGCCATTTGAGCGAAGCGCTTGGCTATCGCAGTATGGACCGCCTGTTGCTGCAGCTGCACCGCAGCCTGGAATAAAAATGGGGCCCAAAGGCCCCATCGATATCAGTCGTCGCTGTCGGTGTAATCTTCCACCGCATCAGCCTGCGGCTTGCCGCCGGACAGGGTATGGAATTTTTTCGGGCGGCGTGTGCGCACCAGATATTTAGCCCATACTTTTTCCTGCTCGGTAACCGGCTCACGCTCACCGTGGCACACTGCGACGAACAACTGTTCTTCTTCAGTGACCGGCTGACGTTTGCCCGCGTCCAGCTCATTGAACGCATACCCGAAACGCTCTAGCAATTGCGCTTCTTTAATGGTGAAATCGCCGTGACGGGAGAACCCGCGAGGATAATGTTTATTATCAAAAAAACGATTGGTCGTGGTGAAGCTATCCGCCATCTGACACGCTCCTAATTCTCTCATGGCCGTGCTGTTTATGGCGCGGAGTATTAGATAGGCTTGACATTGTGTAAAACAAAACATTTAAATCTTAACGATAAAAATTTCTGGAGATGGGTGTGGATACCGAATTACTGAAAACCTTTTTGGAGGTCAGTAGAACGCGTCACTTTGGCCGAGCCGCAGAATCCTTGTACTTAACACAGTCTGCCGTCAGTTTCCGTATCCGCCAGTTAGAAACCCAATTGGGGGCGAATTTATTCACTCGTCATCGTAACAATATCCGTCTGACACCAGCTGGGGAGCGGCTTCTGCCCTACGCTGAGAGCCTGATGACGACCTGGCAGTTGGCGAAAAAAGAGGTAGTGCGTTCGCTGCAGCATACCGAATTGTCCATCGGTGCCACCGCGTCGCTGTGGGAAGCTTATCTGACCCCGTGGCTGCAATCGCTGTATCAACAGCGTGAGGCGTTACAACTGGAAGCCAGGGTGGCGTTACGGCACTCTTTGGTAAAACAGCTGCATGAAAGGCAGCTTGATTTGCTCATCACCACTGAACCTCCCAAGATGGATGAACTGGCCAGCCAGCTATTGGGCAATTTTTCGCTGCGGTTGTTCTCCTCCACCCTGCGTGATAAACAGGCGCCGATGCCGTATATCAAGCTGGAATGGGGGGCGGATTTCCATCAGCAGGAAACTCGTATGCTGGAAGGGGATACCCTGCCGGTACTCACCACCACTTCCGCACACCTGACCCGACAACTGCTGGAAACCACCGGCGGCTGTGCCTTCCTGCCCAGCCAATGGGAGAAGGAGTATCCGCAGTTGGCCGCCACCGCCGATATCCCGCCGATTATCCGCCCGCTGTACGCCGTTTGGCTGCAAAATAGCGACCAACAGCCATTGATCCGGCAACTGTTGAAAATACCTTTAAATACCACAGCATGAGGCGCTATAGCGGCTTCAAGCGAGGATGACGGGGTTTGGTTCGTCTGCCAAGCCAAAACGCGCTCATCGCCTTCTGAAGGCCGATAAAGCAGAACAGCAGGATGCCGATAACGATTTTGGTCCACCAGGAGCTGAGCGTACCGTCGAAAGTGATGTAACTCTGAATCAGCCCCTGGATCAGCACGCCAAACAGCGTGCCCAACACGGTGCCGACCCCGCCGGTCAACAAGGTGCCTCCAATCACTACCGCGGCAATGGCATCCAGTTCCACGCCGCTGGCGGCCAGCGCGTAGCCCGCCGAGGTATACAACGAGAAAATAATCCCGGACAAGGCTGCCAATGTGCCTGAGAGCATATAAATCAGTACCGTCGTACGTTGTACCGGCACGCCCATCAGTGCCGCAGACACCCGGTTACCACCGATAGCGTAGACGTTGTGGCCAAAGCGGGTGCGGTGCGCTAACACTATGCCGACCGCCACCACCATTAGCATCACCAACGCCAACAGCGTAAAGCGGCCGCCGCCCGGCAGTTTCCAGGCATAGTTCGCCAGCGTGGCATACAGCGGATGATCAATGGGAATTGACTCCTCCGAGACGATAAAACTCATGCCTCGCACGAAGAACATCCCGGCCAGCGTGATGATGAACGCTGGAAGTTTCAGTACATCAATAATCCAACCCATCAATGCACCGAACGACGCGCCCATCAGCAGCGCAATAACAAACGCATAGCCCGGTGCGATACCGTAAGTTCCGATCAATTTGGCCAATAGCACCCCGGTGAAGGCGATCACCGAGCCGACCGACAGATCGATACCGCCGGAAAGGATCACAAACGTCATGCCTACCGCGACGATGCCAAGAAAGGCGTTGTCGGTCAGCAAGTCACACCATACTCGCGTTGAGGCAAAGCCGGGGAACTGGGTGAGGCAAAAACCATAGCCCAAAAGGAACACCAGGACAGTAATCAGCAGTGGCAGATTACGTTTGATCATGGCTTTCTTCTCCTAAGCAGTTGGCGCAACGAGACGCTTGGCGATTGCACCATCAGCACCGCCAGCACCACGATCGCCTTCAGCACCAGATTAAATTCCGGCCGATAGCCGGACAGCAGAATACCGGTATTCATCCCCTGAATGATTAATGCCCCCACCACCGACAACAGCAGGTTAAAACGCCCGCCCATCAATGAGCCGCCGCCAATCACCACCGCCAGGATCGCATCCAGCTCCAGCCACAGTCCGGAATTGTTGGCATCTGCACCACGGATATCTGCCGTGACGATGATCCCGGCCACCGCAGCACAGAGTCCGCAGATGACATATACCGCCATCACCACCCAGCGCGTACTGACCCCCGCATTGCGGGCCGAGCGCAGATTGATGCCCACGGCTTCGATAAACAGCCCCAGCGCCGTTTTACGCGTCAGCAGCCAGATCAACAGCAGCATCACTGCGGCAATGATCGCTGGCATCGGTAGATACATCAGCGCACCGCTGCCAAGCCGAGCCAGCCCTTCTCGTTCAAAGGTGACGATTTGTCCTTCGGTGATCAACTGCGCAATACCGCGACCGGCCACCATCAGCATCAGCGTGGCGACAATCGGCTGTATCTGCAGCACCGCCACCAGAAAGCCATTCCAAAGGCCACACAGCGCACCCGCCGCCAAGGCAGCCGCCAGCACGTAACCCAGCGGATAACCGGCGCTGGTCAGCGTTGCGGCCGTGGCACCGGCGATAGCCATCACGGCCCCCACCGAAAGGTCGATACCGCCGGTGGCGATCACTAACGTCATGCCTAATGCCAATAACGCTACCGGTGCGCCACGGTTAACAATGTCGATCACACTGCCAAACAGCCGACCATCCTGAATGTGGATGGAAAAGAAATTCGGGGCCACCAGGCTGTCGATCAACAAAATCACCGCCAGCGCCCCCAGTTGCGTCGCCCCAGCGGGGAAGACCCATCTGACCTTACGTGGTCCACCGGTCATGGAGAAACTCCTGAGGTTCATTCAGCCCCCTGTTGCGCGGCTATCGCCTGCATGATCGCAGGTACCGTAATGGCGTCATGCTCAAGCTGCGCCACGTGTTTTCTGTCGCGTAGCACCAGGATACGATCGGCATAGCCCGCCAGTTCTTCCAGTTCGGACGAAATCACCAGCAGCGCCAGCCCTTCGTCACAGAGTTTTTCGATCAAGCGGATGATTTCAGCATGCGCGCCAACGTCAATGCCGCGCGTTGGTTCGTCCAGGATCAAAAAGCGCGGTTTGGTCGCCAGCCAGCGAGACAGCAACACCTTCTGTTGATTTCCGCCGGACAGATATTGGATCTGCTGCTCCGGCCCCGGCGTGCGAATACCCAATAGTTGGATATAACTCTCGGCAATGCGGGTTTGTTCCCGCAACGATAGCGGTTTTAACCAACCACGTTGCGCCTGCAGGGCCAGAATGATGTTTTCCCTTACCGTCGCAGCACCGACAATCCCGTCGGTTTTTCGGTCCTCCGGGCAATAACCAAAACCGAGGCTGGCAGCTTTACGGGGCGTGCGGATGTTCACCGTACGACCCTCAACTTTCGCACTGCCGCTATCGCGTGGCTTGATGCCGAATATCAGCTGAGCCGTTTCCGTGCGGCCAGAGCCCAGCAGACCGGCCAAGCCTACAATCTCGCCCGGACGGATTTGCAGATCAAAGGGTTCAACCATGCCGCGTCGTCCATAACCCCTGAATTCGACCAGGGATGGCGCATCCGTTGGTGCGTGCTCACCTCGTTTAAGCAGCGACTCGTCAAACGCGTGGCCAAGCATCATCTGTACCAATTCCAGACGCGGTAAATCAGCGGTAATTCGGGTACCCACTAACTTACCGTTGCGCAGTACAGTGATGCGATCGCAAATACGGTAAACCTGATCCAGGAAGTGGGTGACAAAGATCATCCCCATGCCCTGACTGCGGAGCTGGCCGAGAATACCCAGTAGCATGGTGACTTCTTTGGCATCCAGACTGGCGGTTGGCTCATCCAGGATCAGAACTTTGGCTGACAAGTCGACCGCCCGCGCGATAGCGATAATCTGCTGGATCGCAATGGAGTAATTGCCCAATGGCTGACTGACATCCAACTGTAATCCATACCCCAGCAAAAGCTGCTGGGCCTGGTGCAGCAACTTCTTTTGATCGACCAGGCCGAAGCGCGTTGGCTCACGACCAATGAACAAATTAGCCGCCACCGAGATGTTCGGTAGCAAGTTAACTTCCTGATAAACCGTACCAATCCCCAGCAGCTGCGCCTGTGCAGTACTCTGTGGGGCAATGGCGGCACCTTCCAGCAATACCTCACCGGCGGAACGCTGATAAACCCCGGTTAGCGCTTTGATTAGCGTGGATTTCCCCGCGCCATTTTCACCCAGCAGCGCCATAATCTCTCCGCGCTGCAACGTGACATCAACCTGCTCCAGCGCTTTAACGCCAGGAAACTCAACGGATAATCCCTTAATCGCCAACAACGTGGTTTGAGATGTGACCATCTTCTGTCCCGCCAGTGAGTGGATTAGTAGCCCATGCTTTTCTTCAGCTCAAATTCCTGTTTCGCGGTATCCGGCTGCAGCAGTTTCGATTCGGTCTGGATAAACTTCGGCGGCTGGGTGCCATCTTTCTTCATCGCTAACAGAGCATCAAACGCCGGGCCAGCCATATTCGGCGTCAGTTCAACCGTGGCATTGGCTTCACCATTCATCATCGCTTTGAATATGTCAGGAACACCGTCGATAGAGATGATTTTGATCTGTGAACCCGGTTTTAAACCCGCCTCTTTGATTGCCTGAATAGCACCAATCGCCATGTCGTCGTTATGCGCATACACCGCACAAATATTTTTGCCGTTCTGCTCGGCCTTGATAAAGCTTTCCATCACTTCTTTCCCCTTACTACGGGTAAAGTCACCGGATTGCGAGCGGATGATTTTAACGTTGGCGGCGGTGGCGATGCCGTCGGCAAAGCCTTTCTTGCGGTTGATGGCTACGCTGGAACCCACGGTCCCCTGCAGCTCCACCACGTTACAAGGCTTGCCGGCGACCTCTTTAACCAGCCACTCGCCTGCAACCTTGCCTTCATGCACGCTGTCGGACGCCACGGCTGCGGTATACAGCGAGGGATCGTTCACTTCGATCATCCGGTCGAGCAGGAATACCGGGATCTTGGCCTCTTTGGCCTCTTGCAGTACCGGAGTCCACCCGGTGGCGACTACCGGGGCAATGAAAATGGCATCAACACCCTGAGCGATGAAGGATCGGACCGCTTTGATCTGGTTTTCCTGTTTTTGCTGAGCATCGGCGATTTTTAAAGTAATACCGCGCTTTCCGCTTCCTGTTTCGATACCTTGGTTTCTGCAGAGCGCCAGCCCGATTCAGAACCAATCTGAGAAAAACCGACGACCAGCGGTGCCGCCTGTACGGTACTTATCAATGCGCCAGTGATGGCGGCCGCTAACAGCAGACGTTTAACCATGTTTGTTCTCCCCGCACTGCCCTGGCTCCTGGTGGCCTCAGACAGCGGTAACTGTTGTTGTGTATGCTGCATATTTTTCTGGTGAAGTAGGTATCCAAAGACTCGACCCCCATTAGGTGTAGTCGAAAATCAGGCAGGAATAATGAGCGGCATCACATCACGGGAGAACAACCATTTTGTACATGGATCCAGCTAAAAATGTCTAAATTGGGAACAGGTTTGGTAGGGTTTTTAGGCAATTTATCAGGGGAATAGCGAGGATTTAGGAAAAGTAGAAAGCAAAAAAAACCCTTCGCTTTCGCAAAGGGTTTCTAATATGGCAGGGGCGGAGAGACTCGAACTCGCGACACCCGGTTTTGGAGACCGGTGCTCTACCAACTGAGCTACGCCCCTAAATCATGCTTAACATTATGCCTGCTAAAATTAGCAGGCATAATTTAAATAAGTGGCGGAACGGACGGGGCTCGAACCCGCGACCCCCTGCGTGACAGGCAGGTATTCTAACCAACTGAACTACCGCTCCACCGGTTCTTTCACGTTACATCTTTCGATGTGGCAAAATCGCTCTGGGCGATCCTGCTCATTACCGGGTGTCAAACCGATAACGTTTAATTGATGCCTGGCAGTGTCCTACTCTCGCATGGGGAGACCCCACACTACCATCGGCGCTACGGCGTTTCACTTCTGAGTTCGGCATGGGATCAGGTGGGACCACCGCGCTATGGCCGCCAGGCAAATTCTGTTTCATTCCAACCGCTACATCGTAGCCATCAGAACCAATCTCGGAACATTCGCTGAAAATCTGTCTCTCTAAAACACTTTTGGTGTTGTAAGGTTAAGTCTCACGGATCATTAGTACTGGTTAGCTCAATGCATCGCTGCACTTACACACCCAGCCTATCAACGTCTTAGTCTTAAACGTTCCTTCAGGGG
>NZ_CAMISV010000027.1:0-9087 GCF_946227095.1 Serratia proteamaculans
TCGGGGCTAAAATTACGTCTGTTACGTCCGGTCATAATGTCACCTTTTTTGACTATGAGGCGATGATATCACCTCTATTCAGGTGGCCAAATTCAGTGTGCCACTACACACAGCATCTCGGTGAACACTGGCAAACCACAGTAACAAAGGGTGATGGCCGTTACCATGCCAATACCCGCGAGCAGACCGAGTATCAGTATCCTGGTTGTATCCATGTGCAAGAGAGCAATCACGATAGGCTGGAACAGGTGGATTGGTGGCTGAAGTGTATGACATACCCGGATGTATATTTCCCGCTGGTGTTACCTGCAGGTGAGTCAACATTCGACACGCAAACATTTAAATATTATTTGCGCTCACAGGACGACTGGACGGACGTCTCTCTCTTCGAAGCCGAAATTATGCGCGAATGGTACGAAGACATGTGTAATAAGTAGCGCCGCACTGGAAAACTGCGTCACAGCGACATGGCAAACCGGTAGAAATGTGGCGCAGTCCGATGCATATTGTCAGAATTTAACCATCCAGGAAAGTTCGGTGGGTTCACCGATGGAGTAAAACCGTGTAAGCGGTTCATCTTCGACTCAGCGGCCACTTATCTATCACCACTACAGACATAGTCTGGCCAACTTAGCGTCACGATATCGCCTTTGATATACTCTGGTAACCAGCTGATAGAATCATCGTTTCGGCTTCTGAAGCCACACTCCCAGATTTCAAATACACGCCACCCTGCAGCATGTAGTTGCATCTTGACCTGAATGTCACGTTGCCTGTTGGCTGCAAATTTCTTCATCCAGAATTCTGGTCGGGTTTTTGGCGTCGTCGCATAACGGCATCCATCATGTCGATGCCAAAAGCACCCATGTACAAAAATGCACAATTTGTATCGTGGTAATACGATATCAGGTTTGCCCGGCAGACCGCTTACATGCAATCGGTACCTGAAACCTTGCGCATGCAAAAACCTCCGTATAATCAACTCCGGTTGCGTATCCTTCCCTTTGATACCGGACATCATTCGGGAGCGAGTTTTACGATCAACAACATCCATCAGATTCCCTCCTTTTGCCGTCTTCCCTGCACTTGAGAGATAGCATTGCCAGCATTCATTTTATGTTCGGTCAAAAAAGCATTGGTGTCTTGGCCTCAAGCTCGCTCTATATCGCACAACTCACTAAACTATCCATAAAAAACATCATGTATTTTTATACAGGGAACAATTTTGTGATAATCTGTCACTAATTTAACCCAGCAGGGATTATACATGAAAGAATTACAACCGATCGTCAAGCAATTGATGGAAGAGTCACAGCAGGCCACTCAAGCTCGCATGGTCGAGGATCTTGCTCTGCTACGAAAGGTGCTGGAAATCTATGACCAGAAAACAGTAGCAGATTGTTTACGTTCCGTCAGCGGCAATGACTGGACTCGAGAATCAGTAAATCGCTGGTTTAATGGTAAGGCATCGCCAAAGCAGCTTGTTGATGTTGAGGTGAAGATGCTCAAAAACATGCTGCCCGCCCCCCCAGAACACCACCCACATTACCAATTCCGTTTTATTGATCTTTTTGCCGGTATCGGTGGCATACGTAGTGGATTTGAGGCCATAGGCGGGCAGTGCGTCTTTACCAGCGAATGGAACGAACATGCTGTCAGGACCTACAAGGCAAACTGGTACAGCGACGAAAACGAGCACACTTTCAACTCAGATATTCGTGAAATCACCTTAAGTGATAACCATGAGATCCCAGAGTCTGAAGCGTATGCAAATATTGACAAACATATACCTCAACATGATGTTCTATTGGCAGGATTTCCATGTCAACCATTTAGCCTTGCGGGCGTAAGCAAAAAGAACTCGTTGGGTAAAGCTCATGGTTTTGAATGCGATACTCAAGGAACTCTTTTCTTTGATGTCGCACGAATTATAGCGGTCAAAAAACCATCTATTTTTGTGCTTGAGAATGTTAAAAACCTCAAAAGCCATGACAAAGGGAAAACCTTTAAAGTCATTCAAGATACTCTGGATGAACTGGGTTATGACGTTGCGGACGTAGATGTATCAGGACCTTCAGATCCGAAAATCATTGATGGAAAACACTTCTTACCCCAGCATCGTGAGCGTATCGTATTGGTCGGTTTTCGCCGTGACCTTGATTTAGCGAAGAATTTCACTCTGCGAGACATTCAGAAATTTTATCCTGCTGAACGACCTGCATTTAAAGACTTACTTGATGACGAAGTGGATGGTAAGTACATCCTCACAGTGAAACTCTGGGAATACCTCTACAACTACGCCAAGAAGCATCAGGCGAAAGGAAACGGATTTGGCTTTGGTTTGGTTTCACCAGAGGATAAGAACGCTGTAACCAGGACACTATCAGCTCGCTATCACAAAGACGGCTCTGAGATCCTTATCGACAGAGGCTGGGATAAGGAGAAAGGCGAGAATGACTTTAACGATGTCAAAAACATGGAAAATCGCCCCCGCAGACTAACTCCCCGTGAGTGCGCACGCCTGATGGGGTTTGAGAAACTGGGAGAATCAAAATTTCGCATACCCGTATCCGATACTCAAGCGTATCGTCAGTTTGGTAACTCAGTCGTAGTCCCGGTGTTTGCTGCCGTGGCAAAACTGTTAGAGCCATACATCCAAAAAGCGGTTAACAAAACAGACCTAAACTTAAAAAAAGCAGGTTAACGTAAGCAGGGCTGATAAAATATTAGCCCTGACCATTTCAATTTTTTCCTCTACGTGTAAATTAGCCTATCCACTATAGAAGGATTACCCTCATGGATAGCAGGCTAAGAGACATTTTTAGAGTCGCTGCGGGAAAATATCTGAAGGCAGTTGATGTCAAATCTTCTGGGTCAAATCAACATGAAATCGGAGGGCTGATTCGGGTCGGATTTGGTGAAGTACTAGGTAGACCAGAAAAATCTGAAAAGCTCGAGTTCGCCTGTAAGATGGTCTATATCAATGATGAAATGGAAGATCAGCTCATTGTGGATGATCGTGTCACATGGTATGACTGCCGTCTACCAAAGCGCCCTCCTGAGTACCGCTTATATTACCATGATAATCTGGTGACCGAACTTATCCAGGAGGGCGATTTCTTCCTGATTGCCCAACAGACAAATGGCACTCTCCTTATGTGCTTCACGCCAGCTGATACCTATATTGAAGCACAACTCCGACACATCTTTGGTCTGACCGGCATATTAGATGAAGAGTTTAAAGCCTCGGACATTGGAAACAAAAATTTTTCTCTGCCTGTACAATTATTACTCGAACAGGTCGGCATCACCTTTGAGCCAGAGCAGGAAGGAGATAAAGAATTACTGGAATTTTTGCTTGGGCGTTACCCAAATGGCCTTCCCAAGTCGCATGAATTTTCCGAGCTTGCCCGTTCACGCAAACCAGCAAACCCGCTCGAAGATCCTGATGATGCATTAATCATTTGGCTGACGGAAGAAGAGCATCTATTCAGAACCTATGAACGACATTTAGTTCGAGCTCGACTATTACAAGGATTTGGTGAGGACGGTGGTGATGTTGACGCATTCGTCGATTTTTCTCTAAGCGTTCAAAATCGCAGAAAGTCCCGTGTCGGATTTGCATTCGAAAATCACTTGGCTCATTTGTTTACCTTGTATGGCCTACAATTTGAAAAAGGCTCCTCCAAAAAAACAACGGAAAACCGCTCAAAACCTGACTTTCTGTTCCCTTCCTTCGAGGCCTATCACGATGATAAATTCCCTACGGATAATTTGTTCTTACTAGGAGCAAAAACAACCTGTAAAGATCGTTGGCGACAAGTACTGGCGGAAGGTGACCGAATTACAACCAAATATCTGGTAACCATACAACCTGGGATCAGCAGCGCTCAACTGGCAGAAATGAAAAGTAAATCATTACAGCTTATTGTTCCCGCCCCTGTACAGGAAACTTACCCTAGAGAAGCGCAGGAACAACTTTTTAGCGTACAAAGGTTTATCAAAAAAATCGGAGAGTCTTAATGGGATCAATGCACCCTACGCCAACTTGATGTGATTTTGATTCTGACATGAGCTTCATCACTGTTCACAACAAGTTTCCCAGCCTCTTCAGACTTGCGTTCTATCCGGATAAAATACAGCGATGAACCCAAGTCTTTTGAAATTTCCAAGGTATCTCCTTCTTTTGCACCCACATCTCGAAAGTAACGAGTCATATGGGTGATTCGATACTCGTTTCGGGTTCCTTTAGGATCATGAAACCGATTATTATAGTAGATAAATCGAAACTTTCTCCCTATCCCATCCTCATCCACACATTCGATCCACGCATCCGGGTTCTTGACTGTTGGATCGAGAACAGGAAGAAAGGCAAGCAATTCTGCATCTGTTTTAGGGACCAGAATCCCTGCTTGATGGGCCCCTGTAGTGCCTACATCATTTGCACTGAGTGCTTTACTAAAAGTTTCTTTCACTTTACCTACCTTGGTGCTATTTCTAAAGCTCGCTTAAGGTCCGTTACATCCCTAGTAGAAACCGGAATACTTTCGTTGGCAAGTTCACTTTTCCACAATGAGCGATCGATCATAACTTCTTCTACTGTGTCTTTGTAGAAAAGTCGAAAGACAGTGACAGGCTGCATTTGACCACGGCGATGAGCCCTGGCACTTGCTTGGGATTCTAACGCAGGGTTCCAAACGGGCGTGAAGTGAATCACAACAGTCGCGGCTGTGATGTTAAGGCCAGCACCTGCCGCTTTAGGATTCAAAACCAAGCATCCCGGGCCCTCATGAGCAGTAAAGTCATCGATAATTGCCTGTCGCCTGCCTTGAGGTGTCGCACCATTGATGGCTCCCCAATAAGCACTAGGGCAAGCTGGGAATGCTTCTCTCAGCAAGTCATCTATACAATTAAAAAGGGCGAAGATCAGTACCTTCTTACCATTGGAAAATGCCTCTTGAAGGAGTGCAACCACACGCTCCATTTTCGGAGTTAGCAAGGGATATGTATTCGTACGTGCAACTAACGCATTATCCCCATCCATAACTTCATCATCATGACGTAGCCATGGATGTGCGCAAACAAGCTGTAGCTGCAATGTGGCAACCATAGCACCGGCAATAGGGTATTTAGCCAATGTAGTTTGCCGAACTTGTAAATAGTGCTCAGCTAATTGATCATCCAGTTCAAGTGGAATATCGATATCAATTCGCTCCGGAAGGTCACCGGCCACATCAACAACTTTGCGTTTCAGGATTATAGGATCAGTGAATCGGCCGACCGCCTGTGCAGACTCAATACTGTCAGGATAAGTTGTTTCAAACTCATAACGCGAACCCAGCATACCTGGAATGGCAAAATCAGCTAACGACCAAAGGTCCAATAGACTATTTTCAACAGGGGTTCCTGTCATGGGTATCGTTCGGCGACGAGGAATGGTACTAATCGCCCGACGTCGATTCGAATCTGGGTTCTTGATTGCCTGTGCCTCATCGCAAATCACCCAATCCCATTCGAAAGAAGAAAATATTGATATATCATTTACTATCGTGTCGTAGGTGGTAATCACAACACTTGCTTTTTGTAGCCCACGATAAACTCCTGTCCGGTCAGGTCCACGATGGACCATTACTGACATACCTGTTGCAAAGCGTGCAAACTCCCTTACCCAGTTAGCTATCAAGCTGGTTGGGCATACAATAAGTGCAGGTGCCGTAACCTGTGGAGGTTCAATCATCAGCAATGCAATAACTTGCAGAGTTTTGCCCAACCCCATTTCATCCGCAAGAATAAGCCCTCCAGTGTGACTGATTGTCTCCCACATCCAACGAACGCCGCGCGCTTGATAAGGAAACAGAGTTGCAGTCAGTCCAGATATAGTTATCTCATCTTCCAACTCATCAGCAGAGACTCTTCCTATTTTGAAAATATTATCGTTTGGAACAACTCTCATCATAGCTCCTGCTTGACGTACCAGCTGGATGGCCTCGCTATACGAAAGTGCGCTAGGGTCTAGACCTTTTAACATCTCAAAGAAGATTTCCACAGCATCTCGTGGAAGAGGTCGTATCGTTGCACCATCAACTACCCATGAATGCCTATTATCCGGTGCCATATAGATATTATTAACACCGCGCAGTACTCGAGCACCTGCGAGGTGTGCTTTAATGTTTCCACCCTCCTTGTCAAGGACTATGACTGGATCAATCACCCGCTCAGAAAGAGCGAAATCTTTCGGCGGGTTCGTTCGTAATTCCTCAAATGTATTTGGTGAGTTATTAAGGTGAATCATGGCAGGCCTCCATTTGACTTTTCAGTTCTTCGATACTGTATGGGAGAGGCCTTCTCGTGTGAACCGCACGATGACAACTTGGACAAAGTGGCACTAAATCAACAAGTGGATCATAAGAACGAGATTCTATGAGTGATGCCAAAGGCTCAAGATGATGGACCTCAATAATCGAGCCAGCCTCGCCATATACCTTCTTCGGTTCAACTCCACAGGCTTTACATTTCTCACCATGAATTCGAATACACAAAAGTCGGTTACGTGGGTTTCTTTCTCGCCGATTTATTACCGATCGACGGATCGCACCTTCAAAAGCTGGTAGATCGTTGTCTACCGATTCTTCAACGATGTCATATCCAATGAGTTCAGCCATAGCTGCCATTATCGGCACAATTACGTCTCGGCATGTTGAAATTACCGCCATATCTTCGAACGGATGCTCCAAATCACGAAGTGTAGCTGTCATTTGGAACGCACCATCCATAACCTTCCATTCAGAAATATTTTGCCCATAAATTTCAACAACAACACCTACACGTATCGATGTCACCAAGGCTCTAGCAAGTTGAATATCCTCAAATGAAGCTTTTTGGATCTCTGCAATTACCTCTCTAGAGAAGTTACCGAACGTAAGAACAACTTGGTGACCTTTCAACCCATATGGGCGAAGTTCTGCCACCGGACCATGTTTCTCATCCAGATCTAGGAACCATATCTGTAAGCTGGAACGTATCCCGCTCAAGTCAACCTTTGCGGCTATTGCAGCACCGGTCCCCTCTTCCAGCTCTCTAACAATTAGGTTTTTTTTATTTGCAATCATATCAATCTTCTTTTGAGACTAACTCTCCTACCTCAGGATCTGGTAGCTTTCGCAAAAGTTTCCGAAGATTGTTAGATATTTCATTACGTATATCTTCAAATATTGGCTCAAGTTCTTCATTAGTATTGTTTTGTTCAGCTGCAGCGAATGCCCAAAGCAACAGATCCATTCCTTCAACTGCAAAGCCATTTGAAGCAGTTCGCTGATATATTTTCTGGTAGAAGTCATGATGTTTGTTCAACAATACCGAGGGCACATGGCCACTATCTCCGGTACTGCGAAGTGCCGGTTGCCAAAGCTCACCAGTTGTAATGCTTTCTACGGCATCAACATAGATGCTATCAGGGCTTACATTGTTTTGTACGGGAAGCTTAAGCTTTATCTTAGGCCCCATGTTATTCGAAACAATTGCAGATTGCGTTGCTGGATCAACAGAGCTCACCTGTACTTTTTCAGCATTGCTAGTATCCGCAATATTTTTGTTTGAACTTGAATGATCAATCCCTGAGGTATTCACCCGCTCACGATTTTGTCTGCGATATCGTCTCTCTGCTTCCCGATAAATTGGTCGGAGTAGCTCACGTAATCCATCTTCGAGATCGGGATGAAAGAGTATTCGTGATTTCTTAACATCAATCCTGAAAGCATCATCAAGTTTGTGCCCAAAATCAAATTCTATACGTAACAGAGAAGTATGTGGCTCAGGTGCACTAAAGACATCTAGCCAACCGCCGTCCTGGATCAAACGACCTTCGCGATAAACATAGAACCCTTGTGCTCGGTTAGAGATCCTCGCGTATTTTTTTTCTTCGTCCTTGGACATATCACTTCGATGAGGCAAAATCCATGCTTGAATATTTGCGGTTTCCTCCGAGCCATCCGGAAGTTCGATCAGAAGAGTTTGCTTTTTCTCGACCAAGGTCTTTTCAGAACGTTCAGGGTAGAATGGGTTCCATGGTTCGACAGGTGTCTGATTAATCAGAATATCTATATCGCGTTCACGCTTATCCGCTTTGTCGAGGAAACGATGGTATACAAGAGAGAAATGTTTTGAGAGGCTTTCGGCTAACCGATTAATCGCCTGTTTCTCCTTACTCCCGCCTGGCTCGTAGTCCTTGGTTAGAATCCTGTCGCAGTTTTCCCAGATGACGAGAGTTCCAGTATCGCCACACAGTTCACGAAACATTTCATCTTCATCTGATGTCACTGGCTCACAAAGCATTTCCCACTTCTCACAGGATGCTACATGATCAAGATCCCAAGCAAGTTTTGCTAGCCGCTGCTCCGCAGATTTTCGCGAAATTAGGGTATACTTTAGGCAAACTGAGCTCGATGCAGTCTTCAAACCCAGACCAAATTTCCCCAAGCTCTCGAGATTTTCCCGCTCAGGGGCTCCATAACGCATAGCCTTATGGACCTCTTTGGCATCCATGCCTTTCCCGTTGTCGCCAAAATAGACCTTCTTACGGCCGTCATTAAGCAGAATAATCTCAACGTTAATCTGATCTGCTCCTGCAGCTATAGAGTTGTCAATAATATCTGCCGCCGCCGTTTTCACGTTGTATCCAGTATCTCTGAGACCAAATATTAGTCTTGGAGCATCAGGTTCATTTATAAGTGGATCATCTTCAATATTATTCTCTAAGAAATTATTCATTTTTAACCCAAAGTTGATTACATTCATTTGCAAGACATCTTGTCTGCGCCAGACTCAGTGTAATATTATCCGCCAGATTGGTAGATGGTCAATCAGTGTAAATAGTTATCCGGAAGCGATAAAACAGATACTTAAAAGGATGTACACCACAACCCCTCCCTTACGCTCCTGAAAACCCATCTATCGCATCGTACTCCATCACACACGAAATTTTATTGACGGTGTTTGAATAGACCCTAGTTTCCTAGACTGTTCCGTGCCTCATGAACCAGGCACTTTCATAAACTGCAGGGGGTTGATCCTCACAGGCACTGTGGCGGC
>NZ_CAMISV010000028.1:0-7836 GCF_946227095.1 Serratia proteamaculans
AGACCTCATCAATATAATGGTGGTTTGACGCCGAATGAATCAGAACGATTGTTCTGGAAAAACTCTAAAGCCGTGGCCAGTTTTGCTTGACCACTACACCCAGCCCATCAGCATCACCCTGACACTTGGCGCGTTATCCGACGCTCTGATGCGCCTGGATTCGTACGGAAATTATTTGCAGGCTTTCAACCGTGCAAACGGGCTGGTCTCCGAGGAGCCGGAACAGGGTCTGGAAACGGTGCTTTGCTTACGTTTGACGGTGGATAGCGAGCTGGAGCCCATCTGGTCGCTGGTATCACAGCGCGCTCAGGCACAGAGCCAGGAGCGCAATATTGCCTGGAAGGATCGGTTGCTTCTGGCACCCGCCAGACTTGGAACCTATGCCAGCTCCAACCTGTCATGGGCGCGAGGATCTGTTCTCAATCGGTTGACTGAGGAGCGTCCGGCCCTGGGTGCCGAACTGGCCAATGCGGCACGCCAGGCCCGAAACGGTTTCGGCAGTCAGGCTGGTATACAGCTGGCAGCAACACTGCAAATCGTGACCCAGAAAGCCAATGAACTTGGTGTGCCTGTCGGTGGCGGCGCCCAGGCATTGCTGGACGCGCACGCCGTATCCATCGGAGACGGTGCCATTGCGCTACACGATGCAACAGGGGTGCCCTCGCGCTCACTGGGAACAGGCTCATCCCGTCTACTGGTCGCAGGTATGCAACGTGCAGCAGCGCAGCAGGCGTCTGTCGCTCTTGTCGACGAAGTAGAGTACGGCCTGGAGCCACATCGTCTTACCCGACTACTGAATTCGCTTGGTGCTAAGGAAAATCCCCCCCCCCTTCAGGTATTTCTGACTACCCATTCCCCGGTCGCTGTCCGCGAGCTCAATGGCAATCAGCTCTTCGTGGTACGCAAGACTCCGGGGGCTCCGCATCTGATTCGTCAGGTAGGTGTTGCTGATGATATTCAAAGCACCGTTAGGGCTGATCCGGAAGCGTTTCTCGCTCGTAGCGTCATTGTCTGCGAAGGCGCCAGTGAAGTTGGCCTGATCCGTGGCCTAGACCATTTCTGGACGAACATAAACGGACAGTCAATGCTGGCCGCAGGGACTGCATATGTGAATGTCGGCGGCGGAGATCCGGACCGGTGTTTTGTTCGCGGGCTCGCATTGCGCCAGCTTGGCTACCGGGTACTGGTCATGGTTGATGCGGATAAGCCGCCCACTGCGGCGACCGTACAGGCATACGTGGATGCCGGTGGAGAGTACATCACCTGGCGAGACGGGCGAGCTCTGGAGGACGAGCTTTTTTTGAGTCTGCCGGATACCGGCGTCGATGCCCTACTTCAGCGGGCCATCAACCTTATGGAGGAGGACCTCGTAGCTGCTCATATTCAGGCACAGTCAAACGGTCAACTGACACTCGCCCACATCCGGCAACAGCGAGAACTGATCGGTACGCCGTATCCTCTTGAAACGCGGCAGTTACTGGGGATGGCCGCACGTAATCGTCGAAACGGCTGGTTTAAATCGGTCACCAAATATGAGGATGTGGCACGCGATATTCTGGGTCCGCACATGCCAGCAACAGACGCTGTGTTTCGCGCACTCATTGATCGGCTTTACGGGTGGGCCCATGCCGTCTGAGTACAATTTATTCGATTTTCGCAGGGGTACTATCACAGCCCCTGCCGGGTGCGGCAAGACGCAACTTATCGCCGATACGCTGACTCGGCATACCGGGAAAACGCCGGTTCTCATCCTCACGCATACCAACGCGGGTGTCACGACACTGCGTCTGCGCATGCAAAAATCCGGAGTGCCCGCATCGGCTTACCGCATTGCCACAATCGATGGTTTTTCCATGCGGCTGGTGGCGATGTTTCCACAGCGAAGTGCTGTTGCCGCTGCGGTCCTCCTACTCCAGAATCCCGGAGCCGACTACCCAGCAATACGCTTGGCTGCCAAGCATTTACTGCAAAGCGGGCACCTCAATGAGATCCTCGCGGCAAGTTATGCCCACCTGATTGTCGATGAGTATCAGGACTGCAATCTGGTGCAACACGCTCTGGTGACAGCACTTTCCATGGTGCTCCCCACCTGCGTCCTTGGCGACCCAATGCAGGCTATCTTCGGCTTTCGCGGTAACCAACTAGTGGACTGGGATTCCGACGTACTTCCGCGTTTTCCTGCTATCGGCGAGCTGAATCAGCCTTGGCGCTGGACGAACGCAAGCACACCCGAATTTGGCCAGTGGCTTCTGGAGTGCCGGCGAATACTCCTGGCAGGAGGTGGTATTGATTTACGCCTGGCGCCAGCAGAAGTCGTCTGGGTCGCGTTGCAGCCGGCTACGGCCATTCAGCAACGACTCACCGCTGCGTTAACACAGGCTGTTACGCGGGATGGAGACGTTCTGGTCATTGGTGACAGCCGCAATCCTCGTGGCCGTCGACAAATGGCCAGTCAGACTCCAGGGGCGATTGCTGTAGAGCCCGTCGACCTAGCCGACCTCACACTGTTTGGAATGACGTTTAACCTGAACGCTGCCGACGCACTGACTCGTCTGGTGGAGTTTGCCGCAGAGATGATGACGCAGGTCGGCGCTGCGGCCTTGCAACCCCGACTGGAGAGTTTGCGTCGGGGGACTGCACGCAATCCTGCCACAGAGACAGAAACCGCACTGGTCGCTTTCGCAAATGCCCCAAGTTTCCCCAAGGCCGCCGAGGCACTGCGCGCGTTGACCCGACAAAACAATGCCCGGGTTTATCGTCCGGATGTTTTGTATTGTTGTCTGCGCGCAATGCAAATGGCTGCAGGAGGCAGTTGCAGTTTTGCTGATGCCACGGTGCGGGAGCGAGAGCGAAATCGGCACGAAAGTCGGCCCCTTGCGCGACGTGCCATTGGCAGCACCCTGTTGCTGAAGGGGCTGGAGGCGGAAGTAGCCGTCATAACCGCCCCTGAAGAGATGGATGCCCGGCATCTCTACGTCGCCTTCACACGTGGCTCGAAGAAGCTGGTTGTCTGCTCGTTAACTCCCGTATTGATGGCCCGATAACGCCATTACTCACCCTAGCTTAAATAGCCACTCTTAAACGCAGCTGAAGCACGCTGACGCATTAAGCGAAAGTCGCTCAAACCTCTGTGCGCGCAATGCTACCCCCGCCTCGCCTGCCCGCTTTATGTGTCGCTTTTCATGCAGGTGCATTAAGGAATGCAAACCGCGCCAGTACTGGTGCGGGAGGGTCTACGACATGCATTTTATTACATGCAAAATCATGCACCCTATGCATGCACGCGTAATTTGGCACAGGCTAGCCAGGAAAAAGGCTGTTTTCGGGTGAGGACTGATGATGTGACAACATTGGTTTGACAGTGCGCCTGGTCATCACATCATGTTGATGGTCGGGAATTATCTCTGGTTCAGCCTGCGTCCTATGTGAGGCCAATCGACTCGACTACCGTGCAGCATCGCAGTTTTCCCGGTAGAGTTTTTTTGGTAACCGTTCTAAACGCTGGCTGAAAGGCCACCACCGAAGTTTTAATTCTTATATAAACTATTCACCACTGTTCACTTAAGTAAAAAATATAATTAAATCAATAAATAAAACCGTGACCAGTGAGTTTTAAACTCATCACTCAGTGTTCACCACTATGCACTCAACCAAAAATAACCTTTTCTCTGGCTAGCCGCAGTTAGGCTTATTTTTGATGTTCCTACCTATTTATAACCCCTCATTGATTGCTAAAAATTATGGGGTAATAACGAGGAATGACGAAGAGTGATGGGTTAATGTGATCCGGTGTAATTTGTTGTTTTTATATACGATTTCCTAATCCACCACACAACAACCCCTTGTTGCCAACTCCCAAAATATTCACATAATAGGGCGCTACCAGAGTTCACACAGTCCCGGCCAGAGCTGACCGGACACAAAGAGGTAGCTATACATGCTTTCAGTTTCCCGCCCCGTTAACGCCACACCTTCCCCTGTTGTGCACAGTGATTACACGCCACGCGAACGTTTTATTCGTCTGCCGGAAGTGCTTTACACCACCGGCCTGTCACGCTCTACTGTTTACGAGATGATGACACGTAAGCAGTTTCCGGCCCAAATCTCGTTGGGCGGCAAAAACGTCGCCTGGCTGGCCTCCGAAGTGGAGCAGTGGATGGATGAGCGCATTGCCAACCGTCATCAGAGGGCCACCGCATGATGCAGTTAACCCTGGGCCGACACAGCTTTACCCTGAGCGACAACGACGCGCTGTTTGTGGCCGAAGCTATCCTGCTGCAACGCCAGCACCCGGATATTGTCTTACCGGAACACCGCAGCACTAAACACGGTGTCATCCGTCTGACCAGCCGCCAGGGCGCACCACACCTGTTTTGCACCGGGCCGGTGTCTCTGAGCGACGCAGCCGCCGACACCCATCACCACCTGCAAACCGGTCGTTGATCACTATGCGATCGATTGAACGTCCGGGGGCGTCTTACGGCTTGCCCCCACGTCCGGCGCTGCGCTATAGTCCCCCCGCTGTCGCAAAATCGGCAGCCGGGCGTGGAAACCCGAGTAACTTATTGGCGACACAACACGCGCCAGGCGTGTTTTTTTATGTCGTAGCCTGTGTGCGCTCATTTTTTGCGCGATGGATGTTATGCTATCGCAGCAGTCAAACAATGGTGGCTCAGGCGGGGCTGACTTCGGTCAGGCCGGTTTCCAATAAGGCCGGTATTTCCACCCCCGTCTGGGCTACCACCCATAAGCGTGGAAACTTCGGTGGTAGCAATAACCAATACTTATTGGAGGCTGCCACCATGGCTACGACCCTCATCCCGACTCACCCCAAATTCTGTTTCTTGTTTGCGGCTATTCGCCGTAACACCCTGACGGCAACCCCGTGCATGTTGCGCACCGTGGCGGATTCCGAGCGCAGTGCCCGCCGCCTGCTGGCACGTGACTATATTCTGGCGTTTGCCGGTCGCCTGCCCGTACAGGGGGTGGCATGAATACGCTGGCCGCCCGTTTCCACAGTGAAACCCATTACGCCATTCCGCATGCGGACTTCCTGCGTCTTCAGCACGCACATTCTACCGGCGTGCTGTTCCTTGACATGCTGGACAGTCTCGACCTGAGCGGGCAACGTCCCGACGGCTTTCAACAGGCGGCTTTCGCCTCGGTCATTGCCGTGCTGACTGACCAGCTCGGCCACGTTGTCAACACCTGTGAACCCCAACTTCTTGCCAGCATGGAGGCACCCGCCGCATGAGTACCCAATCCTGTTTACCGATTGAAGTCCGTACCGCCGTTTTCCGTCGCGCCGTGGCACAGGCCTATAGCGACACCTGTGCCTTTTACCGGGTGAGCCTTGGCTACACGCTGGACGAACTGCAGATGCTGATTGCCAATCGCCTGGAAGGGTACTTTGTGCAACAGCACGGCGCAGAAGCGGGCATGGACATGGCATGCACGATGCTCAGCGATATGGTGCAGCCGGATGTGTTGGTGGCACCGCCGCGCCTGACCACGCTGGGGCAAAAGCTGATGGACGAGCTGTGCTGCGACCATCTGGCAACTGCCAGTCACGCTACCGTGCATTAAGGGAGAACAAGACGATGAACGCCCATTTCGTATCACAGACCGTACGCACCGCCACCGGCCATTGGCCGGTGATACTCCCGGCCCTTGGCATTGCCCTGCAACCGAACGGCAAAGCCCAGCCGTGCCCGGCCTGCGGCGGCAAAGACCGGTTTCGCTTTGATAACCAACAGGGGCGCGGCACCTGGTTCTGTAATCAGTGCGGCAGTGGCGATGGTCTGAATCTGGTTGAGAAAGTACTGGCTGTGACTGTCAAAGAGGCCGCCGTGAAGGTGGCCGGGGTATTGGGTGAGCAAACCGGATCCGCATGGCCGGAGTACAATCTGCAACAAGAACAGCAGGACAAAGCGCAGGCGCGAAATAACGCAGCGCAGCAGGCCAGACAGCTATTTGCCAGCGCCCGGCAACAAGCCGGGAATGCCTACCTGACCACCAAAGGCTGGCCGGACACCGATACCCTGACATTACAGGGGCCGCCACTGCGCGTGGGCGGTATCACTTACCAGCCCGACGACCTGTTGTTACCCCTGACCGACAGTGCCGGTGAGGTGGTCAACGTCCAGTTGATTAACGCCGCAGGTGACAAGCGCACGCTGGCAGGGGGACAGGTGAAAGACGCCTGCCATTTCCTGTCCGGCCAGAATACTGACGTTATCTGGCTGACCGAGGGTTATGCCACCGGCCTGACCGTGCATCAACTGACAGGGGAAAGTGTCTGCGTGGCGCTCAGTGCCAATAACCTGCCCGCGATGGCGCAACAGCTGCGCGCTCACTACCCCGATGCGGAGCTGCTGCTGGCGGCGGACAATGACGAGAACGGCACCGGCCAGACCCGCGCGGCCGAGGCCGCCCAATTGAGCGGCGGTAAGCTTGCATTGCCGTCAGAAACCGGTGACTGGAACGATGTTTACCAACAACAGGGCAAACTGGCCGCGCTCGCGCAGTTGACGGCCTTCAGCCAGCCCAAGCAACCCAGTCCGTTTGATACGCTCAGCGATGCGGACCTGAAAGCCATGAGCGCCAGTGAGAAGGCAGAACTCCTGGCTGAACATTATGGCAATACCCTGGCGGTGCCATTAGTCGGTGAGGAACTGTGTCGCTACACGCAGGGTGCCTGGCAGGTGTTGCCGCATCGGCAACTCAGCCGGGAGATTGCCGCGCTGTTTCAGAAGGTCCGTGCGCCGTTCTCGGCGGCGGGTATCAACAGCATTCTGGATACGCTCAAGCTGATGGTGCCGCAAATGGGTGAACCGGTGAGGCGCCTGATTGGCTTTCGCAATGGGGTGTTTGATACCGCTAGCGGACAATTCAGCGCACACCATAAAGAGCATTGGCTGCGCACCGTCAACAGCGTGGACTACACCCCGCCGCGCACGGGAGAAAACCTGGCCGACCATGCGCCGCATTTCTGGCAGTGGCTGACGCGGGCGGCAGGGAACAATCACGACAAGCAGGAACGCATTCTGGCGGCACTGTTTATGGTGCTGGCGAACCGTTACGACTGGCAACTGTTCCTGGAGGTGACCGGCCCCGGCGGCAGCGGAAAAAGCGTGATGGCCTCCATTGCCCGCTTGCTGGCGGGTGCCGACAACACCACCTCTGCGACCATCGACAACCTGGAATCGGCGCGGGAACGCGCCTCTGTGGTCGGGTTCTCGCTGATTATCCTGCCTGACCAGGAGAAATGGAGCGGTGACGGTGCAGGTATCAAGGCCATCACCGGGGGCGATGCAGTGGCTATCGACCCGAAATACCGCGATGCCTACTCAACCTACATCCCCGCCGTGATTCTGGCGGTCAATAACAACCCGATGCGTTTCAGTGACCGCAGCGGCGGTGTCTCGCGTCGCCGGGTGATTATCACGTTTCCCGAAGCGATACCGGCGAAGGAACGTGACCCGCAGCTGTTGGAGAAAATCAGCGGAGAGTTGGCGGTCATTGTCCGTCACCTGATGCAACACTTTGCTAACCCGAACGATGCCCGTGATTTACTGCAGGCACAGCAGAGTTCAGAGGAAGCATTAGCCGTCAAACGTCAGTCCGACCCGTTAATGGACTTCTGCGGCTACCTGACGACCCTGAGTACCCCGGTGGGCATGTTAATGGGGAACGGCAATATCAGACCTGAATAGACCCGGGTTTCGTAGACACTTTTTTGCCTCATAATGGAGGCCTAATGAAGGAGTGTTTATGTCAGTCAAAACGTTCACTGAAGAATTCAAAATTGAAGCCGTAAAACAGATCACTGAGCAG
>NZ_CAMISV010000029.1:0-2857 GCF_946227095.1 Serratia proteamaculans
CCCCAGGGAAGACTCATCTCGAGGCAAGTTTCGCGCTTAGATGCTTTCAGCGCTTATCTTTTCCGCACTTAGCTACCGGGCAATGCCATTGGCATGACAACCCGAACACCAGTGGTGCGTTCACTCCGGTCCTCTCGTACTAGGAGCAACCCCTCTCAATCTTCCAACGCCCACGGCAGATAGGGACCGAACTGTCTCACGACGTTCTAAACCCAGCTCGCGTACCACTTTAAATGGCGAACAGCCATACCCTTGGGACCTACTTCAGCCCCAGGATGTGATGAGCCGACATCGAGGTGCCAAACACCGCCGTCGATATGAACTCTTGGGCGGTATCAGCCTGTTATCCCCGGAGTACCTTTTATCCGTTGAGCGATGGCCCTTCCATTCAGAACCACCGGATCACTAAGACCTACTTTCGTACCTGCTCGAGCCGTCACTCTCGCAGTCAAGCTAGCTTATGCCTTTGCACTAACCTCACGATGTCCGACCGTGATTAGCTAACCTTCGTGCTCCTCCGTTACTCTTTGGGAGGAGACCGCCCCAGTCAAACTACCCACCAGACACTGTCCTCACCCCGGATCACGGGGCCGAGTTAGAACATCAAACATTAAAGGGTGGTATTTCAAGGTTGGCTCCACGCAGACTGGCGTCCACGCTTCAAAGCCTCCCACCTATCCTACACATCAAGGCTCAATGTTCAGTGTCAAGCTATAGTAAAGGTTCACGGGGTCTTTCCGTCTTGCCGCGGGTACACTGCATCTTCACAGCGAGTTCAATTTCACTGAGTCTCGGGTGGAGACAGCCTGGCCATCATTACGCCATTCGTGCAGGTCGGAACTTACCCGACAAGGAATTTCGCTACCTTAGGACCGTTATAGTTACGGCCGCCGTTTACTGGGGCTTCGATCAAGAGCTTCGCCTTGCGGCTGACCCCATCAATTAACCTTCCAGCACCGGGCAGGCGTCACACCGTATACGTCCACTTTCGTGTTTGCACAGTGCTGTGTTTTTATTAAACAGTTGCAGCCAGCTGGTATCTGCGACTGGCTTCAGCTCCGAGAGCAAGTCTCTTCACCTACGCGCCAGCGTGCCTTCTCCCGAAGTTACGGCACCATTTTGCCTAGTTCCTTCACCCGAGTTCTCTCAAGCGCCTTGGTATTCTCTACCTGACCACCTGTGTCGGTTTGGGGTACGATTTGATGTTACCTGATGCTTAGAGGCTTTTCCTGGAAGCTTGGCATCAACTACTTCTGCACCGTAGTGCATCGTCATCACGCCTCAGGGTTGAATAAGTAACCGGATTTACCAAGTCACTCCCCCTACACGCTTAAACCGGGACAACCGTCGCCCGGCTAGCCTAGCCTTCTCCGTCCCCCCTTCGCAGTAACACCGAGTACAGGAATATTAACCTGTTTCCCATCGACTACGCCTTTCGGCCTCGCCTTAGGGGTCGACTCACCCTGCCCCGATTAACGTTGGACAGGAACCCTTGGTCTTCCGGCGAGCGGGTTTTTCACCCGCTTTATCGTTACTTATGTCAGCATTCGCACTTCTGATACCTCCAGCAACCCTCACAGGCCACCTTCAACGGCTTACAGAACGCTCCCCTACCCAACAACGCCTAAGCGTCGCTGCCGCAGCTTCGGTGCATGGTTTAGCCCCGTTACATCTTCCGCGCAGGCCGACTCGACCAGTGAGCTATTACGCTTTCTTTAAATGATGGCTGCTTCTAAGCCAACATCCTGGCTGTCTATGCCTTCCCACATCGTTTCCCACTTAACCATGACTTTGGGACCTTAGCTGGCGGTCTGGGTTGTTTCCCTCTTCACGACGGACGTTAGCACCCGCCGTGTGTCTCCCGTGATAACATTCTTCGGTATTCGGAGTTTGCATCGGTTTGGTAAGCCGGGATGGCCCCCTAGCCGAAACAGTGCTCTACCCCCGAAGATGAGTTCACGAGGCGCTACCTAAATAGCTTTCGGGGAGAACCAGCTATCTCCCGGTTTGATTGGCCTTTCACCCCCAGCCACAAGTCATCCGCTAATTTTTCAACATTAGTCGGTTCGGTCCTCCAGTTAGTGTTACCCAACCTTCAACCTGCCCATGGCTAGATCACCGGGTTTCGGGTCTATACCTTGCAACTATTCGCCCAGTTAAGACTCGGTTTCCCTACGGCTCCCCTATACGGTTAACCTTGCTACAAAATATAAGTCGCTGACCCATTATACAAAAGGTACGCAGTCACCCAACTAGTAGGCTCCCACTGCTTGTACGTACACGGTTTCAGGTTCTATTTCACTCCCCTCGCCGGGGTTCTTTTCGCCTTTCCCTCACGGTACTGGTTCACTATCGGTCAGTCAGGAGTATTTAGCCTTGGAGGATGGTCCCCCCATATTCAGACAGGATGTCACGTGTCCCGCCCTACTCATCGAACTCACAATTAATGCATTTTAGTGTACGGGACTATCACCCTTTACTGTGCGACTTTCCAGACGCTTCCACTAACACAAGAACTGATTCAGGTTCTGGGCTCCTCCCCGTTCGCTCGCCGCTACTGGGGGAATCTCGGTTGATTTCTTTTCCTCGGGGTACTTAGATGTTTCAGTTCCCCCGGTTCGCCTCATACGACTATGTATTCATCGTATGATAGTGCAACGAATTGCACTGGGTTTCCCCATTCGGGTATCGCCGGTTATAACGGTTTATATCACCTTACCGACGCTTATCGCAGATTAACACGCCCTTCATCGCCTCTGACTGCCTAGGCATCCACCGTGTACGCTTAGTCACTTAACCTCACAACCCAAAAGTGTTTCCACCTTCGTGCTGCTACATTTGAGAGACTCTATGACAG
>NZ_CAMISV010000030.1:0-603 GCF_946227095.1 Serratia proteamaculans
TCTACGGAGGAGTAAGTTTCAGCTGTCATGTTTCAATTTTCAGCTTGTTCCAGATTGTTAAAGAGCAAAATCTTAAACGTGATTCTTGCGAATCAGTTTTAAGATTTTTTTGATATGGTGGAGCTAAGCGGGATCGAACCGCTGACCTCCTGCGTGCAAGGCAGGCGCTCTCCCAGCTGAGCTATAGCCCCATATCAGAAAAGCATTTTTCTACACCTTGTCTACTACCTTCGCCAATTCGCTTCTAGTCAAAGCGAAGTCCTGCGACGTTTACTCACGTAAACAACCAGGGCGACAACGCAGGATAGGAGGGAATTGGTGGGTCTGAGTGGACTTGAACCACCGACCTCACCCTTATCAGGGGTGCGCTCTAACCACCTGAGCTACAGACCCGACAAGGTGCTTTAAGACTTAACCGGGAAGATTAAGCCTTATGCTCTCTTTCATTTCATCAGACAATCTGTGTGAGCACTACACGCAATCAATATCATTAGGTAAGGAGGTGATCCAACCGCAGGTTCCCCTACGGTTACCTTGTTACGACTTCACCCCAGTCATGAATCACAAAGTGGTAAGCGCCCTCCCGAAGGTTAAGCTACCTAC
>NZ_CAMISV010000031.1:0-492 GCF_946227095.1 Serratia proteamaculans
TCTACGGAGGAGTAAGTTTCAGCTGTCATGTTTCAATTTTCAGCTTGTTCCAGATTGTTAAAGAGCAATATCTTAAACACGACTCGTTAAAGTCATCTTTAAGATGTTTTCGGTTCGGCAAGAACCGGTGATAATGTCTTTCACTCATTATCGGATGGCGTCCCCAAGGGGATTCGAACCCCTGTTACAGCCGTGAAAGGGCAGTGTCCTAGGCCTCTAGACGATGGGGACACGAAAATCCGATTAAACTGAACGTCTTAATCGGTTCGTATCAGCATGAGTCAGAGACTCATTACATCAACAGGTAGCGCTTTTGCTCATTACTTTTTCATCAGACAATCTGTGTGAGCACTTCACTCGAATCAATATCATTAGGTAAGGAGGTGATCCAACCGCAGGTTCCCCTACGGTTACCTTGTTACGACTTCACCCCAGTCATGAATCACAAAGTGGTAAGCGCCCTCCCGAAGGTTAAGCTACCTACTTCTTTTG
>NZ_CAMISV010000032.1:0-386 GCF_946227095.1 Serratia proteamaculans
CAGCAGGATATGGCCCGCGAGAGGTTAAAGGCAGAGGCTGATGCCATTGCGGCCCCACGGCAAAACATCGCCGGGGATGTTGATCCCTCCGTTCAACTGAGTAACCAACTGGCGCAGCAGCAGGCCCAGTATCAGGCGTACTACCAGCAAGGTTACATTGACAAACAGCGCTATGAGCAGTTGTTGCAGGCGGCAACACAGGAATCAACTGACGCGCAATATCAGCAGGCAATGAAACTTTACGCTGGGCAGAGCCAGGTCAATAAGCTGCAGCTTGGGCTGATTGATACGATGCGGGAACGCTCCACCAACATGCTGACCGGGTTACTTACCGGTACCCAGACCTTCAAAGACAGCATGGTGGGTCTGTTTTCCTCCCTCACGCA
>NZ_CAMISV010000033.1:0-365 GCF_946227095.1 Serratia proteamaculans
TCCAGGTAGCCAGCCAGTTCGATGATTTTAGCTTCCCACTCAGCTTCGCCTTCCAGTGCTTTCAGCGCTGAACCACGAACAACCGGCAGGTCATCACCAGGGAAGTCGTAAGCAGACAGAAGTTCACGAACTTCCATTTCTACCAGTTCCAGCAGCTCTTCATCATCAACCATGTCACATTTGTTCATGAATACGATGATGAAAGGAACGCCAACCTGGCGACCCAGCAGGATGTGCTCACGGGTCTGTGGCATAGGGCCATCAGTCGCAGCAACAACCAGGATAGCGCCGTCCATCTGAGCAGCACCGGTGATCATGTTTTTAACGTAGTCGGCGTGCCCTGGGCAGTCAACGTGCGCGTAGTG